>CAVZRY010000009.1:0-40000 GCA_963777805.1 uncultured Microthrixaceae bacterium | reverse complement strand
ACGCGCGAGACCCCCGAGGAGCGGGGGGCCACCGTCGCCGAGGCCAACGACATCCTCACCGAGATGGTGGCCGACCTGCGGGCCATCGCCCCGACGACTGGCCAGGACGCCCGCCTGACCCGCCTGTGGCTGGAGGACTGGGACACGTACCTCACCGACCGGGTCGAGTTCGCCGAGGCCCTCACCGCCGGCGAGGACGCCGAGCTGCTCATCACGGCCCGGGGCACCGGTCAGATCACCGTCACCCTCGACCACTTCACGATGGTCAACGACATGCTCGCCTGCTCCACCCCCCTCGACGCCTGAGCCCTTCGGGCCGAGCGCTTCTCGACGAGTGCCGGGCGGCGGCCCTGCAGCCTCGAGCCGGGCCGACCGACGGCAACCACGGGGGGCTGGCTCCGCCCGCCGGGCTCGGCGGCGCCCTTCCACCTGATCTCGCCACCCTCCGTGGCGAAACAGCGTGTTCGCGGCCGACCTCAGCGTTCTGGCGCCTGATTTCGGGCCCAGGGGCGGGAAATCAGGCGCCAGAACGACGGGCCGCCACTGCGGGTGGGATTTCGGGGCGACAAAACGGCCGTGACCGCCCCCGACGACCCCTCGGCAGGACCCCACGCCCCCGTTCTTGCCTCGTTCTCGGTTTCCCTAGGGTTCGGGCACCGGCTCCGGTGAACCGGGCCCGAGGCTGATGACCAGGAGGCCGGAGAGGAGCACCAGAGCGCCCACAGCGGCCAGGAGGCCCGGACGCTCGCCGAGGACCACCACCCCCAACAGCGCGGCCGTGAGGGGCTCGGTGAGGCTCAGGGTGGCGACGGTCGATGACCGCAGGCGCTGCAGGCCGGCGCTGAAGAACACATAGGAGACCGCGGTGGTGGCCACGCCGAGCCAGATCACCATGGCCAGGCCCTTGCCCGTGGTCAGGCCGTCGGTGTCCGCGAACAGCAGCGCCGGGGCCAAGAGCAACGCGCCCCGAGGAAGAACGTGGCCATCACCGTCGGCCCGGGGACGCCTCGGCTCAGGACCGCCTTCGCGGCGACGGTGTACACCGCGTAGGACAGCCCCGCCCCGAGGGCCAGACCGAGGCCGACGGCGTCCAGCTCGCTGTCGCCGCCCGAGGCCAGCAGGAGGCCACAGCCCACGACGGCCAGGCCCGTCGCCGGGTACCAGCGGGAGACCGGCCGCTCCCGGCTGGCCACCAGGGCCACGATCCCGGTGAACACCGGCCCGCTGCCGATCGCCACCAGGGTCCCAAGGGCGACGCCGGCCCGCTCCACCGCCGCGAAGAAGCACGCCTGGTACCCCGCCACCGCCACGATCCCCGCCCCCACCGCCCCCGGCACCGCCCCGCATCCCGTTCTGGTTGCTCCCCCGTGTTCCTGACGAACAGGGAGCGCAACCAGAACGGGTGGTGGCCCAGGCGAGGACCCCGAGGAGGGCGCCGCCGAGCGCGATCGCGGGCCACGCCGACGGCGACCGGGGAGGCGCCGACGTCGCCGAGGTCCTGGGCGGTGCCGGTCGTCCCCCAGAGGACAGCAGCAGCCACGATGAGCAGCTCGGGGCGGAAGCGGTCCATCAGCCGGGCCGGGACAGGTTGGGGTCCCCGGGGACGAACCAGCGCCAGGCTTCGTCGACGGCCACCGAGATGCCGATGCGGGCGGACACGCCGGGCGCGGCCGGTGGGGGCGTCCCGTCGTCGTACACGCTGACCTCCTCGCCAGTGACGAGGTCCACCCCGTCCTGGGCCCGGTCGATGCCGAGGGCCTGGCACAGCTTGGCCGGGCCGCTGCACAGGTCCCGGTCTCGCCTCGCCGCCGGGCCGCGAGCGGCCCGCATCTCGTCCAGCCCGCTCAGGGGAGCCAGGGCCCGCAGGAGCACCGCCGAGCTCTCCCCCACCTCCCCGCAGACCGCGTTGGCGCAGAAGTGCATCCCGTACGTGAAGTAGACGTACAGGTGCCCGGCCGGGCCGAACATGACCTCGTTTCGGGCCGTGGGACCGCGGAACCCGTGGCTGGCAGGGTCCTCGGCGCCCGCGTAGGCCTCGACCTCCACGATGCGTCCAGACCGCTCGCGCCGCACCAGCACCTTGTTCAGCAAGTCGGGCGCCACCACCCGGCTGTCCCGGGCGAAGAACCCCCTCGACACCCGCTTCACCAGCCGCAAAGCTTCCGTTCTGGCCGCGGACCACGCGCGGCAACCGACATGGTTCGGGGCCAGAACGACAGCGGAGGCCTCACCGACGGGCGTGGTCCTCGGCCAGGCGGGCGGCGAAGGCCTCGCGCTGGAGCGGGAGGGCGGCGGGGCCACCGGCGCCGCGGGTGGTGCGCATGGTGACGGCGACGCCGGGCTCGAGGAGGGCCGCGGCGTCGGGGCCGAGGCGGGGCTCGGCGGCGACCAGCGTGGCCAGGTCCTCGCCGTCGTCGATCGAGCGGCGCACGAGATCACCGACCACGCCGTGGGCGTCCCGGAAGGGCATCCCGGCCCGGACCAGGAACTCGGCCAGGTCGGTGGCACCCGCCGCAGGATCGTCGGCGGCCGCCGCCATGCGATCGGTGACGAAGGTGAGCTCGGCCAGCATCCCCGTGAGGGCGGCCAGACCGAGGCTGACCTGGTCCAGGGCATCGAACAGGGGCTCTTTGTCCTCCTGGAGGTCCCGGTTGTACGCCAGGGGCAAGCCCTTCAGGGTGGCCAACAGCCCCGTCAGGTGGCCGATGAGACGACCGGACTTCCCCCGGGCCAGCTCGGCGACGTCGGGGTTCTTCTTCTGGGGCATCATCGAACTGCCGGTGGCGTAGGTGTCCGAGAGGCGACAGAAGCCGAACTCCTCCGAGCTCCACAGCACCAGCTCCTCCCCGATGCGCGAGAGGTGCACCCCGAGCAGGGCCAGGGCGAAGAGGGCCTCGGCCACGAAGTCCCGGTCCCCGACGGCGTCGAGCGAGTTGTCGAAGGCCCGGGCGAAGCCCAGGTCGGCGGCCACGCCCGCGGGGTCGAGGGGCAGCGACGAGCCCGCCAGGGCCCCGGCGCCCAGAGGCGAGACGTCGAGGCGGCGCCGGCAGTCCAGCAGCCGGTCCACGTCGCGGGCCAGGGCCCAGCCGTGGGCCAGCAGGTGGTGGGCCAACAGGACGGGCTGGGCCCGCTGCAGGTGCGTGTAGCCCGGCAGATAGGCCTCGCCCACCTCGTCGGCCCGCTCGGCCAGGACGCCCTGGAGGGCGAGGACGCGGTCCACGACCACCCCCAGCTCCCGCTTGGCGAACAGGCGCAGGTCGGTGGCCACCTGGTCGTTGCGACTCCGACCGGTGTGGAGCTTGGCCCCCGGCGCACCGGCGATCTCGGTCACCCGGCGCTCGACCGCGGTGTGGATGTCCTCGTCCGACGGCTCGAAGGTGAACGTCCCCGCGGCCAGCTCCGCCTCGACCTGGTCGAGGGCCGCCAGCACCGCGGCGGCCTCGTCCCCGTCCAGCAGCTCGCCCCGCACCAGGCCGCGGACGTGGGCCCGCGAGCCGGCGAGGTCGTCGGCCGCCAGCCGCACGTCGAAGGGCAGGCTGACCGTGTACGCCAACAGCTCCTCGGCCGGCCCGTCCCCGAACCGCCCGTGCCAGAGGGTCACCAGGGAGCTCGGCCTTCTGCTCGAGGCGCTTGGCGGCCCAGGTCTCGAGGCCGAGGCCCCACAGGCGGACGAAGCCGGCGCGTGTCCTCGTGGTGGAAGCTGTCCTCGGCGTCGTAGGTGGCCAAGCCGTAGTCGTAGAGCGAGTGCGGGCTGCGCCGCCCGGTCACCTCGCACTGGCCCGGCGACAGGCGCAGGCGGACCTCGCCGGTGACGAACTGCTGGCTCTCCTCGACGAAGGCGTCGAAGGCGGCCCGCAGCGGCGAGAACCACAGCCCGTCGTAGATCAGCTCGGCGTACCGGGGCTCGAGCCGGGCCTTCTCCCGGGCCAGGTCCCGCTCCAGGGTGATCGACTCGAGGTCGGTGTGGGCCATGATCAGCGCCAGGGCGGCCGGGCACTCGTAGGTCTCCCGGCTCTTGATGCCGACCCGCCGGTTCTCGACCATGTCGATGCGGCCCCAGCCGTAGGAGCCGACGACGGTGTTGAGCTTCTCGATGAGCTCGACCAGGCCCAGCTCCTCGCCGTCGACCGACGGTCGGCACGCCCTCCTCGAAGCCGATCACCAGGTCGCGGGGCTCGGTCGCGGTCGGCTTGGTCATCGACCAGACCCCGGGTGGCGGCACCGCCCACGGGTCCTCCATCTCGCCGCACTCGATGGCCCGGCCCCAGAGGTTGTCGTCGATGGAGTACACCTTCTCCTTCGTCGCCGGGATCGGGATCTCGTGGTCGTAGGCGTAGTGGATGGCGTCCTCGCGGGTCATGCCCCAGGTGCGGACCGGGGCGAGCACGTCGAGGTTCGGGGCGATCGAGCGCACGCCGACCTCGAAGCGGACCTGGTCGTTGCCCTTGCCCGTGCAGCCGTGGGCCACGGCCGACGCGCCGTAGCGGTTGGCCGCCTCGACCAGATGACGGACGATGACGGGCCGGGACAAGGCCGAGACCAGCGGGTAGCGACCCTCGTACATGGCGTTGGCCCGCAGGGCGGGCGCGACGAAGTCCTTGGCGAACTCGCTCCGGACGTCGACCACCTCGGCCTCGACCGCGCCGGCCGCCCGGGCCCGATCGAGCACCGGCCCCCAGTCGTTGCCCTCCTGGCCGACGTCGGCACAGAGGCACACGACCTCGTAGTCCAGTTCGTCGATCAGCCAGCGCACGGCGACCGACGTGTCGAGACCACCGCTGTAGGCGAGCACCACTCTTCTGGCCATCAGGTTCCTCTGTCTCTCGGTTGCTCAGGAAAGGCCGGCCAGCTCACGGAGCTGGTCGGCCAGGGTCGATCCGGCGACGTCTTCGTCCGCCACGATGATGAGGGTGTCGTCGCCGGCCACGGTGCCGAGCACCTCGGGCAGCGACGGAGCGGTCGAGGGCCGAAGCCACGACGTGGGCCGAGCCGGGCGGGGTGCGCAGGACGACGAGGTTCTGGCTGTGGGCCACGTCGACCACCCAGTCCCCCAGCACCCGGCGCAGGTGGTCCTCGGGCGGCACCTGGTCCTTGGGCAGTTCGGGCACGGCGTAGACCGTGACCCCGCCCCGGGCCCGCACCTTGATGGCCCCGAGGTCGTCGAGGTCCCGGGACACGGTGGCCTGGGTGGCGTTGATCCCGTCAGCGGCCAACAGCTCCACGAGCTGGGCCTGGCTGGAGACGTCCTCGGTCTCGAGGTACTTGGCGATCTTGTGCTGGCGCTGGGTCTTGGCGCTCATCGTTGCTGCCTCTTCGCCTGACGGCTCATCGGCCTGCGGGCCTCTTCGGCCCGCCGAGCGTCTTCGACGCTCATCTCAGACCTGCCCCAGGATCCAGGCCACGGCACCGCGGGCGGCGTGCATGCGGTTCTCGGCCTGCCGCCAGACCCGGCTCCGGGGTCCGTCCAGCACCTCGTGGGAGACCTCCTCGCCCCGGTGGGCGGGCAGGCAGTGCAGGAAGATCGCCTTCTCCGCGGCGAGGCCCATGACCCGGTCGTCGACCATGAAGCCCTCGAAGGCCTTCCGGCGGGCGGCGGCCTCGGTCTCCTGGCCCATCGAGGTCCACACGTCGGTGTAGACGACGTCGACACCGTCGACGGCCTCCTCGGGCCGGTCGAAGAGCTGCGGGGCGACGCCCATGCCCGCGATCCGGTCGACGTCGTGGGGGGCCAGCGCGTAACCGGGCGGACTGGCCACCCGGACCTGCATCCCGGCCAGCGTCGCGGCCAGCGCGAGGGAGCGGCACATGTTGTTGCCATCGCCCACGTAGGCCAGCGTGTGGCCGTTCAGGTCGCCGAACTCGTCGGCCATGGTGAGCAGGTCGGCCAGGGCCTGCAGCGGATGGGCGTCGTCGGAGAGCAGGTTGATGATGGGCACCCAGGAGACCTTGGCCATCCGCTCCAGCACGGAGTGGTCGAAGACGCGGGCGCCGATGGCGGCGTGGTAGCAGGCCAGCGTGCGGGCCACGTCCTCGGCGGACTCCCGCTGGTCGATGCTGACCTCCTCGCTGCGGATGGTCACCGGGTGCCCCCCGAGGTCCTTGACCGCCATCTCCATGGAGTTGCGGGTGCGGGCCGAGGGCTTCTCGAACACCAGGGCCATCCCCTTGCGGGACAGGACCTGGGGCGGGTTGGGGTCGAGGGCGAGGGAGATCACCTCGAACAGCTCGTCCCGGCTCAGGTCGTCGATCTCCAACAGGTGCCTCACGTCAACACGCCTTCCAGGATGCTCAGGGCTTCGTCGATCTCGGCTTCGCTGATCAGGAGGCTGGGGGCGAACCGCAGGGCGGTGGCGCTGACGCCGTTGATCACCAGGCCCGCCGCGAGGGCCGCCTTGGCCACCTCCCGACCGTCCCGGTCCTCCAGTTCGGCCGCCAACAGGAGGCCGAGACCCCGCACGCCGACGACGTGGGGCAGGGCCAGGAGGCCGTCGGACAGCCGCTTGCCGGCGTCGGTGGCCCGGGCGGGCACGTCCTCGCGCTCCATGACCTCCAGCACCTTGCGGGCCGCGGCGGTGGCCAGGGGCTGGCCGCCGAAGGTCGTGGCGTGATCACCGGGCACGAAGGCGGAGGCCACGTCGTCCTTGGCCCAGCAGGCCCCGATGGGGACGCCGTTGCCGAGGGCCTTGGCCATGGTCACGATGTCGGGCTGCACGCCGAAGTGCTGGAAGCCGAACCACTCCCCCGTCCGGCCCAGGCCGGTCTGGATCTCGTCGACGACGAAGAGGATCCCCCGCTCGTCACAGAGCCGGCGGACCCCGGCGAAGTACTCGGCGTCGGCCGGATTGACCCCACCCTCGCCCTGGATCGGCTCGAGCATGACCGCCGTGACCGTCGGGTCGAGCGCCGACTCCAGGGCGTCGAGGTCGTACCAGGCCACGTGCCGGAAGCCCTCGGGCAGGGGCTGGAAGGCCTCGTGCTTCTCGGGTTGGCCCGTGGCGTGCAGGGTGGCCAGCGTCCGGCCGTGGAACGAGCCGTAGGCGCTGACCACGACGTGGCGGCCGCGACCGCCGAACTTGCGGCTGAGCTTGATGGCGGCCTCGTTGGCTTCGGCCCCGGAGTTGCAGAAGAACACCTTGCCGCCCCCACCCAGCAGCCGGTCGAGGGCGGCGGCCACCTGCGGGCCGGGTTCGGTGCCATACAGGTTGGAGACGTGCAGCAGGGTCCGGGCCTGCTCGGCGATGGCGTCGGCCACCTCGGGGTGGGCGTGACCCAGGCTGGTGACCGCGAGGCCCGAGAGCAGGTCCAGGTACGCCTTGCCCGTGTCGTCCCAGAGGCGGCTGCCCTCGCCCCGCACGAAGGTCACCGTCTGCGGCGGATACGTGGACATCAGGGCGCTGGTCACGAGTCGCTCCCGGTGATCATGGTGCCGACCCCCTCGTCGGTGAACAGCTCGAGCAGCAGGACGTGCGGCAGACGACCGTCCAGCACGTGGGCGGAGTGCACCCCCCGCGCCACGGCGTGGAGACAGGCGCCGACCTTGGGGATCATCCCGCCGGCGACCGTGCCGTCGGCGATCAGGGCCCCGATGCCGTCGGCGTCGACGCGGTGGATGAGCTCCCCGTCGGCGTCGAGGATCCCGGCCACGTCGGTCAGGTACACGACCTTCTCGGCGCCGAGGGCGGCGGCCACGGCTCCGGCCACGGTGTCGGCGTTGATGTTGTAGGCCTGCCCGGCGGCGTCGGAGCCGATGGTGGACAGGACCGGGATCAGGTCCTCGGCCAGAAGGCGCTCGAGGATGGTCGGCTCGACCGAGTCGACGTCGCCCACGAAGCCCAGCTCGGGGTCACGGGCGGAGGCCACGATCAGCCCGGCGTCCTCCCCGGAGAGGCCCACCGCCAGCGGGGCGTGGACGTTGATGGACGACACGATGTCCCGACCGACCTTGCCGACCAGGACCATGCGGGCGATGTCGAGGGTCTCGGCGTCGGTGACCCGTAGACCGTCCCGGAACTCCGACTCCTTGCCCAGGCGGGCCATCAGCTCACCGATCTGGGGCCCCCCACCGTGCACCACGACGACCCGCATGCCGACGGAGTGCATCAGGACGACGTCCTCGGCGAACTGCTCGGCCAACGCCGGGTCGGTCATGGCGTTGCCGCCGTACTTCACCACGACGGTGGTGCCCCAGAACCTACGGATGTAGGGCAGGGCCTCGACGAGGACGCCGGCCTTGTCGGCCCCGGTCGTCGGCGCGCTCACGAGGTGCCCATGTTCTCGTCGACGTAAGCGTGGGTGAGGTCGCAGGTCAGAACCGTGGCCCGACCCGCGGAGATGCCCAGGTCGGCGGTGATCTCGAGGTCGCGGCCCGCCATGTGTGCGGTGACCGCGGCGGTGTCGTGGTCGGCCTCGACCCCGTGCCGGCAGACGACCGTGCCGCCGTAGGCGATGGTGAGCAGGACCGGATCGAAGGCGACACCGGCCGCGCCGAGGTCGCTGGCCACTCGGCCCCAGTACGGGTCCTGGCCGTACCAGGAGCACTTGGTCAGCTGGCTGGTGGCCACCGCCCGCGCCGCGGTGCGGGCCTCGGCGTCGGACCGGGCCCCGGTGACGTGGATGCGGACCAGCTTGGTGGCCCCCTCGGCGTCGGCGACCATCTGCTCGGCGAGGGAGGCGCAGGCCGCGGTCACGGCGTCCTCGAGGGTCTGGGGGTCGACCGGCCCGGCCGCCCCACTGGCCAGCAGCAGGACGGTGTCGTTGGTGGAGGTGGCGCCGTCGACGGTGATGCAGTTGAAGGTGTCGGTGACCGCATCCCGCAGGACCTGCTGGAGCACGGCGGGCTCGGCCTGGGCGTCGGTGGTCAGCACGGCGAGCATCGTGGCCATGTTCGGCTGGAGCATCGCCGCTCCCTTGGCCATGCCGCCGACGGTGAAGCCCCCGCCGTCGATCACGACCTCCTTGCGCACCGTGTCAGTGGTGAGGATGGCCTGGGCGGCGTCGCCCGCACCGTCGATCGACCGGGCGGCGGCGAGGGCGGGGATGGCGGCCACCATCGGCTCCAGCGGCAGGCGGTAGCCGATGAGGCCCGTCGAGGCGATGAGGACCTCGTCGTGGGCGCAGCCCAGCTGCTGGGCCACGTGGGCACACAGCTCCTCCGCGTCCTGGCTGCCCGGCTCCCCCGTGCCGGCGTTGGCGTTGCCCGAGTTCAGGAACACCGCGGCGGCGTGGCCGCTGCTCTGCTTGAGGTGCGCCCGGGACACCAGCACCGGCGGCGCCGTCATCTTGTTGGCCGTGAAGACCCCGGCCGCGGGAACGGCCTTGCCGTCCGCCGTCGCCACCAGGGCCAGGTCGTCGGCGCCATCGGCCTTCAGCCCGCCAGGCCCGCCGGCCGCCACGAACCCCTGTGCTGCCGTGACACTCATGCCAACACCCCTTCCTTCTTCGTTCTGGCGCCTGATTTCCCGGTCCTGGGCGGCAAATCGGGCGCCAGAACGGGCTGATCGTGCGTCATGGGTAGGTCCCGACGAGGGGGAGACCGGTGGTCTCGGGGAGGCCGGCGAGGAGGTTGGCGCACTGGACGGCCTGGCCCGACGCCCCCTTCACCAGGTTGTCGATGGCGCAGAGGGCCAGGACCCAGCCCGTGCGCGCGTCGGCCCGGGCGGTGACGAAGGCCGAGTTGGACCCCAGCACCGCCTTGGTGGTCGGCGCCCCCTCGATGACCTGGACGAAGGGCTCCTCCGCGTAGAAGTCGGCCAGGGTGGCCAGGACCTCGTCGGTGGTCGTGGGCGACGTGGGCCGGGCGTAACAGGTGGCCAGGATCCCCCGGGTCATCGGGGCCAGGTGCGGCGTGAACAGCACCTGCGCACCGAGGACCTGCTCCATCTCCGGGGTGTGCCGGTGGTCGAGCAGGCCGTAGGCGGCGAAGTCCTCGTCCACCGTGCAGAAGTGGCTGGTGTGCTTGAGGGCCCGGCCGGCACCGGACACGCCGGACGCGGCGTCGACCACGATCCCGGTCGTCTCGACCATCCCGGACCGCGCCAGCGGGGCCAGCGCCAGGGAGGCCGCCGTCGGGTAGCAGCCGGGCACGGCCACGCCGGAGGCGCCGACGATGTCGTCCCGGAAGAGCTCAGGCAGGCCGTAGGCGAAGTCGGCCAGCAGCTCGGGAGCGGTGTGCTCGGCGCCGTACCACTGGGGGTAGGCCGCCGGATCCTTCAGCCGGAAGTCGGCGGAGAGGTCCAGGACCCACTTCACGCGGTCCTTGACCTCGGGCACGATGGCCTGGCTGGCCCCGTGGGGCAGGCCGCAGAACACCACGTCGAGGCCCTCGACCGCCTCCGGCGTGTACGGCGCGAACGCCATGTCGCCGTAGACGGGGCGCAGGCTCGGGTACAGGTCGGCCACGGCCGTGCCCGCCTGGGTGTCCCCCGTGGCCAGCACCACCTCCATCTCCGGATGGCTCGCCGCCAACCGCATCAGCTCGGCACCCGTGTACCCCGACGCCCCCACGATCCCGACACGCATGGCCGATACTCTATACGTAATCACGCATGACTATGCAACTGGGTTCCGGGCGGGCTCCAGCGCTTCGATGTAGTCCAGCAGGCGCATGGCCATCTCGGTGCCGAGCTCGGGGTCGTCGAGGTTCGGGTCGGGCCAGGTCTCGCTGATGCGGCGCCAGTGGTCGGCCCGGCCCAGGAAGATGCCGGCTTCGGCTTCCTGGCCCAGGTCCTTGCGCCACTGCTTCTCATTCGCCAGCAGGCCCTCGAGCACCGCCTGGTTGTCGGCGTCCTTGGGGTGCTCGCTGTGGAAGCCGATCTCGACGGCCAGGACCTCGGCCTCGGGGACGTCGCGAGCGCCGACGACCTGAGCCTCGTAGTGCTCCTTGGGCGGGGCCTCGGGACCGAACCAGATCTTGGTGCCGTAGCGGTGGGTCTTGTGGCGGAAGGTCCCCAGCTCGGCCGGGACGAGGCCCCGCAGGGCTTCGCAGACCTCCTCGAAGAGCTCCACCTCAGCCCCGGAGACTGGCCCCGTGGGTGGACTCGACGGCGTCGATGACCCGCTGACGGACCTCGGCCACCTCGCCGTCCTTCAGGGTGCGATCCGTGGCCTGGAGGCGCAGGGCGTAGGCCAGGCTCCGCTTCTCCTCCCCCAGCGAGCCGCCCCGGAAGACGTCGAACAGCTTCGCCGAGGCCAGCAGGTCGCCGGCCGACTCCCGGATCGTGGCTTCGACGGCGCCGGCGGGGACGGCGTCGGGGACCACGAAGGCCAGGTCGATGTCGTTGGACGGGAAGCGGCTGACCGTGCGGTAGAGCCGGTCCCGGCGGGGCACCAAGGCAAGGGCATCCAGGTCGACCTCCAGCACGGCCACCCGCTCGGCGATGTCCCATGCCTCGGTGACGACCGGGTCGATCTCGCCCACGACACCGACGCTCGTGCCATCGGCGACGAGGCGGGCGCTGCGGGTCGGGTGCAGCCCTTCGGGGGTGTCGGCGACCACGGACACCCCGTCCACGCCGATGGCCTCAGCGAGCGCTCCCCAGACGGCAACAGCCTCCGGGGCCTCCCGCCCGGCCAGGAGGACCGCGAGCTGCTCGGGCTCCGGTGGGCGCTCTTGGCCTTCGGTGGGCGGCAGGAAGACCTTGCCCACCTCGTAGAGGCCGGCGCCGTCGTTGCGGTGGCTGGCGTTGTAGGCCAGGGCCTTCAGCAACCCCGGGCGCAGCGAGGTGCGCACCATGGACTCCCGGGCGTCCAGCGGGTTGGTGACCGAGATGGCCGCCGGAGCCAGGCCCGAGCGCTCGAGGTCCTCGGGGGCCAGGAACGGCATGGGCAGGGCCTCGTCCAGGCCGAGGCCGACCAGCGTGGCCCGGATCCGGCGCCGCTCCCGCTGGCGCTCGGTCAGGCGGCCGGTGTGGGGCGAGCTGGGGACCGTCTGGGGGAGTTTGGCGTAGCCGTGGTGGCGGGCCACCTCCTCGATGACATCGATCTCCTCGACGACATCGGGGCGGAAGCTGGGGGCCTCGACGACCTGGGCCCCGTCGGCCTCGTCGCCGACGGCGAAGCCGATGGGCTCGAGCAGGCTGCGCACGGTCGGGGCGTCGAGGTCGAGGCCGGTGATCAGGTTGACCCGGTCGGTGCGGACCCGGATCGGCGGGTGCTCGGGCACGGTTCCCCGCTCGTCGATGACGTCAGGGGCGGCCACGGCACCGGACTCAGCCAGCAGGGCGCAGAAGCGCTCCACGGCGAGATCCAGGCCCCAGATGTCGGTCCCCCGCTCGAAGCGACGGGAGGCCTCCGAGCGCAGGTTGAGGCGGGTCGACGTCCGGGCGATCTGCATCGGGTGCCACCACGCCGCCTCGAGCAGCACGTTGGTGGTGCTGTCGCTGATCTCGGTGGACGCGCCACCCATGACGCCGGCCACACCGATCGGGGTGTCCTCCCCGTCGCAGATGAGCACGTCGGCGGCCAGGAAGGAGCGCTCGACGTCGTCGAGGGTGACCAGGCGCTCGCCCTCCTGGGCGAAGCGGACCCGCAGGCGACCGCCGGCCACCGTGTCGAGGTCGTAGGCGTGGTTGGGGTGGCCCAGCTCCAGCATCACGTAGTTGGAGACGTCGACCACGTTGCTGATGGGGCGCATGCCCGCCTGCGTGATCCGGTTGGCCAGCCAGGTGGGTGACGGCCCGATGGTCACGTCCCGCAGGACCCGGGCCAGGAAGCGGGCGCAGGCCGCCTCGTCCACGATCTCGACCGAGGCCGCCTCCGCGCTCGGCTCGCCGCCCGTCGGGGCCGTCCACTCGGGCAGGGCGAAGCCCACGCCGAGGCGGGCGGCCACGTCCCGGGCCACGCCGGCCATGGACAGCGCGTCGGGACGGTTGGCGTTGACCTCGAGGTCGAGCAGCCAGTCCCCCTGCAGGCCCAGAGCCTCGGTCAGCGGCTGACCCGGCGTCAGGGTCTCGGACAGGATCAGGATCCCCTCCGCGTCCTCGCCCAGGCCGATCTCGGTGGCCGAGCAGAGCATTCCGTTGGACCACTCGCCCCGCATCTTGCGGCGCTCGATGGCCATGCCGTTGGGCATCGTGGTGCCCAACGTGGCCAGGGGGATCAGGTCCCCGGCCTGCATGTTGAAGGCCCCGCACACGATCTGCAGGGCCTCGCCGTCGCCCCGGTCCACGTCGACCAGCTGCACCCGGTCGGCGTCGGGATGGGCCTTGGTCTCGAGGACCCGAGCCACCACGATCCCCTCCAACCCCTCCCCCAGCCGCACCCGCTCCTCGACCGGTGTTCCCAGATCGTCCAGCGCCTCGGTCAGCACGTCGACGTCGTCAGTGAGGTCCGGAGCGAACTCCTGCATCCAGGAGAGGAGGACCTTCATCAGAACTGCTCCAGGAATCTCACGTCGCTCGTGACGAACTCGCGGAGGTCGTCGACGGCGTAGCGGACCTTGGCCAGGCGGTCGATGCCGAAGCCGAACGCGAAGCCGGTCCACTCCTCGGGATCGATGCCCACGTGGCGGAAGACGTTGGGGTGGACCATCCCGCACCCCCCGAGCTCCAGCCAGTCCCCGCCCGGGGGGCGGATGTCGAACTCGGCCGACGGCTCGGTGAAGGGGAAGTAGGACGGGCGCAGGCGGGACTCGAACTCCTGACCGAAGTAGGCCTGGGTGAAGGCCTGGATGGTCCCGGCCAGGTCCGCCATGGTGATGCCCTTGTCCACCACGAGGCCCTCGATCTGGTGGAACACCGGCAGGTGCGTGGCGTCGGTGGTGTCCCGACGGTAGGTGCGGCCGGGGGCGACGACGTAGATCGGCGGCTCCTGGGCCTGCATCACGTGGATCTGCACGTTGGAGGTGTGGGTCCGCAGCAACATCGGGTGGCCGTCGGCGTCATCGGTGTCGACCCAGAGGGTGTCCCACATCGACCGGGCCGGGTGCGAGTCCGGGATGTTCAGGGCCTCGAAGTTGTACCAGTCGGTCTCGATCTCGGGGCCCTCGGCCACGCCGTAGCCCATGCCCACGAAGATGTCCTCGAGGGCCTGCCAGGTCTGGGTGACGATGTGCAGGTGACCCACCGACGGCGGGTCGACGACCTCGGTCAGGTCCAGCCGCTCGGCTTCATAGCGGGCGGTGCGCTCGGCCCCCGCCAGACCCCCCTCACGGTCGGCCATGGCCGCCTTGATGGCCTGGGTGGTGGCGTTCAGGGCTTCGCCCGCGGCCTTGCGGGTGGCTTCGTCCAGTCCGCCCAGCTGCTTGCGCAACCCGACCAGATCCGAGCGCTTGCCCAGGACCTCCTGGCCGATGGCGGTCAGCTCGTCGACACTGGACGCGGCCTGGATCCGGGCCAGTGCATCGGCCTGGATGGCCACAAGTTGGTCATTCATGGGGTCACCACCCTCCCCGCTGCGGGCCGGCTGACGCCAGTCAGAATCACCACGAGCCTCCGTGGCGCTGGCGGCGGGCCTCGTAGAGCAGGACGGTGGCGGCCATGGCCACGTTGAGGGACTCCACCCCACCCTCCAGGGGAAGGGCCACCTCGTGGTCGACCAGCTGGTCCTCGGGCAGGCCGGCGGCCTCGCCGCCGAACACCAGCGCCACCGGGCCGGCCAGGTCGATCTCGTCGGGGCCGACACCGCCGGCGGCCGCCCCGATGGTGGTCAGCCCGAGGTCCCGGAGGGTGTCCAGGTCCTCGACGGCCCCCACGAGGGTGGCGAACAGGGCGCCGGCACTCGACCGGACGCACTTGGGGTTGGTCGGGTCGACCGACCCCGGCGTCAGCAGGACCCCGGCGGCACCGGCGGCCACCGCCGAACGGATGATGGTCCCGGCGTTGCCCGGGTCACTCACTCCGGCGAGGACGACCACGGGAAGCCCCGAGTCGAGGGCTTGGGCGGCGATCTCCTTGGGCGACCAGCTCACCAGCCCGGCCACCGCCACGATGGGCTGGGGCGTGCGGGTGGTCAGCGCCCGTTCGAGCTGCTCGGCCTCGACGTGGGTGATGGTGGCCCCGGTCGCCCGAGCCCGGTTGACCAACTCCACCTCGGCCCCGCCGACGACGAGGACCTCGTCGAGGGCGGCGTCGAAGTCGAGGGCGGCGCTGATGGCGCGGGGCCCCTCGACGACGAAGGCGCCTTCCTCGCGCCGGGCGCGGGCATGGCGCCCGAGGCGACGCACCCGCTGGATGGAGCCCTTGCTCACGAGATCGGGTTCGTGGAGCGGACCGCGGGCCCCTGACCCGCGGCCGCTCGACGTGGCTTACTGATCCGAGGCCGTCGCGTGCTCGTTGGCGACCGCGACCAGCGCCGTGAAGGCGGCCGGATCGGTCACGGCGAGATCGGCGAGGACCTTGCGGTCGACCTCGACCTCGGCCGACTTCAGGCCGGCGATGAACCGGCTGTAGCTCGATGCCGTTCTGCCGGCAGGCGGCGTTGATGCGCTGGATCCACAGCCGCCGGAACTCACCCTTGCGGGCCCGGCGGTCGCGGTAGGCGTACTGCAGGGAGTGCATGACCTGCTCGTTGGCGGCCCGGTACGAACGGCTCTTGTTGCCGTAGTAGCCCTGGGCCCGCTCGAGGGTGGCCTGGCGGTGCTTCTTGCGACGGGACCGATGTCTTGACTCTGGCCATCTTCGGACTCCTCTCCTAGCGCTTTCCGGAGCTGACTGCCGAGCACCGGTGACGCGGGCGGCATCGCCGGGCGTGACCTCGACCTCACCGGCCAGGCGACGCTGCGCGGTCGGCGGCTTGCTTCTCGAGGATGGTGCTTGCGGAATGCTCGACGGCGCGTGATCTTGCCGCTGCCCGTCACCTTGAAGCGCTTCGCCGCGCCGCGGTGGGTCTTCATCTTGGGCATTGCGTTCTCTTCCTCTCGGGCGGCAGGGCCGCCTTGGCCTACTCGGCGGCGGTGGTCGCTGCCTCGCTGGTCTCGGTGTCCGGGGCGGCGGGCGCCTCGGTGGTGTCGGGGGTCTTCGGTGATCTCGTCGGTGACCGGTGCCTCGGCGTCGACCACGGTCGGTGGCCGGTGCCTCAGCGGCCGTCGGCGGCTGCCGCCGCTTCGGCGGCGGCCTCGCTCTGCGCGAGCTTCTTGGCTCGGGCCTGGGCCTGCTTGTCCGGTGCCGAGGACCATGGTCATGTTGCGACCGTCGACCTTGGGCAGGGCCTCGACCTCGCCACCTGCTTCGACGGCGGCCGCCACGTGGTCGAGGATCTTGCGCCCCAACTCGGGGTGGTGCGACCTCACGACCACGGAACATGATCGTGACCTTGACCTTGTGACCCTCACCGAGGAACTCGCTCGACCTTGCGGGTCTTGGTGTCGAAGTCGCCGCGCGCCGATCTTGGGGCGGTACTTCATCTCCTTGACGACGACGTTGGTGCTCTTGCGCCGGGACTCCTTGGCCTTCTGGGCCGTCTCGTACTTGAACTTGCCGTAGTCCATGATCCGGCAGACGGGCGGGTTGGCCGCGGCGGCGACCTCGACGAGGTCGAGATCGAGTTCGCGTGGCCATCGAGAGTGCCTCCGGCAGGGGCTTGATGCCGATCTGCTCGCCATCGGCGCCGACCAGGCGGACCTCACGGGCCCGGATGCGATCATTGATCCGGGTGCTCGTCGTGGGCTGGGCCGCGAAGCTATGGCCGATCACTTCGTCAATGCGCGAGCTCCTCCCTGCGAACGAGAAGCCCCGATCCGCGGGCGCACACTCGCGTGGGCCACAGGCACGAGCTGTCGGACCACCCGCAGCGAGGGGTGGTGCCGTCAGAAGACCTGAGCTCACGGCGCTGCGGTGGCCAGGTGGGGGCGGGGCCCCGCTTTCCCTGGTTGGATTGCGAGCAACAGCTACCAGTGGTGGCACCCTTCCCACCCGATGAGCAGCCTCTGGACCCCTGGCGGCGAGCACCCGGTCGATCGCGGATGCCGGCGCCGCCGGCCCACCCCACCGAGCCGCCGATGGACGCCGATCCCCTGGCCGGGCCTGAGCGACGAGGAGCGCGGCCCAGGCCCAGGCCATGGCCGCGGAGATGGCCGAGGCCCGCCAGCGGGTCGCTGGAGGCACCGGCCGACATGGTGGTGGCCAACCACGCCATGGGCCTCTACGAGCTGGCGGCCATCCACCTCAGCGAGAGGCCCCGATCTGGTCGCCGGCCCGCCTGGCCATCGACGCCATGGGCCACCTGGTCGAAGGTGCTCCCCGGGCGCCTGGGCGAGGACGAGGCCACCCTCAACGACGCCCTGACCCAGCTGCGGATGGCCTTCGTGCAGCTCAACGGCCAGGCCGCCGACGGCGCCGCCGCCGAACCGACGAGCTGAGACCCCGGTCGTCCGAAGCGGAACGGCGACCCCGGCTCGAGGGTAGCCGCACGTCGCCCGGTGACGCGCCGCGCGCCAGGACCCGACCGACGGCCTCGGGCCGCGGCGGCCCCGGCGACCACGGCTCGAACGGCGACCCAGGTGCCGACCGCGATCGGTGCGGGTGCCGTCGGCGATCGCCGTGCAGTGGAAGAAGTGCTCGTCGCCGTCGTCGGCGGTGACCGTGCCGACGCCGGCGGGGTCGTCGAACGCGGTGACCGCGCCCGTCCGGGTCGTCGCGCCGCCAGCCCATCTCGGCTCAGTGGACGATCTTGGCCAGGGCGAGCTCGATGATGTCGGTCGCGCCGCGCGTCCTTCAGCGCGGGGATCAGCGTGTTGATCTCCCGCTTGGGCACCACGGTCTCGACCGCGTAGCCGCCGTCGCCGTGCAGCTCGTTGACCGTGGGCGCCTTCATCGAGGGCAGGACGGCGATGACCGCGTCGAGGTCGGCGTCGGCGACGTTGAGCTTCACCAGGACCTTGCCCCGGGCTTCGAGCGCGCCCTCCAGCAGGGTCGGATCTGACCCATGGCGTGGCGCTTCTCGGGGTCCTCGTAGCGCCGCCGGGTTGGCGATGAGCTCGGTGTAGGACTGGAGGATCTTGTCGATGACCTTGCAGGCCCGCGGCCCGCAGGGCCCGGCCGGTCTCGGTGATCTCGACGATGCAGTCGACGATGTCGGGGATCTTGGCCTCGGTGGCGCCGTAGGAGAGACGGATGTCGGCGTCGATGCCCTTCTTCTCGAAGTAGCGGCGGGTCACCTCGGGGTACTCGGTGGACACCCGCACGCCCTGGGGCAGGTCCTCGACCGGACTGGACGGCGCTGTCGCCGCCGACGGCCACGACCATGCGGATGGGCCGGGCGGTGGCCTTGCGAGTAGCTGCAGCTCGCCGAGGCGAGACGACGTCGCTGGAGGTCTCCTCGATCCAGTCCCGGCCGGTGATGCCCAGGTCGAACATGCCCTCGGCCACGTAGCGGGGGATCTCCTGGGGGCGCAGGATGCGCACGTCGGCGATCCGGGGGTCGTCGATCGTCGCCTTGTAGTCGACCGCCGAGCTGCGGGAGATCGCCAGGTCGGCGCTCTCGAAGAGCTCGAAGGTGGCCTCGCTCCAGCGAACCCTTGGGCAGCACCAGCCTCAGCATCGGGGACGAGGCTACGGCCGGCTAGGGCGCGCCGGGCAGGGACTTCAGCAGGTTCACCATCTCGATGGCGGTCTCCGCTCCCTCTTCGCCCTTGTTGTCCTCGTCGCGGGAACGCTCCAGGGCCTGATCCCGGTTCTCGGTGGTCAGGACCCCGAAGACCACGGGGACGCCGGTGTCGAGCTGCACCCGGGACAGCCCGGCGGCGCACTCCCCGGCCACGAAGTCGTAGTGGCCGGTCTCGCCCCGGATGACCGCACCGAGGCAGATCACCGCGTCGGCGCCCCAACGGGTGACCAGCGCCTGGGCGACCAACGGCAGCTCGAAGGCGCCGGGGGCCCACAGGACGGTGATGTCCTCGGCGGCCACGCCGTGGGCGGCCAGGCCCCGCAGTGCTCCCTCGAGCAGGCGGTCGGTGATGTCGCGGTTGAAGCGTCCGCAGCAGATGCCGACCCGCAGGCCGGTGCCGTCGAGGTCGACGTCGGTGGCGACCCGCTCCCCCATCAGTCCAACCCCTCGATGAGGTGGCCCATGCGCTCGCGCTTGGTGCGCAGGTACTCGATGTTCTCGGGGTTGGGGATGGTCTCCAGCGGCGACCCGCTCGGTCACCTCGAGGCCGAAGCCCTCGAGGCCGCCGTACTTGGCCGGGTTGTTGGTCATCAGCCGCATCGTGGTGATGCCGAGGTCGACCAGGATCTGGGAGCCGATGCCGTACTCCCGGTTGTCGATGGGCAGGCCCAGCTCGACGTTGGCGTCGACGGTGTCGTGGCCTTCCTCCTGCAGCGAGTAGGCCCGGATCTTGTGGCCGATCCCGATGCCCCGGCCCTCGTGGCCCCGCAGGTAGACGAGGACGCCCAGCTCCTCCTCGGCGATGCGCTCGAGTGCGGCGTCGAGCTGGATGCCGCAGTCGCAGCGCATCGAGCCGAAGACGTCGCCGGTCAGGCACTCGGAGTGGACCCGGACCAGGACGTTCTCCTCGCCCTGGACCGCGCCCCGGACCATGGCGATGTGCTGCTCACCGTCGAGCAGCGACTCGTACACGTAACAGGTGAAGTCGCCCCACTGGGTGGGGATGCGGGCCTCGCCGATGCGACGGACCAGCTTCTCGTTCTGGCGCCGGTAGCGGATGAGGTCCGCGATCGAGATCATCTTCAGCCCGTGTTCCTTGGCGAAGGGGACCAGGTCGGGGACCCGGGACATGGTCCCGTCCTCGTTGACGACCTCGCACAGCACGCCGGCCGGGTAGAGGCCGGCCATGCGGGCCAGGTCGACGGCGGCCTCGGTGTGACCGGCCCGCTTGAGCACGCCACCGTCGGCGTAGCGCAGCGGGAAGATGTGGCCGGGGCGGGCGAGGTCGGTGGGGCGGGTGCCCGGGTCGATGAGGGCCTGGATCGTGGCCGCCCGGTCGGCGGCGGAGATGCCGGTGCTGGTGCCGGTCGTGGCGTCGACGCTGTAGGTGAAGGCGGTGCGCTGGGCCTCGGTGTTGTCCTTCACCATGAGGGGGATGTCCAGCTCGTCGAGCCGCTCGCCGGTCAGCGGGATGCAGATCAGGCCCGAGGTGTGCCGCACGAAGAAGGCGATCTTCTCCGGCGTGGCGAACTCGGCGGCCATGATCAGGTCGCCTTCGTTCTCGCGGTCCTCGTCGTCGACCACGACGACGATCTCGCCCCGCCCGACGGCCGCGATGGCCTCGGGGACGGGATCGAACTGCGGGATGTGCTCAGCCATCGGGGAGCTCCTTCGGGAACGCGAGCAGGCGCTCGGTGTACTTGGCGATCAGGTCGACCTCGAGGTTGACGGCGTCGCCGGGGGTCTTGGCCCCCAGGGTCGTGACGTCGGCGGTGTGGGGGATGACGGCCACGGTGAAGCCGTCGTCGGTGGGCTGGACCACGGTCAGGCTGACACCGTCCACGGTGATCGAGCCCTTCTCGATGACGTAACGACGCAGGTCCTCGGGCATGCGGACCCGCAGGTCCGGCACCGGGGCGAGGACCTCGCCCACGGCGTCGACATGGCCCTGGACGATGTGGCCACCGAGGCGGTCGGTGACCAGCAGGGGGCGCTCCAGGTTGACCCGGTCGCCCGCCTGGCGGGCGCCGAGGGTGGTGCGCGCGCAGGGTCTCGTCGCTGACGTCGGCCTCCCACCAGCCGTCGCCGAGGGCGACCACCGTGAGGCAGCAGCCATCGACCGCGGTCGAGTCGCCCAGCTTCGCCCCGTCGAGGACGTCGGTGGCCCCGATCCGGATCCGCTGCCCGCTGCCCTGCGGGTCGATGGCCAGGATGGTCCCCAGCTCCTCCACGATCCCGGTGAACATCAGGCGGCCTCCAGGTCGATGCGGAGGTCGCCGCCGAGCCGGCGGGTGCTCACGATGCGACCCCGCCAGACGTCGTCGATGGTGGGCGCACCGGCACCGGCGAACAGGCCGCGGGCGTCGTCACCGCCGAAGAGGGCCGGGGCGACGTAGAGGACGTAGCGGTCGACGAGACCGGCGGCGTGGACGTCGTGGGCCACCGCGGCACCACCTTCGACCAGCACCTGGAGCACGTCACGGTCGCCCAGGTCGTCCAGCAGCGCCTCGAGGTCGCCGTGGTGCTCCAGCGCCGGAAGGACCTTGGCCCCCTCGGGGGCCGTGCCGAGCACGACCCGGAGCGGGTCTCGGCCCTCCACGTGGCGGACGGTGAGGGTCGGGTCGTCGGTGCGCACGGTGCCGGCGCCGACGACCACGGCGTCGCTCTCGGCCCGGAGGCGGTGGGCGTCGGTGCGGGCCGCCTCGCCGGTGATCCACTGGCTGGAGCCGTCGGGGGCCGCCGTGCGGCCGTCCAGGGTGGCAGCCAGCTTGAGCACGACATAGGGACGGCCGGTGGTGCGGTGCTTCAGGTAGGGGGCGAGCTGGGCCGTGGCCTCCTCGGCCAGGACCCCGGTGACGACCTCGACCCCGGCCGCCCGGAGCTTGGCGATGCCTTGGCCCGCGACGTGGGGATCGGGGTCTTCGATGGCCACGACGACCCGCGCGATCCCGGCGGTGATGATGGCGTCGGCGCAGGGCCCGGTGCGGCCGGTGTGGGCACAGGGCTCGAGGGTGGTGGCCAGCGTGGCGCCCCGGGCCGCGGCGCCGGCTCCGTCGAGGGCCACGATCTCCGCGTGGCGGCCGCCGGGGGGCTCGGTGGCCCCGGTGTAGTCCCCGTGCGGGGTGACCACGACGGCACCGACCCAGGGGTTGGGCGAGGTCGAGGTGCGGACGTCGGCGGCCAGGTCGAGGGCGCGGACCATCGCCGCCTCGTCCTCCCCTGTCCCCGTGGTCATCCCGGTCTCCTGTCCGGGACCCGCGCGGGAACGCCGCACACGGCCCCTCGCTCTCATCCGGACTTTCACCGTCGGCCCTGGAGTTCCACCAGATCGGCCCCCACCGAGGTGGGGGTTCGCGGACTGTCACCGCCGGTTGGGACTTGCACCCGACCCCGCGAGGGGGCGTGGCGACCATCGTACTCCCGGGTGGCCGGACGTCAACACGGTCGTTCCAGATTCGACCAGCTCGATCGTTCTGGCGGCTCGGGTGCGCGCTCGAGCGCGCATTGGAGCCGCCAGAAGGGTCAGTGCTGGGTGGACTCGTTGGTCATCAGGCGCAGGGCGTGCGGGATGACGTCGAGGACGGCTTCGACGGTCTCGACCGCCCCCTTGCTGGAGCCGGGGGTGTTGAGGATCAGGGCCAGGCCCCGGGTGCCGGCGACGCCCCGGGAGAGGCGGCCGAGGGGGTTGACCAGGCGCATGGCCTCGGCCAGGCCGGGGGCCTCACGGTCGAGGACGACCTTGGTGCCCTCGGGGGTCTGGTCCCGGGGGCCGAAGCCGGTGCCGCCCGTCGTGACGACCAGGCCGGCGAAGCCCTCCGCCAGCTCCACGACGGCCTCGCCGACGTTCTGGATCCCGTCGGCGACGACGCGACGCTCGACGACCTCGAACCCCGCCCCGGTCAGCAGGACTTCCAGCGCGGCCCCGGACTTGTCCTCCCGGGTCCCGGCGATGACCCCGTCGGACACCGTCAACACCTTGGCTTTCAGCCCGGTCACGTGATCGTCAGCCATCGCTGTCCCCCAGTCGCTCGCCCGGTTCGATCCTCGCACCCTGGACCCAGTCCTTGGCCTTCATGGGCGCCTTGCCCTCCGGCTGGACGATGTCGATGCGGAACGTGCCCTGGCCCGTGCCGACCTCGACGGGCAGCTCCAGGTCCATCACCCCCGGCTCCAGCGACCCCGGCAGCGGATGGCCGGCCAGCACCTTGAGGCGCTTGCCCCGGAAGGTCGTCCAGGCCCGCTCGAGGCGGACGAGGCGGTGGATCTCGATGGTCGAGCGCAGCCAGTCGATGCGCAACTCGGCGGGGTCGATCTTCTCGGCGTAGGTGGGCTCGCCCTCCTGCGGCTTCGGGTCCTTCAGACCTGCCTTCAGGACGTCGAGCAGCAGCATCACGCCGAGGCCGACGAGGCGATCGGCCAGCTCCCCCGCCGTCTCGTGGTCACCGATGTCGGTCTGGTGGCGGGCATAGAGCGGACCGGTGTCCAGCCCCTCCTCCACCACCATGATGTCGACGCCGGTGGTCTCGTCGCCCGCCAGGATCGCCCGCTCGACCGGGGCCGCTCCCCGCCAGCGCGGGAGGTGGGAGAAGTGGACGTTGATCATGGGCACCTGGGCCAGCAGGTCCGGCTTGATGATGCGGCCATAGGCCACGACGATGCCGAGGTCGGCCCCACTCGTGGCCGCGTCGGCCGGGTCGTCACTGACCGGCAGGCCGAGGTCGAGGGCGAGCGCCTTGACCGGGCTGGGCTCCGGGTCGGCGTTGCGGCGACGGCGGGTGTCGGGCCGCGAGACGACGAGGTCGATGGGCCACTCGGCACCGTGCAGCGCCCGCAGGAAGGGGACCGCCATCTCCGGGGTCCCCAGGAACGCCAGACGCCCGGGGTGCTCGGGCGCCGGCTTCAGGGAAGGGACAGTCCCTCCCGAGGCGAGTCTCCGGCGTGGAGACGGGTGTCACTGCGGTCCTGGAAGGGTGACCGGCCGGTGAGCATGAGCTCCCGGACCAGCTTCTTGGCCTCTTTGGCCTGGTCCTCGTCGAGGCGCTCCAGCAGGAGGATCCCGTCGAGGTGGTCCATCTCGTGCTGGAAGACCCGGGCCAGGAACTCGTCGGCCTCGAAGGAGACCTCGTTGCCGTCCAGGTCCCACCCCGTGAGGTGGACCAGCTTGGGCCGCACGATCTCCCAGGAGAGGCCGGGGACCGACAGGCAGCCCTCGTCGTAGACCCACTCGCCGTCGCCTTCGACGATCGTCGGGTTGACCAGCGTCTGGGGCCCCTCGCCGATGTCGTAGACGAACAGTCGCTTCTGCACGCCCACCTGCGGGGCGGCCAGGCCCACGCCGGGCGCCTCGTACATCGTCACGACCATGTCGTCGACCAGCCGTACCGAGCGCGTCGTCCACGTTGTCGATCTCGTGGGCCCGCTGCTTCAGCACCGGGTCCCCCACGATCCGGATGTCGAACGGCGCCATGGGGAACAACGCTACCGGCGTCCTCCGGCGGCCCCGATGTGACGACCGTCAGCTGCTGGAGGGCTTGGGGAGCTGGGGGACGAGCCAGCCGATGAAGTCGGCGGGGCTGCGGGTCTGGAGGTAGATGCGGCCGGGGCCGGTGAGGGTGCAGACGAGGCCCTCGCCGCCGAGCAGGGTCTGCTTCCAGCCGCCGCCGGCCTTGTTCACGGTGTAGGTGATGCCTTCGGACCAACCGACCATGTGGCCGGTGTCGACGATGTGGGACTGGCCCGCCGCCAGGTCCATCGTGTGGATGGCGCCGTAGGAGGAGATCAGCAGGTCACCGGTCCCCCACACCTTCAGCACGATCAGGCCCTCGCTGCTGAAGAAGGTCTTGGCCCCACCCCAGTCGGTGTCGATGTCGATGCCGGCGCTGGAGGCCAGGTAGGAGCCCGACTGCAGGTAGACCGTCTGGCCCGCCAGGGGCCAGTGGGCGATGTCACCCGGCAGCGGTGGGGCCAGGCCGATCTGGTCGCCCTGCTGGGTGGCGGTGAAGGTGTTCATGAAGAACGACTCCCCGCCCAGCGCCGCCCGCTTGAGGCCCTTCATGAAGCCGCCCTCGGCCTTCGTCTCCATCTGGAGGCCGGCGGAGTGGCTCACCATGGCGCCGCCCTCGGCCTTGATGGACTCGCCCAGGTCCAGGGTGGCGAAGGCGATGGAGTAGCTCGGGCTGTACTTGATCTCGACCTGCATGGGGCTGCCGTCCTCTGTCGTCCGCTGGGCGACGAGAGCGTAGGCCGACGACCGCTGCGCTCCGGTCGCACCGAGGGGATTCGCCGACCCTCGGTCCGGAGGCCGCGTCAGATCCCCGCCCGCAGCTGCTTGTCGATGGGTGTCGGGAACCGGGGGGTGACCACGACGCCGTCCATCCACTCGGTGAGCGCGGCCGCGTCGGCGGCGATCGTCGCCTCGGCCTCGGCCCCGACGTCGGTGAGCAGTCGGTACCCCACGGCGCTGTCGGGGCCCTGGCCCCAGCCGCCGACGATCCGACCGTCGACCCAGACCGTGGGGCCGATGTTGCCGCTGTAGTCGAAGAGGGCGGGGACGTGGTCGGGGTCCAGGTACCAGTCCCGGGCCTTCCAGCCCATCGGGGTCGGGTCCAACGAGGGCAGGAGCGCGACCCAGGGCTCGGGTGCCTCGACCGGATCGAGGTCGTCAGGCAGGACCCACCCGTCGCCGTCGGGCAGGTCGACGGCGACGGCGTCGACGGCGGTCAGTGCCGCCCGGGTGGCGGTGAGGGTCCACCCCGTCCACCACTTGAGGTCGGCCAACGGCGCCGGCCCGAAGCCCCGCAGCCAGCGCCGCACCAGCTCGGCCCGGGCGACCGCAGGGTCGTGGTCGGCGAAGGGCTCCCCCAGCCAGTCCTCGGTGCGGGCCCAGCGGTACTGGCTGGAGATCCACGAACCCCGGGGGCGGCCCCGGACGATCCGGCCCTCCATGGCCAGCAGGGCCAGCACCCGAGAGGAGACACCGACCTCCACTGCGTACTTGGTCCCCGCGGCGGCTGTGAGCTTCAGGCTGAACTCGGGCACGTGGGCGTTGAGCTCGGCCGCGGCCGCCGGACCGTGCTCGGCCAGCGCGGCCTCGGCGGCGTCCTCCACCGCAGCCAGCCACCGGTCGGGGCGACGCCGCCCGGCCACGCCCGACGCCTCGATCATGCCCACCAGGCGCTCGCGCTCGACCCGGGCCAGGTCCCGGGCGCAGCTCGCGTCGACGATCCCGGCCAGGTCCCGGTCGACCACGAACATGGTCCGCCGCATCCCGAGCAGCCGCACCAGGGTCCGGTCCTCGTAGAGGGCCTGCTCGAGCTCGGTGACCGGGGCGTCGGGACGCCGGGCCCGGGCCGCCAGCACGACGGTGGCCGGGTCCGAGGAGTGCAGCCCGACCAGGTCACCGGCCGCGGCCTCGATCGACGGGGCCGGGGCGCTCAGGTGGTGACGACGGCCGAGGCGGGCTCGGCGCTCGTCGTCGGCGAAGCGACGGCGCACGCGAGTCAGTCCGGTTGCCGGGCTTCGTGGAACAACAGGAGGGTCTTGCCGTAGGTCCGGGCTTCGACCCTGGCCAGGACCTCCAGGTCGGGATCGCCGTCGTCCTCGCTGGGGTCGAGCTGGGTGATGAGCACCCCGCCGGCGGCCAGGACCTCGGGCCGGGCGTCGAGGGCGGCGATCGTCGTCTTCCAGAGGCCGTCCCACTGCGGGGGGCCGGCGAAGATCACGTCGAAGGCCTCCCGGGTCCGGCCCAGGAACCCGAGGGCGTCACCCGACACCGCCTTGCCCTGGTCACCGAAGCCGAGCATGTCCAGGTTGCGCTGGATGTCGCCGAGCGCCTTGCGGTCCCGCTCCACGAAGGTGGCGGACAGCGCGCCCCGGCTGATCGCTTCCAAGCCGACGGCGCCCGTCCCGGCGAACAGGTCCAGCACACGCTCCCCCCGGATGCCCGGGCCGAGGATGTTGAACAGCGCCTCCCGGGCCCGGTCCGACAGCGGCCGCGTCCCCTCCGACGACGGCCCCACCAGCTTCCGCCCCCGCGCCGTCCCTCCGATGATCCTCATCCGCCGTCCTCCAGAACGAAATCGCGTGACTTGGTCATCTCTGGCGTGACCAACTCACGCGATTTCGGAGCGTAGGGGGCGAACCACTCAGACACGGAGGGGGTCGACGTCGAGGCGCATGCGGCCGGAGGGACGGGGGGCGGCGGCGAGGGCGTCGAGGAGGGTGTCGTGGTCGGGGGCCCGGAGCAGCCAGGTGCCGTCCCTCGGGCCCAGGACCTCGATGCCCTCGATGCCCTCCACGTACTGCTCGGCTACGGCACCGCTGAGGGCGGCCATGGCCGTGGCCGGCGGGTAGCCGAGGATCCGACGGCGCTCCAGCTCCACGGCGGCCACCCGGTAGGGATCAGCGTGCAGCGCGGCCTGGATGACCTCGTGCTCGGGCAGTCGGGTCTGCAGCACGAGCCGCCCGTTGCGCCGGCGCCCGCCGAGGATCCGGGACGCCCGGGCCAGCAGGCCCAGGGCCTCCTCGGCCGCCCGGTACCGCGGGGCCATCAGCTCCTGGTCGAAGTCCAGGAAGGCGACGACATCGGCATGGTGGACCTGGTGGAGCACGGCCTCGGTGCCCACGTAGACGCGGGCGTCGGGCAGGGCACCGGACTCCCCCGTCACCTCGATCACCTCGGTGTTGGCCAGTGCCGCCAGCTCTTCGGCGGCCCGGTTCACCCCCACCCGCAGCAGCTTCATCTTCGTTCCGCTGCAGGAGGCACAGATGGTCGGTCGGCTCCGGTCGTCCCGCAGGCAGACGAGGGTCCCGGGCTCGGACTGGACGAGGGCGCCGCCGCAGTGCTCGCAGCGGGCCAGCGCGCCACAGGCGTGGCAGGCCAGGAGCCGGGCCCGACCCTTCCGGTTGAGCACGCAGAGGACCCGCCCGCCCTCGCGCAGGAGGTCGACGAGACGGGCCGAGTACAGACCGGAACGGCCCGGGTCGTCGTGGCGCCGGTCCACGACATCGACGACGGGCCAGCCCTGGCGCTCCACGGACCGGGGCGGCGTGGACATCGGACCGGCCTCGAGCGCCTCCAGTGACGGGCACGGCGACGCCAGGACACAGGGCACCCCGGCCCGTCGGGCCCGCTCGACGACCACGTCCCGGGCGTGCCAGGCCGGGGTCTGCTCCTGCTTGTGGGCCTCGTCGTGCTCGTCGAGCACCAGGACCGCCGCCAGGTCGGCCACCGGCGCCCACGCCGCCGATCGGGCACCGACCACGGTCGCCCCACCCCGGGCCTGGGCCCACTCGTCGGGCAGCACCGCCACCGGCACGCCCATCCGCCGCAGCCGGACCCCCAGGTCCTCCGCCTCGCCGACCGACGGCAGCAGGATCAGCGCATGCCCCCGACGACAGGCGGCCAGCACGAGCGGAAGCCGGTCCGCCCCCGGCGCCAACCGCACCACCTGCGGCGCCCAGTTGTCCTCCCCGTCCACGACCGCCGCCGACACGCCCGAGCCCGCAGCCGTGGCCGCCAGTGGTTCGTCGGAGGAAATACGGTCCGGATTCCGGACCTCTTTTCCTCCAATGGGTTCGAAGGCGGACTCGGCCAGGTCGTCGCCGGTGGTGGGGACGGGGTGGCTGGGGTCCCAGGGGTCGGGGACACCGGTCACGGCCCGGGGCGGGGACGCCGTGCGCAGGAACGCGACCGGCCGGCCCGCCCAACGGTGGGCGGCCCAGTCGGCCAGCGCAACCAGGTCCGGGGGTGGTCCCCACCCCGTGACCTTCGACAACGGCCGCAGCACCGTGCCGTCCGGGGGCTGGGAGTCGAGTCCGACCACCCAACCGCCGACCCTTCGGCCCTGCAGCTCGATGCGCACCAGTGAACCGACACCGACCCGACCGTCCATCCCGTCAGGAACGAGGTAGTCGAAGGCGCGCCCCAAGGCGGGCACGTCGGGCAGGACCCGGACGATCGACCCGGGTCGGGCGGTGGGTTCTCCTGGTGGCGAGTGTGACGTGGTGGCGTTCTACAGGCCCAGCGCGGACTTCACCGCGTCGACCCGGTCACGCCGCTCCCAGTTGAACCCGTCGCCCTCACGGCCGAAGTGGCCGTAGGCCGCCGTCTGGCGGTAGATGGGCTGGCGCAGCTCGAGGTCCCGGATGATGGCGGCCGGACGGAGGTCGAAGACCTCCCGGACCGTCTCCTCCAGCTTGGGCCTGTCCACGTTCTCGGTGCCGAAGGTCTCGACCATGATCGAGATGGGGTGGGCCACACCGATGGCGTAGGCCACCTGGACCTCACAGCGGCTGGCCGCACCGGCGGCGACCAGGTTCTTGGCGACCCAGCGGGCGGCGTAGGCGGCCGAGCGGTCGACCTTGCTGGGGTCCTTGCCGGAGAAGGCGCCACCACCGTGACGGGCCATGCCGCCGTAGGTGTCGACGATGATCTTGCGGCCGGTCAGGCCGGCGTCGCCCACCGGGCCACCGGTGACGAAACGGCCGGTCGGGTTGACGAAGACCTCGTAGTCGTCGTCCGCGAACTGCTCGGGGACGACCGGGCGGATGACGTGCTCGATCAGGTCGGGGCGGATGACCTCGTCGCGGTCGATGCCGTCGTTGTGCTGGGTGGAGACCAGCACGGTGGTCAGGCGGACGGGCTTGCCGTCCTCGTAGTCGAAGGTGACCTGGGTCTTGCCGTCGGGGCGCAGGTACGGGACCGTGCCCGCCCGGCGGACCTCGGTGAGGCGCTCGGCCATGCGGTGGGCCAGGTGGATCGGCAGCGGCATGAGCACGTCGGTCTCGTCGCAGGCGTAGCCGAACATCATCCCCTGGTCACCGGCCCCCTGCTTGTTGAGCAGGTCCTCGCCGGAGGTGCCCGAGCGGACCTCTTCGCTGTCGTCCACGCCCTGGGCGATGTCGGGGCTCTGCTCGTCGATGCAGACCATGACCCCGCAGGTGTTGCCGTCGTAGCCGAAGGCCTCGCGGTCGTAGCCGATGTCGTTGATCGTCTGGCGCACCGTGCCCGGGATGTCGACGTAGGCCGTGGTGGTGATCTCACCGGCGACCATCGCGAGGCCGGTGGTGACCAGGGTCTCGCAGGCGACCCGGCTCTCGGGGTCCTCGGCCAGCATGGCGTCGAGGATCGAGTCCGAGATCTGGTCGGCCATCTTGTCGGGATGACCCTCGGTCACGCTCTCCGAGGTGAAGGTGAACTTGCTCACAGGTGCTCCATGTTGGGTGGTTCGGCGATCTTGGGTCAGGACGTGGCGCGGTCGGCCACCACCGCATCGAGGACGGCACGGGCGACGGCCCGCTTGTCGCGCTGGTCGACCGTGAGGGTCGATCCGGACGGCGACATGATACGCACCTCGTTGGTGTCCGACTCGAACCCGGCGCCGGGCTGCGAGACGTCGTTGACCACCAACAGGTCGACGGGCTTTCGGGCCAGCTTGGCCGCCGCGTTGGCCTCGACGTCGTCGGTCTCGGCCGCGAAGCCCACCAGGGTCTGACCGGGACGGCGACGCTCGACCAGCCCGCCCAGGATGTCGGCGGTCGGGACGAGGGTGACGGTGGGGGGACCCCCGTCCTTCTTGAGCTTGGTGTCCGCCGTGCTGTCCGGGCGGAAATCGGCCACCGCGGCGGCCATGACGACGACGTCGGCGGTGGCGCTGCGCTCCCGGACCGCGGCGTCCATCTCGGCGGCGGTGGCCACCCTGACGATCTCGACCCCGCCGGTCGTCGGGCGATCGACGGTGGTCACCAGGGTGACCTTGGCGCCCCGGGAGGCGGCCTCGTCGGCCAGGGCATGGCCCTGCTTGCCCGACGAGCGGTTGCCGATGAAGCGGACCGGGTCGATGGGCTCGCGGGTGCCGCCGGCGGTGACGAGCACGTCGAGGCCGGCGAGATCGTCGGGGCCGAGCACGGCCTCCAGGGCGGCCACGATGCGCGCCGGGTCGGCCAGGCGACCGGCGCCGACGTCGCCGCCGGCCAGGCGACCTTCCTCGGGAGGCACGATCGTCACGCCGCGGCCGGCCAGGACCCGGAGGTTGTCCTGCACCGCGGGGTGCTCCCACATCTCGGTGTGCATCGCCGGGCAGACCACGACCGGCGCCCGGGTGGCCAGCAGCGTGGCCGTGAGCAGGTCGTCGGAGATGCCTGCGGCGTAGGCGCCCAGCAGGCGGGCCGTGGCCGGGCACACCACGATCAGGTCCGCGCCCTGGCCGAGCCGGGTGTGCGGAATGGGCGAGGCTTCGTCCCAGAGCGAGGTCTGGACCGGCTCGGAGGCCAGGGCGGAGAAGGTGACCTCGCCGACGAAGCGCTGCGCGCCCTCGGTCATGATCGGGGCGACGTGGGCCCCGGCGTCGACCAGGCGGCGGCACACCTCGACGGCCTTGTAGGCGGCGATGCCCCCCGTGACGCCGAGGACGATCCGGCGCCCCTGCAGCGGACTGGCTGTCGATGCGGTCTCGGGCACGTGCACTCCCCCCGGTCCCGGGTCGCCCGCGAGCGGACTAGGCCTCGGCGTCGTCTCCGGCGTCGGCCGCGACGGCCTCGGCCTCCTCGTCGACCTCGGGCTCCTGAGGCATGTCCTCGGGGTTCACCGGCAGGATCTTGTCGGCCCGGATCTCCTCGTAGGCGATCGACAGCGGCTTGCGCGCCGTGGAGGTCACCTGCGGCGGGATCGAGGAGCCGAGGCCCTCACCGAGCTGGCCGAAGTACGAGTTGATCTGACGGGCCCGCTTGGCCCCCAGGGTCACCAGGCGGAACTTGGAGTCCCCGGCGCGCTCGAGGAGGTCCTCGATGCGGGGGTCGATCATCGTGTGATGGCGCGAAGACATGCGGCACTCCGGTGGAGAAAGGGGCCAGAACAGGCTACCGGCCCCGTGCGGCGTTGCCGCCGAGAGTCAGCGGCCGAGGAGCAGGGATCCGAGCACGGCAACCAGCATGACGCCGATCGTGGCCCAGAGCTGGTGGCGCATCGCCTCCTGGAAGCTGGCGTTCAGGCGATGCTCGGCCGCCTGGATCTCCGAGCGCAGCACCCGTTCGGTGGCCGAGATCTCCGAGCACAGTTCCCTGCCCAGCGACGCCAGGTCGCTCTTCGTGGCCACGTCGGCCCAGCCGACCGGGGGGAGCATGCTCATGAGGGTGGCCGCGTGCTCGGCACCGAGCGTGGCTTCCAGTTCCTGGTAGAGCCCATGGCGCTGCCGTTCGTCGATGGTCATCCGTGGTCTCCTACGTGTGGATCTACGTGCGGAGAGCGGATGAAGGTCGCTCACGAACCTCGTCAGAGGGTATTGCCCTCGTGGCGCTCGATCCAGCGTTCTCGGGTGATGCTGTGGACCACGGCGTGGAAGCGGTCACCGTGCTCGTCGAGGTCGGCCTCGTGGTCGTAGGTCAAGCCGAGGCGCTCCATGACGGCGATGCTGCGGCGGTTGGGCGGGTCGGTGACCGAGATGACCCGGTCGGCCCCCTGGTCCTCGAAGGCGATGCGGAGCCAGGCCGAGGCGGCCTCGGTGGCATAGCCCTGGCCCCAGTGCTCCCGAGCCAGCCGCCAGCCGGCCTCCAGGTCATCGGGGTAGGAGTGCAGGACGTGGACGCCGCACATGCCGAGGAACGTGCCGTCGGCCGTGCGCTCCACGGCCAGCAGGCCGATCCCCCGTCGGATCCACAGGTCGTTGGCGTAGGCCGCGATCTCGTCGGAGCCCTCCCGGCTGAGCGGCCCGCCGAGGTACTCGACGACCTCCGGGTCGGCGTTCAGCGCGGCGTACTGCGGGAGGTCATCCTCCCGGAACGTGCGAAGGGTGAGACGCTCGGTCGTGGTGACGACCCGGCCTTCCCACCGGTTCATCGGGCGGCGCGGGCCTCGGCGATGAGGGCCTCGATCTCGGCGACGGCGTCCTCCAGCACGTCGTTGACCACGATGGTCATGCCCAGCTCGCGGGCCCATTCGGCCTCCTCGTCGGCCTTGGCCAGCCGCTTCTGGATCTTCTCCTCCGGGTCGCCCCGGCCCCGCAGTCGCTCCTCCTGCACCGCTCGGCTGGGGGGCTCCACGAAGATGAAGAGGTCGTCGGGGTAGCCGGCCAGGATCTGCTCGGCCCCGCCGACGTCGATCTCCAGGACCACGTCCTTGCCCTCGGGTGGGTCTGGGATCGGGGTGCCCTGGAGGTAGTCCAGGAACTCCACCCACTCCAGGAAGCCGCCCGCCTTCACGTTGGCCATGAACGCCTCGCGGTCGGTGAAGACGTAGGCGTCCTTGGCTTCGCCCGGGCGGCGGTCGCGGGTGGTCCACGAGCGGCTCAGCCACAGGTCGCGATCCCGCCGCGATCAGCTGCTCCACGATGGTGCCCTTGCCGACCCCACCGGGGCCGGCGATGACGATGATCAGGGGGACTCCTCTTCGGCGAAGCGCTCGACGAGCGCCTCCCGCTGGTTCTGGCCGACGCCGCGGACCCGCTGGCGTTCGCTGATCCCGATGTCGGCCATGGTGCGTCGGGAACGGACCTTGCCGATGTTCGGCAGCGATTCCAACACCACGAGGATCTTGGTGTTCGCCACGAAGGGCTCCTCGGCCGCCCGGGTGAACACGTCCTCGAGCGCCGATGGCGCCCGACCTGGAGGTCGGCCTTCAGCTCGGCCCGGACGCGACGGGCCTCGGCGGCCTTCTCCAGTGCGGCCCGGCGCTGCTCGTCGCTGAGCGGCGGCGGCGTGGGCATCCCCTTACCCGACGGAGGTGACGGAGGCGACGAGGTCGGCGGCGGCCTGGACGGGGTCGTCGGCCCGCGTGATCGGGCGCCCGATCACCAGCAGGTCAGCACCGGCGTCGAGCGCCTCCTGGGGCGTGCCGACCCGGGCCTGGTCGTCGGCGGGCGCACCCTCGGGCCGGATGCCGGGGACGACCTTGATCATCCGGGGCGTGAGCGTGCGCACGTCGGGCAGGTCGCCCACCGCGCAGACGATGGCCTGGCAGCCGCCTTCCGCCGCCACCCGGACCCGCTGGGGGATGATGTGATCGGGAGCATCGGCGTCGCTGGTGAGGACGGTGACCGCCACCGCCACGGGCTCGGGCAGCCCGGCGTTGGCCGCACCCTCCATGAGCCCGGTGACCCCGGCCCGCAGCATCGGGGCCCCACCGTGGGCGTGCATGGTGAGGTAGCTCGCCCCCAGGGCGCCGAGCACACGGGAAGCCCGCTCCACGGTGTTGGGGATGTCGTGCAGCTTGAGGTCGACGAAGACCCGGTAGCCGTAGTCGTTCATGGCGCCGATGACGTCGGGGCCCACCGCGGTGAACAATTCGAGGCCGACCTTCACCACCCCGAAATGGCCCTTCAGGTCCCGGGCCAGGCGGTTGGCGGCGACCAGGTCGTCCACGTCCAGGGCCAGGCAGAGCTTCTGCCGGAGTTCTTCGGGGACGTCACTCATGCATGCTTCCGATCAGTTCGCGCAGGTGGGGGGTTCGGGTGCGTCGACACCACGTTTCTAGTTGATCCAGCACCCGGGATGGCGCACCCGGATGGGCGAAGGTGGCGGTGCCGACCTGCACCGCGGAGGCCCCGGCGGCGAGGAGGTCGAGGGCGGTGGCGGCATCGGTGACCCCGCCGACCCCCACGATCGGGAGGTCGGGATGGGCCGCCCGGACCGCATAGACGCACCGGATCGCGACCGGGTGGATCGCCGGTCCGGACAGCCCCCCGCCCCCGCCGCCGAAACGGGGGCCGTCCCGCTCGTCGTCGGGCAGGGTGGCCTGGACGGTGTTGACCAGGGTGACGGCCTCGGCGCCGGCCTCGGCCACGGCGCCGGCGATGGCGACCAGGTCCGGGGTGTTGGGGCTGAGCTTGGCCCAGCGAGGCCGACCGCATGCCGCCGTGGCCGCGATGGCCTCGGCCGCGAGGGGGGCATCGTGGGCGAACAGGTGGGAGCCGCCGTCCAGGTTCGGGCAGCTGAGGTTCACCTCGACGGCGACCACGGTGTCCCCGGCCTCGGCCAGCAGAGCGGCAGCCTCGGCGTACTGGTCGACCGTGCGCCCCCAGATGCTGGCCACCACCCGGGCCCCGAGCGCCTCCAGGGCCGGTAGGTCCTCGGCCAGCCAAGCGGGGACGCCCGGGCCTTGCAGCCCGATGCTGTTGACCATCCCCGCCGGTGCTTCCCGGATCCTCGGCGGCGGGTTGCCCGCCCAGGGACCCGCGGCCAACGACTTCACCACGACCGCGCCCAGCCCGGACAGGTCCTGGTACGCGGCCAGCTCGGTGCCGTGCCCGGCCGTGCCCGAGGCCGTCATCACCGGGTTGGGCAACGTGACCGACCCGACCGTGGTGGTCAGATCGGGTACCGCAGTCATCAGAGCGGCAGGCTCAGCTGATCGGCGTGGACGCCGCGGTGGTACTCCTGCAGGGTCCGGACCCGCAGCTCGTGGTGGGCCCAGTCGGCCATGCCCCGGGCGGCGGCGAGCCCGGCGGCCGCGGTGGTGACCACCGGGATCCCCGCGGAGGCCGCCGCCCGGCGGATGTGGGCGCCATCGGCCCGTGGCCCCCGGCCCCGCGGCGAGTTCACGACGAGATCGACCTTGCCGGAGCCGATCAGCTCGACGGCGTCGTGACCCGTCTCCTCGCCCAGCTTGGCCACCACGGTGGCGATCTCGATCCCGCGCTCCTCGAGGAAGCGGGCGGTGCCGACCGTCGCCGCGATGGCGAAGCCCAGCTCCCGGAAGAGGACTGCGGCGGCCTCACCCGTCGCCTTGTCCCGGTCGGCGAGGGACAGGAAGACCGTGCCCGACTCGGGCAGCCGGTCCCCCGCCGCGATCTGGCTCTTGGCGAAGGCCAGGCCAACGGTCAGGTCGATGCCCATGACCTCACCCGTGGAGCGCATCTCGGGGCCGAGCACGGTGTCGACGTCGGGGAAGCGGTCGAAGGGCAGGACCGCCTCCTTCACCGCCACGTGGTCACCGACCACCTTGTCGACGAGCAGCCCTTCCTCCCGCAGCTCCACCAGCGTGGCCCCGACCATCACCCGGGCCGCCAGCTTCACCAGCGGGACCCCGGTGGCCTTGGCCACGAAGGGCACGGTGCGGGACGCCCGGGGGTTGGCCTCGATCACGAAGACCTGGTTGTGCTTGACCGCGTACTGGACGTTGATCAGACCCCGCACGTCGAGCGCCTCGGCGATCGCCCGGGTGTGCTCCTCGATGACCTCCTGGGTCTCGGCGGACAGCGACGGGGGCGGGATGATGCACGCGCTGTCGCCGGAGTGGACCCCGGCCTCCTCGACGTGCTCCATGATCCCGCCGATGAGCACGTCACCGGTGTGGTCGCGGATGGCGTCCACGTCGACCTCGACGGCGTCCTCCAGGAACCGGTCGACCAGCACGGGGCGCTGGGCGGAGAGGCCGCCCTCCTTGCCCAGGGAGCCGAAGCCGGCCAGTTCGGCCATGGCCGAGCGCAGGCCGTCGTCGTCGTAGACGATGGACATGGCCCGGCCACCGAGGACGTAGGACGGCCGCATCAGCACCGGGTAGCCGACCCGCTCGACGACGGCCATGGCCTCCTCGACGGTCACCGCCGTGCCCCCGGCGGGCTGGGGGATCTCCAGGTGGGCGCAGAGGGCGTTCCAGCGCTCGCGGTCCTCGGCCAGGTCGATGGAGGCCGCACTGGTCCCCAGCACCAGATCGGCCGGCAGCACGTCGGCCAGCTTCAGCGGCGTCTGGCCGCCGAGGGCCACGATGACCCCGACGACCTCACCCGAGCCCTGCTCGGCCTCGATGACGTTGAGGACGTCCTCATGGGTCAGCGGCTCGAAGTAGAGGCGGTCACTGGTGTCGTAGTCGGTGGACACCGTCTCGGGGTTGCAGTTGACCATGACGGTCTCGAAACCGGCATCCCGCAGGGCGAAGCTGGCGTGCACGCAGCAGTAGTCGAACTCGATGCCCTGGCCGATGCGGTTGGGCCCGGAGCCCAGGATGACGACCTTGGGCGTGTCCCCCGGCCGGACCTCGTCCTCGTCCTCGTAGGTCGAGTAGTGGTACGGCGTCTGAGCGTCGAACTCGGCCCCGCAGGTGTCGACGGTCTTGAACGTGGTGCGGACACCGGCCTCGAGCCGACGGGCCCGGACCTCGACGGGATCGACCCCCCAGAGCCACGCCGAGCTGGGCGTCGGCGAAACCGAGGCGCTTGGCCCGGCGCCAGCCGGCCCGGGTCATGGCCTCGAACCCGACCTCGGCCAGGTGGGTCCGCTCCTCGACGATGAGGCTGATCTGGTCCAGGAACCAGGGGTCGACCTTCGTCGAGGCGTAGACGTCCTCGATGCTGATCCCTCGCCGGAGTGCGGCCTCCAGCTCGAAGGGCCGGTCCGGCGTGCCGATCGAGGCCCGGGCCACCAGTTCGGCGTCGGTGAGGTCGTCGTAGGCCGCCTCTCCCGGATCGCAGTTCAGGCCGTGGCGCCCGTGCTCGAGGGAGCGCAGGCCCTTCTGGAGCGACTCGGGGAAGGTCCGGCCGATGGCCATCGCCTCGCCCACCGACTGCATCTGGGTGCCGAGGACGGCGGGCTGGCCGGGGAACTTCTCGAACGCCCAGCGTGGGATCTTGGTCACGACGTAGTCGATGGTCGGCTCGAAGCAGGCCGGCGTCTTCGCGGTGATGTCGTTGGGGATCTCGTCCAGCGTGTAGCCCACGGCCAGGCGGGCGGCGATCTTGGCGATGGGGAACCCGGTGGCCTTCGACGCCAGGGCCGACGAGCGGCTGACCCGCGGGTTCATCTCGATGACGACCATCTCGCCGTTCGTCGGGTCGAGGGCGAACTGCACGTTGGAGCCACCGGTCTCCACGCCGACCCGGCGCATGCAGGCGAAGGCGGCGTCCCGCATGAGCTGGTACTCGACGTCGGAGAGGGTCTGGGCCGGCGCCACGGTGATGGAGTCGCCGGTGTGGACGCCCATGGGGTCCACGTTCTCGATGGAGCAGACGACCACGCAGTTGTCGGCCCGGTCCCGCATGACCTCGAGCTCGTACTCCTTCCACCCCGCGATGGACTGCTCGATGAGGATCTCGGAGATCGGGCTCGACTCGAGGCCGTGCTGGGCTGCCTTGGCGAACTCCTCGGGCGTGGAGGCCATGCCGGTCCCCCGCCCCCCGAGGATGTAGGCGGGGCGGATGATGACCGGCAGGCCGATGGCGTCGACGACCGCCAGCGCTTCCTCGAGGGTGTGGGCGATGGCGCGAGTTCGGCACGCCGAGGCCGATCTCGATCATGGCCTGCTTGAACCGGTCCCGGTCCTCGGCGGTGGCGATGGCCTCGGCGTTGGCCCCGATCAGCTCGACCCCGTGCTCGTCCAGGACGCCGGCCTCGACCAGGGCCATGGCGAGGTTCAGCGCCGTCTGGCCCCCGAGGGTCGGCAGGAGGGCATCGGGCTTCTCCCGCTCGATGATGCGGGTGAGGATCTCGAGGTCCAGCGGCTCGATGTAGGTGGCATCGGCGAAGTCCGGGTCCGTCATGATCGTGGCCGGGTTCGAGTTCGCCAGGATGACCCGGTACCCCTCCTCCCGCAGCACCCGGCACGCCTGGGTGCCCGAGTAGTCGAACTCACAGGCCTGGCCGATGACGATGGGCCCGGCTCCGATGAGCAGGATCGACTCGATGTCGGTGCGCTTGGGCATCAGTGCTGGTCTCTCGTCGGTGCGGGTCGATGCATCAGTGCTGGTCCATGAGGTCGGCGAAGAGGTCGAACAGGTAGCGGGCGTCGTGCGGGCCCGGCCCCGCCTCCGGGTGGTACTGGACGCTGAAGGCGGGGACGTCGTTGCTGCGCAGGCCCTCGATGACCCCGTCGTTGAGGTTCACGTGGGTGACCTCGGCGGCGCCCAGCGAGTCGGCGGCGACGGCGTAGTTGTGGTTCTGGCTGGTGATCTCGATGCCGCCGGTGGCCAGGCGCTGGACCGGGTGGTTCCCGCCGTGGTGGCCGAAGGGCAGCTTCTCGGTCGCCCCGCCCAGGGCGGTGGCCAGGAGCTGGTGCCCCAGGCAGATGCCGAAGACCGGGACCTGGCCGAGCAGGCTCCGGATGGCCTCGGTCGTGGTCGTGACCGCAGCCGGGTCGCCCGGGCCGTTGGACAGGAAGACGCCGTCGGGCCCCCGAGCCAGCACCTCGTCGGCCGACGTCCCGGCGGGCACGACCTCCACAGTGGCCAAGCCGCTGAGGTGGCGCAGGATCGTGGTCTTCATGCCGAGGTCGTAGGCCACGACCCGGCGCGGGCCGTCGCCGACCGTGTAGGGCTCGGTGCAGCTGACCACCGAGGCCAGGTCCTGGCCGTCGGTGCCCGGCTCGTCGAGGGCGGCCTGCTTCAGCGTCGTCTCGTCGGCCGTACCGAAGGCGCCGGGCATGGACGCCGGCGTCCCGGATGTGGCGGGTGAGCCGCCGGGTGTCGATGCCGGCGATGCCGGGGACACCGTGGCGCTTCAGGAACGTGTCGAGGTCGTCCTCGGCCCGCCAGTTGCTGCGCCGCCGGGCCAGTTCCCGGATGATCACGCCCCGACAGAACGGCCGGGCGCTCTCGTCGTCCTCGGGGGTGACGCCGTAGTTGCCGATGTGGGGGTAGGTGAAGGCGATCATCTGCCCGGCGTAGGACGGGTCGGTGATGACCTCCTGGTAGCCGGACAGGACCGTGTTGAACACGACCTCACCGGTGGCCACGCCGTTGTCGGGTTCGGCCCCGATGGCCTCCCCCTCGAAGGTCGTCCCGTCGGCCAGGACCAGCAGTGCCTCGGTGATGCTGCTCATCGTTGGGCCTCCGTGTCGATGACGACGGGTTCGCCGCGGTAGACGGTGTGGCGGACCCGGCCGGTGAGCTTCCGGCCGGCGTAGGGGTTGTTGCGGGATCGGCTGGCGGTGTCGGCGGGGTCGACGGTCCACTCGAGGTTCGGGTCGATGACGCAGAGGTTGGCGGGCCGACCCTCGGTGACCGGGCCGCCGTGCTCGTCGCTGAGGCGGGCGATGGCGGCCGGCTGCCACGAGAGCACCGCCAAGGCCTGCTCGACGCTGAGGCCGACCTCGGTGAGGACGATGGCCAGCGCGTACTCCAGGCCCAGCATCCCTGGCGGCGCCGAGTCGAAGGGCTTCTCCTTGTCCTCCTGGGTGTGGGGGGCGTGGTCGGTACCCACCGCATCGAGGGTGCCGTCCCGCAGGCCCGCCCGCACGGCATCCACGTCGCTCTGCTCCCGCAGGGGCGGGTTCACCTTGAAGACCGGGTCGAAGCCGGCCACCTCGGCGTCGGTCAGGGTCAGGTGGTGGGGGGCGACCTCGGCCGTGGCCCGGGCGCCCGCGGCCTTGGCCTGGCGGATGAGCTCGACCGAGCCCACGGTGCTCATGTGCTGGAAGTGGACCCGGGCGCCGGTCAGGCGGGCCAGGGCCAGGTCGCGGGCGACCATGACCTCCTCGGCCGCCGCCGGGATGCCCGGGATGCCGAGGCGGCTGGACCACGCCCCCTCGTGCATGTGG
>CAVZRY010000008.1:0-163791 GCA_963777805.1 uncultured Microthrixaceae bacterium | reverse complement strand
AGGAAGCCGTGCGGTCGACCGCCGAGAAGCTCGAGACGTCGATCGCCGACGAGGACGACCCCCTCGAGCGGCTGCACCGGTTCTGCGTCGAGTACTACGCGTTGTGCCGCCCCTCGCCCCCGGGCCGGTCGACCAAGCCCAACTCCGTGGGGCCATGGCCGACTTCGCCCAGCAGCTCCTGACCTCCCACCCGAAGGAGGCCTCCCGGGCCTTCATCCCCGTGGTCACCCTCCTGGAGGAGGTCCTCGACCAGGCCGCCGCCGCGGGCGTCATCCGCCCCGAGGTGCACAACCGCCGCACCGCCCGGGTGATCCTCCAGGCCGTCATGTTCAACTCGTTCGTGGCGACGATCAGCGGCACCCCCCTCGACAACGCGGACGCGGCGGCCGACGAGCTGTGGCAGATCGTGCTCCACGGGATCGCACGCCAGGACCGACGAGCCGAACTTCTTCCGCGACGACGACCTGGTCGCGGACCCGTACCCCTACTTCGACGGCGCTGCGCGGCGAGTGCCCGGTGCGGCGCGAGCCGCATCACGACGTGGTGATGGTGACGGGCTACGACGAGGCGCTGGCCGTCTACAACGACACCGACGACGTTCTCGTCGTGCACCGTCGGTGACCGGGCCCTTCCCCGGCTTCCCGGTGCCGCTCGAGGGCGACGACGTCAGCGACCTCATCGAGCAGCACCGCGACGAGCTCCCGATGAGCGACCAGCTCCCCACGCTCGACCCGCCGACGCACACCGACCACCGCGGCGCTGCTCATGCGGCTGATCACGCCGAAGCGCCTCAAGGAGAACGAGGAGTTCATGTGGGCGCCTGGCCGACCGGCAGCTCGACGAGTTCCTCGCCACCGGCGGCTGCGGCGAGTTCATCGGCGAGTTCGCCGGGCCGTTCAGCCTGCTCGTCATCGCCGACCTGCTCGGCGTGCCCGAGGAGGACCACGACGGTTCCGCGAGGTGCTGCGCCAGGCCAGCGGACCGGCGGCATCGGGAGCACCGGCGACGACACGCTGCGCCACGACCCCGCTCGAGTTCCTCTACGAGCGGTTCTCCACGCTACATCGAGGACCGCCGCCGCGAGCCGCGCGACGACGTGCTCACCGGCCTGGCCACCGCGACCTTCCCCGACGGCTCGACGCCGGAGGTCATCGACGTCGTGCCGCGTCGCCGCCAACCTCTTCGCGGCCGGCCAGGAGACGACGGTGCGCCTGCTGGGCTCCGCGTTGCAGATCCATCGCCGAGCGACCCCGACCTCCAGCAGCGGCTGCGCGACGAGCCGCGACCTGCATCCCGAACTTCATCGAGGAGACGCTGCGGATCGAGAGCCCGGTCAAGGGCGACTTCCGGCTGTCGCGGGTCGCGACCACCGTCGGCGGCGTCGACATCCCGGCGGGCACCACCGTGATGGTGCTCAACGGCGCCGCCAACCGCGACCCCGCCGGTTCGACGACCCGAACACGTTCGCCACGAGCGGGACAACGCCCGGCAGCACCTCGCCTTCGGCCGCGGGATCCACTCCTGCCCCGGTGCCCCCCTGGCCCGTGCCGAGGGCCGCGTCGCCATCGAGCGGCTGCTCGACCGCACCACCGACATCCGGATCGACGAGGCCGAGCACGGCCCGGCCGGCGACCGGCACTACCCGTACGTCCCGACCTTCATCCTGCGCGGCCTCCAGCAGCTGCACCTGGAGTTCACCCCCGCGGGCTGACGCAGGCCCGATCGCTCCACATCAGCGACCCGTCCACACGGGGCTCCCGCTTCTCGATGAAGGCGGTGGCGCCCTCCCGGGCGTCGTCGCTGGCGAAGACCGTCTGCTGCCACTCGGCCTGGACCGCCGCGTAGTCGTCGCGGGCCCGGATGGCGAGGCGCACGAGCTGCTTGGTGGCCCGGAGCCCGAGGGGGCCGTTGCCGGCGATCCGTCCGGCGACGGCGAGCGTGGCGTCGAGCACCTCCGCCGGGTGGCACGACCTGGTTGACCAGGCCGAGGGTCGCGGCCCGCTCGGCGTCGATGAGATCGCCGGTGAGGGTGAAGCTCGAGGGCGATGGCCAGCGGGATGCGGGTGGCCAGGGCCGTGCCCCCGCCGGCGGCGAACAGCCCCCGCTTGACCTCGGGCAGGCCGAAGCGGGCCGCGGCGGAGGCCACCACCAGGTCACACCCCATGAGGACCTCGAAGCCCCCGGTGACGGCGGGCGGCGCTTGGCCGTGCCGACGATCGGCACGGCGATGCCGCCCTCGGTGAAGCGGCTGGAGCCGGCCACGCCTTCGGCGCTCGGGCCGATGGCCCCGGCCGCGGCGAAGTCGGCCAGGTCCATCCCGGCGCAGAAGGCCCGGTCCCCGGTCCCGGTGATCACCACCAGGCCACCGCCGGGTCCGTCTCGGCGGCGACCAGCGCGAGCCCGAGCTGGTCCAGCAGCTCGCCGCTCAACGCGTTGCGGGCCGCGGGCCGGTTGAGGCGCAGCAGCAGGACGTTGCCGTGTTGCTCGCGGACCAGGACGGGTTCGTCGGTCATGGCCCCCATGGTCGCACCCCCGGCGACCGCACCCGTCCGGTGGCGGCCACCGCTCTCGGAGTATAAGATCGCTCTGCCTAGGCGGAAGTACCGTTCTCATCTCATCCCCGAAGGGCACCATGACTGACGTGCGCCAGATGTCCCTGGTCGGCTTCATGCAGGCGGGCAACGTCACCGTCTACTCCGGCTCGTGGCGCCACCCCGCCACCGAGCACGGCTTCCTCGACGTGGGCTACTACCAGAAGCTGGGCGGACCCTCGAGGAGGGCTGCTTCGACCTGATGTTCTTCGACGACCGCCTCGCCATGCCCGGCATCTACGGCGGCTCGGTGGCCGAGGCGGTGCGCCTCGGGGCCCGACCCGTGAAGCTCGACCTGTCCGTGGTGCTGGGCCTCCTCGCCGGGGCCACCGAGCACATCGGCCTCGGCGCCACCTACTCGACCACCTACTACTCGCCCTTCCACGTCGCCCGGACCTTCGCCACCCTCGACCACCTCTCCGGCGGTCGGGCCGCCTGGAACGTCGTCACCTCGGTCAACGACAGCGAGGCCCAGAACTACGGAGATGAAGGAGGTGCTCGACCACGACGCCCGCTATGACCGGGCCGACGAGTTCCTCGAGGCGACGACCGGCCTCTGGGACTCCTGGGAGGACGACGCCCTCGTCCTCGACCGGGAGAGCGGCACCTTCGCCGACCCCGACAAGGTCCACGAGCTCAACTACGAGGGCGACTGGTTCAGCGTCCGGCGGGCCGCTCACCGTCCCCCGGGGCCCGCAGGGCCGTCCGGTGCTGCTGCAGGCGGGCTCCGTCGGGGCGGGGCCAGGCCGTTCGCCGCCCGCTGGGCCGAGCTGATCTTCACCGGCGACCCCGGCCTCGAGGTCGCCCGCGTCCCACTACAAAGGGCCAGAAGGACGCCATCGCCGAGGCGGGCCGGGAGCCCGACACCGTGAAGATGCTGCCCATGGCCTACCACGGTCGGTCGGGGTGAGTCCCGGGCCCACGCCGAGGAGCGCGAGCAGGTGCTTCCTCAACGACCTCGTCGACCCCAAGGCCTCGCTCACGCTCCTCTCGGAGGCTGATGAACCACGACTTCTCGGACATGGGCCCTCGAGCGACCCCCATCCCACCGACGAGCTCATCGAGCTCCCGAGGTCTCGGGCATCCGGGGAGCCTGGTGCAGAACCTCCGCAAGCACATCGGCGGTGACACCCTGACCCTCGCCCGACCTGGCCGGGCACCGGGCCACCCTCCTGCAGGGCCCCCGCTTCGTGGGCACCGGACCCGAGGTGGCCGATCAGATGCAGGAGTGGTTCGAGGGCGACGCCTGCGACGGCTTCGTCATCGCCGCCACCCACGTCCCCGGCGCCTACGAGGACGTCGTGCGCCTCGTGGTCCCCGAGCTCCAGCGCCGTGGGCGTCTTCCGCGACCGCTACACCGGCGCCACCCTCCGCGAGCACCTCGGCCTCGCCCGTCCCGAGGTCGGGGGGCCATGAGCGCACCCCTCCGCGCTGGTCCAGTGGGCCACCGGCAACATCGGCACCCGGTCGCTGCGCGGCCGTCATCGAGCACCCGGGCCTGGAAGCTCGTCGGGCTCCACGTGCACACCGAGGACAAGGTCGGACGGGACGCGGGCGAGCTCGCGGGCACGGACCCGACCGGCGTGCTGGCCACCGGCTCGATCGAGGACGTCCTCGCCCTCGGCGCCGACTGCGTGCTGTACATGCCCCAGGGCTGTGACCTCGACGCGGTGTGTCGCCTGCTCGCCTCGGGCGCCAACATCGTCACGACCAGGGGGGAGTTCCTCCGGCCCGGCGAGCATGGACCCCGACGAGCGCCGATCGGGTGGAAGACGCCTGCGCGGCCGGCGGCACGTCGATCCACTCGACCGGGAGCAGCCCCGGCTTCATCTCCGAGGCCCTGCCGATCGTGCTGCTGACGATGCAGCGTCGTCTCGACCGCCTGCTGATCGACGAGTTCGCCGACATGTCGTCGCGCAACTCCCCCGAGCTGCTCTTCGACCTGATGGCCTTCGGCGGCGACCCCGCCGCCTTCGACGCCCGCCGCTTCGGCCACCTCGCCCACGCCTTCGGCCCGTCGCTGTCGGCGCTGGCCGACGCCATCGGCCGGCCCCTCGACGCCATCGAGTCCGGTGGCGAGGTCGCGGTGGCCGCCAACGACGTCGAGATCGCCGCGGGCACGGTGGCGGCGGGCACGGTCGCGGCGCAGCGACCCGTCGTCACGGGCCTGCGCGCACGGCGAGCCGCTGCTCGAGTTCCGGGCCAACTGGTACGTCACGACCGACGTCGAGCCGGCGTGGGACCTGCGGGAGACCGGCTGGCGGGTGCAGGTCCTCGGCGACACCCCCCTGGACCTCGAGATCCGGTTCCCCGTCGAGCCGGAGCGCTACGCCCAGGTGTCGCCCGGCTTCACGGCCCACCCCGCGGTCAACGCCGTGGCCACGGTGTGCGCGGCGGCGCCCGGCATCCGCACCACCTTCGACCTCCCGAAGGTCCTGCCCGACCTCGGCGGGTCAGATCGTGCGGAAACTAGCTTCTCGGACTCCGAGAGGCAATACTGCAGGGCGTGGATCGGCGACTTGCCCTCGGGCGGGGTGCCGTCTGAACACGGAGATGTCTCACGGGGGTTGCGACCGCCGGTCGACACCGACCGGCAAGGGGGTAGTGGGGGATGTCGAAGACCTTGGTCCGGCTGTTGGCCGTGCTGGCCGCGATGGCCTTCGTCGCCGCGGCGTGCGGTGGCGGTGACGACTCCGGTGGCGGCGACGACGCCGGCGGCGACGACGGCAGCGACGAGGCGGCCGCCGTCGAGGTCGACTACGAGGCCATCGGCCTGTGGGACGACGGCCCGTGCGACGAGTCCCTCGGAGCCCCTGAAGATCGGGCTGATGACCGTGTTCGAGTCGCCGGTGCTGTCCCTGGAGGACCAGGCGACCGCCCTCGAGGCGTCGGCGGAGGCGTTCAACGCCCGGGGCGGCGCCAACGGCGCCTGCATCGAGGTCACCACCTGCGACGACGGCGGCAACGCCGACCAGGCGCTGGGCTGTGTCCGCGAGATCGACGAGGCCGGGGTCGTGGCCACGGTCAACGACCAGGGCACCGCCGGCCAGGCCGACGTGTCCGCCGCCATGGCCGAGGCGGGCATCCCCCGGGTCGCCTCCAACGTCGTGTCCGAGGACTGGGGCGACCAGAACGCCTACCCGCTCGATGCCTCCGGCACCGGGGTCACCTTCCTGCTGCCCCAGGCCCTGATCGAGGAGGACGTCACCGACATCGGCCTCATCCGGGTCGACCTCGCCGCCGCCTCCGCGCTGGTCGGCCTGCTCGAGGACCTGTACGCCGACGACGGCGCCACGTTCCCCTACGACGTCCCGGTCCCCGCCGGCACCACCGACTTCACCCAGTTCATCCTCGGTGCGCAGGACGCCGGCGTCGGTGGCGTGTCCCTCGCCCTCGGCGAGCAGGAGGCCGTCCAGGTCGTGCGGGCGGGCCAGCAGCTCGGCACCGACCTCCTCATCGGCTCCAGCCTGGGGACCTTCTCCCAGGCGTCCATCGCCGAGCTCGGCGACTTCGCCCAGCAGATGGTCTTCCTCTGGTGCTTCGCCCCGGCGACCTTCGACCTGCCCGTCTACGAGGCCCTCCGCCAGGACCTGGCGGCCACCGGCGAGGAGTCCCTCCAGCCGGCCAACCTGAAGGCCAGCCCGATGCGCTCGTGGATCGGCCTCTACGCCCTGCTCTACATGATCCGGGACGCGGACATGACGGAGTTCACCCGTGAGGGCATCACCGAGATGCTCGACGCCGCTCAGGACGTCCCGATGCTGGACATCTACGGCGGCGAGAACTGGACGCCCGACGCCGATCACCCGGGCGTCTTCCAGCGGGGCGGCATCGACCGCTGGTCGACCTGGACCTGGGATCCCGAGGGCGTGACGCCCGACGGGCTCGAGGGCAACTTCGTCGAGGGCTCCGAGATCAGCTTCGACGCCACCCTGTGTGGCTCGCCGTTCGGCGCCGAGACCTGCTGAGATCGTCCCCGATCCTGACCAGACCCCGCCCCGGAGGCCGGTGACCACTTGCAGTCGTTCCTGCAGTTCCTGATCATCGGCCTCGGGGCGGGGGCCACCTACGCCCTGTTCGCCCAGGGCGCGGTCCTGATCTACCGCGGGTCGGGTCTGGTCAACTTCGCCCAAGGCGCGATCGGGACGTTCGCGGCCTACATCGCCTTCGTCGATCTCCAGGGGGAGCGGGGCTGGGGGACCTGGCCCGCCATCGCCGTCGCGGTCCTGGCCGCCGGCCTGGTGTCCCTGGCGTTCCAGGCGCTGGTCCTGCGGGCCCTGCGCAACGCGGCCGCGATCGTGCGGGTCATCGCGACCATCGGGCTGCTGGGCCTGCTCCAGGCCATCGTCCTGAAGCGCTACGGGGCCGCCAACCAGCCCGTCGAGCCCTACCTGCCCGACGACCTCTACAACTGGGGCGACATCGTCGTCCAGCAGGAGCGGGTCTACATCGTGGTCATCACCCTCGTGGTGACCATCGCCCTGTGGGCCTGGACCCGGTACACCCGGGTCGGCCTGGCCATCAACGCCAGTGCCCAGAACGAACGGGCGGTCCAGACGCTCGGCTGGTCACCTGACCGCCTGGCCGCCCTCACCTGGACCATCGGCGGGATGCTCGGCGGGTTCGCCGCCGTGCTCGCCGCCCCGCTCACCGGCCTGTCGGCGGCCACCTTCACGATCGTCGTCACCGTCGCCGGCCTGGCCGCCGCCCTGCTCGGCGGCTTCCTGCTCGTTCCCGCTCACCCTCCTGGGCGGCCTGATCATCGGGGTCGGCGAGTCGATGGCCACGCTCTACGGCAACGACATCACCGACTTCCTCGCACCAGGACCTGATCTCCGGCCTCGAACCGGGCGCCGGCGTTCATCGTGATCTTCCTCGTGGTCGTCGTCCGCGGGCGCGGCCTGCCGCTGCGGTCCCACATCGCCGAACGGCTGCCCCGACTCGGCTCCGGCGAGATCAACGTCCGCGGTGTCCTCGTCGCGTCCGCGATCGTCCTCGCCCTCCTGCTCGGGGTGATGGACGACTCGTGGGCCCAGGCCACCTACATCTCGATCGCCACCGGGGTGATGGTGCTGTCGATCGTGGTGCTGACCGGGTACGCGGGCCAGATCTCCCTCGCCCAGTGGGCCCTGGCCGGCATCGGCGCCCTGATCGCCGGCCGCTTCGTGCACGCCGACCTCCCGGTCGAGCTGGCGATCGTCCTCGGCGTCGCTGCTGACCATCCCGGTGGGCCTCCTCTTCGCCGTGCCGGCGTTGCGGACCCGGGGCGTGAACCTCGCGGTGGTCACCCTCGGCCTCGGGTTCATCGTGTCCGAGGTGGTGTTCGCCAACCCCAACTACCTGGGCGACGCCCTCGACGGCGGCACCCGCATCGGCCAGGTGACGCTCTTCGGCATCGAGGTCGACGCCGTCAACCACCCCCACGCCTGGGCGGTGGTCAGCCTCGTGGCCTTCGTGCTGCTGGCCCTGCTGGTGGCCAACCTCCGGCGGTCGCGCACCGGCCGGCGCCTCATCGCCGTGCGCACCAACGAGCGGGCCGCCGCGTCGCTCGGCATCTCGGTGTTCGGGGTGAAGCTCTACGCCTTCGCCGTCTCGGCCGGCCTCGCGGCCGTCGCCGGGATCCTGGTCGGCTTCCGGGGTCAGCTCATCACCTACACCGAGTTCAACGTCTTCGCCTCGATCAACAGCCTGGGCTACGCCGTCATCGGCGGCCTCGGCTACGTGCTCGGCGCCGTCTTCGCGGCCCCCAACGCCGTCGGCGGCCTCGGCACCAGCGTCATCGAGGACGTGGTCGGCCTGGCCGACCAGTGGGACCTGATCCTCGGCTCCCTGCTCGTCTTCCTGATCCTGATCGTGCCACCAGAACGGCATCGCCGACCTCGTGGTCGTCCCACGGTCGCGGCCTCTGGGAGACGCCTGCACCTGGTGCCGCGCCGCACGGCGCGCGAGCCGCTGCCCGACGCCGAGGTCGAGCCGGTCGCCGGGGCGACGCTGGCCATCGAGGGCCTGACGGTCCGCTTCGGGTCGGTCGTGGCGGTCAACGACGTGTCGATGGAGGTGCGGCCCGGGTGAGGTCGTCGGCCTCATCGGTCCGAACGGCGCGGGGAAGACCACCCTGATCGACGCCGTGACCGGCTTCGTCGACGCCTCGCGAGGGGTCGATCAGCCTCGATGGCGACCGGGTCGACGGCCTGAACGCCTCGAAGCGGGCCCGCCTCGGGCTGCGGCGCTCGTTCCAGTCCCTCGAGCTGTTCGAGGACGTCAGCGTCGAGGAGAACATCCGGGCCGGGACCGACCAGGGCCTCGTCGCGTTGTCCTGGGTGACCGACCTCTTCTGGCCCGGCCACCACGACCTGCCCCCGACCGCGGTGGCCGCGGTGCACGAGTTCGCGCTCGAGCCGCATCTCGACAAGACGCCCGAGGAGCTCCCCTACGGGCGCCGCCGACTGGTCGGCATCGCCCGCACCGTGGCGGCCGGGCCCGTCGGTGGTCCTGCTCGACGAGCCGGCCGCCGGGCTCGACGAGACCGAGAGCCGCGAGCTGGCCCGTCTCATCCGCCGGCTCGCCGACGAGCGCGACATGGCCGTGCTGCTCGTCGAGCACGACGTCGGCCTCGTGATGTCGACCTGCGACCGGATCGTGGTGATCGACTTCGGCCACGTCATCGGCGAGCGGCACCCCGGAGGAGATCCGCGGTGATTCCGCGGTGCGGGACGCCTACCTCGGCCACGCTGACGACGTCGAGGAGCTGACGACGTGACCGACACCCTCATCGAAGCCCGGGGCCTGTCGGCCGGCTACGGCGAAGATGGCCGTGGTCCGCGACCTCGACCTCCGCGGTCGACGCCGGCGAGGTCGTCGCCCTCATCGGGGCCAACGGCGCCGGCAAGACGACGACGCTGCTCACCCTGGCCGGCGAGCTGCCGCCGATCGACGGCGAGGTGCGCTTCCTGGGCGAGGCGACCCGGGCCCCGATGCACGCCCGCTGCCGCAACGGCCTCGGCTACGTCACCGAGGAGCGCTCGGTGATCATGAACATGACGGTGGCCGACAACCTGAAGCTGGCCGCCGTCGCCCCGGACATCGCCTTCGAGCTACTTCCCCGAGCCCTCGAGGACATCATGGACCGCACGGCCGGGCTGCTGCTCCGGCGGCGAGCAGCAGATGCTGTCGCTGGCCCGGGCCCTCGGTCGCGACCCGAAGGTGCTGCTGGCCGACGAGCTCTCCCTCGGCCTGGCCCCGATCATCGTGACCAACCTCCTCCAGGCCGTCCGTGCCGCCGCCGACGAGCGGGGCGTCGGCGTCCTGCTCGTCGAGCAGCACGTGCGGCAGGCGCTCGAAGATCGCCGACCGCGTCTACGTGATGGAGCGGGGCCGGATCGTCCTCAGCGGCACCTCCGCCGAGGTCGTCGGCCAGCTCGACGAGATCGAAGCCGCCTACCTCTCCACCGGCGAATGACCGAGACCGAGGAGATCGAGGCGATCAAGCGGCTCAAGGCCCGGTACTTCCGGCACATGGACCGCAAGGACTGGGACGCCTGGGGCCAGGTCTTCGCCGAGGACGCCGTGCTCGAGGTGCCCGAGGTCGGACATGGTGGTGACCGGTCGCGAGGAGATCGTGGCCTCGGTCAGTGGTGCGCTGGTGGGGACCCAGACCGTGCACCACGGCCACATGCCCGAGATCGAGCTCACCGGACCCGACACCGCGACCGGGATCTGGGCCATGGCCGACTACGTCGAGTGGCCCCAGGCCGAGGGTGAGGCCCGGGTCGGGCTCCAGGGCTACGGCCACTACATCGAGGAGTACGTCCGCGCCGACGGCGAGTGGCGCATCGCCCGCAGCCGCCTGGAGCGGCTCCGGGTCGATCCCCTCCGGTGATCAGCCCACCTTCGGGTGGGGACACCTTTCCCGACCAGCTGGCCGGGTCTACGATCCAGGGTGCTTCCCCAGCACCGTCGTTCGACCTGCCTGGAGATCCGTCGTGGCCCTGTTGGAGAAGCACCGGAGCGTCATCTACGCCCATTTCGTCGAGGAAGTCGGAGAGGAGGCCGCACAAGCCATGCTCGACCAGTTCCCCGTCCGCGACGTCGACGAGCTCGTGACCAAGGAGTACCTGGGCCAGCAGCTCGCCGAGCTTCGTCTGGACCTGTCCACGCAGATCCACCAGCAGACCGAGCGGCTGATTACCCGGATGCAGATCGTCGTCGGCGTTGGCTTCGCCGCCTTCTCGGCCCTGGTGCTCGCCGTTCGCTGACCGGGGCATGCTGGTCGCATGGGGATGACGTACGGGATCCACCTGCCGCAGTACGGGCGGGTGGCGAGTGGGGAGGCGGTGACCCGGGCGGCCCAGCACGCCGAGGCGCTGGGCTTCGCCGATGTGTGGGTGAGCGACCACGTCGTGCACCCGGCCGAGCAGACCTATCCGTCGCCCTACCTGCTTGGATCCCTTCGCCACCCTCAGCTGGGCGGCCGCGGTCACCGAGCGGGTGCGGCTCGGCACCAGCGTGCTGGTGCGTGCCCCAGCACAACCCGGTCTGGCTGGCCAACCACCTCGCGTCCGTCGACGCCATGAGCGGCGGCCGCCTCATCGTCGGGGCCGGCGTCGGGCTGGAGCCGAGCGCGAGTACGAGGCGCTCGGCATGACGTTCGGGGACCGCGGCCGTCGGCTGGACGAGATCCTCGAGCTCCTGCGGGTGGCGTGGCGGGACGACCCGGTGTCGTTCGCCGGCGACACCTACGCGCTCGACCGACATCCGGTTCCTGCCCAAGCCCGCGCACGAGATCCCGATCTGGATCGGCGGCGGCGTCGAGGCGGCCTTCCAGCGGGCCGTCGACCACGGCGACGGGTTCCACGTCGTCGGCCTGAAGCCGCCGGAGGTCGTCCCGATCGTCGAGCGGCTCCGGCGGGACCGCCCCGAGCCGTCCTTCACCATCTCGGCCCGGACCGGCTGGGACCCCCAGGGCATGGACCCCGGCCTCATCCGCGAGGAGCGAGCCGCCTTCGAAGCCGCCGGCGTCCAGCACATGGTCGCCGCCCCCTGGCAGAAGGACCTCGACGGCTGGCTCCGCTCGATGGACCTCCTCGCCGAGATCCTCGACCTGGGCTGAAGGTCGGCTGCGCCGGCGCCGGCCAGATCACCACGTCAATCGAGGCGCGCCCCGGGGGCGACGACGACACGGGCACGGGCCAAGTTCTGGATGCGGGCGTACGGGGTCCTCGTGTCGGCCTCGCGGAGTGGCGGTGACCCGGACCGTGGGGAACCAGGTGCCTTCGGGGAACGTGTGTCGGCGCTCGATGACGACGCGCTCGCCGGCCTCCACGGACTCCACGAGCGGGAAGTGGGCAGCACCGTCGAGGTCCCACGCCGACCGTGACGATGACGCCGGTGCCACGGGGGACTTCGGCCACCGCGCGGAGCGTCACCTCGGCCCCGGCGGAGACATCGGCCCGGGGCGATCCATCCGCGGTGAGCGTGACGACCGGTTGCACCCCGTGACGGGCCGCGGCGTCATCGGGAACGACCACCTGGCCGTCCACCACCTCGTAACTCGTGCTCGGCGGTGGGGCGACGTCGTCCTCGACCCAGGCGCTCAGGTCGCGGCAGCGCCTGGTGCAGCACGCCGAGGTAGCTGACGCTGTGGGTCGGGTGCTCCTGGACCTCGTCGTCGCCATGGAGGGCGTTGTCGGTGAACCAGAGGCGGAAGTGCTCGTCGGCGGCCTCCCCGAGGTGCTCCTCCACCCTAGCCCGGTACCAGTCGGCCTGCCAGGGAAGCGCCTCCCGGTCCAGCAGCGACGCGACGACGATCATCTTCCCCTCGATGCGGCCGGTCTGCACCGTGCCGGCTGCCGCCGCGGCGAACAGCGGGCCGAGCAGGAGCGGGCGCTGCGGGTACACCGGTGACCCGTCGGCCCTGCGGTACTGGTCCCACGCCGCGAAGTCGGCGCTCGGCACCTGATGACGGTGGTAGGTCTGCGCGGCCAGGTAGCCGCGGTTGTCGATCTCCACCGCGTCGCCGGGCTGGAGCATGGCCTTCGCCTCGTCGTTCCCGGGGCCGAGCACGGCGATGTCCCCCTCGACCGTGAGCACACCGAGGGTGACCGGGCGCCGCCGCTCCACTGCTGACGACCAGCTCGGCCCCCGAGCACCGCGGGTCCGGGCGCACTCGAGAGCCGTACGGCCACGGGCACCGACACCGGCCCGTCGGGGCCTCGCCACGACGTGTCGACCCCACCGTCGGCCTGGCCCGGCTGTGGTCCGCACGTCGAGGCCCAGCTCGAGCGCCTCCGCGCGGTGATGGTGGCGGCCACCTCGCACCGGTGCTGGACGATGTCCCGGACGAGTGACGCCGGCCGTGCGTGGCCGAGGTAGCCCGGCTCGTTCCAGAAGTCCTCGAAGTAGGACGGATCGGCCATGCCCACGGCGCCGTAGAGGATGGGGAAGGCGTGCATGCCCATGGTCCGGTGGCCGAACCACGACCGCGGGGAGAACCCCATGCGGGTCACCTCGATCAGCGCCTCACGCTCGTCGGGGTCGAGCCCTTCGTACATGTCCCCGGATCCACCGGGCTCGACGGCGTCGACGATCCGGTCGAAGTGGTCGCGTAGGAGTCGTTGGGCGTGCATGCGCACCGTGAACATGTTCGGGATCGCCATCGGTGAGCCGATGACGTAGGGCACGAACCCGTCCCACACCCCCGTGTGTTCTCGGCGGCACCCATCGTGCGGTAACCGCCGCCGCTGCCGCCGTAGAGGTAGCCGAACGGGCGGTGCTCGCCGTACATCGCCGCGGCGAGGACCCGCGAAGTGCTGGGCCGCGGCGGCGTTGGCTCGGTACGCCGCGATCGTCGGGTCCACCGATGACCCCGGTGCGCCGGACTCGCCCCCGCCGTTCGTCTCCAGGAAGTACGCGCCGCTGGCGATCGCGAACCCGATCTTGTCCTCCTCACCGGTCGCGCCCTGAGCCAGGTGCTCGCTGTCGGGCACCGGCGTGACGTGTTGGAAGAACCGGCCGCCGTACTGCTCGACCGGGGGCAGGTAGATGGAGAAGCGGGTGTCGGTGCCCGTGAAGCCGCCGTGGACGTAGCGGTGGCGAACCGGCACATCCCGCCACTCGTCGGCATCGATGTACGGGTCGTCGAACTCGTCGTCATCCACGACAGGACCTCCTCGGCCGATCACGGCCCGCATCATGTCCCAGCCCCGGACCGAGGTACGTCGCTGACTCGGGCCTCCCGGGTCGTGTTCCTCCAGAGGATTCTGGGCCGAGTCGACCGCTTAGGGTCCCGCCGTGGACGTGAACCTCCTCGACGGGAACTGGTACGCGGACGACCCCCACCCGGTCTGGGACTGGATGCGGCGGGAGTCGCCCGTCCACTACGACGAGGTCGCCGACGTCTGGGGCATCGCCCGCTACGACGACGTGCTGGCCATCGAGAAGGACCCCGAGACCTTCTCCAGCCAGCGGGCCCCCCGTCCCCACGGCACCCCGCTGCCGATGATGATCTCCATGGACGACCCCGATCACCAGCGGCGGCGCTCGCTGGTCAACCGGGGCTTCACCCCCCGCCGCATCGGCGAGCTGGAGGACACCGTCGCCGCGCCTCTGCCGGCGCATCGTCGACCGGGTGATCGAGGCCGGGGAGTGCGACGTCGTGTGGGACATCGCCGCGCCGCTGCCCCTGATGGTGATCGCCGAGCTCCTCGGCTTCGAGGAGGAGCACTACGACGACCTGCTGGCGTGGTCCGACGACATGATCCGGGCCACCACGCTGGACCCTCCGCCCGAGGTCGCCGACGCCGGCCTGCGGGCGCATGCTCGGCTTCCGGGAGCTCCAGCTCGGGGTCATCGCCGACCGGCGGGCCGATCCCCGCGACGACCTCATCAGCATCCTCGTGCGGCCGAGGTCGACGGCGAGCGCCTCGACGACGAGTCGATCGTCCACGAGACGCTGCTGCTCCTGATCGGCGGCGACGAGACCACCCGCCACGTCATCACCGGCGGCGCTCCTGGCCCTCGCTCGAGCACCCCGACCAGCGGGCCTGCGCTGGCCGAGGACCTGGACCGGCTCCCCGTCGCGGTCGAGGAGATGCTGCGCTGGGTGTCGCCCATCAAGAACATGGCCCGCACGGTCACCCGCGACCTCGAGCTGCGGGGCCAGACCGCTGCACGAGGGCGACCAGGTCATGCTCTTCTACCCGTCGGCCAACCGGGACGAGGCCGTGTTCGACCGGCCCGATCGAGCTTCGACCTCACGCCGGCACCCCAACCCCCACCTGGCCTTCGGCTTCGGCCCCCACTTCTGCCTCGGCGCCTCGCTGGCCCGCCTCGAGCTCCGGGTCATGTTCCGGGAGCTGCTCGACCCGGCTGCCCGACCTGCGAGCTGGCGACCGACGAGCCGCTCCCGTACCGGCCGTCGAACTTCATCTGCGGCCTGGAGGCCATGCCGGTGCGGTTCACCCCCGGGGGTGCGCCCTAAGTTTCCGGCCATGGCCGAGCACGAGACCCTGTTGGTGCGCAAGGACGACGGCGTGGCGTGGGTGTCACTCAACCGCCCGGAGGTCCGCAACGCCATCAACCAGAAGATGCAGGACGAGCTGGGCGAGTTGTGGACGGCGTTCCGCTACGACGACGAGGTCCGTTGCGTGGTCCTCACGGGGGAGGGCCACTCCTTCTGCACCGGCATCGACCGGGGGGAGGCCGTCTCCGAGGAGAACACCGACGCGATAGCCGCCGGGGACTACCCCGGCTATCCGACCCCCTGGATGTACGACGACCCGGGTCGGGACGTCGGCCCCAAGAGCCGGGACCTCTGGAAGCCGGTGATCGCCGCCGTGCAGGGGATGGCCTGTGGCGGCGCCTTCTACATGCTGGGCCAGACCGAGTTCATCATCGCCAGCGACGACGCCACCTTCTTCGACCCCCACGTCACCTACGGGATGACCGCCGCCTTCGAGCCCATCGAGATGCTCTCGAAGATGCCGCTGCCCGAGGTCATGCGCATGTCCCTGCTCGGGGCCCACGAGCGGATGTCCGCCGAGCGGGCCCGGGAGATCGGCATGGTCTCCGAGGTCGTGCCCCGTGACGACCTGCTGGAGCGGGCCGCGTGGGCGGCCCGGGTGATCGCCGACTCCCCGCCCCTGGTCATCCAAGGCACCATGCGGGCCCTCTGGACGGCCCACGAGATGCCCCGCACCCAGGGCGTGGCCATGGCCAACCTCTTCACCCGCATCGGCTCCGACGCCGCCGCGTTCAAGGCCGGCCAGGACCGCTTCGCCTCGGGCCAGCGGGTCGAGTGGCAGCTGCGCTGAATTCGATGACCGGGGGGATCGTGGAGGAGGTACCGGAGAGCTTCGTCGAGCGCCTGCGGGTGTTGGTGGCCGAGGAGCCCGACGCTCCGGCCTACACCCACGTCTCGCTGGACGGTGGCGAGCGGGTGGTGACCACCGCCGAGATGGACCGGCGGTCGAGCCAGCTCGCCGGTGCGCTGGCGGCCCGGGGCCTCGGCCTCGGTGACCGGCTGGCCCTCGGGTTGCCGAACTGCCCGGAGCTCATGATGGCCGCCTTCGCCGGCTGGAAGCTCGGGGCCACGCCGATCCCGGTCCGTTGGGACCTCCCGGCCTGGGAGCTGGACCAGCTGCGGGAGGTCATCGCCGCCCGGGTCCACCTCGGCGAGGCCGACCTGGCGTGGATCCGGGGCACGGTCGACGCCGAGGTGCCCGAGCTCCCCGATGTGGTGTCCGAGCGGATGCACGGCATCTGCAGCAGCGGGTCGACGGGGACCCCGAAGATCATCGTGAGCGCCCTGCCCGCTCTGTGTCACGAGATCTTCAGCACCCCGATGATGGAGCAGTGGCGGCCGGTGGAGCGGCCCCAGAACGTGCTGGTGCTGGCGCCGATGTACCACGTCAACGCCTTCGCCACCGTCCACAACCTCCTCAACCGCGATCGCCTGGTCGTGTTGGAGCGCTTCGACGCCGCCCGGGCCGTGGACGCCATCGAGGCGCACCGGATCACCGCGTTCACGGCGACGCCGACGATGCTGCAGCGCATCGCCGACCTCCCGGGCATCGAGGACCGCGATCTGTCGAGCATCGACTGGATCCTGCAGGGCGCGGCCCCGATGCCGCCGGCCCTGGTCCACCGGTGGGCGGGGCTGGTCGGTGCGGAGCGCATCCTCATGGCCTACGGGATGACCGAGGCGATCGGCATCACCGCGCTGCGGGGCGACGAGTGGCTGTCCCACCAGGGCAGCGTGGGTCGGGGCCAGCGGGGCACCGAGGCCCGGATCCTGGACGAGGCCGGCCACGACCTGCGCGACCGGCGAGATCGGTGAGATCTACCTCCGCTCGCCCGTCCACGGAGGCTCGGACTACCTGGGCGACGCGCCGCAGCTGCGGACCACCGAGGACGGGTTCAAGACCGTCGGTGACATGGGCTACGTCGACGAGGACGGCTACCTCTACGTCGTGGACCGGCGGGTGGACATGATCATCACCGGTGGGGCCAACGTGTTCCCCGCCCAGGTCGAGGAGGCGCTGATCGACCACCCGAAGATCGCCGACGTGGTCGTGGTCGGCCTGAAGGACGACCAGTGGGGCCGACGCGTCCACGCCATCGTCGAGCCCGCCGACCCGGAGGACCCGCCGACCGCCGACGAGGTCATCGCCTACGCCAAGTCCCGCCTGGCCGCCTACAAGGTGCCCAAGACCGTCGAGCTGGTCGACGCCATGCCGAGGAGCGCGGCCACGAAGGTCAACCGTGGCCGGCTGGTCGAGGAGCGCGGAGGCTGACCGCGAGCCCTCCCCGTCGGGCTGAGGTCAGCTCGCCAGTGACCTCAGTCGGTCCGGACCCAGCCCCGGGGGAGGGGGATGGCGAGGTCGGCGTAGGTGACGATGCCCGGGCGGCGGCGGCGAGGACGGCGGGGATGGCGTTGAGGGCGGGCACCGCGGTGATGATGTGGCCGATCGTCATGAACTCCTCGATCGTCTCGGCCTCGAAGTCCGGCGGCGGCAGGAAGTCGAGGCTGGCGGTGACGGTCGGTAGGCCCTCGACGGTGATCACCCACCGGTCCTTCTCGATGACCCAGTCGGGGTCGAGGGTCGCGCCCTTCTTCCAGCGGACGTTGAGGTCGATGATCGTGCGGCCGCCGACGCGGCCCTGCCAGCTGGCGGCGACGCCGGCGACGTGGCCGGCGGGGATCGTCCAGGACGCCATCACGAGGTCCTCGGTGGTCTGGGCGAACTCGGACTCGCAGACGATCTCGTCGAGCTCGACGCCGAGGGCGTCGGCCACCATGGCGACGGCCTCGCCGAACACCGCCGTGCCCGAGCGGCCATGTCGGGGAGGGTCGGTTCGTCGATCGGATGGCCGAACCCGCACGCCGCTCGGTGTCCGGGGAGTCGTAGAACGTGGTGTCGGCCGTCTCGGTGACGATGACCTTGTCGACCCGGCTGCAGATCCCGGCGATGGTGACGGCGACCAGCTCGGCGAACCCCGGGCTGATGCCGGTGCCGAAGAGGGACGAGCCGCCCCGCGTGCAGGCATCGACGAGGCGGTCCCGGTCCGCCCCGAAGTTCGTGCCGGTGATGAAGGCGGCGGTGGCGACCACGTTGACGCCCGCCTCGAGGATCCGGACCAGCTCGTCGACCGACGGCCACATCGGGTTGTAGACGACGCAGTCGGGCTCGAGGCCGAGCAGGGCGTCGACGTCGTCGGTCGCGGCCACGCCGAGCGGACCGATGCCGACCAGCTCGCCGACGTCGACGCCGACCTTGTCCGGCGACCAGGCGAAGCACCCGACGAGCTCGAGGGACGGGTTGGCGGCGATCGCCTTGACCGACTCCTTGCCCACGTTGCCCGTCGTCCACTGCACCACTCGCACCGGCATGCCGTTCCCCCGATCGGTCCCTCCGAACGGAGGGAAGGCACACCTTGTACCACGGCGACGCCCTTCGACCGATGCAAGAGGACTCTTGCATCGGGCGCCTCGACCTGTGAGAGTGGCGCTGACCATCGGGGTCGAGCAGCAGGGGAGAGCCATGACATCGGTCGACGTGCGGACTCGCCACCAGGGCGATGTCATCGCCCTCGACCCGACCACGTTCCTCGACGAGCACGTGCCCGCCCTGCTCGAGGCGCACGGCCCGACGGCCGGCCGCGACGCCAACCGGCTCGGCCTGGTGCCGCTCACCCTCGACGTCGACGGCGAGCCGATCACCTTCGCCGCCACCGACGGCGACCGGTTCGAGGTCCGCCGAGGCGTCGAGGACGCGCTGGTCGTGGCCGTCGACCGCGCGGCGTTCTCCGACCTGGTGCAGGACGTGTCCTCGACCTTCGGCCTGCAGTTCGCCGGCCGCACCGAGCTCCGCCGGGGGTCCTTCGACGCGTTCATCGAATGGGAGCCGGTGCTGCGGTCGCTGCTCGACGGTCGACCCGCGTACGAGCCGGGGACGATCGACTTCGTCGATCGCGACGGCGACCCGCTCGACCTCCGCCGCTCGTTCACCCTCGACGACCCGCCCGAGGAGGTCGGCCACTTCCTCGCCGAAGCCGGGTTCCTGCACCTCGAAGGTCTGTTCACCGACGCCGAGATGGCCGCCGTGGCCGCCGACCACGACGCCGCGATCGCCAGGGCCGAACAGGACGACGGGGCATCGTGGTGGGCCCGCACCGAGGAGGAGGGCTGGTACGCGTCCCGGATCCTCGGGTTCAACCACCAGTCACCCGCACTCCGGGAGGTGCTGGCTTCGGATCGCTTCGCCGCCATCGGAGGCTTCACCAGCGACCACTGGGAGCAGCGCGATCCCGAGACCGCCGATGCCGCGGAGGGGTTGCTCAAGAAGGTCGGCGTCGTGGAGGGCGCCTCCGACGTGAGCTGGCACAAGGACTGCTCGCTCGGCGGCCACAGCCGCGGTTGCTGCGGCATGGTCGTGGGCATCTCGGTGACCGGCGCCCAGCGGGAGAACGGCGAGCTGGGCGTGGTGCCCGGCTCGCACCGGGCCAACGTCGTCCAGCTCGGGGTCGAGGGCCTTGACCTCCCGCGCCTCCCGCTGCCGACGCGAAACCGGCGACGTCACCGTCCACTGCTCGTGCACGTTGCACATGAGCCGCCCGCCGATCTCCGCCGAGCGCCGGGTCGTCTACACCGGCTTCAGCCTCGCCCCCCGGGCCGGCGACCAGGTGGCTGAGACGGATCCCGCCGAAGTTCGCGCCCAGCGAGCCGCGCAGAACGACCAGGTCCGCCGGGGGCAGCGGGAACACGAGCTCAGCGCACGGGCCGCCAGCTTCGAGCTCTGAATCCGGAGCCGGCTGGTCGGCTGCAAGAGACCTCTTGCAGTCGAGATCCCTGACGTGGTAGGCATGTGAGCGCTAACGAGGAACCGGGGGGTTCAGCCATGACGTGGTCTTCGACTCGAGGGCGCCGCGCCGCGCTGGCCCTGCTGCTGGTCGGCGTGGTGTTGGCCGGCTGTACGTCCGGTGACCCGGAGGACACCGCGTCCGACGGTACGACGGCGTCGACCGACAGTGCCGGTCCCACCACGACGTTCCCGACCGGACCCGCGCCCCGGGGTGACCGACGACTCGGTCAAGATCGGCGTGACCTACGTCGACCTGGCGTCCCTGGGCGACATCGTCACCATCGACCACGGCGACTACGAGTCGGCGTACCAGGCGCTCTTCGACGACATCAACGCCAACGGGGGGATCCACGGCCGGACGCTGGAGCCCGTCTTCGCCCCGATCAACCCGGTCGGCGCCGAGCCGGCCGACGCCGCCTGTGTGCAGTTGACCGAGGACGAGGACGTCTTCGCCGTCATCGGCTTCTTCCTGGATGACAACGTGCTCTGTCCCGCTGGAGACCCATGAGACCGCGGTGATCGGCGGCGTGCAGACCCCGGAGCGACTCGAACGAGCCGCGGCGCCCTGGTTCTCGCCCGAGGGCAGCAGCGACTTCCAGGCCCAGGTGGTCCGGGCCATGGCCGACGGCGGCGAGCTGGACGGCGCGCTCGGGGTCTTCGCCACCGCCGGTGACGAGGCGCTGTTGAACGAGACCGTCCTCCCCCTGCTCGAGGAGCTCGGCATCGAACCGGTCGAGACCGCGATCAACGACGCGTCCGCCGATGACGTCGCGGCGACGAACGCCCAGACCGCGGTCATCGCCGAGCGGTTCGAGTCCGCCGGGGTCGACCAGGTGCTGGTCCTCGGCACCGCCGGGCTCACGTGGGCCAGCGGTGTCGAGTCCCTCGACTACCGCCCACCGCTCCGGCTCACCGACCCGAACTCGATCCTGGCCTACGCCGGCGACCAGGCCCGCCGTGACCTGTCGGTGCTCGACGGTGCCGTCGCCGGCAACCTCTACGGCGGTCCCGAGAACCTCTGGAACATGGACAACATGCAGGCGTGCATCGAGAAGATCGACGCCGGTGGCGGCTCGGTCCCCGAGCCCGACACCGTTCACCGAGGAGGACTCTGACCTGTGGGTCGCCGGGTTCACCGCCTGCCGCAACGTCGTCCTGCTCCAGGCGCTGATCGAGGCGGCCGGTGAGGACCTGAACTACGGCTCCTTCGCCGCCGGGGCCGACGGCCTCGAGGTCGATGTCCCGGTCCAGCCCGACCCGATGACCTTCGGCCCGCCGCCCGCCGCGGACGGGGACCCGACGGCCTATCTCTTCGACTTCGACCACGACACGCGAGAGTTCGTCCTGCGTGAGGACTGAGCCGACCGTCACCCGCCTGGCCGCGGAGCACCGGGATGGCCTGGGCGTCGGCGTCGCCGAGCCGCGGCTGTCCTGGGTGGTCGAGGCCCCGACGGGTGGCGTCAGGCTCGGGCCGAGGTTCGGGTCAACGGTGAGATCCACGCGCTCGACGGTGCCGAGTCCGTCCTGGTGCGCCTGGCCGGCGGGGCCCCTGGCGTCCCGCCAGCGGGTGGAGGTGGCCGTCCGGGTCGAAGGGGCCGACGGCTCGTGGTCGGCCTGGAGCGCCCCCCTCGTCGTCGAGGCCGGGCTGCTGCACACCGAGGACTGGTCGGCCCGGGTGGCGTCGCCGAAGGTCCCGCTCGAGGCCACGGCGTTGGTCCGTCGACCCTTCACCCTCCCGAGCCCGGTCGAGCGGGCCCGGCTCTACGTCACCGCCCTGGGGGTGTACGAGGCGGTGATCAACGGGCGGCGGGTGGGCGACGAGGTGCTGGCGCCGGGATGGACCAGCTACCACCACCGCCTCCGCTACCAGACCTTCGACGTCACCGACCTGGTGGCCGAGGGCGACAACGTGCTGGGGGCGACCCTGGCCGACGGTTGGTACCGGGGCCGCTGGGCTTCGGTGGCGGGCGGGCGGCCCAGTACGGCGACCGCCTCGGCCTGATCGCCCAGCTCGAGGTCGTGACCGTCGACGGTGTGGTCCACCGGGTCGTCGACCGACGACGCCTGGAAGGCCTGGCGAGGCCCGACGACCCGCACCAGCATCTACGACGGCGAGGACCACGATCCCGAGGCGGGAGCCCGAGGGCTGGTCGTCCCCGGGCTTCGACGACACCTGGTGGCCGCCCGTCCGCGGTGCTCGACCACGACCTGACCACCCTGGTCGCGGCGACGGGCCCACCGGTGCGGGTCACCGAGGAGGTCGAGCCCGTCGAGGTGACGACCTCGCCGTCGGGCCGAACCATCGTCGACTTCGGCCAGAACCTGGTCGGTCGCCTCCGGGTGACGGCGGACGGTCCGGAGGGGGCCGAGGTCCTGCTGCGGCACGCCGAGATCCTGGAAGACGGAGAGCTCTGCACCGAGCCCCTGCGCGACGCCGATGCCCGGGACCGCCTGATCCTCCGCGGTCGGGGACCCGAGACCTGGTCGCCCCGGTTCACCTTCCACGGTTTCCGCTACGCCGAGGTCAGCGACCCCTCGGCCGAGGTCGTCGCCGAGGTGTGTCACTCCGACCTGCGCCGGACCGGCTGGTTCGAGTGCTCCGACGAGCGGGTCAACCGCCTGCACGAGAACGTGGTCTGGGGCATGCGGGGGAACTTCCTCGACGTCCCCACCGACTGTCCCCAGCGCGACGAGCGCCTCGGGCTGGACCGGCGACCTCACCGCCTTCGCCCCCTCCGCCTGCTTCCTCTACGACGTCGGCGGGTTCCTCGACGTCCTGGCTGGCCGACCTGGCCGCGGAGCAGACCGACGACCTCGTGCCGCTGGTCGTCCCCAACGTGCTCGGCGACATGCCGCTGCGCACCGCCCTCTGGGGGGACGCCGCCACCGAGGTGCCGTGGACGGCCTACCAGCGCTACGGCGACCTCGGCCTGCTCGAGGCGCAGTACCCGAGCATGCGGCGGTGGCTGGAGACGATCCTGGCCCACTGCGATCCGCCGGGCCACTGGGACGAGCCGTTCCACCTCGGCGACTGGCTGGACCCCGCCGCTCCGCCGGACAACGCCGCGGCCGGGCGCACCGCCGGGGACCTGGTCGCCAACGCCTGGTTCTGCCACACCGCCGGGCTGATGGTCGAGGTGGCCGAGCTGCTCGGCGAGGAGGCCGACGCCGAGCGGTTCCGGGACGCCGAGGCCGCCGCTCGGGCCGACTTCGCCACTCGGTACGTGCGCCCCGACGGGACCATGACCTCGGACTCCCAGACGGCCCACGCGCTGGCGATCCACTTCGACCTGGTGGACGACGACCGCCGGGGGTTGATCGGCCGCCGCCTGGTCGAGCTCGTCGAAGCGGAGAGCCACCGCATCGGCACCGGCTTCGCGGGCACGCCGATCCTGTGCGACGCGCTGTGCGCGGTCGGGCGCCGTCGACACCGCCTACCGGCTGCTCCTGCAGACCGAGGCGCCGTCGTGGCTGTACCCCGTGCTCCACGGGGCGACGACGATCTGGGAGCGCTGGGACGGCATCCGCCCCGACGGCACCCGCAACCCGGGGGAGATGAACTCCTTCAACCACTACGCCCTCGGCGCCGTGGTCGACTGGCTCCACCGGTCGGTGGCCGGCCTCGCTCCGGCCGAGCCCGGCTACCGGCGCCTGCTCGTCCAGCCCGTGCCCGGGCCGGGCCTGGACCACGCCACCGCCCGGCACGACACGCCGTACGGACGGGCCGAGGCCGGCTGGCGACGGACCGCCGGAGGGCGTGGTGGTGCACGCCGTCGTCCCCACCGGGACCACCGCGACCGTGGTCCTCCCGGACGGTCGGCCCGAGTTCGAGGTCGGCTCGGGCCGCCACGAGTGGGTCGTACCGTGAGCGGCATGTCGACCGCCGCCGTGCCCCGCACCCGCGAGCGCATCCTCGACGTCGCCCTCGACCTGTTCGCCGAGGACGGGTTCTCGGGCACGACCGTCACCGAGGTCGAGCGTCGGGCCGGCCTGTCGCCCGGCAGCGGGAGCTTCTACCGCCACTTCCCGTCCAAGGAGGCGCTCCTCACCGCGGCGGTCGAACGCGAGGTCGAGCGGGTCCGCGCCGAGATCGCCGCGTGCGGCACGCCGGGCCCGCCGACACGAGACCCCGAGGACGTGCGTCTCGCGGGCCTCACCGGGTCCTTGGCACATCCGGCGCTATGACCGTCTCCTCCGGTTGATGGTCACCGAGGGCGACCGGGTCCCCGAGCTGCGCCGACCATCACCGACGCCCTGCGGCGGCCCCCGCCAGGGGGTCGGACTGGGACGAGGGCCCCGAGGTGGCGCTCGCCCTCACGGCCCTGGGCGGGTACCACCTCTTCAGCCTGTGCAGGGCCGACCGTTCGAGGACATCCCGGAAGACGACTTCCTCGCCGCCGTCGCCGACCTGCTCAGGCCACCGTCGTGAGGTCCCGGTAGGGGGCCAGACGCTCGTCGGTCGGGTCCAGGTCGGTGACGAGGAGGTCGACCCGGTCCCACTCGACGCCGACGGCGACGGCCCGCCGGCCCAGCTTCGACGCATCGACCGCGAGCACCACCTGCTCGGCGGCGTCGCCCATGGCCCGCTTCACCTCGGCTTCGTCCAGGCTGGCCTCGAGCCCGCCGAGGCGGGGATCGACGGCGGCGGCGGAGACCACGAGGACCTGGAGGGCGACCTGGGTCGCGGCCCGGCAGGCCAGGGGGCCGACCAGGCTCCCTGTCTGCGGGTCGAGCCGGCCGCCGGTCAGGAGGGGCGAGACCCCGGCCTGGCCCTGGAGGGCGGCGAAGGTGTCGGGGCCGTTGGTCAGGACCGTGAGGTCCCGGGCCGCCCCAGGTCGTTGGCCAGGCGCAGCACCGTGGAGGAGGCGTCGAAGCCCACCGCACCCGAGGTCGGGAGCACGGTCGACCAGCTTCGCCGCGATCCGGGCCTTGGCCCGGGGGGCCGCCTGCCGTCGCTCGGCGAAGGGCTGGGGGCCGATGGCTCTGGCGCCGCCCCGCACCCGTCGGGCCACGCCCCGGTCCTCCAGCTCGGCCAGGTCCCGGCGGATGGTCATGTCGCTGACGGCCAGGCGGGCCGCGGCCTCGGCGATGGTCACGTGACCGGCCGCGGTCAGGCTGCTCGTCGAGCCATCGCAGCCGGTCCTCGGCGGCGATCGTCGTCATGCCGGTTGACGTCGATGTTCTGATCATGTGAGTCTTTGCATGTTCGGACATGGACGCCCGGGGGTCAAGGACCATGAGCACGATCTCGACGATCACCGCCGATCTCGAGCGGCAGGCCATCGAGCTGCCGTCGTGGGCGTTCGGGAACTCCGGCACCCGGTTCAAGGTGTTCGCCCAGCCCGGCGTGCCCCGCGACCCGTTCGAGAAGGTGGCCGACGCCGCCCAGGTCCACGCGCTCACCGGGCTGGCCCCGTCGATCGCCCTCCACATCCCCTGGGACCGGGTCGACGACGTCGACGAGCTCCGGGCCCACGCCGAGGACCTCGGCCTCCGCCTCGGCACGATCAACACCAACACGTTCCAGGACGACGACTACAAGTTCGGCAGCTTCTGCCACGTCGACGAGCGCATCCGGGCGAAGGCGGTCGCAGCACGCCCTCGACTGCGTCGACCTCATGGACGTCACCGGCAGCCGGGACCTCAAGGTCTGGCTGCCCGACGGCCTCAACTACCCGGGCCAGGGCGACCTGCGGGACCGCCAGGACCGGCTGGCCGACTCCCTGCAGCAGGTGTACGCCCGGCTGGGCGACGACCAGCGCCTCGTGCTCGAGTACAAGTTCTTCGAGCCGGCCTTCTACGCCACCGACGTCCCCGACTGGGGGACGGCCTACGTGCAGTGCGTCGGCGCTGGGCGAGCGGGCGGTGGTCTGCCTCGACACCGGGCACCACGCCCCGGGCACGAACATCGAGTTCATCGTCATGCAGCTGCTGCGCCTCGGCCGGCTCGGCGCCTTCGACTTCAACTCCCGCTTCTACGCCGACGACGACCTCATCGTCGGCGCCGCCGACCCGTTCCAGCTCTTCCGCATCCTGGTCGAGGTCGTCCGGGGCGGCGGCTACGACGACGGCAGCGGGGTCAGCTTCATGCTCGACCAGTGCCACAACATCGAGCCGAAGATCCCCGGTCAGATCCGCTCGGTCCTCAACGTGCAGGAGATGACGGCCCGGGCGCTGCTCGTCGACCGGCAGGCGCTGGCCGAGGCCGAGCGGCGCCGGTGACGTGCTGGCGGGCCAACGCGGTGATGATGGACGCCTTCTCCACCGACGTCCGGGCCGACCTCGCCGACTGGCGGGCGTCCCGGGGCTTCGCCGCCGACCCGATGGCGGCCTACGCCGCAGAGCGGCTACGCCGAGCAGATCGCGGCCGAGCGGGTCGGCGGCGACCAGGCGGGCTGGGGGGCGTGAACCGCGCCGTCGAGGACCTGCTGGCCCGGTCGAACCGCCTGGGCGCCGACCCCCGGATCACGAACTTCGCCGGCGGCAACACGTCGGCCACGGGCACCGAGACCGATCCGGTGACGGGCGAGGACGTCGAGCTGTTGTGGGTGAAGGGCTCCGGCGGTGACCTCGGGACCCTCACCGAGGACGGCCTGGCCGTCCTCCGCCTCGACCGGGTGCGCGCCCTCGTCGACGTGTACCCCGGCGAGGACCGGGAGGACGAGATGGTGGCGGCCTTCGACTTCTGCCGGCACGGCCTGGGAGGCGCCGCCCCCTCGATCGACACCGCCATGCACGCGCTGGTCGACGCCCCCCACGTCGACCACCTCCATCCCGACGCCGGCATCGCCATCGCCGCCGCGGCCGACGGCGAGGCGCTGACCAAGGAGATCTTCGGGGACCGGGTGGTCTGGGTGCCGTGGCGGCGCCCCGGCTTCCAGCTCGGGCTCGACATCGCCGCCGTCCACACGGCCCACCCGTCGGCGGTCGGCGTGATCCTCGGCGGCCACGGGATCACCGCCTGGGGCGCGACCAGCGACGAGGCCGAGGCGAACAGCCGCTGGATCATCGACACCGCGCAGGCCCACATCGACGCCCACGGTGACCCCGAGCCGTTCGGTCCCGTCGTCGAGGAGCGTCGGGCGCTGCCTCGCCGACGAGCGGCGGGCGGCGGCCGCCGCGCTCGCCCCGAAGCTGCGGGCCATCGCCTCCCGGGACCAGCGCGATGGTCGGCTACTTCACCGACGCCGAGGTGGTCCTCGACTTCCTGGCCGGCGCCAAGCTCGAGGCCCTGGCCGAGCTGGGCACCTCCTGCCCCGACCACTTCCTGCGCACCAAGGTGAAGCCGCTCGTGGTCGCCCGCCGACGCCGACGACGAGCAGCTGGCCGAGCTCCACGAGGGTACCGGGCCGACTACGCCGCCTACTACGAGCGCCACGCCACGCCGGACTCGCCTCCGATGCGGGGGGCCGACCCGGCGATCATCCTGGTGCCCGGGGTCGGGCTGTTCTCCTACGGGCGGGATGCCGCCGCCGCCCGGGTGGCGGGCGAGTTCTACGTCAACGCCATCAACGTCATGCGGGGCGCCGAGGCCCTCTCGACCTACGCCCCGATCCCCGAGTCCGAGAAGTTCCGCATCGAGTACTGGGCCCTCGAGGAGGCCAAGCTCCGCCGCCTGCCCGCAGCCGAAGCGGCACGCCGGGCGCATCGCCCTGGTCACCGGTGCCGCCAGCGGCATCGGGAAGGCCATCGCCGCAGCGGCTGGTCGCCGACGGGGCCTGCGTCGTGGTCGCCGACCTGGACGTCGGTGGCGGTCGAGGAGGTCCGGGACCAGGTGGTCGCCGGTGCGCCGCCGACGTCACCCGGGCCGAGGACGTCCGCGCCGCGGTCGATGCCGCGCTCCTGGCCTTCGGCGGCCTCGACCTCGTGGTCAACAACGCCGGCCTGTCGATCTCCAAGCCCCTCCTGGCCACCACCGAGGAGGACTGGGACCTCCAGCACGACGTGATGGCCAAGGGCAGCTTCCTCGTCGCCCAGGCCGCGGCCGCAGGCCATGGTCGACCAGGGCCTCGGCGGCGACCTCGTCTACATCGTGTCCAAGAACGCCGTCTTCGCCGGGCCGAACAACGTCGGCTACAGCGCGGCCAAGGCCGACCAGGCCCACCAGGTCCGGCTCCTGGCCGCCGAGCTGGGCGAGCACGGCATCCGGGTCAACGGGGTCAACCCCGACGGGGTCGTGCGGGGCAGCGGGATCTTCGCCGGCGGCTGGGGGGCCGAGCGGGCCGCGGTCTACGGCGTCGCCGAGGACGAGCTGGGCGAGTTCTACGCCCAGCGCACCCTCCTCAAGCGCGAGGTCCTGCCCGAGCACGTGGCCGACGCCGTCGCCGTCCTCTGCTCGGACGAGCTCAGCCACACCACGGGCCTCCTCGTGCCGGTGGACGCCGGCGTGGCCGCCGCCTTCCTGCGCTGATGGCCCGGACCTTCGCCGCCGTCGACCTCGGCGCGTCGAGCGGTCGGGTCGTCGCCGGGCGGGTCGACGGACGGGCGGATCGACCTCGAGGTGGTGCACCGGTTCCCGAACGGGGTGGTCGAGGCCGACGGCCACCTGCGGTGGGACCTCACCCGGCTGATCGCCGAGGTCCGGACGGGGCTCGAGCCTGCTCGCGGCGCACCCGAGGTCGAGTCGATCGGGATCGACACCTGGGGCGTGGACTACGGCCTCCTCGACGGCGACGGGCGAGCTGCTGGCCGAGCCCGATCGCCTACCGCGACGACCGGACCGCGGCGGTCATCGACGACGGTCCACGCCCGGATCGCCCCCGAGGAGCTGTTCGCGATCAACGGGCTCCAGTTCCTGCCGTTCACCACGCTCTACCAACTCGTGGCCGAACAGCGCGGCGCCCACTGGGATCGAGCCGCCCAGCTCGCCCTCATCCCCGATCTGATCGCCCACGAGCTGACCGGCGAGCTCCGCACCGAAGCGACGAACGCCTCGACCACCGGTCTGCTGGACATCCGCACCGGCGACTGGTCGACCGACCTCCTCGACCGCCTGGGGATCCCGCCGTCGCTGCTGCCCGCCATCGAGGCCCCCGGGGCGGTTCGGGGCAACCGGGCCCCACGGCCTGCCCGGTGGTGACCGTCGGGTCCCACGACACGGCCTCCGCGGTCGTCGGGGTGCCCGCCACGACCGAGCGCTTCGCCTACATCGCCATCGGGCACCTGGTCCCTGGTCGGCCTCGAGCTGCCGGCGCCGGTCCTCACCGCCGGAGGCGATGGCGGCCAACTTCACCAACGAGGGCGGCGTCGACGGCCGCACCCGGTTCCTGCGCAACGTCGGCGGGCTCTGGCTGCTCCAGGAGTCGATGCGGGCCTGGGGACGCGACGACGTCGGCCGGCGCTCCTGGCCGAGGCCGCCGAGCTGCCCGACGGCGGGCCGGTCATCGACGTCGACGACCCCGGTCTTCATCCCGCCCGGCGACATGCCGCAGCGGATCGCCGACGCCGCCGGGCGGCGGCGACCTGACCCCGGCGGCCGACTGCCCGGTGCATCATCGACTCGCTGGCCACGGCCTACGCCCGGACGGTGCAGCAGGCCGCGGCCCTGGCCGCGCACGCCGGTCGAGGTGATCCACGTCGTCGGCGGCGGGTCGGCCAACGACCTGCTCTGCCAGCGCACCGCCGACCTCGCCGGGCTCCCCGTGATCGCCGGTCCGGTCGAGGCCACCGCCCTCGGCAACGTCGTGGTCCAGGCCCGCGCCGCCGGCGCGCTGGCCGGGTCGTTGGCGGACCTCCGGGCGGTGATCGCCGCGTCGGTCGAGCCTGCGGCGGTTCGACCCGACCGTGATGAGAGCGTTAACATGCGGCGGTCGCCTTGACGGGCGGGGGAGCGCTCCGCCTAGGTTGCGAGAACTTAGTTCTGAATTGATGAGAACGAGGTTTCTGGCGTCCCTCCCGACCGGGCCGTCGCCGGGGGGCATGATGTCGGCCAGTCGGAGTTCCAGGGGGATGACGTGAGCGCAACCGACGACACGACCCAGGCCGCGTCGCTGGCCGACGCCGTCCTCACCGCCGAGGCCGAACGGCAGGCCGCCCACGAGGACGAGGAGATCCTCTTCGCCGACGACCTGCTCCCCGGCGTCGGCGGCGAGGAGATGACGCTCCGACAGGGGCTGGCCGTCGGTGGCTCGTTCACCTTCGCCATGCTGCTCCTGCTCAACGGGGTCGAGAACCTCGAGGGCGCGTCGCTCGGCGTGCTGGCGCCCGACATCCGCGACAGCTTCGGGGTCAGCGACGGCGTGATCGTCTTCGTCAGCGCCGCGTCCAGCGCGTTCATCGTCCTCGGTGCGCTGCCCGATGGGCTGGCTGGCCGACCGCTACAAGCGCCCGCCGATCATCGCCGCCGCCGCCGTCATCTTCTCCGCCTTCGTCTTCCTGTCCGGCTTGGCCGTCAACGCCTTCACGCTCTTCCTCGCCCGGCTGGGCGTGGGGGTGGCCAAGTCCTCGAACACCACCGTGCACCCGTCGCTGGTGGCCGACGCCTACCCCATCGGGGTCCGTGGTCGGCTCAGCGCCACCAACCTCGGCAGTGGTCTGCTCATCGGCGCCATCAGCCCGGTGCTGGTCGGGGGCATCGCCACGCTGGCCGGCGGGCCCGACGGCTGGCGCTGGGCGTTCTTCATCCTCGGCCTGCCGGCGTTGGTCCTCGCCTTCTTCGCCCTGCGCATCCCCGAGGTGCCCCGGGGCCAGTTCGAGATGACCGACGTCCTCGGCGAGGTGATCGACACCCGCCCGACGCCGATGTCGGTCGAGTCGGTGTTCTCCCGCCTGAAGCAGATCCGCACCTTCCGGCACGCGATGCTCGCCTTCGCCGCCCTCGGCTTCGGCCTGTTCACCGGGCCGATCCTGCAGGGGCTCTACGTCGAGGACCAGTTCGACCTGGATGCGCTCGAGCGGGGCCTGCTCGGCTCCCTCGGCGGGCTGCTGGCCCTCTGCGTCCTGCCGTTCGCCGCCCGGGGGTACGACGCCCGCTTCCGCCAGGACCCGGCGAAGGCGCTCCGCCTCGTCGGCCTCCTGATCATCCCGATCGCCGTCGTGGTCCCGATCCAGTACGCGATGCCCAACGCCCTGTCCTTCGCCCTCGTCGGGGTGGTGGTGTCGGTCCTGCAGTTCACCGCCTTCACCATGATCGGGCCGGTCCTGCAGTCGATCACGCCCTACCGCCTCCGGGGCATGGGGGCCGCCCTCGGCTCGCTCTACATCTTCTTCATCGGGGCCACCGGCGGGGCCCTGCTCTCGGCGTTCCTCACCGACGCCGTCGGCCCGAAGGGCGCCGTGCTGATCCTGATGATCCCGAGCTCGATCGTCGGCGGCTTCCTGCTCGTGCGCAGCTCGTCGTTCATCAAGAACGACATGTCCCTGGTCGTGGCCGAGCTCCAGGAGGAGATGGAGGAGTTCCAGCGCCAGAAGGCCGACCCCGAGGCCATCCCGGTGCTCCAGGTCACCGACGTCGACTTCAGCTACGGCCAGGTGCAGGTCCTCTTCGACGTCGCCTTCGAGGTGCGCAAGGGCGAGGTGCTGGCCCTGCTCGGCACGAACGGCGCCGGCAAGTCCACCATCCTCCGGGTCATCGCCGGCCTCGGCACGCCGGCCCGCGGCGTGGTGCGCCTCAACGGCGCAGACCGTCACCTACGTCGTCGCCGGAGAAGCGGGGGCGGATGGGCATCCGCCTGCTTCCCGGGCGGCAAGGGCGTCTTCCCGCAGATGACCGTCCGCGAGAACCTCGAGATGGCGGCCTTCGTCTACCGCGAGCGACAAGGAGGACCATGGAGCGCCGCATCGCCAAGGTCCTGGACCTGTTCGACGAGCCTGGCCGAGCGTCAGGGCCAGTCGGCGGGCTCGCTGTCCGGCGGCCAGCAGCAGATGCTGGCCCTCGCCGCGGTGCTGCTGCACGAGCCCGAGGTGCTCGCTCATCGACGAGCTCTCCCTCGGCCTCGTCGCCGATCATGGTCCAGGAGCTGCTCGAGGTCGTCGAGCGGCTGAAGGCCGAGGGCACGACCATCGTCATCGTCGAGCAGTCCCTCAACGTGGCGCTGGCGATGGCCGACCGGGCGGTCTTCCTCGAGAAGGGCGAGGTCCGCTTCGAGGGTGCGGCCGCAGGACCTGCTCGACCGCGACGACCTCGCCCGGGCCGTGTTCCTCGGTCGCGAGGGGGGCTGAGCGTGATCGCCACCCTGCTCGCCACCACCTGGTTCACCCGCCAGCTCCTCTTCGACGGCGTCGTGACCGGCATGGTCTACGGCCTGGTGGCCATGGGCGATCGTCCTCGTCTACCGCTCCACCCGGGTCATCAACTTCGCCGTCGGCCAACATCGGCCTCATCGGCGCCGGGATCTTCGCCCTGCTCGTCGCCCAGTACGGCGTCCCGTTCTGGATCGCCGCCGTTCATCGGCCTCGTCCTCGGCTGCGCCTACGGCGCGGTCGTCGAGCTGATCGTGATCCGGCGGCTGTTCACCGCGCCCCGGGTGATCGTGCTGGTGGCCACCATCGGCATCGCCCAGCTCTCCCTGGCCATCCTGGCCTCGTTCCCCGAGATCGACGCCCCCGGGGCCCGGTTCCCCGGTGCCCGATCGGCGGCCGTCCGACGAGTTCGCCGACATCCGGATCACGGGCCCGTCGCTCACCATCCTCATCGTGGTCCCCCTCCTGGCCGTCGGCCTCGGCTGGTTCCTCAACCGGACCGCCATCGGCAAGGCGGTCAAGGCCTCGGCCGACAACCCGGACCTGGCCCGGCTCGCCGGCATCAGCCCGAAGACGGTGTCGACCCTCGTGTGGGCCATCGCCGGCGGCCTGGCGACCCTGTCGCTGTCCTCCTGGCGGGCGCCGCCGGGTCGGCCCAGAACCTCGACAACCTCGGGCCCAGCACCCTGACCCGGGCGCTGGTCGCCGCGGTCATCGCCGGCATGGCGTCGTTCCCGCGGGCGTTCCTCGCCGGCATCGCCATCGGCGTCATCCAGGCCCTCATCCACTTCAACTACCTCGACCAGCCCGGCCTGATCGACTTCCTCGTCTTCCTCGCCGTCGCTCATCGCCGTGCTACTGGCAGAGCCGCCAGGCGGGCGGGCGAGACCCAGACGTTCTCGTTCGCGCCCAAGGCGCCGCCGATCCCCGAGCGCCTCCGCGAGGTCTGGTGGGTCCGCCAGCTCGACCGGATCGCGCTGGTCCGTGCTGATCGGCGGCGCCGTCGTGCTCCCGCTGGTCGTCACCGCACCCGTCCCGCCACCTGCTCTACACGACGATCCTCGGCTTCGCCATCTGCGCCCTCTCGCTCACCGTGCTCACCGGCTGGGCCGGCCAGCTGTCGCTCGGTCAGATGGCCTTCGCCGGCATCGGGGCGCTGCTCACCGCCGCCTTCACCCGGGGCATCAACGTCGACATCGGGTGGGGCGAGACGCGGTTCCTCGCACGCCGGGCATCGAGGCACTGCCGTTCGGGCCGTCGCTCGTCTTCTCGGCGCTTGATCACCGCGGGCATCGCCGCGCTCATCGGCGTCGGGCGCCCTGCGGGTGCGCGGCCTCTACCTGGCCGTGGTCACCTTCGCCTTCGGCCTCGCCGCGCAGCAGTACATCTACCGCCGGCCGATCCTGCACGGTGACTTCACCGACTCGGTGCCGCTCCGCGCGGACCGACATCTTCGGCATCGACCTGACGCTCGCAGCGCTCCGACTACTACGTGACCCTCGTGGTCCTGGTCGTGGCCATCGTCCTGGTCGTCGCCGCCTGCGGGCGACCGGCATCGGCCGGGGCACGATCGCGGTCCGCGACAACCCGGACACCGCGGCCGCGTACACCGTCTCGACACACCCGGACGAAGCTCCGGGCCTTCGCCCTGGCCGGCGGCCTGGCCGGCCGTCGGCGGCTCGTTGCTCGCCGCCAACCTCCAGGGCGTCCCCAGCGACCGGGTCTTCACGGTCGACCGACTCCCTCATGCTGGTGGCCATCGTCGTCATCGGCGGCCTGGGCTCGGTGGCGGGCGCGGTGCTCGGGGCGGTGTGGGTCATCGGGCTGCCGGCCTTCTTCCCGGACAACGACCTGGTCCCGCTGCTCACCTCGAGCATCGGCCTCCTGGTCCTGCTGCTCTACTTCCCCGGTGGCCTGGTCCAGATCGGCTACGGCGCCCGGGCCGCGCATCGTCGCGCTGGATGGAGGGCCGGCTCGGCGCCGCCGCCGGCCAAGGCCCAGCACGCCGTCCCCGCCCGCAACGCCCAGGCCCGTGAGCCGCTGGCGGAGGGCGTGCCCGCGCTCCGCGCCGACGAGATCGTCGTCAGCTTCGGCGGCATCCGGGCGGTCGACGGCGCCTCCATCGAGGTCGGCGACGGCGAGATCGTCGGCCTGATCGGCACCAACGGCGCCGGCAAGTCGACGCTGATGAACGCCATCGGCGGCTTCGTGCCCGTCGGAGGGCACCGTCGAGCTGTTCGGCGAGACGGCCGCCCGCTCGGCGTCGGCCGCGGGCCCGCCAGGGCCTGGGCCGCACCTTCCAGGCCGCCACGCTCTTCCCCGAGCTCACCGTGCGCGAGACCGTCCTGGTCGCCCTCGAGGCCCGCGGGCGCACCGGCCTGCTGTCCACGCGCGCTGTTCCTGCCGCCGGCCGATCCGCCAGGAGCGGCCGCAGCGGGCCGAGGCCGACGAGCTCATCGACTTCCTCGGCCTCGGCCGCTACGCCGACACGTACATCGCCGACCTGTCCACCGGCACCCGGCGCATCGTCGAGCTGGCCGGGCCTGCTCGCCCTCGACGCCCGGCGTGCTCTGCCTCGACGAGCCGACCGCCGGCGTCGCCCAGCGCGAGACCGAGGCGTTCGGCCCGCTCATCAAGGAGATCCGCCGCGAGCTCGGCGCGTCGATGCTGGTCATCGAGCACGACATGCCGCTGATCATGAGCATCAGCGACCGCGTCTACTGCCTCGAGCTCGGGCCAGGTCATCGCCGAGGGCGTCCCCGCCGAGGTGCGCAACGACCCGGCGGTGATCGCCAGCTACCTCGGCACCGACGAGCGGGCCATCGCCCGCAGCGGCGCCGTCGGCGTCGCCTCGGAGTCCTCGGGCGAGCCCGTCGCCTGACGACCCGGGGTGACCAGCTACCGGATCTGGCACTCGTTGGTGGTCACTAGGAGCCGTCGGCGCACGGCAGCGCCGGGTTGGCGTGGGCGAACACGCCCAAGGGGTTGGTGTACGCCGGGACCGTCCAGGTCGTCGGCTGGCGGACCTTGGCGCCGCCGACGACGACCAGACCGAAGGCGATCCCTTCCGGCGGCCACGCACTGGCATGAGACCGCACCATCACCAGGTGGATCACGCCACTGCCCGCCGCCAACGCAGCCAGCAAGACCCGCCCCGGCCGGCTCAGCGTCCACGTCATCACGTTCCCCCTTGCTCCGTGTCGACCTTCGGCCGAGGCCGGCGACGGTGGGACAGTACCAAAGTTAGAACGCTCGTTCTAACTTTCTCCCGCGCCCCCGGGTTCAGAGGAGGCGCACCCGTCGCTCATCGAGTGGTCGGGTGCCCCCCAGGGCCCGAAGGGTGGCGTCCGACGGGGGAGCGGCCAGGAAGCCGGTCACGCCGTCGAGGATCGAGCCGGCGAAGACCTCGAAGGGCACCGACGCGACCGCGGCCGTGACGGCCCGCTCCCGGTCGGCGGCGGCGTGCACGCACAGCGCCTGGGCCTCGGCGATGCGCAGCTGCCGGAGGGGCTCGGGCAGGTCGGTCAGGAGACGGTCGAGGTCCTCGCGGAACTCGTCGTTCGACCGCTGACCGTCGGGGGGGAGGTCGAGCATCCCCTCCGGTGCGCCCCGAGTCGCATGCCGCTGGAGCTGGTCGACGAAGGACACGTAGTGGCTGTCGGGGGCCTCGGCCAGCCGGAGGACGGGCAGGAAGTGGGCTTCGAGCCGTGACCGGAGGTCGTCGGGGTCACAGCGAGCGGCCAGGAGCTCCCGTTCGCTGATGAGCTGGGGCAGCCGGTGCCGGAAGATGGCGGCGATGAGACCGCCCTTCGAGCCGAAGTGGTAGTGCACCGCCGAGTTGTTGGCCGAGCCGGCCTCGGTCGCGATCTGACGGAGGGAGACGCCGTCGATGCCGTGGACGGGCGAAGAGACGTTCGGCGGCGAGGACGAGCCGCAAGCGCGCTGGCCGAGCGGCGGCGGCGCGGTCTCGAGCGGCGCTCACGGTCGGGCCGGCTCAGGCCGACGGGTGCCCATGCGGGGAGGGCGGCGTCGGCGGCGGTCGATCAGCGCCGAGTCGGTCGGCGCGCCGCGGTCGACGAGGATCCCGACGTCCTTGGCCAGCAGCTCGCCCGCGAACGGGGCGAGCCCCTCGAGGTCGTAGCCCCCGCCGGCCACGACCTCGGCGGCGTAGCTGCGGCCGCTGCCGCCGGCGAGGACCTCGGCCATGGCCGCCGGGTCGAGCTGCCGGGCGGCGGCCAGCTCGAACACCTCCGCGGCCAGCGCCAGCTGCGCGGCGAAGACGGTGTTGTTGAGGACCTTGGCCTCCTGGCCGGCGCCCAGCGGACCGAGGTGCAGGACGGGATCCCCGAACGTCTCGAGCACGGGCCGGCAACGGTCGACGACCTCGACCGGGCCGCCGGCCATCACCAGGAGCTCGCCGCTGGCCGCCTTGTGCCCGCCGCCGCTCACCGGGCGCGTCGATGACGTGGATGGCGGGGAAGTCCTCCTGGAGGCGGAGGCAGGTCGTCGGGTGCACCGTGCTGTGGACGACGACGACCGAGCCGTCGGCCATCGCGCCGAGTGCGCCGTCGGGTCCCCGCAGCACCTCGTCGACGCCGGCGTCGTCGACCACGCACACGCCGAGGACGTCGCTGGCCGCACCGAGGTCCGCGACGGACGAGGCCACCGTCGGCCGCGGTGTCGGCGAAGGGCTCGAGGGACTCCGGCCGCCGGGCCCAGAGGGTGGTCGGGAACCCGGCGTCGACGATCCGACGGGCCATCGGCCCGCCCTGGCTCCCCAGGCCGACGAAGCCGACCCTCGTGGCGTCCCGGCTCACGCGGTCAGCCCGAGCTCGTCGGCGGCGGCGACCAGCAGGTCATCGAGTCGGCGCCCGAGCGGCCAGCCGAGGTAGACGGCGTAGTGGACCACGAGCTCCTGGAGCTCCTCGTAGGTGAGCTCCTCCATCGAGAGCGCGGCCCGGAGGTGCTCGCTGACCTCCTCCTCGACGCCGGCGAACGCGGCGCAGCAGATGCTCACGATGCGCCGGTCGCGGCGGGTCAGGTGCCGGTCACGGGTCCAGATCTCGCCGTAGAGGAAGTCGAGGTGGGAGCGGCCCCGGAACGCGGTCGTGCGCCGGCGGGCTCGGCTCGCCGTGCACGGCCAGGTAGGCGGCCTCGCCCCGCTCGGCGGCGGGTCTCGTCGTCGACGGGGTCGACCCAGCAGCTCGTAGTCGTGGGGCTCGAGCTCCTGGCCCCGTTCCTCGGCCAGGCGGAAGGCCGACATCATCGCCGTGGAGGTTGAGGTCCGACGCCTTGGGCCAGCCGAGCTGGGTGGCGAAGAAGAGGACGAACTCGTCGAGCTCGGCGTAGGTGAGGTCGTCGCTGTTGAGCGCCGCCCACACGTGGGTCTCGATCGGCGTGGTCGCCCCGGCGGCCCCCACACAGGACAGGGTGATGAGCCGCCGGTCCCGCGCCGTGAGCACGCCCCGACGCCACATCTCGCCGAACACGAAGCCGATGACGCCGCTCTCGATGAAGGCGCCCATCGGGTCGGGGCTCGGGGTGGTCATGATCCGCTCGTACTCCGCTCGGGCGTCGGCCTGACGCTCCTCCCGGTCGTTCCACTCGGACACGGTCACCCCTCCTCGTCGGTCTGCTCGTCGATCATGCGCTGAACGTAGGCCTCGGGATCGGCGGCCCGCTCACGGAGCTCGTCGTGGATCTCCGGGGCGGTCACCACCAGGAACGTCCCGGCGGTCGACCGCGTCGGCCACGAGCTCGCCGACGACGTCGGGCTCCACCAGCGGGTGCTGCGGGGCCCGGGGCGAGCGTGGCCTCGCCGTAGACGGTGATCTGCTCGAGGATGTTGGTGATCACCCCGGACGGGCAGAGGCAGGTGACGCCGACGCCCTGGGGCGCCAGGTAGAGCGCGAGGGCCTCGGACACCCCGACGACGGCGTGCTTGCTGGCGACGTACGGCAGGCGGTCGAACCCGTAGGCCAGGAGCCCCGATGCCGACGCGGTGTTGACGACGTGACCCCGGCCCTGGGCGATCAGGTGGGGCAGGAACACGAGGTTGCTCCGGGCGACGCTCAGCAGGTTGAGGTCGAGGACCCGCTGCCAGGCCTCGACCGGCAGGGCCTCCGGCGGCGCCCATGGCCAGGACGCCCGACGTTGTTCATGACGACGTCGAGCCGACCGAACCGGTCGAGGCACCGGTCGCGCAGCGCCTCGAGGTCGGCCTGCTGCGGTCACGTCGACGCCGAGCTGAGTCCGCGTCGCCACCCGCTTCGACGACGAGGCTCGCGGTCTCCTCGGCGCGGTCGGCGTCGAGGTCGCTGGCCACGATGCGAGCGCCTCGCGCCGGCGAGGGCGAGCGCCGTCGCTCGACCGATGCCGCTGCCGGCGCCGGTGAGCGACCGCGACGGTTCCGTCCAGCTCCAGGGGCATGGTCATGCGATCGCCACCGCCTTGGTCCGGACGAACTCGAGCAGGCCCTCCAGACCGCCTTCGCGTCCGAAGCCCGGAGATCCCGACGCCACCGAAGGGCAGCTCGCAGCCGGTCACCGGCGATGCGCCGTTGACGTAGACGCCGCCGGCCTCGAGCTGGGGCACCAGGCGGCTGATCCGGGCGACGTCGTTGGTCCAGAGGTACGAGGCGAGCCCGTAGTCGGTGCCGTTGGCGATCTGCACCGCTTCCTCCTCGGTCTCGAAGCGCATGAGCGACAGCACCGGGCCGAACACCTCGACCTGGCCGAGCTCGCTGGTCGGGTCGACGTCACCGAAGCACCGTCGGCTCGACGTAGAAGCCCGTCGGCGAGGCGGCCCGTCGGGGATGCCTCCACCGACCAGGAGCTCGGCGCCGCCGTCGGTCCGGGCCCGTTCGACCATGGCGATGATCCGTTCCTGGGCGGCGCGGCTCACGACCGGGCCCATGCCGGTCGCCGGATCGAAGGGATCACCCAGCGTGATGTCCCGGGTGAAGGCGACGACCTTCTCCGGCCAGCTCGTCGTAGACGCTGTCGTGCACGACGAGGCGCGTCGCGAGCGCGCAGCCCTGACCGGCGAGGGTCTGGTGGACCGACGCGGTGGCGATGAAGGCGACGGCCGTCGAGGTCGGCGTCGGGGAACACGATGTTCGCCGACTTGCCGCCGAGCTCGAGCACCGCCGGCTTGAGGCGTCTCGGCGCACGCCGCGAGGATGCTCGGGCGGTGGTCGGTCCGCCGGTGAAGCTGACCTTCTGGACGAGCGGGTGGCGGACGAGTGCCTCGCCGGCCTCCGCGGTCGCCGGGCAGCGAGGTTGACGACGCCGGCCGGGATGCCGGCCTCGCGGACGAGGTCCATGAACATGCTCGGTGGCGTAGGGCGTGAGCTCGGACGGCTTCATCACGACGGTGTTGCCGGCAGCGAGGGCCGGGATCACCTTCATCCCGACCGAGACGAGCGGGCCCGTTCCAGGTGATGATGATCCCGACGACGCCGTACGGCTCGGGCACGGTGTAGGCCAGCTCCGCGGTCCTGGCCGGCGAGGACGTGACCCGGCCCTCGATCTTGTCCGCCCAGCCGGCGTAGTAGCGGGCGTAGTCCACGACCGATGTCGCCGTGAAGCTGGGCGATGCCGCCGGTCATGCCGTTGTCGAGCACCGACAGCCGCGCGAGCTCGTCGTCGGGCGCTCGATAAGCTCGGCGAGCCGGACGAGACGTCGCGCCGCTGCCACGGGGTCCACGGTGCGCCAGGTCGTCGAACGCGGCGTCTGCGCCGCCTGCACGGCGTCGTCGATGTCGTCGGGCCCGGCCAGCGGCACCGGTCCCTGGATCTCGCCGGTGGCCGGATAGACGTGGTGGTGCACGCCCGCCGCTGGCCGGTGCTCCGGCGTTCGTCGCCGATGTGCAGGTGCACCTCCGGCACGGTCCGATCAACGGTCACCGCATGTCCCCTGGTCGACGAGTCCAAGCATCATGGCTTAGAAATTAAGCTACTTGACTTGACCACGCTCGGCGTGGTCCTGTCAACCCCATGGACCTGCAGCAGACCTGTTCGACCTCACCGGCAAGGTCGCCGTGATCACGGGCGGCGCCGGCGGCATCGGCGTGGTCTACGCCGAGGCGCTCGGCGGAGGCCGGCGCGGCCGTCGTGATCGCCGACCTCAACCTCGGCCGCGGCGACGGCGACCGCGGACGACCCTGGCGGGCAAGGGCCACCGGTGACCGGCGCGGCGGTCGACGTGCGCTCGGCCGAGTCGGCCGAGGCGATGGTCGCCGCGGCGATCGACGCCTTCGGCGGGATCGACATCCTGATCAACAACGCGGCGGTCATGATCGACCTGCCGCCCTACGGGCTCGTCGAACATGCCCGTGCAGGAGTGGGACCGGGTTATCAACGTGAACCTGCGCGGCCCGCTGCTGTGCACCCAGGCCGCGCGTACCGGCGACTGGAGGCTCGCGGCGGCGGCCGAATCGTCAACGGGCTGTCCGCCGGCGGCTTCATGCCCGGCGGCATCTACGGCGTGTGCAAGTACGCCCTGCACGGCCTGACCGTCAACCTCGCCGCCGAGCTGGGGGTCGGGGCATCAACGTCAACGGCATCGCGCCCGGGCCTGGTCGACAACGAGAGCGGCTACGTCAGCCTGCCGAAGGACTCGCCGTTCCGGGAAGTCCTCGGCGCGCACATCCCCGGCAAGACCTCCGGTCCGCCGGAGGACCTGATCGGCACGCTGCTGCTGCTCTGCTCCCGGGCCGGGCGACTGGATCACCGGCCAGACGATCTCGGTCGACGGCGGCTGGATCACCCGCCTCTGACAGGTGACAGACCGCCGACTCAGTCCCGGAGGGCGAAGTCGACGATGGCTGGGTCCCAGTCGTAGAGATACGCGGGGACGTCACCGTCAGCGTGAGGAGGAGGTCCGTAGGTGACGGGCTCGGGCTGGTCGGGGAGCTCGACCTCGAGACCGTCGGCGGCAGCCGCGAGCGTGCCGTAGTCGAGGTCGTCGCCCGCGGCCTCCACCAGCGCCTGGAACAGGCGCACGTTCCGGCACGCATCCATGCCGGCGAGGTAGACGGCCCCCTCGTCCTCGGGGACGGAGTCGGGCTCGGGGACGGGAACACCGGCGTCCTCGACGATCTGGATGCACTCCTGCATCCGGGGCAGTTCCCACACGTTCTGGTTCGGGCCATAGACGTTGCCACCCACCGCGCCGTTGAGCACGGACAGGTCATGGCCGGCCGGGTCGGTGGCCCAGGCCTTCGCCGAGCTCGGCGCGGTGAGCAGCAGGCCATGCCGGTAGTCCGTCGGTTCGACACCGTTGGCCCAGCCGAGACCGGAGTCGCCGACGAGGAGCACCGTGTCGACCCCGAGGCCGTGAGCCGCTCCGCGGCGGTCTGGACCGCCGCGTTGTTCTGCGTGATGTCGCCGGTGTCGATGACGTCGGCGATGACGATCTCGGTCACCTCGACCCCGAGCTCGTCGAGGAGCGGCAGGACGTCGTCGTTGATCTGGCCCTCCTCGGTCTGCGTGCCGTAGACGCCGAGGGTGGACTCGTCGAACTCACCCGCCTCGGCCATCGCCCGAACGGCCTCGAGTTGCAGGTCGGAACCGGCATCGGCCGTGAACCACGGCGCCTCGGCCCTGGTCAAGCGCTCAGCGGTCATGGCGCCGCCGATGAGCGCCGTGGCGTGGGTGCCGACCACACAGCTGGGGGCGTCGCCGTTGAAGAACCCCATGACCGCGAAGACGTCTTCGTCCTCGGTGAGCTGGACGCACGCCGCGTCGGAGGAACGGCTTCTACCGGGTTGACGCCGACGATGGTCGCCTCCAGCGTCCGGCCGTTGATGCCACCGTTGGCATTGATGTCGTCGATCAGGGCCTGGTAGGCGGCGGCGTAGTCCCCGTGGTCGAGCGTGGCGATGTCGCCGATCGCCTGGGGCGAGGTCGACGAAGGTGATCCCGACCTCAATCGTGTCGTCGGTGACCCCGGGCGCCGGCCCGGGTGTGACCGCCGCCGATGTCGACTCCGGCGCGGCGGCGGTCGTCGTGAGCCGGTCGTCGCCTGCGGTGCACCCGATCAGGAGAGCACCGGCAACGACCACGACGGCGAGACGGGAACGGATGGTCATGCTTCCCCCAAAGTTGGAACGACCGTTAAAGAATTGCAGAACGGCGTCATCATGCAAACCATTGCAGAGCGCGTTCGCTGCAACCGCGGGTCAGTCGGCGGCGAGCGCCTCGATGACCGCGGCGACGTCTCGGGCTTCGCGTCGATCGGGGCCGCGAAGTAGGTGATGCCGTACCGGTCCCGGGTGTCCCGGAGCCGCTCGGCAGACCTCCTCGAGGGTGCCGACGGCCACGATCGGTGACGCCCCGCAGGTCCTCGGCGCCGAGGTGCCGACCCGGCGCCACCCATCCGCTCGGTGACGGCGGCGATCCGATCCGCGAAATCGGCGAGGTGCTCCTCGGGCCGGTCGGTGACGACGCACTCGAGCAACTGGGCGCTCAGCTCGATCTCGTTGAAGCGGCTGCCGGCCGCGGTCCGGATCCAGCCCACCTTCTCATCGATGCCGCCGGCCGCGGAGAACTGGGACGGATCCAGCCCGGTGCTGCCCCCACGGTTGGACGGCATGAGCTGCACGATGTCGGCCTGGCGGCCGGCGACGGCGAGCAGCTTGGGGCCACCACCACCGATCATGATCGGCGGCCGGGGCCGTTGGACCGGCGTCGGGACCCCCGCAGCTCGCGGACCGTGTAGTGCTCGCCCTCGAAGCTGAACGGCTTCGCCCCCGAGGAGCCCCTTCAAGATGATCGCCGTCTCCTCGAGGCGGGCGATCCTGACCGACGCCGGTGCGAAGGCGATGCTGGCGTCCTCGTACTCCTGGCGCAGCCACCCGGCGCCGAGGCCGACCTGCAACCGGCCCTCCGAGAGCACGTCGAGGGTGGCGAGCTCCTTGGCGAGGACGGCGGGCTCCCGGAAGTCCTGGGCGAGCACCGTCTGGGTGATCCGCAGCGTCGTGGTGGCATCGGCGACGGCCTGGCCGGCGATGAGCGGCGCGAAGGGGCGCACGAAGTGATCGGCGAGACCGAAGGTCGAGTAGCCGAGGGCCTCGACCCGTGCGGGCCGAGTCGAGGAGCTTGTCCCGCTTGGACGAGGCGCCACCGGTGAAGCCGAAGCGGATCGGACGGGGTTCGGTCATGGGCTCCTCATCGCATGGTGGGGGAGAGGCGGGCACCGCCGTCGAGGCGGATCACCTCGCCGTTGAGATAGGGGTTGGTCACGATGTGCTCGACGAGCGATGCGACTCGTCGGGGTGCCCGACGCGCTTCGGGAAGGTGACGTCCCGCGTGAGGATCTCCTGGACCTGCGGCGAGGACAGGCGCGGGGTCGCGAAGGCGCCCGGGGCGACGGTGCACACCCGTATGCCGAGTGGAGCGAGGTCGCGCGCCATGGGCAGGGTCATCGAGACGATCGCCCCCTTCGCCGCGGCGTAGGGGACCATCGTCACCTGGCCGTCGAAGGCGCTGATCGAAGCGGTCTGCACGATCACCCCCCGCTGGCCGTCCGCGTCAGGCGGGTTGTCGGCGAACGCGGCAGCGGCGAGGCGGGCGAGGTTGAACGGCCCGCACACGTGGAGATCGAGGTTGGCGAGCAACGCCTCCTTGCTGAGGACCGAACCGTCCCGGGCGACGAGCGGGCTGGCTCGGGATCACCACGCCGGTCGCGCTCACGGCGACGGAGAACGTTCCGAGGCCGCGGGCTTGTTCGATGGCGTCGTCGACCGCGGCATCGTCGTTGCTGTCGCCCACGACCGCCGTCGCGCCGGTGCCGAGCTCCCCGACGAGGGCAGCTGAGCGGTCGGCGTCGGGATCCAGCACGACAACGCCGGCTCCCCGGGCCGACGAGCCTCCGCGCCGTCGCGCTCCCGAGGCCACCGGCGCCGCCGGCGATGATCGCCGACCGTCCGACCGGGTCCATCAGGCGGGTTCCTCGTCAGAGGCGGTGCCCCGCCGTGCCTTCCGGCGGGACTCGAGGCGGTCGACCAGGCGGCTCATGGCCGCGATCGCCTCGTCGGGTGACGTGTCGTAGCCGGCGGCCTGGTCCTGCACGGCGCTGAACGCCAGGCCCTGGATCGCCCGCCGCGACGAGCGTCGGGCGGGAAGTCGCCGGCGTCGATCCCGTACTCGGCCAGAAGAGTGTCCAAGGCCTTCATCTGCATCTGGCGGACCTCACGGGCGATCCCGCCCAGTTCGGCCTTCAGGGCGGGCCGGTGGTTGGCGGCGGCCAGCAGTTCCACGAACAGCGCGGTGCCCCGGGTGTCCGACGCCAGCTCCCACCACGCCCGCAGGGGCTCCGGCGAGGCCAGCGCCTCGGCCATCCGTTCCACGTTCCGACCGGCCCGCCGCTGCAGCACGGCGACGAAGAGGTCGTCGAGCGATGCGAAGTAGTAGTGCACCAGCGGCGCCTGGATGCCGACGGCGGTGGCGACGCTGCGGGAACTGATCGCGGCGTACCCCTCCTTCAACATGATCTCCTCCGCCGCGTCGAGGATCCGCCGGCGCTTCTCCTCGGTTGCGGCTCGTGGTCGTCGCGCCTCGGCCATGTCCGGATCCTAGCTCGTTCTTGAACGGACGTTCTAAATAGGCTAGAACGACGGGCATGGGAGAGCTCGACGGCAAGGTCGCCGTCATCACCGGGGCCGGCTCGGGCATGGCCCGGGCCACGACCGAGGTGTTCGTGCGGGAAGGGCGCCCGGGTGCTCGCCGCCGACATCAGCGGCCGGGCAGGAGGACACGGCGGCCGCCCTCGGCGACGCCTGCGTGCCGTTCCGGGTCGACGTCACCGACGAGGCCTCAGGTGGAGGCGATGTTCGCCGCGGCCCGTCGACGCGTTCGGCCGGGTCGACGTCGTGCTGCAACGTCGCCGGCATCGGGGCGCCGCAGCCGCTCGCCGACATCACCCTCGACGAGTACGAGCGGGTCATGGCGCGTCAACCTCAAGGGCGTGATGCTCGGCACGAAGCACGGGATCGCACGCATGGTCCCGACCGGTGGCGGGGTGATCCTCAACTGGTCGTCGACCGGCGGCATGAACGGCTCCCGCCTGCCGACGCGCACGTACTCGGCGGCGAAGGCCGGCGTGATCTCGTTCACCAAGGCCGCCGCGATCGAGTACGGCACCAAGGGCATCCGCGCCAACGCGATCTGCCCCGGCTTCGTCGAGACCGAGATGTCGGGCGGCAAGGGCGCCGCCGAGCGGTTCCCGGCGCTGGTGAAGGGCTCGTGCCTGCAGCGCGGCGGCCAGCCCGAGGAGATCGCCGAGCTCGCCTCGTTCCTCGCGTCCGACCGCGCGACCTTACATCACCGGCGCGGTGATCGCCATCGACGGCGGCAGCACCTGCATGCTGCCCAGCTGAACGGAGCTCCGATGACCACGCCGACGACCGACGTCGTACTACGACCCGTACGACGTCGACATCAACGCCGACCCGTACCCGACGCTACGCCCGCCTGCGCGACGAGGCGCCGGTCTACTACAACGAGCACTACGACTTCTGGGCGCTGTCGCGGCACGCCGACGTCGAGAAGGGCGCTCGTCGACTGGCAGACCTTCTCCAGCACCCGCAGCGACATCCTCGACATCATCAAGTCCGGCTTCGAGCTGCCGCCGGGCGTGATGCTGTTCGAGGACCCGCCGCGTGCACACGATGCACCGGGGCCTGATGTCGCGGGTCTTCACCCCGCGGCGGATGGCCGCGCTCGAGGACCAGGTCCGGGCCTACTGCGTCGGCTGCCTCGACCCGCTCGTCGGGTCCGACGGGTTCGACATCATCGCCGAGCTCGCCACCGATGATGCCGATGCGGGTCATCGGCATGCTGCTCGGCATCCCCGAGTCGGACCAGGTCGCGGTGCGCGACAAGACCGACGCGAACCTGCGCACCGAGCCCGGCAAGCCGATGGAGGTGACGCGAGGAGAACATCGCCACGGGGCGATGTTCGCCGACTACATCGAGTGGCGGGCCGCAGCACCCGTCCGACGACCTCATGACCGAGCTGCTCAACGCCGAGTTCGAGGACGAGAACGGCGAGACCCGCACGCTCACCCGCGAGGAGGTGCTCACCTACACCGCGGTGCTCGCCGGCGCCGGCAACGAGACCACCGGCCGGCTCATCGGCTGGCTGGCCAAGCTGCTCGCCGAGCACCCCGACCAGCGGCGCGAGGTCGTCGAGGACCGCTCGCTGCTCCCGAACGTGATCGACGAGACCCTGCGGTTCGAGCCGACCGGTCCGCCATCGCCCGCTTCGCGATCGCAGGACGTCGAGTACTACGGCACGACGATCCCGGCCGGCAGCGCGGTCCTGCTGCTCGTGGCCTCGGCCAACCGCGACCCGCGCCGCTACGACGGACCCGACGAGTTCGACATCCACCGCGACGACATCCAGCACCTCACGTTCGGGTTCGGCCTCCACTACTGCCTCGGCGCCAACCTCGCCCGGCTCGAGGGCCGGGTCGCGCTCGACGAGTTCCTGAACCGGTTCCCCGAGTGGGACGTCGACACGGCCGGCATGAAGCTGGCGCCGACCTCGACGGTCCGCGGCTGGGAGTCGATGCCGATCGTCCTGCCCTGATCGACCGGCGATCCCAGATGCCATGACGACCGGCGATCCCGTCGTCATCGTCTCCAACGACACCCACATCGGGCCCCGGCTCGTCGATGACCTGCGGGCCTACTGCCCGTCGGCTCACCTCGACGAGTTCGACCGGTTCGCGGCGACGACGGCGGCCGAGAAGGACGCCGCCGCGGCCATGCTCGCCGGGCAGCGGATACCTGGACCACCCGAACTTCCGCACGCCGGGTCACCACGACCCGGCGGCTCGCCTGGCCGACTACGACCACGACGGCGTCGCCGCCGGGGTGCATCTTCCACGGCTCGATGAACATGGAACCGATCCCGTTCATCTCCTCCGGGCTCGGCAAGACGAAGGCCTACGAGGATCGGGAACTGGTCGGCGTCGGCATGGCGATCTACAACCGCTGGCTGGCCGACGTCGTGGCCCAGGCCCCGCACCGTCACATCGGTCTCGCCTACCTGCCGATGTGGGACGTCGACGCCGCGGTGGCCGAGGTCGAGTGGGCCCACGAGGCCGGCCTGCGGGGTGTCAACTTCCCGGCCATGCGAGACGGCGAGCTGCCCGAGTACAACCGGTCGGTCTGGGAGCCCCTGTGGTCGGTGTGTGAGGAGCGGGGGATGCCGCTGGTCACCCACGTCGGCGCCGGCACCAACGCCCACTACGGCAAGCTCGAGGGCATCGCCCTCCTGCAGATCGAATCCGGCGGGTTCACCTCCCGCCGGGCGATCTGGTGGCTGGTCTTCGCCGGGGTGTTCGAGCGCCACCCGGGACTGAAGCTGGTCATCACCGAGACCCCGGGGAACTGGTTCCCCGCCACCGCCGACGAGCTCGACGCGCGTCTGGTCGTTCTACGACGCCAAGCGGGACGAGCCCCTCAACCGGGCGCTGCTCGAGCAGGTCCCGCGCCGGCCGAGTGCGTACATGGCCGAGAACGTCTTCTACGGCGCCAGCTTCGCCTCACCCCACGAGGTCGGCGAGGCCGTCGCCCACGGCCTCGAGTCCCAGCTCCTGTGGGGCTCGGACTACCCCCACCTCGAGGGCACCTTCGTCTACCCCGAGGGGAGCGACATGCCGTCGGTGACCCGGCTCGCGCTGCGCAACACCTTCTGTGACGTGCCCCCGGAGGCGACGGCGCGGATGGTCGGGCAGAACGCCATCGACGTCTACGGCCTCGACGGCGATGCCCTGCGCGCGATCGCGGTCAGATCGACGCGCCGACCCTCGACGAGCTGGCCACCCCCATCGACGCGGTGCCCGAGGGCGCGAGCGTCACCGCCTTCCGGTCCGGCGCCGGCGGCTGGAGCTGACCCCGGTGGGCTTCGCCGAGGACATCGCCGTCACCCGGGTCGGCCCGGGTTCCTTCACTGCCGAGTTGCACGCAGCGGCGGAGTCGCTGGTCGGCATCCACGGCGCCTCGCGGGCGCCTGAGCCCGCATCCCCTGTCGGACCAGCGTCCGCAAGAGTTGAACACCTGTTCAAAATCGAGTAGACACCAGGTATGCAAAGGTTTGCAGCGGTTGTCACCATGCTCGTGTTCCTGGCTGTGGGCTGCGGCGCAGCCGGCGACGACGCCGAGGAGCCGAACGCCTCGGCCCCTGCGCCATCGGAGGTCGCGCCGAGCACGAGTGTCGTCGTGATGAGCATCCCCGACCTCACGACGCCCTCGTCGACCCCGGCCGACCCGAACGGGGCGTCGGGGGAGATCATCATGCTGAAGCTCCACGTCGACGACATCGACGACGGCGAGGCGTTCTACACGACGGTGTTCGGCGCCACGCGTGCGATCGAACTCGGCGACGGCGTTCGAGTGATGACGATGACCGACGGGCCGGGCTTCATACTCATCGAGGACGACCCCGACGAGTCCGACGCCTGGAACGCCCAGTTCCTCATCCAGGTCCCCGACCTGGACGAGGCGGAGGCCCTCGCCGTGGACAACGGCGCCACCCACCAGCAGTCCTTCGAGGGTGCGCCCGGGGGCAGGAGGCGGCGTCGGTCGACCTGCTCGACCCCTGGGGCAACCAGATCGAGATCCTGCAGCTGGGCTGACCCTGCTCAGGGGCTAGCGACCGCCCCGTTGTCCGTCCTCGATCACTGCGTCGAGGACCGCGGCCATGCGTGTCGTCTCCGCCTCACGGGTCTGGCCACCGGCGGCCAGGCAGCTGCAGCATCCGACCGCGGTGACCGCCGGTCGCGAGGAGTTGGGCGACGGCGTTGCTCTCGACGACGAGCGCCTGATCGGGGGGTGCGTCGACGACCCGTTTGATCGCGGCGACGGCCTCGGTCGGCATCGCTGCGATCCGCCGAGCGACGTCGAGCCCTGTCGGATCGAGGTCGGCCGAGGGGACCAGTCGATCGAGCCAACCGATGGCGTACAGCTCCTCGGCCGCGACGTCGCGGCCGGTGAGGAGGATGTCGAGGGCGCGGCCGCGCCCGACCACAGCCGGCCAGCGGGTCGTGCCGCCTGCGCCGGCGATGATCCCGAGTGCCACTTCGGGTTGGCCGACGACGGCTCGCTCTGAACCGAAGCGCAGGTCGACACCGCAGAGCAGTTCGCACCCTCCCCCTCGGGCGAAGCCGTCGAGCAGTCCGATGGTGACCAGGCGTCCCGTCTTCAGGCGCCCGAACGTGGCGGCCGCGATGTTCGGCTCGGCGATCCTCCGCCGTAGGGCGGGGCGAGGTCCTTGAGCATGTCGACATCGCCGTGCATCAAGAAGAAGTCGGGGTCCGCGCTGCGTAGGACGAGCACGCGGACGGCGTCGTCCGCCTCGAGGGCGGCCAGCAGGTCGAGCAGCGCGATGAAGAACGGGCCGTCCACCAGGTTCGACGGTGGGTGGTCGATCGTGGCCACGGCCACACCGGCATCGATATCGCAGCGGAGCGTCATGGGCCGACAGGGCTTGCCGGGGGTGCGGCCGCCGAGGTCCAGTGGCCGTGCCATCGGCCCGGCCCCGCGGCGTGGTGTTGGCCGTCGGGGAGGTCGATCTCGGCCGACGTCCCCGGTGGCACCAGGACCTCGATGGCCGTGCGGCCGGTGTCGTCCTGGTGCCAGGCGACCTCGATCCGCCCGTGCGGGGAGTCGTGCTCCGCTTCGGCCGAGGTGAGCCCGCCGCCGGGCTGCGGGGCCACCCGGAAGCGGCGGTAGCGCCGGCGTCGAGGGGCGCAGCCCGGCGGCGTAGCGGTGCAGGAAGTCGACGACCGCCCCCTTGCTGTAGTGGTTGAGCGACTCGTGCGCCACGCCGTCGTCGTCGATGCCCTCCCACGGCTCCCACACGGTCGTGGCGCCCCGGTCGAGCATCGGTGAGCCACGACGGCTGGCGTGTCCTGGAGCAGCAGCGTCGTAGGCGAGGTCGACGTGGCCGGCGTCGGCGAGCGTCGGCAGCAGGAGCGGGGTGGCGAGGAAGCCGGTCGTGAGATGTGCGTCCGCGTCGCGACGAGCTCGGCGAGCGTCGCGGCGACCACGGGTCGCACCGCCTCGTCGCACGAGGTCGAAGGCGAGCGCCCGCACGAGGTTGGCCTGCGTCGTCCGGGGACACGGTCCCGTCGTCGCACGAACTCCGCCTGCCACGCGCGGCGGGCGCCGCCAGCTCAGGACTCCGGTCAGCGCATCGGTCGGCGCCGTCGATCGGCCCAGGCCGTGGCCGCGCCATGCCGGGACCGCAGGTCGGCGAGCGGTGGAGGTACGCCGTCGCGACCTCGGCGCTGTCGCGACGTCGCTCACCAACGTGCCCGGAGCGTCGGCTGCGCGCCCGGCTCGCAGCCACTCGCCCCAGTGGAAGCCCGTGTCCCACAGGTACGCCTCGTGGGTCGCCGGGCTCGGGCCGCGCGCCGCCCGATCCGGGTGCCGGCCGCTCGCGGCCGCCGCGCGCGGCGAAGTCGCACCCACGCGGCCATGAGCGGCCACAGCTCGCGAGCAGGTCGACGTCGCCGTAGGCCCGGTACAGCTCCCACGGCACGATCACCACGGCGTCGCCCCAGCCGGCCGAGCCGTGGAGGAAGCCGGCAGATCGGATCGTTCCGGCGCCTCGCAGCCGCGTGGATCGGGGACGATGTTGAGGACCGTGCCGTCCGCCCGCTGGTCGGCGCGAGGTCGCGCAGCCACTTCGTCGAGAAGCCGGCGACGTCGTAGAGGAACGCCGCGGTCGGCACGAAGAGCTGCCAGTCGCCGGTCCACCCGGAGCGCTCCCGCTGCGGGCAGTCGGTCGGGATGTCGACAGGCGTTGTCCCGGAAGCTCCACACCGCGGCCTCGTGCAGGCGGTTCGACGCGCTCGTCGCTGCAGCGGAACCAGCCGGTGCGGCGCAGGTCGCGTGTGCACGACGACGCCGCGTGACGTCGTCGGGCGTCAGGGCGTCGGGCATGGCCCTCGATCCGCACGTACTGGAAGCCGTGCGTGGTGTGGCGCGGCTCGAAGACCGTCGCCGGCGCGTCCGGCGGACGACCACGGTCGACCTCGACCTGGCCCGGCGGCACACCGGTCGGGGATGGTCGGCCGGGCAGCGAGGTGCTCGATGGTGACGTCGCCGTCCGGCGTCGAGCGCCTCGCCGTGGGTCAGGGTCAGCTCGGTGCCCGTCGGGACCGAGGTCGCGAGAGCCGCACCCAGCCGTTGATGTTCTGGCCGAGGTCGACGACCTGGTGGCCCGGCGACGGGCTCGGTGACCGAGACCGGCCGCAGTTCCTCGATCCGACGCATGGGTGGGGCGGTGGAGGCGCAGAGGTTGGCGAAGCCGTGGTCGGCGACGGTCACCGGGGCCCAGCCCTCCAGCGGGATCCGGAGGTCGACGCGCTGCCCCGCCATCAGGTCCGCCCCCCGGATCGGCCCGGTGGTCCAGGTCCAGGACGGGTCGGTGGCCACGACCGTGCGGGACCCGTCCGGGTGGTCGACGTGGAGCTGGCCGAGGAAGGCGAGCGTCGTGCCGTAGCAGTCGTGGTCGCGGCCGTTGCCCGTCTGGCCGCGCCACCAGCCGTCGGAGAGGACCACCTGCAGTTCGTTGTGGCCTTCGTGGAGGAGCGCGGTCACGTCGTGGGTCTGCACCTGGAGCCGGGTCGGGTAGCTGGTCGTCCCCGGGGTCAGCTCCAGGTCGCCGACCCGGATGCCACCGAGGAACGCCTCGTAGACGCCGTGGGCGGTGGCGTAGAGCCGGGCCCGCTCGACCGGACGGTCGAGGACGAACTCGTGGCGCAGGACCGGGGCCGGGCGCCGTCCCGGCTCTCCGGGATCGCCACGTTCGTCGGGCTCGATCCACGACGCCGACCAGTCGGACGGGTCGAGCAGGCCGACCTCGACCACCGCGGGCGTCGACCACGGCGGTCGCCGACCCGTCACTCCAGACCCGCACCTCCCAGGTCACCCGTTGGCCGGAACACGAGGTCATCGGCCGGCCACGGCACCAGCACGTGCTCGCTCGAACTCGACCCGGTCCTGCTCGACGCCGTCGACGCGGAACTGGTACGCCTCCTGCCCGGTCGCCCCCTCCGGTAGCCACCACGAGAGCCGCGGCCGTCGGACGTCGATGCCGATCGGGTCGTCGAGGTGCTCGGCCCGCAACCGAGAGGGCGCCGAGGGTCACAGGGCGTTGGCTCGGGCCACCTCACCCAGCCAACGGGCGGACGGCTTCACCGTGCGCTCGTAGGTCTCGCGGTCGACCGCGACCAGGCCGAAGGTCTTGGCGTAGCCGGCCATCCACTCGAAGTTGTCGAGGTAGGTCCAGTGCAGGTAGCCGCGCACGTCGACGCCGTCGTCGACCGCCCGGCCCAGGCCCTCCAGCGCGCCCCGGGTGTAGGCGATGCGGGCCTCGTCGTCGTCGGTGGCCATGCCGTTCTCGGTCACCAGGACGGGGACACCGGCGTGCTCGGCGGCCAGGCGGACGGTGTGCTCGAGCGCCTCGGGGTAGACCTCCCAGCCGGTCTGGGTGACTGCCGCGCCCTCGGGCGGTCCGATCTTGCCGTCGGGGCCGATCCGCTCGCGGGTGTAGGTCTGCACCCCGACCCAGTCGTCCTCGCGGGACACCTCGAGCCAGTCGAGCGTGGCCCGCTGCCGGGCCTCCTGCCAGCGCTCCTCGCCGCCGTCGGCCGGCTGCAGGTCGACCACGGCGAGGGTCCAGCCCACCTCGAGGTCGCCGGGGCCGGCCTTGATCGCCTCGACGCCCTTGCGGTGGATCGTCGCCATCTGCTCGATGCCGGCACCGACCAGGCCCATGCTGTAGGTGTCGGCGTCGCTCGGCCCCGGGCGCCTGGGCGCCGACGCCCATCGGGATCACGCCGGTCTGCTGCAGGAGGTCGATGACGTTCGGCTCGTTCAGCGTCGCCACCCGACCCAGGAGGTCACCCAGGTGCTCGGTCGCCCGTTCGGCGAAGCGGCCGAACCGGTCGGGGGCGTCGGTGGCCGCCCAGCCGCCGGCCGCCGCGAACCACCGGGGCGTGGTGAAGTGGCAGTAGGTCACGACCGGGGTGATCCCGTGCTCGAGGCAGGTGCCGACCATCCGCCGGTAGTGGTCGAGGGCGGCCCGGGAGAAGGCGCCCGGCTCGGGCTCGATCCGGGACCACTCGAGGGAGAAGCGGTACGCGTTGAACCCCAGGTCGGCCATCGTGGCGATGTCCTCGGGGTACCGGTGGTAGTGGTCACAGGCGTCGAGGGAGGGCTCGGCGAACAGCGTGTCCTCGGCCCACTCCAGGGGCCAGAGGTCGGCGTTCACGTTGCCGCCCTCGACCTGGTGCCCGGCCGTGGCCGAGCCCCACAGGAACCCGTCGGGAAAGGTCGTCATGGCCCCAGGATTGCCCTTCGGGGCGAATTCTGCAAACCTTTGCAGACCGTGCTCGATCCCGACCGCCTCCTGCCCGCCGATCCCGGCGTCCGCCGCATCGCCCGCGCCCTGCTCGAGCGCACCCGGTCGTTGCCGATCATCAGCCCCCACGGGCACCTGCGACCCCGGCTGCCTTCGCCGACGACCGTCCGATCGGCGACCCGGCCGCCGAGCTGGTCACCCGGGACCACTACCTGCTGCGGATGCTCTACAGCCAGGGGGTGCCGCTCGAGGCGCTCGGGCGTCGTCGCCCCGCGACGGCGGCGGCCGAGGTCGCCGACGGGCGCAGCACCTGGCGCACGTTCGCCGAGCACTACGCCCTCTTCCGGGCGACCCCGTCGAAGCTGTGGCTCGACCACACGCTGTCGGAGGTCTTCGGCGTCACCGAGCCGCTGTCGGCGGCCACCGCCGATGCCATCTACGACCACCTCGTCGAGCGCGCTGGCCGACCGACGCCTTCCGGCCCCGGGCCCTCTACGAGCGCTTCGGCATCGAGTTCCTGGCCACCACCGACGGCGCCCTCGACCCCCTCGACGCCCACGCCACGATCGCGGCGAGCGGCTGGGCGCGGCCGGGTCGTGCCCACGTTCCGGCCCGACGACGTCGTCGACCCCGACCGCCCGGACTTCCAGGACAACCTCGGCCGCCTGGGCGACCTGACGGGGGAGGACACCGCGTCGTGGTCCGGGCTACCTCGCCGCGCTGCGGGCCCGGCGCCAGGCCTTCATCGCCGCGGGCGCCACGGCCACCGACCACGGCCACCCGTCGGCCGTCACCGTCGACCTCCCCCCGCGCGAGGCCGAGGACGCTGTTCCGCCGGGTGCGCAAGGGCGAGGCCGAGCCCGGCGACGCCGAGCGGTTCCGGGGCCAGCTCCTGGTCGAGATGGCGGCCATGAGCGTGGAGGACGGCCTCGTGCTCCAGCTCCACGCCGGCTCCTGGCGCGGCCACAACCCGACGCTGGCGGATCGCTTCGGCCCGGACAAGGGCGCCGACATCCCCACAGCCGATGGACTACGTCGGGGGCCTGAAGCCGCTGCTGGACCGGTTCGGCAACGAGCCGAGCCTGACCGTGGTCGTCTACACCCTCGACGAGAGCACCTACAGCCGGGAGCTGGCCCCGCTCGCCGGGCACTACCCGGCGCTGCGCCTCGGGCCGCCGTGGTGGTTCCACGACAGCCCCGAGGGCCTCCGGCGCTTCCGGCAGACGCGTCACCGAGACCGCCGGCTTCGCCAACACCGTCGGCTTCAACGACGACGCCCGATCGCTGCTGTCGATCCCGGCCCGCCACGACATGGTCCGCCGCATCGACGCCGGCTTCCTCGCCGGCCTGGTCGCCGAGGGTCGCCTGCGGGACGACGAGGCCGCCGAGGTGGCCGACGACCTGGCCCACGGCCTGGCCCGACGAGCCTTCGAGGTGGACCGATGACGGTGTTGCCCCCCACCCCTTCCGAAATTGCGTCACTTGGTCACGCCAGAGATGACCAACTCACGCAATTTCGGATCGTGGAGGTGGACCGATGAGCGTGTTGCGGGCACAGGACAACGGGTGTCGGGAGGCCAAGCGGCTCGACGGCCTCTGGGAGTTCGTCGCCGACCCGGGGGGCGTGGGCCGGAGTGAGGAGTGGTGGCGTGCCCCGCTCGCGGGGTCGCGACCGATGCCGGTCCCCTCGGCGTTCGACGACGTCGTGGTCGAGCCCCCGCTGCACGACCACGTCGGCGACGTCTGGTACCAGCGGGTCGTCCACGTCCCCCGGGGCTGGGACGGGCGCCGCATCGTCCTGCGCTTCGACGCCGCCACCCACCGCGCGGTGGTGTGGGTCGGCGACGAGCGAGGTCGGCGAGCACGAGGGGGGCTACACGCCCTTCGAGGCCGACCTGACGGCGGTCGCCGTCGCCGGCGAGGCCGCTGCGGGTCACGGTCGTGGTCAACAACGAGCTGACCTGGACCTCGATCCCGCCGGGCGTCATCGACGACCTCGGCGAGGGGAAGCGCCAGCAGTTCTACTTCCACGACTTCTACAACTACGCCGGCCTGCATCCGCAGCGTCTGGCTGTGCGCGCACCGCGCCCACCGCACCTGGCCGACGTCACGGTCGTCACGGACCTCGACGGCGACACGGGCGGTCGTGGCCTGGTCGACGACCGTCGAGGGCGACGGCGGCGGTCCGGGTCGTGCTCCGCGACGCCGACGGCACGACGGTGGCCGACGGGGAGGGGCGCGACGGGCGAGCTGCGGGTCCCCGACGTCCACCGCTGGGCGCCCGGGCGACGGCTACCTCTACGACCTCGAGGTCGAGCTCGTCGACGGCGGACGCGCTGGTCGACAGCTACCACCAGACCGTCGGCGTCCGCACGGTGCGAGGTGCGACGGCACCCGGTTCCTGATCAACGGCGAGCCGTTCTACTTCACGGGCTTCGGCATGCACGAGGACCTGAACGTCCGGGGCAAGGGCCACGACGACGCCTCGATGGTGCACGACTTCGAGCTGCTGGACTGGATCGGCGCCAACTCGTTCCGGACCTCGCACTACCCCTACGCCGAGGAGGTCCTCGACTTCGCCGACCGGCACGGGCATCGTCGTCATCGACGAGACCGCCGCCGTCGGCCTGAACCTGGGCGTCGGCGGCGGGATCTTCGGCGACGTCGGCCCGCACGACCTTCACCGAGGAGACGGTCGGCGACGCCGCCCAGGCGGTGCACGCGCAGGCCATCCGAGGAGCTCGTCGCCCGCGACAAGAACCACCCGTGCGTCGTGATGTGGTGCCATCGCCAACGAGCCCGAGTCCAACACCGAGGCGTCGGTGACTACTTCGAGCCGCTGTTCGCCGCGGCCCGGGCGGCCGACCCGACCCGGCCGGTCGGCTTCGTCAACGTGATGCTGGCCCCGCCCGACGCCTGCCGTGCTCACCGCGCTGGCCGACGTCATCATGCTCAACCGCTACTACGGCTGGTACGTCGACACCGGCGACCTCGAGGCCGCCGAGCGGCACCTGGAGGCCGAGCTGCGGGCGTGGGCCGACGAGCACGGCAAGCCGATCATCATCACCGAGTACGGCGCCGACACCCTGCGCCGGGCTCCACTCGGTCCGGCCCGTGCCTGGAGCGAGGAGTACCAGGCCGCACTGCTGGACATGTACCACCGGGTGTTCGACCGCATCGACGCCGTGGTCGGCGAGCACGTCTGGAACTTCGCCGACTTCCAGACCGCGGACGGCGTTCATCCGCGTGGACGGCAACAAGAAGGGCGTCTTCACCCGCGACCGGCGCCCCAAGGCCGCCGCCCACCACCTGCGCCGCCGCTGGCGTGACGACCTCAGCGACTGACCGGGGCGGTCGACCCCCGCTCGACGAAGGTGGCCTCGAGCTCGAGACGATCGCTGGGCCCCCCGAGGCGCTCGACGGCGGCCGTGCCCGCCTCCTCGGTGGGCAGGGAGATGGCGGTGAGCGGTGGTGCGGTCATGGGCGCCATCGGCACGTCGTCGCCGCCGATCACGCTGATCTCGTCGGGGACCGGGATGCCTCGTCGGGACAGCCCGGCGATGACCCCGAGCGCCATCTGGGCGTTGAAGGCCACGACCGCGGTCGCCGGCGTGGCCACGACGGCGTCGACCGCGTCGGCGCCGGCCTCGAAGGTCGGCGGTCCGACGGCCACCTCGTGCACCGTCAGGCCCGTGGCCGGCTGCTCCGCCGCACGGCGTCCCGCCGTTCGGTCGCCGCCCACGACGCCTTCGGCCCGCCGACGTAGGCCAGCTGGGTGTGACCGAGCGCGGCGAGGTGGCGCACGGCCTCCTCGACCGCCGGTGCGGTGCGCATGATGATCGAGGCGTGGCCCTTCACCGGTCGGTTCACGAACACCGCCGGGGTGGAGCCCAGGACGGCGAGCTCCTTGTGCAGGCGCCGGGGCGAGAGGACGACGAACCCGTCCACCTCGTGGGCCAGCGTCCGGGCGGCCCGGACCTCCTCGTCGGCGTGCTCGCCGGTGTCGACCAGCAGCAGCTGGAGCTCGGCCTCGCCGGGCCGCCCGACCGGCGGCCTGCACGAGCGCGGCGAAGTGGGGGTTGGTGAGGTCGGGCACGATCACGGCCACGTTGCCGGTCTTGCCCGTGATGAGGCCCCGGGCGGCCCGGTTGGGGACGAAGTCCAGCTCCGCCACGACGGCCTCGACCCGCTCCCGCGTGGCGGGGCGACCTGCTCGGGGTGGTTGAGCGCCCGGGACACGGTCGCGGCGTGGACGCCGGCGCGGGCGGCGACGTCTTCGATCGTCACCCGCTCGGTGCGCCCCACAGGCGCAGGACGCTACGGCCTGCCATGACCACCGAGCGGCTCTCCGGGCGCAACACCGATGTCGGCTACGACCGGTCGGCGCCACCGTCGATCGCCCATCTCGGGGTCGGGGCCTTCGCCCGCGCCCACCTCGCCGTCTACGCCGACGACCTCCTCCGAGCGGGTCATCCGGCGATGATCCGGGGGGTCTCGCTCCGGAGTCGGACCGCCGAGGACCAGCTGGGCCCGCAGGACGGCCTGTTCACCGTCGACGAGCGGGAGCCGGGCCGGGACGCCGACGCTGCGCGTCGTCGGATCCCTCGCCTCGGTCGGCACCGGGGTCGACGCCGCCATCGAGGCGATCGCGGCCCCGACCACGGCGCTGGTCACCCTCACCGTGACCGAGAAGGGCTACGAGCTGGATCCGCTCGACGGCGATGAGCCGCGGTCGGCTCCGGCGGTCCTCGCCCACGGTCTCGACCGGCGTCGAGGCCAGGGCCCGCCGCCGGTCGTCGCCTCGCTCGACAACGTCATGGACAACGGGACGCTGCTCCGCCAGCGGGTGATCGAGGCCGCCGAGGCCTTCGACGCCGGTCTGGCCCGCTGGATCATCGAGCACGTGGCCTTCCCGTCGCTCGGTCGTCGACCGCATGGTCCCGGCGACGACGCCGGCCGACCTCGACGACATCGCCCGGCGCCTCGGGTTCCGGGACGAGGCGGCCGTCGTCGCCGAGCACCACCGGTCCTGGTACCTCGACCGCGACCGACGGCCTCCCGCCCCTGGCCGAGGTCGGCGTGCAGGTGGTCGGCGACATCGGGCCGTACCAGTGGCGCAAGCTCTGGCTGCTCAACGGCCCGCACTCGGCCCTCGCCTACACGCGGCCTGCTGGCCGGCTGCGAGACCATCGCCGAGGCGACGGCGCACCCCGTCGTGGCGCCGTTCGTCCGGCGCCTGGTCGACGACATCCTCGAGGTGGCCGAGGTCCCCGCGGCCCGCGGCGCTTCGCCGACGATGCGCTCCGGCGATTCGCCAACCCCGAGCTCGGCCACACCTGCCGCCAGGTGGGCGCCGACGGGTCGCGCAAGCTGGCCCAGCGCGTGCTGCCCGTCGTCGCCGCCCGGCTGCACCTCGGTCTGCGCCACGAACCGGTTCGCCGTCGTCGTCGCCCTCTGGCTGGCCGCCGTGACCCGCCTGCCGCTGGCGGGCGTCGTCCTCCCCGACCTCGACGACCCCGACGCCGACGCGCTGCGGGCCGACGTCCGTGATCGTGGCGCTCCTCCTCCAGCGCGCGTGCTCGGTCCCGCAGTCACCCCGGCGTTCGCCGCCGAGGTCGTCGGCACACTGGAGGCCTTGGAGCAACGCGGCCTCGACGTCCTCCGGGAGGCGACATGACCATCGGCGGTCCCGAATCCGTCGGAGGCAATACGGTCCGGAATCCGCCCCGTATTGCCTCCAATGCGGTGGGTGGCGCGTGACGGCGAGCATCGGGGGGGCCGAGGTGGTCCTCGACGACGAGGCGGTGGCGGCCTTCGTCGCCGAGCAGTTCGCCGGGCTGGACCTCGACGGGCGCTCGCTGTGCCTGGTCATCCCCGACGCCACCCGGCAGTGCCCGCTGCCGACCCTCCTCGGCGCGATCACCCGGGCGGTCGAGGGCCGGGTCCGGTCGTGCCGGGCCGTCGTCGCCCTCGGCACCCACGCGGCGATGGACGACGAGGCGATGCGGGCGATGGTCGGGCGTCGAGGGCCTCGAGGTGGTGAACCACGAGTGGTGGGACGAGGACACCTTCGTCGCCCTGGGGACCCTGGCCGCCGCGGACGTGGCCCGGTGGTCCGACGGGCGCCTGGCCGAGGACGTGCCCATCCGGGTCAACCGCCTGGTGGTCGACAGCGACGTCACCGTCATCGTCGGACCGGTCCTGCCCCACGAGGTCATCGGCTTCTCCGGCGGCCACAAGTACCTGTTCCCCGGGCTGTCCGGCCCCGAGCTGATCGACGTCACCCACTGGCTGGGGGCGCTCATCACCAGCGCCGAGATCATCGGCACCAAGGGCATCACCCCGGTGCGGGCGTTGGTGGAGGCCGCCGCCGACCTGGTCCCGGGGGAGCGCCACGCCCTCTGCGTGGTGGTCGACCACGAGACCGGCCGGCTCCACCACGCCGCCTTCGGTGACCCCCGCTCGGCCTGGGCGGCGGCGGCCGACGTCGCCGCCGAGACCCACATCCAGTACCTCGACGCCCCCGTCGAGCGGGTCGTCTCGCTCGTCGCCCCCCGCTACGCCGACCTCTGGACCGGCGCCAAGGGCTTCTACAAGGTCGAGCCGGTGGTGGCCGACGGGGGCGAGGTCATCCTCTACGCCCCCCACATCACCCAGATCGCGGCCACCCACCCCGGCCTCGACACCATCGGCTACCACTGCCGGGACTGGTTCCTGGCCCACTGGGACGAGGTGAAGGACCTGCCCCGGGGGGAGCTGGCCCACTCGACCCACCTCTTCGGCGCCGGCACCTACGACCCGGTCGACGGCGAGCGCCAGCGGGTTCGGGTCACCCTGGCCACCGGCATCCCCGAGGCCGTCACCCGCGCCGCCAACCTCGGCCACCTCGACCCGGAGGCCGTCGACCTGGCGGCGATGGAGGCCGACCCCGGGACCCTGGTGGTCCACGACGCCGGGGAGACGCTCTACCGCCTGCGCCCCTGACCCGGCGTCCTGGGCCTCGGATAACAGCGTTATGAGTGCGTGCTAGCCTGCGGCGATGAGCGCTCCACATCCCCGGGACGAGGTCGAGGCTGCGGTTCGGGCCTACGTCGATCACCGGGAGGCCCTCGACCGCGGCGAGGCCGACTGGGCGACGGTCGCGGACTTCTTCACCGACGACGCGGTCTTCATCGACGCCGCGTGGGGTCGGTACGAGGGGCCGGCGGCGATCGCGGCGATGATGACCGAGGCGATGGCGGGCCTCGAGGACTTCTCCTATCCGACCGACACCGTCGCCATCGAGGGCGACGACGTGCTCATCGCCTGGCGCCAGGTCGCCGGCGGGCTCGACCTCGACGGTCGACCGGTCGAGCACACCGGGGTGTCGATCCTGCGCTACGCCGGCGACGGGCGCTTCTGCTTCGAGGAGGACCTCATGAACGTCGCCGTCGTGGGGGCCGACTTGCTGAACGCCGGATGGGAGCCAGGGCCGGGCTTCACCATGCCCCCCGCCGATCCTCCCCGGTGACCCGTTCGACACGATGACATAACACTGTTATTGTGCGGTCATGGGGACCGCTCCGGTGATCATCGACGTCGACGCGCACGTAGAGCCCGCACCCGGCTGGCTGGAGGACTTCCCGGACCTGGCGGCCCGGCTGCCGGCGCTCTTGCCCGACACCGATCCCCGCTTCGCGCTCGGGACCGCGGAGATGTTCGCCTGGTTCGTCAGCGACGACCTCCTGCGGGGTGTGCCCCGTGAGGAGCGCATGCCGATCGACCAGCTGGTCAACCCCGTCGATCGAGTTCCTCTTCACCGAGGAGGCCGAAGGCCTGACGTTCCCGGGCGCGAACCAGTACGCCCCGCTGACGATCCCGCGGCGCGGGTCGCCTGGCTGGACGAGCACGGCATCGCCAAGCAGAACCTGATCACCGGCGGCGGCTACACGCTGGCCCGGGCGATCGAGGACCCCGGTCTCAGCCGGGAGGCCCTCGAGGCGGTGAACACCTGGATGGCCGACGCCGTCGGTGAGCACAACGACCGGCTGCTCCCGGTGGCCTGCCTCCGGTACGACGACATCGACTGGGCGGTCCGTGAGCTGCGTCGCGTTCGGGCCCGGGGCAGCCGGGCGTTCCTGGTGTCCTCCGAGCCCGCCGGGGGGATCCCGCCGAGCTCACCGGCCTTCGACCCCGTGTGGGCGGCCGCCACCGAGCTCGGCATGGTGCCCCTCCTGCACATCGGGATGAGCCCGGCGATGATCCACCCGGGCTGGGCCGACCTCGAGGACCCCGGCCTGATCCGGCTCCTGTCGATCCTCCAGCCCGCCCAGAGCGCTGAGATCTACCTCACGGCCCTGGTGATGGGCGGGGTCTTCGAACGGCACCCGGACCTGACGATCCTGATCTCGGAGCTGGGCATCGACTGGCTCCCCCGCCTGGCCGAGAAGCTCGACAGCATGACCTCCGCCGGGGCCAGCCCCCTGGTCCTCGGGGAGTACCGCCTTCCGCTGTCGCCCTCCGAGTACATCCTGCGCAACGTGCGGGTCTCGCCCCTGCCCGCCCCTCACCAGGCCCCACTGCGGCTCATGTCCCACCTGCCCGGCGTGGCGGTGTTCTCCTCGGACTACCCGCACTTCGAGGGCAACGGCGAGCCCGTGCCCTACTACGAGGAGGTGCTCGCCGACCTCGATGCCGATGTCCGCGACGCCTTCCTCGGCGGGTCGATCCTCGAGGCCTACGAGCGGATGGGAGATCCCCTGTGACCACCGAAGCGCCGACCGCGGCCGAGATCACCGAGCTCCTGGCCCACTGGTGGCACCGCTACGACGAGGGCCAGATCGAGGAGCTCCGCCCGTACCTCACCCCTGAGGCCACCTTCCGGACCCGGACCGACACCGGCACGACCGACTGGGAGGACTTCGTGCGGGCCGACTTCCAGGGGGTCGACGAGATCATCTACTGGCAGGTCAAGCACCGGGAAGCGAGCCCGCACCCGCTCCGGCACATGACGCTCAACGTCGCCGTCGACCGCACCGACGGGCCGGCCGCGGACTTCCGTTCCTACCTGCTGGTGACCCAGGTGGTCGGCGGGAGTCCTGTGGCCATCCCCGGCGGTGTGCTGAGCGGCACCGCCGTCCGGGCCGAGGACGGGCTCAAGCTGAGCCACTTCGAGCTGACCCTCGACACCCAGGACTCGATCCCCCTGAAAGAGCGGCGATGATCGACGGCCGCGAACCCTCGGTGGCGCGCTTCGACCTCACCGGCAAGGTGGCGGTGGTCACCGGCTCGACCCGGGGCATCGGCCGGGCCATGGCCCAGGGGCTCGCCGAGGCCGGCGCCTCGGTGGTGATCAGCAGCCGCAAGCAGGACCTGTGCGACCAGGTGGCCGCCGAGGTCGAGGCCGCCACCGGCGCCGTGACGTACGGCCGGGCGTGCCATGTGGGGGAGTGGGACGCCGTTCCCGGCTTCGTCGAGGCGGTGGTCGAGCGGTTCGGCCGGATCGACGTCCTGGTGAACAACGCCGGCATCAGCCCGTCCCGCTCGGGGGTGTCGGACATGACCCTCGACCTGTGGCGGAAGATCTTCGCCGTCAACCTCGAGGGTCCCCTGCGGATGAGCCAGTGCGTGGCCCCCGTGATGCGGGACGGCGGCGGCGGCAGCATCGTCAACATCGGCAGCATGGCGGGCTACCACGCCGGCTCCGCCGTGTCGGCCTACGGCGCGTCCAAGGCGGCGCTGCTCAACATCAGCCGCACGATGGCCATGGAGTGGGTGGACTGGGGTGTCCGGGTCAACGTCCTCTCACCCGGGCCCTTCGTCACCGAGATGGTCGAGGGCGCGGAGCGCAATGCGCCGGGGTTCAAGGACCTGATCGCCAGCGGGACCTTGATGAAGCGGGTCGCCGAGCCCGCCGAGATCGTCGGACCTGTCGTCTACCTGGCCAGCGATGCGTCGTCCTTCGTCACGGGCGACGACATCTCGGTCTCAGGAGGAATGGCCAAGTGAAGCGCAACCTGCTCGTCGTCGGGCTCACCCTGGTGCTGGTGGCCGGCGCCTGCTCCGGTGACCGGGGCACCGACGAGTCCGGCTCGGTGGACGACCCCTCGTCGTCGACCACCACGGCGGGGGCCGACGGGGCCACCTTCGGCACGCTCGCCTCGCCCTGCTCGGCGGGCGACGGCTCGACGCCGGCCGCCGGCACCGGCGACGACGCCCAGGGCGTCGAGGCCGACCGCATCCTGGTGGGCACCGTGTCCGACCCCGGCTTCAGCGGTCGTCCCGGGCCTCAACCAGGAGCTCTTCGACGCCGGCCAGGCCTTCGTCGCCTGGTGCAACGACCAGGGCGGCATCAACGGTCGACCACTCGAGCTGACCGAGTACGACGCCGCCATCACCGAGTACGCCCCCCGCATCCGGGAGGCCTGTGACCGGGAGTTCGCCCTGGTCGGCGGCGGCGGCGCCCAGGACAGCGAGTGGCCGACGACCGGCCAGGCCTGCGGGTTGATCGACATCGCCGGCTACGCGGCGACGCCGGAGAAGGGCGGCGTCACCGGGCACGAGGGCGTCATCGAACGCCGGACCGTCCAGCCCGTGCCCAACCCCCAGGACCAGTTCCCGATCGGCCACGCCCTCGCCCTCGAGGCGGAGAACCCCGGTGCTCTGGAGGGTGTCGGGGTGATCAACGCCGACTTCGCCACGCTCACCCTGATCGCGGACCGGACCAAGGAGGCCTACGAGACGATCGGGGCGTCCATCGTGTCCGAACAGACCTACAACGTCCTGGGGGAGGCGAACTGGGCCCCGCTGGCGGCCCGCTTGCAGGAGGACGGCGTCACCTGGCTGAACTTCGTGGGGGAGGGCGAGTTCCTGGCCCAGCTCCAGCAGGCGATGGCGGAGATCGGCTACGAGCCCGACGGTCACGGCTCAGGACGCCAACTTCTATGACCCGGGCTACCTCGAGGCCGCCGGCCCCGCGGCGGACGGCACCTACGTCCGCTCGGCCTTCGTGCCCTTCGAGGAGGCCGAGACCAGTCCCGCGACCCAGCAGTACGTCGATCTGGTCGAGGGCATCGACGGCAAGGTCGCCCTCCTCGGCGCCCAGTCCATGTCCGCCTGGCTGCTCTTCGCTCAGTCCGCCGATCAGTGCGACGACGCCGGCGACCTGACCCGGACCTGCGTGCTGGAGACGGCCGCGTCGGTGACCGAGTGGGACGGCGGCGGCCTCCACGCCGCCGGCCAACCCCGCCGACAACGAGGGTCCCGAGTGCTTCGTGGTCCTCCAGGCCGAAGGCGGCGCGTTCGTGCGGCATGCGCCCGACGAGGGCTTCGGCTGCGAGGACGGCGGTGTCGCCGTGCTCGAGGGGGACTACACCACGACCGGCTAGGGCCGCGAGCCTCCGAGGGGTCCGATGCGTGTTCTGGTGACGGGAGGGACCGGCTACCTCGGCCGCACGCGGTACGGGTCCTGGTCGATGACGGCCACGACGTCCGGCTCCTGGTGCGTGACCCGAGTCGGTTCGATCTCGTGCTCGGCCCGTTGGGCCTCGAGCGGCCGGCTCACGTGGTCGGCGACCTGACCGATCCCGCGGCGGTCGCCGCGGCGATGGACGGCTGCCAGGCCGTCCTGCACTGCGGGGGCATGGTCTCCCTCGCCCGACGGGACGCCGCCGCGGTCCTGGCCACGAACCTCACCGCGGCCCGCAACGTCATCGACACGGCCGTCGACCAGGGTCTCGACCCGATCCTGCACGTCTCCAGCGTCACCGCCCTGTTCGCCCCCGGCGTCGGGCCGGTCCACGGCGACCTGCCGATCGCCCGCGCGGTCAGCGCGTTACACGCGGTCCAAGGCCGAGGCCGAGGACCACGCCCGGCGGCGCCAGGCGGAGGGCGCACCGGTGGTCATCACCTACCCGAGCGGGGTCACCGGCCCGCCGGCCGGGTCCCCTCACCGGCGCGGTCACCGACTCCTTCGGGGCCATCCTGCGGGCCGGTGCGGTGCCTCTGGCCGATGTCCGGGTCTCCTACGTCGACGTCCGGGACGTGGCCGACCTGCACCGTCGGCTCCTGGTTCCGGGCCAGGGCCCCCGCCGGGTCGTCTGCGGGGGTCACCTGCTCGACGGCGCCGGGATCGCCGAGGTCCTGCGGGGGATCACCGGCCGACGGCTGCCCGTCCTCCCGGTGCCGGGAGTCGTCTGGCGGGGCCTGGGCCGTGGCGTCGACCTCGCGGCCCGGGTCCTGCCCATCGATCCCGTCTTCACCCACGAGGCCATGACCCTCTCGACCCGGTGGGAGGGAGCCGACGACACGGTCGCGCTCGGCACGGGCCTCACCTTCCGGGACGTCGAGGAGACCGTGGCGGAGGCGGTGGACGCCCTCGTCGGCACCGGCGCGGTGACGCCCCGCCAGGCGGGCCGAACGGTCGGCTCCCGTTGAGGCCGCTCCACGGCAGCGACGTCTTCCACCTGCGGGAGGAACAGCGGGGTCGTCCGGCGCACACGCTGAAGGTCGCGGTGCTGGCGCCCGGCCCCGGCCCCCTCGACGCCGGCGAGCTGGCCGACTGGGCCGCCGGCACGCTGTGTGACCGGGCGCCGTTCCGGTGGCGGCTGACCACCGCGCCGGCCCACCTGGGGCGTCCCGTCTGGGTCGACGCCGTGGCCGAGGCGGATCAGGTCGTGCGCCACACCTTGGCCGGGCCGGAACCCGAGGCCGAGCTCGACGCGCTGCTGGGCGACCTGGCGGGGGAGGTGCTGCCCCGCCACCGTCCCCTCTGGCGCCTGTGGGTGGTCGACGGCCTGACCGGTGGCCGGGTGGCGTTGGTCCTCCAGATGCACCATGCCCTCGCGGACGGCGCGGCGAGCGTCCAGATCTGGGAGGAGCTGTTCAACGTTACCGACCCCGACGCGGCACCGGCCCCCGCCCGCGGACCGGCGTCGGGCCTGGCCGCCGCGGTCCGGCGCCACGGTCGGCTGCTGCGGGGCCTCCCTGCGCTCCTCGCCCGCCTGCGGGTCCACGGCGCCGCCGAGAAGGCCCAGCCGGCGGGGCCCGGCCGGACGGCGACGTACTTCGACGCCCCGCCACTGACCTTCAACGGGTTGCCCTCGACGCCCCGGATCTGCGCCTTCGCCACCCTTCCCCTGGCCGGCATCGAGCAGGTCCGCAGCGACGCTTGGGGGAACGGTCAACGACGTCTACGCCGCCCTGTGTGCCGGGGCCCTGCGCGCCTTCCTCCTCGAGCGCGGTGGCCTGCCTGAGGCGTCGCTGACCGCCACCACCCCGGTCGGCCTCGACCGTCAGGGTCGCCCGTACGGCAACGCCATGACGACCTGGTTCGTGCGCCTCGGCACCGACGAGGCCGACCCGCGGGACCGCTTCGCCGCCGTACGCGCCAGCCTCGCCGCGGCCCGCGCCCTGCAGGAACGGGATCCGACGCTCCTGCACGACCTGCAGGAGCACACCCGGTTGTACGACCTGATCTGGCGGTCCCTCGGCCTGGCCGAGCGCCGGAGGGGACGGCCGACCTTCAACCTCGTGATCTCGAACGTGCGCGGCCCCGACCTGCTGGCCTGGCGGGGTCATCCGGTCGTGGCCCTGCGCTCCCTCGGCCCCCTGGCCGGGCGCATGGGCCTCAACCTCACGGCGTGGAGCTACGGCCGGGACTTCACCGTCGGCCTCCACGCCTGCCGGGACCAGATCCCCGACCTGTCCCGGCTGGCCGAGCTCCTGGCGGTCGAACTCGATGTGCTCATCGACGCCGGTCGGCGCGAGGGTTGAGGTCGTGAGCCCCGACCCCTTCGCTCCGGCCCGGCTGGGACCGTTGACCCTGCGCAACCGGATCATCAAGGCGGCGACCTTCGAGGGGGTGATGCCCGACGGCGTGGTCACCGACGAGCTGATCGAGTACCACCGTCGGGTGGCCCGGGGCGGGGCGGCGCTGAGCACCGTGGCCTACCTGGCGGTGGCGCCGGAGGGTCGCACCGCCTCGGGATGCCTCTGGCTGCACGACGAGGTCGTTCCGGGTCTCCGCCGGCTCACCGACGCGATCCACGGCGAGGGCGCGGCGGCCGCGGCCCAGATCGGCCACGCCGGGCCGGTGGCCGACGCCCGGTCGACCGGCTCCCCGGGCCTGGCGCCCTCCTCGTCGTTCAGCCCGGTGACCATGCGCCGCATCCGGGCGGTCACGAGCGCCGACCTGGACCGCATCCGCGACGCCTACGCCCGGGGGGCGGCGATGGCCGTCTGGGCCGGCTTCGACGCCATCGAGGTCCACCTGGGCCACAACTACCTGCTGAGCGCCTTCCTGAGCCCGCGGCTCAACAAGCGGACCGACGCCTACGGCGGCGACCTGGAGCACCGGGCCCGCTACCCCCGCGAGGTCGTCCGGGCGGTGCGGGACGCCGTCGGCGGGGAGGTGGCGGTCACGGCCAAGCTGAACATGCGGGACGGGGTCAAGGGTGGCTTCGAGGTGGAGGAGAGCCTCGAGGTCGCGGCGTGGTTGGAGGCCGACGGTGCCCTCGACGCCCTGGAGCTGACCGGTGGCAGCTCGCTGGCCAACCCCATGTACCTCTTCCGGGGCGACGCGCCCATGGACGAGATGGCCGCGACCATGTCCGGCGTCGTCAAGCTCGGGTTCCGCCTCGTCGGCCCGAAGATGATGCCGAGCTACCCGTTCGAGGAGGCCTTCTTCCTGCCCCTGGCCCAGCGCTTCCGGGAGCGCCTGCGCCTCCCCCTGATCCTGCTGGGCGGCATCACCCGGCGGGAGACCCTCGACCGGGCCATGGACGAGGGCTTCGAGTTCGTCGCCATGGCCCGGGCGCTGCTGCGGGAGCCCGACCTGCTCACCCGTTGGCAGCACGATGACCCGGCGCCGTCGGCCTGTGACCACTGCAACCGGTGCATGCCCTCGATCTACTCGGGCACCCGCTGCGTCACGACCCACCCCGACCCCATCGTCGTGGGGAGTGGGTCCTGACCCGGCTCAGCCCACCGGGCAGCCGTAGCTGGAGGACCCCGGCCCCGCCCGGTGGCGGGTGCCGTCGGGGAGGACGACGTCGGCCTCGGCCCCGGGGGGGACCTCGACGTCGAGGGTGAAGGTGCCGTCCTCGATCCTCCACGCACTGCGCACCCGGCCGCGGCGGGCGTCGTGGACGGCCTCGGCCGAGGTCAGGCCGCCGCCGGGCATCGGGGCGACGGTGAACCGTTCGTAGCCGGGATGGCCGTCGTCGGGGCGGAGGCCGGCGACGTGGCGGTGCAGGAAGCTGACCACCGCGCCCTTGCTGTAGTGGTTGAGGGAGCCGACGCCGCCGTCCAGCCACCCGCGGGGCCGTCCCAGTTCTCCCAGATGGTCGTGGCCCCGGCGTCGATCATGGCCAGCCAGGACGGCGCGGTGTCCTGGAAGAGGAGCGTGTAGGCGACATCGAGGTGACCGTGGTCGGCCAGGACGGGCAGCAGGAAGGGCGTGGCCAGGAAGCCGGTGGTCAGGTGGTCGTCGGCCTCGTGGACCAGCTCGACCAGCCGCCCGGCGACCGAGGGGCGCAGCTCCGGCGGGACCAGGTCGAAGGCGAGGGCCCGGACGTGGTTGGCCTGCGTGTCCGGGGTGAGGCGTCCGTCGGCGTCGACGAACTCCGCCTGCCACGCCGCCCGCGTGGCCTCGGCCAGGGCCGCGTACCGCTGCTCCTCGTCGTGGCGACCGAGGAGACCGGCGATCCGGGCGAGGAGGGAGGACGACCGGTGGAGGAACGCCGTGGCGATGTCGCCCATGTCCTGTTCCAGGGTGAAGACCGCCTCCGGGGTGGCCCCCGGCTCGCACCACTCGCCCCAGTGGAAGCCGGTGTCCCACAGGAAGGTCTCGTGCGGCGCGGCATCGGGGCGGGCCGCGGCCCGCGAGGCGTGGCGCCCGCTCGCCGCCCGCGTCGCGGCGAAGTCGACCCACGCCGTCATCGAGTCGAAGCTCTCGGCGAGGAGGTCGAGGTCGCCGTAGGCTCGACCCAGGTCTCCCACGGCACGATGACGGCCGCGTCGCCCCAGCCCGCCGAACCCGTCATGAAGGCGGCGATGTCGTTGTCGTGGGTCGCCGGGCCGTGGGGCTCCGGGAGGATGTTGGGCACCCGGCCGTCGGGCCACTGGTCGGCCGCGGAGGTCGCGCAGCCACTTGGCCGAGAAGCCGGCGACGTCGTAGAGGAAGGCCGCGGTCGGGCAGAAGAGCTGCCAGTCACCGGTCCACCCCGCCCGCTCCCGCTGCGGGCAGTCCGTGGGCACGTCGCAGGCGTTGTCCGCGGAAGCTCCACACCGCGGCCTCGTGCAGTCGGTTCAGCCGGTCGTCGCTGCAGGAGAACCAGCCGGTCCGCACGAGGTCGGTGTGGACGACGACGCCGGTCACGTCCTCGGCGCCGAGCGGGCCGGGGTGGCCGTCGATGCCGACGTACTGGAAGCCGTGGGTGGTGTGGCGGGGCTCGAAGCGGTCGCCCGGCCCGACCGCGGGACACCACGACGTCGACCTGGCCGGCCGGCAGGAGGGCCCGGCTGACGAACTCGAAGGGCCGGAGGTGCTCGGTCGTGACGTCGCCCGAGTCGTCCAGCAGCTCACCGTGGACCAGGGTCGAGGTGGTGCCGGCCGGGCCGAGGTCCTCGAGGCGGACCCAGCCGTTGATGTTCTGGCCGAGGTCGACGACGTGGCGTCCCGACGGGAGGCGTCTCGACGCGGCTCGGGCGCAGCTCCTCGACCCGGCGGACCGGCGGGGCGGGGGAGGTGCTCGAGCGCCGTCGAATCGGTGCTCCACGACCCGGGCCGGGCGTCCACGCCGCGTCGTCGAAGCCGGGCTCGGTCCAGCCGTCGGTGCGGTGTCCGAGGTCGACCCACTCGCCGTCGATGAGGTCGGCCCGCACGATCTCGCCGGTCGTGGTCGTCCAGCCCGGCCCGCTGCCCACGGTGCTGCGACGGTCCGTCCTCGTGGTGGACCTCGAGCTGGGCGAGGAGGGCCACCTCGGCGCCGAAGCAGTCGACCTCGCGGGTGAAGCCGGTCTTGCCCCGCCACCACCCGTCGCTGAGCACCGCCCCGAGCACGTTCTCGCCGCGGCGCGAGCAGGTCGGTCACGTCGTAGGTCTGGACGTCGAGGTGGGTGCGGTAGGCCGTCGTCCCCGGGGTCAGCTCCAGGTCGCCGACCCGGGTGCCGTTGAGGAACAGCTCGTACAGGCCGTGGGCGGTGGCGTAGAGCCGGGCGCGCCACGGGTCACCGTCGAGGGTGAAGGCGTGCCGGAGCTGGTGGGCCGGGCGTTCCCCGGCCGGTGGTCGGGGCTCGGGTTCCTGCGGGCTGATCCACGGGCGACGACCAGTCGCCGGCCTCGGCCAGGCCCACCTCCCACGACGACCAGTCCGACCAGTCGCTCTCGCCCAGATCGGTCCACACCTTGACCCGCCACTCGACCCGTTGGCGTGAGGTCGAGCGGCGGTCCGGCGTACGCGGACCAGCTCGTGACGGTCGCCGTCGACCCGGCCCGAGTCCCACTCGCCGGCCTGCAGCACGAACGCCTCCTGGTGGTGCGCGCCGGTCGGGAGCCACCAGGACAGCCGTGGGGCGCGTGGCCCCGATGTCCCGAGCGGGGCGACGAGGTGGTCGACGAGCAGCCGATGGGGCACGATCCATGCGCGCGAGTCTGCACGCAAGAACAACGTTATGTACGCTGTGCGGGAGCTCACTCCGGGGGACCGTTCCATGCGAGACACCTGACCATCGCCGTCGTCGGGCTCCTGCTCGCTGGCCGCGGCCTGCACCAGCGGTGACGACGGCGGCGGGAGCGCCGCCGGCAACGACGGAACCGTCGCCACGGAGGCGACGGCGCCGACGGCGACCTTCCCGCCGATCCGCGGGCCGACGGCGTCACCGACGACACCATCACCCTCGGCGTGACCTACGTCGACCTGGCGTCGCTGGGCGACATCGTCGACATCGACCACGGCGACTACGAGGCCGCCTACCAGGCGGTGGCCGACGACATCAACGCCTCGGGCGGCATCAACGGTCGCCAACTCGAGCTGGCCTTCGCCCCGGTCACGCCGATCGGCACCGACTCGTCGGACGCGGCCTGCGTCGAGCTCACCGAGGACATCGGGGTCTTCGCCGTGGTCGGCTTCATGATCGACGAGGCCCCGCTCTGCTACGTCGACCTGCACGACACGCCCGCCATCGGCGGGCTCATCACCCAGGAACGGCTCGACCGGGCCACCGCCCCCTGGTTCTCCAACGTCGCCGGCGCCGAGAGCGTCGCCTCCCGGCTGGTCGCAGGCCTTCGACGACGACGGGGCCTTCGAGGGCGCCACGGTCGGCGTGATCTCCCTGGCGGCCGACCAGGCGGTGATGGAGGACGTGACCATCCCCACCCTCGAGGAGCGAGGGGTCGAGGTGGCCGACCAGGCCGTGATCGACGTCCCGGACAACGACCAGGCGGCCGCCCTGGCGCAGGTCGGGGTCATCGCCGAGCGCTTCCAGTCCGCCGGTGTCGACACGGTCGTCACCGTCGCGAACGCCGCGCTCACGACCGCCCAGGGCCTCGAGGCACCGGGTTCCGCCCCCGCCTGCTGGCCACCGGCTTCGAGTCGCTGGCTGCCTACACCGAACGCCGAGGGCGGCTTCGACGAGACGGTGGTCGAGGACGCCCTGACCGGCGGCTACGCCACGTCCGGGGCCCAGTACCAGGACCCCCTGATGCAGGACTGCGCCGCGGTCGTCGAGGAGGCCACCGGCGAGACGCTGCCGGATCCGGCCGATGCCGAGCCCGGCGACCCGGAACCGTACGTGTCGGTCTTCGCGGCGTGCATCCAGCTCGACCTCTTCCGTCGATCGCCGACGGCGGCGGGCGACGACCTGAACAACGGGACGTTCGGCCAAGCGGGCTACGCGCTGGGCGAGATCGAACTGCCTGGCGCCGGCGGCTCGGCCACCTACGGGCCGGACAGCCTCGACGGCAACATGCCCATCTACCTCCTCCGCCTCGACGCGGCCGAGGGCCGGCTGGTGTCGGACGCCGAGCCCACCGGCTGAGCCGGCATGACGTCGTTACGCTCGGCCCGGTGACCGACGCGCCCGGCCGAACCGAGCCGGCGAGCAGCACGGGACTCGGACCCGCCTGCTGGAGCTGGCGACGGAGGTCTTCGCCGAGGAGGGCTACGCCGCGGTGTCGGTGCGGGACCTGGCCCGTCGGTCGTCGCTGACGACGGGCGCGATCTACGCCCACTTCCTGAACAAGGCCGAGCTGCTGGTCGAGGCCATCGACGCCCGGGTCGCCACCGACGTCGAGACGTCACGGGACCGGACCGACATCAGCTTCGAGAGCTACCTCACCGACCTCAACCGCCGGTTCCCGGAGCGGTGCCGACCTGCGGGCGCTGCTGCTCGAGGGGGCGACCGCGGCGCGCAACGACGCCGCCGTGCGGGAGCGCCTGACCGAGGAGCAGGGGCAGCGGCTGGCGTCCTGGGTGGCCGAGTACGAAGCGGCGCAGTCCGCGCGGCGAGCTCGACCCCGAGGTCGACATGCGGGCCGCGGTCCTCATGTTGTGGAGCATCGAGCTCGGGCTCGGGGTGATCGAGGCGCTCGGCCTCGAGGCGCCGGACCCCGATGCCTGGGCCGAGCTCACCGGCCGGTTCATCCAGTCGATCGAGGCGTCCGGACCGGCCCCTGAAACGGCGTACTGCCGGAGTGATAACCTCGTTCTCATGGGGGTCACGACCACGCCGATCACGCCGGAGATCGGCCTCGAGGTCACCGGTCTTGGCCGGGCACGAGCTGGTCGACCCGACTCGGGCCGCCGAGTGCCAGGCCCTCCTCGATGCCCACGGCGTGGTCGTCTACCGGGAGGCCCACATCGGTGACGCCGACCTCCTGGCCTCTCAGCGAGATGCTCGGCACGGTCGTCATCCCCCGGATGGGCGGGCTCGAGGACCACCCCGGCGTCGACGTGATCAGCCTCGATCCGGCCGAGAGCGCCCTGGCGGCCTATCGCCGCGGCACGGTCTTCTGGCACCTCGACGGGACGATGGACGACCTCCCGCAGAAGGCGACCCTGCTCACGGCCCTCGTGGTCGCCGACGAGGGGGGCGACACCGAGTTCGCCAACACCTACGCGGCCTACGACGCCCTGCCCGAGGACGAGAAGGCCGAGCTGGCCGACCTCCGCGTCGTCCACAGCTTCACCGCCGCCCAGCTCCTGACCACGCCCGAGCCGACCGAGAAGGAGCGAGCCGACTGGGCCCGGGTGCCCAGTCGGGAGCACCCCTTGGTCTGGCGCCGCCGCGACGGCCGTCGCTCCCTGCTCATCGGGGCCACCGCCGACCACATCGTGGGTTGGCCCGAGGACGAGAGCCGGGCGCTGCTCGACCGCCTGCTGGCGTGGGTGACCCAGCCCCGTTTCGTCCTGCGGCACCACTGGCACCGGGGCGACCTGGTCGTGTGGGACAACACCGGCCTGCTCCACCGGGCCATTCCCTACGAGGCCAGTTCCCACCGGCTGCTGCACCGCACCACCCTCATCGGCGAGGAAGCTGTGGCCTGATGATCTCGACCATCCGATCCACACCCAGGAGCTGACATGACCGACGTCTCGATGACCATCGGCGGCGAGCGCGTGGACGCGCCGTCCGACCTTCGGGGTCGTGAACCCCGCCACCGGCGAGGTCCACGCCCAGGCCCCCGACTGCAGCCGCGAGCAACTGGACCAGGCCTTCGAGGCCGCGGCGAAGGCGTTCGTCGACTGGCGTTCGGACGAGGACGCCCGCCGGGCCGCGCTGACGGAGGCGGCGAACGCCATGTTCGCGGCGGGCGAGCGGATCGGCCCGGTCCTCACCGCCGAGCAGGGCAAGCCCCTCGCCGCGGCGGGCGTCGAGGCCCTGGCCGCCGGCTTCTGGCTGAAGTACTTCGCCGACCTGGAGACCCCCCGCGAGGTCATCCAGGACGACGCCGCGGCCTACGCCGAGGTGGTGCGCCGTCCGATGGGCGTCGTCGCCGCCATCACCCCCTGGAACTTCCCGATCGTCCTGGCGTCCTGGAAGATCGCCCCGGCCCTGCTGGCCGGCAACACGATGGTCCTCAAGCCGTCGCCCTTCACGCCCCGCAGCACCCTGCTGATGGGCGAGATCCTCAGCGAGGTCCTCCCGCCGGGCGTGCTCAACGTCGTCTCCGGCGGCGACGAGCTCGGCAAGTGGATGACCGCGCACCCGACGCCCCGCAAGATCTCCTTCACCGGCTCGGTGGCCACCGGCAAGCACGTCGAACGCCTCGGCCGCCCCCGACCTCAAGCGGGTCACCCTCGAGCTGGGCGGCAACGACCCGGCGATCCTGCTCGACGACGTCGACCCGGCCGAGATGGCCGAGAAGCTCTACGCCGGCGCCTTCGACAACTGCGGCCAGATCTGCTCGGCCATCAAGCGGGTGTACGTGCCCGAGGCGCTCCACGACGACGTGGTCGACGCCCTCGTCGGCCCGGGTCGCCGCGGCCAAGGTCGGCGACGGCATGGACCCGGAGTCCGAGATCGGCCCGGTCCAGAACAAGCCGCAGTACGAGCGGGTCAGCGAGCTGGTGGACGACGCCCTCGCGGGCGGCGCCACGGCGACCACGGGCGGCGCGCCGATCGACGGGCCCGGCTACTTCTTCCAGCCGACCGTGCTCACCGGCGTCGGCCGAGGGGACCCGGATCGTGGACGAGGAGCAGTTCGGCCCGGCCCTGCCGGTGATCCCGTACCGCGACATCGACGACGTCGTCGAGCGGGCCAACGCCACCACCTTCGGCCTGTCGGGCTCGGTGTGGTCCACCGACGTCGAGCGCGCCGGTGCGGTCGCCGAGCGCCTCGAGTGCGGCACGGCCTGGGTCAACGCCCACGTCGCCCTCGGCCCCCACCAGCCCTTCGGCGGCTTCAAGTGGAGCGGCCTCGGGGTCGAGAACGGCCCGTGGGGCCTGGCCGGCTTCACCGAGATCCAGGTCCAGTACCGCGCCAAGGGCTGACGGCCACATGTCCCAGGGGGGTCCGGGGATGACGACACCGGTCGAACGCGGGTGAAGATCGGGCTGACAGCCGGCGCGGCGACGCTCGACAAGACCGTCGAGCAGGCCGTGCAGGCCGAAGCCGACGGGTTCCACTCGCTCTGGTACGCCAGCGGCGTCCTCGGCGATCCCCTCGTGGCCATGGCGATGGCCGGGCAGGCCACCACCGGCATCGAGCTGGGGACCGCGGTGCTGCAGACCTATCCCTGCCATCCGCTGCTCCAGGCCCACCGGGCGGCGTCAGTGGCCGAGGCGATTGGCCGCCCCGGCTTCACGCTCGGGGTCGGACCCTCCCACGATTCGGTCATCGAGGGCACCTACGGCCTCTCCTTTGACCATGCGGGCCGCAGCTCGGAGGAGTACGTGCAGATCCTCGCGACCCTGTTGCAGGGAAAGGGCATCGAATTCGAGGGTGAGGACTGGACGGCGCGGGCGCCCGAGGGCAGCGTGAAGGTCGCCCACCCGGTGCCGGTTCTGCTCTCGGCGCTGTCGCCGCGGATGCTCCGCGTCGCCGGCGAGCACGCGGACGGCACGGTGCTGTGGATGGCGCCCCGGGCGGCCATCGAGTCCCACGTGACGCCGCGGATCACCGAGGCCGCCGCGGCGGCCGGCCGGCCGGCACCCCGGATCGTGGCCGGACTGCCCGTTGCGGTGAGCGACGACCTCGACGCCGCCCGTGAGGCGGTGGCCGCGACCGCCGGCGGCTACGAGAGCCGCCCGATCTACAGGCGCATCATGGAGGTCGGCGGTGCCGACTCCGCCGCCGACGCGGCCATCGTGGGCGACGAGGCGTCGGTCGAGGCCCAGATCCGGGCCGTGTTCGATGCCGGGGCGACCGATCTGTCGGTGTTCATCGTCCCGGTCGGTCCCGACCGCCGCGTGGTCCAAGCGACGTGCCACCGAGTTGCTCAGCCACCTCGCCCGAGAATGAAGGAGACCCTTCGATGACCCCGACCCCTCCCTGGTCCGAGCCCCGCACCGCCATCGTCACCGGTGGCGGGTCCGGGATCGGCCTCGCCATCAGCCGGCGTCTGGCGGCCGACGGTGCCGCGGTGGCCATCTTCGACCGTGACGGTGACGCCGCGGCCGCCGCCGCAGCCGGAATCGAGGCGACCGGAGGTCAGGCGCTCGGCGTGACCGTCGACGTCAGCGACCGGTCCCAGATCGACGCCGGCGTGGCCGAGGTGCGGGAGGCCCTCGGGGCGGCGACGATCCTGGTCAACAACGCCGGCATCGCGCCCTTCGAGAAGTTCCTCGACATCGAGCGCGAGTCCCTGGAGCGGGTGATCGGGGTGAACCTGATCGGGACCTTCGAGTGCTGTCAGGCCGTGGCCCCGGACATGATCGAGGCCCGCTGGGGTCGCATCGTGAACATCGCCTCGTCCAGCGCGCAGACCGGCAGCGTGCTCCAGGTCCACTACTCGGCCACCAAGGGCGCGGTCATCGCCCTCACCCGGTCCCTGGCCCTGGCCCTCGGGCCCAAGGGCATCACGGTGAACGCCGTCCCGCCGAGCCTGATCGACACCCCACCCCTGCGTCAGGCCGAAGCGGACGGCCTGCTGGGCCCCGGCGGGATCGAGGCGGCCACGAAGTCGTTGCCCGTGCGCCGAGTCGGCACCCCGGACGACCTCGCCGCCGGAGTGGCGTTCCTGGTGCGCGACGACGCCGGTTACGTCACCGGCCAAGTGCTCGGCATCAACGGCGGCCGGGTGATGCAGTGATGCCGCGCATCCGTCCGTTGCCACACGGTGAATGGCCGGCGGAGATGGCCGACGCCCTCGCCGCCATGACGCCGCCCGTCCAGCGTCACCCCAAGCCGCCGCTCGACGACCGACCCCGGGCCATAGCCGTGCTCGGGACGCTCGCCCACCACCACGAGCTGGCGAAGGCGTTCTTCACCTTCAATGGCCACCTCCTCTGGGCGACCTCCCTGACCCCCCGGCAGCGGGAGATCATCGTCATGCGGGTCGCGGCGCGCCGTCAGGCCCCCTACGTCTGGGCCATGCACCTCTTCGAGTCCCGGGACTCCGGCTTGACCGAGGAGGAGATAGGGCGAATCGCGTTCGGGCCCGACGCCCCCTACTGGGCGCCCCTGGACGCGGCGATCATCCGGGCCGTCGACGAACTGGTGGACGACGGCGGCATCACCGAGGCGACGTGGGCGGTACTGGCCGAGGACCTCGACGAGCAGCAGCTGCTCGATCTCATCTTCACCGTCGGGGCGTACGAGATCACGTCCTGGCTGGCCAACTCGGTCGGCTACGAGGCCGACCCAGGGGTCCCCGAGATGTACGAGCGCTACCAGCCACCACCGGACGCGGTCCCGTGACCGACTTCGGCAGCGTCCTTCCCGCGTCGACGGCGAGCTGTTCCAGAACGCCTGGGTGGTGGACGACGACCGAACCGGCCGTCTGATCCGGTTCGACTAGAGAGGGTGGTCATGGCAGATCCCACGGTGACGGTCATCCACGCACGGGGCGCGCTCGACGTCGACACGGGCGAGGTGATCGACGGCGCGTACGTGTGCGTCGAGGGCGGCCGGATCACCTCGGTCGGCACCGACGCCGGCGTCGCGAGCGACGCCGACGAGGTGGTCGAGCTTCCCGAGCTCACGCTCGCTGCCGGGCCTGATGGACATGGAGGTCGACCTGGTGCTCGGCGGGCCCGGCGCCGGCCTGACCGACCCGGTCGTCACCGACCCGGTGAAGATGACCCTGCGGGCGACCGTCAACGCCAAGCGCACGCTTGCGGGCCGGGTTCACGACGGTCCGGAACCTGGGCCTGTTCGTCAAGACCGGCGGCTACCTGCTCGACGTGGCGTTGAGCGAGGCGGTCGAGAACGGCTGGATCGACGGTCCCCGCATCGTCCCCGCCGGCCACGCCATCTGCCCCACCGGTGGCCACCTCGACCCGAGCGCCCAGAGCGGCCTGGCGCCGCACATGATGCCGCTGTCGATCGAGGAGGGCATCGCCGACGGCGTCGACGCCGTGCGCAAGGCGGTCCGCTACCAGATCAAGCACGGCGCCCAGCTGATCAAGTGCTGTGCGTCGGGCGGCGTGCGTCGCCTCGCCGGGGCCCGTCCGGGCGCCCAGCAGTACTCCAACGAGGAGCTGGCCGCCATCGCCGACGAGGCCCATCGGCGCGGGCTCCGCGTGGCCACGCACTGCCACGGCGACGCCGCCGTCAACGCCGCCCTCGACGCGGGCATCGACTGCATCGAGCACGGCTTCATGATCACCGACGACACGATCCAGCGGATGGTCGACACCGGGACGTTCCTCGTCTCGACCAACGCGCTCACCGAGAACTGGGACGTCTCGAAGCACCCGCCGGAGACGCGGGCCAAGGTGGCCGAGGTCTTCCCGAAGGCCAAGGAGTCCCTCACCAAGTGCATCGAGGCCGGGGTCAAGATCGCCTGCGGCAGCGACGCCCCGGCCGTCTGGCACGGCCGCAACGCCGAGGAGCTCGTGGTCCTCGTGCAGCGGGGCATGACCCCGCTCCAGGCGATCCGGGCGGCCACCACGGTCAGCGCCGAGCTCATCGAGGCCCCCGACCTCGGCCGCATCGCCCCCGAGATGCAGGCCGACATCATCGGCGTCCCCGGGCGACCCGCTGACCGACATCACCACCACCCAACGGGTCGCCTTCGTGATGAAGGGCGGCCGCATCCACAAGCAACCGGAGGATCGACCGTGACCGACACCGAAGCGCCACCCGGGGTCCACCTGCCGGCCCGGGAGATCCCCATCCCGACCTCCGTCAGCCCGGAGGCGCAGGCCATGCTGGCCATGGGCCGGCTCGGCCCGCCGGCGCCAGAGGCGTACCCGGCGCTGGATGACGTCGCCGGGTGGAAGGCGTTCGTCGCGGGGATGGACGAGTTCGTCCAGTCCATGATCGGCGATCCGACGGCCGGCTTCACGGGCACGCTCGACGAGCGCGACATCGGGCCCTGTCCGATGTACGTCGTGACCCCCGAGGGTGCGGCCACCGGCGACCGCCGAGTGTTCTTCGACATCCACGGGGGCGCGTTCATCATGGGTGGCGGCGACATGGCCAAGATGACCGCCATCGTTGCGGCCAACGCCACCGCGGCGACGGTTTGGGCGGTCGACTACCGCATGCCGCCCGACCACCCGTTCCCGGTGCCGCTCGACGACTGCCTCGCCGCCTACCGCCTCCTGCTCGAGGAGCGGGAGCCGCACGAGATCATCGTCGGCGGCACCTCGGCGGGCGGCAACCTGGCCGGCGCCCTCATCCTGCGGGCACGGGACGAGGGTCTGCCGCTGCCTGCCGCCGTCATCATCAACACGGGCGTGTTCGACCTCACCGGCGCCGGCGACTCGAGGGTCACGAACGCGGGTCTGGACAACCTGCTCGATGGCGGCGTTGGGGACAGCATGGCCGTCTACCACCACACCAACGACCCCCGCGACCCGTACCTCTCACCGTTGTTCGGGGACCTGACCGGGTTCCCGCCGACGATCCTGCTGACCGGCACCCGGGACCTGCTGCTCTCGGACAACGTCCGGATGCACCGCGCGCTGCGAGCCGCCGGAGTCGATGCCGAGCTCCACGTCTGGGAGGCCGCCGGCCACGGTGGCTTCCTGGGCATGGCCCCCGAGGACACCGATCGCTTCGGCGAGATCCGGCGCTTCGCCGAGGCCCACTGGGCCGTAGCCGAGAAAGGCCACCGATGACCGACGCACGGCCCCGTGCCGGGGTTCAGCTCTACACCCTGCGGGACGAGGGTGATGACCTGTTGGCGATGGTGCCGAAGCTCGGTGCGATGGGTTACGAGGGCGTTGAGCTCTTCGGGGGGCAGCTCACGGGGTTGGACCCGGCCGAGGTGCTGGATGTCCTCGGGGCGGCGGGGATGACGGTGTCGAGTGCGCATGTGGGCGTGGGTCCCGATGGTTCGATGGACGAGTCCGAACTGGACCGGCTGCAGGCGGTGGGGGTGGACACGGTGATCAGCCCGATGATCCCGGAGCTGCCGGATGCGGGGGCGGTCGGCGCGGTGGTCGAGCAGTTCTCGGCTGCCGCGGCACAGCTCGCTGCTCGGGGGCTGGCCTTCGGTTGTCACAACCACTTCTGGGAACTGAAGCCGCTGGCTGACGGGCGGCCGGGGCTGGTGCACCTGTACGAGCAGATGGATCCGGCGATCGTGGCCGAAGTGGACATCTACTGGGCGCAGGTGGGGGGCGCCGACGCCGCCGCCCTGGTCGCCGAGCTGGGGGAGCGGGTGCGGTTCCTGCACGTGAAGGATGGGCCGGCTGATGACCCCGGGGCACCGATGGTGGCCGTGGGCTCGGGGGTGGTCGACATCCCTGGGGTGTTGGCGGCCAACCCTGCCGTGCAGTGGCACCTGGTCGAGCTCGACCGGTGCGCCACCGACATGTACACCGCGGTGGCCGAGAGCCGGACGTACCTGGGTGAGCTCGGGCTCACCGCCGAACGCCCCTCGTGACCGAGGTCGCCGTCCTCGGCTGCGGGATGATCAGCGGGGCCTACGCGCCGACGATCGCCGAGTTCGACCACCTCGATCTCGTCGCCTGCGCCGACCTGGATCCCGCTCGGGCGACCGAGGTCGCCGAGCGCCACGGGATACCGCAGGTGCCGTCGATCGAGGAACTGCTCGCCCATCCGACGGTCGAGGTCATCGTGAACCTGACGCCGGCCTCGGCCCACGAGGCCGTGATCCGCTCGATCCTCGAGGCGGGCAAGCACGCGTTCAGCGAGAAGCCCCTCGGCGTCGACCGGGCCGGGGCCGGGGCGCTGGTGGACCTCGCGGCCGAACGGGGGCTTGCGCTTGGGCTGTGCGCCGGACACCTTCCTGGGCACGGGACTGCAGACCGCGGCGGCCGCCATCGACGCCGGGGTCATCGGGACACCGATCGCCGCGACCGCGTTCGTGATGGGCGCCGGGCCCGAGCGCTGGCATCCCGGGCCCGGAGATCTTCTACGAGCGCGGGGCGGGGCCCCTCTTCGACATGGGGCCGTACTACGTGACCGCGCTGGTCCAGCTCCTCGGCCCGGCCGTGCGCGTCGGCGGCAATGGCGCGGGGCCAGGACGTGGCCGCGGACCATCCACGCCGGCCCCCGGAAGGGCGAGTCGATCGACGCCGAGGTGCCGACCCACGTCGCGGCCACGATCGAGTTCGGGAGCGGGGCCGATCGCCACGCTGGTCACCAGCTTCGACGTCGCCGCGACCCGGCACCGCCACATCGAGGTCTACGGCACGGAGGGCACGCTGTCGGTGCCCGATCCGAACGCCTTCGAGGGGGAGGTGTCGGTGCGCCGCGCTCGGCGACCAGGCCTGGGCGCCGCTCGACCCGCGTCCGGCCACGATCCCCCAGCAGCGGGGGATCGGCCTGGCCGAGATGGTGTGGGCCACGAGTGCCGGCCGGCCCCACCGGGCGTCGGGGGACCTGGCGCTGCACGTGGTCGACGTGATGGCCGGGGCGATCACCGCCGCCGAGCGAGCGGCGCACCGTCGACCTGACCACGACCTGTGACCGGCCGCCGCTGCTGGCCGAGGGCCTCCCGCCCAACACCTTCGACGACTAGGAACTCCTCCATGCTCCGCTACGGCATCGTCGGCGCCGGCTTCGTGTCGGCCTTCCACCTCCGGGCGCTGGAGAGCGTCCGCGGCGTCGAGGTGGCCGGGATCACCTCCCGCACCCCACCCCACGAGCTGGCCGAGAGCGCCCGGGCCCGGGGCCTCGGTGACGCGGTCGTGTTCGAGTCGGTGACGCGAGATGGCTGCCGCACGTCGACGTGGTGGCGATCTTCAGCCCGAACTTCTGCCCGCGTCGCCGTGATGGAAGAGATCGCGCCGCCGTGAGGGCGCGCACCTGAAGGGCCTCATCTGCGAGAAGCCGCTCGGCCGGAACCTGGCCGAGGCCCGGCGCGTGGTCGAGCTGGCCGACGAGATCGGCGTGCCGACCGCGTACTTCGAGAACCAGATCCACATGAAGGCGATGCAGCAACGCGCGGGCGCAGCTCGCGGCGCATCGCGCGGGCCATGGGCCCGCTCGTCGCTGGCCCGCTCGAGCGAGGAGCACGCCGGTCCGCACAACGCCTGGTTCTGGGACCCGACCCAGCAGGGCGGCGGCGTGCTGTCCGACATGGGCTGCCACTGCCTCGCGGTCGGCTGGTACGTGCTCACGCCGCCGGGCAAGCCGCGTCGCGTTCCTCGTGCCCGAGATCGGTCTCGGCCGAGGTCGGGCTGCTGAAGTGGGGCCAGCCCCGGTGGCGCGACGAGCTGCTCGAGCAGCTACGGCGTCGACTACACGAAGACGCCCGCCGAGGACTTCGCCACCGGCATCGTCACCTACCGGAATCCCGAGACCGGCCACCGCTCGCAAGGCCCAGTTCACCGTCTCCTGGATGTACGACAAGCAGGGGCTGCGGCTGCTGATCGACGGCCTCGGCCCGGGCTACGCCCTCGAGGTCGAACACCCTGCGCTCGCCGCTCGAGATCTTCATCGGCGACGCCGCCGCGGCGTCGGTGGCCGACGCCGAGACTCGCGCTGGAGAAGTCCACCGCCGTCCCGGGGCCTGCTGGCCGTCCAGCCGAACGAGCCCGACCTGTACGGCTACATCGACGAGAACGTCGACGCCGTCGCCGCCTTCCGAGCGGGGCGTGCCGGCCCTGCTCGACTTGGACTACGGTCTCGAGATCGTCCGGCTGACGATGGCGGCGTACCTGTCGGCCGAAGAGGGCCGCGTCGTCGACCTCACCGACCCGGCCACCCTCGACCGCCTCGAGACTACGTCCCCCTGATCCAGCAAGGCCGCGGCACCGAGGTCCTCCCGGTCCCCGATCGCTGAACCCGGTCTGTCGCCGATCAGCGCAGTGATCACTCGCCGGGGTAGACGAGGCCGATCTGGCCGCGGATGTCGTCGAGGACCCGGGCGATGCCGATGGTCTCGTCGAGGGACATGACCGGGCTCTCGGTGAGGCCCTCGGCCAGGCAGCGGTGGACCTCGTCCACCTGGAAGCGGAGGCCATCGCCCTCGTAGCCGGCGTCGATGCGCTCGGGTCCGGCGGGGCCGCTCACCTCGATCCACTCGGGACAGTGCATGAACGCCGGCAGCTGGATCGAGCCGTCCGTGCCCGCGATCCGGGCGGTGCAGGGCAGCGGCGCCCGCAGCGCCGCCTTCACCACACCGAGCCGGTCGCCAGGATGGTGGAGGACGGCGGCGACGTGCTCGTCCACGCCGGTCGTGCCGATCACCCCGTCGGCGGCCACCCGGTCGGGGAGCCCGAGGACGAGCGTGCACAGCTGCACCGGATAGATCCCGAGATCGAGGAGGGCGCCGCCCCCCTGGGCGAGGTCGAAGTGGCGGTCGTCGGCCACGACCGGGACCCGGTAGCCGAAGTCCCCCTCGACCAGGAGTGGCTCGCCGATGCGGCCTTCGCCGAGCAGATCGACCAACGTCCGGTACGCGGGCAGGAAGCGGCTCCACATCGCCTCCATGCAGAAGACGCCCTTCGCTCGGGCGGCGTCGGCCATCCGCTGCGCCTGATGGGCGTTGAGGGCGAACGGCTTCTCGCACAGGACGTGCTTGTCCGCCTCGATGAACAGCAAGGTGTTCGCCTCGTGCTGGGGGTGGGTCGTGGCCACGTAGACCGCGTCGACGTCGGGATCCTCGGCGAGGCCCTCGTAGCTGTCGTAGCGGGCGGCGATCCCGAAGCGATCAGCGAACGCCCCCGCCCGATCGGCGGAGCGGGAGGCGACCGCGGTGATCGTCCCGCCGTCCACCATCGTCATCCCCTCCACGAAGGAGGCGGCGATGTTCCCTGGCCCCGCCACCCCCCACCGGACGGTCATCCCTGCTTCAGCCCCGGCCGGCCGACTCGCCCGCGTCCCAGTGGTCGTGGAGGACGACGTCGGTGACCGGGCGGCGGCGGAGGGGGCCGTGGGCGCCGCGGGGCCAGCCGATCACGGCGTGGCCGGCGAGCATCCAGTCCTCGGGCACGCCGACGGCCTCCCGCAGCAGCGGCTTCGCCGCCGTAGGAGGCCCAGCTGGTGAGGCATGCGCCGAGGCCCAGGCCGCGGGCGGCCAGGAGGAAGTTCTGCATCGCCGGGTAGATCGAGCCGCCGAGCAGGAGTTCGGAAGCGGTCGGGAAGTGCTGCTGGACGAAGAGGACGGAGGTGAACTCGCCGGCGCGGTCGTGGAGTTCGTAGGTGGCCCGGTAGGTACGGGCCCGGCGGCTGTCGTCGTCGGGGTCGGGGCGGGCCATGCCGTAGACGGGCTCGATCACCTCGAGGGAGAGGGCCGCCGCCTCGGCCACGACGGCCCGTAGCTCGGGAGACCGGAGGACGACGAAGCGCCAGCACTTGCGCGTTGGCTCCGGAGGGTGCCCACGTGGCCGCTTCGAGGCAGCGGTCCAGGGTGGCGTCGTCGACGGGCTCGTCGGTGAACCGGCGGATCGTCCGCGCCGTGGCCATCGCCTCCCAGAGGTCGTCGGTGGGTCCGCTCACGACTGGTCCCCGGTCACGACACCTCTTCGTAGTCGAACCAGTCGACCGCGGCGTCACCCCCCACGGCGTACAGCCCGAGGACCCGTCCGAGGAAGCCCCCGGTCATCTCGGTGGAGAGGTAGCGGCCGTCCATCTCGGCCAGCACGGTGAACGACCCGTCGTCCTGTTCGAACCCGAGCGCGACGGTGTCGGAGCCGTGGGGGTGCGGTCCGGTCTCCACCCGGAGGACGACCGGGCCCGTCGGGGACCGGGGCCGTCGCCGAGGTCGAGGTCGAACGGCCTGGTCGTCACGTGGGCCACGATCCGGTCGCCTCGGACGGCGACCTCGTAGTGGGCCGTCCCGTCCAGGTACACGGTCAGACCCGCCTCCGTCGCGGCGCCGGGGTCGACCGCGGGCCCGGGTCCGGCACTGGTGGTGCTGCTGGCGGCGGCCGACGAGCACCGGGCGATCGTCATCGAGGGTGGCGTCGGTCCCGTGCAGGGTGAGCCAACCCGGCCGAGCTGTGCCAGGGAAGCCACGTCGGTCGGGAGGCGGCGGACGCCGATCCAGCGGGGGTCGAGGTCGGCGCCGTCGAAGTCGTCCCGCCCGCCCGGCGTCGACCGGCGCATCGGGGCCCGGCGGCCGACGATCGACCTCCAACTCGACCGGGGCGACCACGGGCCAGCCGTCGACCCAGTCGACCGGGACGTGAGGAACGTCTCCCGGCCGAGGACGTGGAAGCCGGCGATCATGCCCCGCGGGCGGACCCCGAGGCAGGACCATCCACCAGGACCCGTCGGGCGCCTCCACCAGGTCGGCGTGACCCGGTGTTCTGGATCGGCCGGTCGGTGCTGCGGTGGCTGAGGATCGGGTTGGCCGGACAGCCCTCCCAGGGGCCGGTGGGGGAGGGGCCGCGGGCGATGCGAGACCGCGTGGCCGCGCTCGGTGCCGCCCTCGGCGATGAGCAGGTACCAGGTGCCGTCTCGACTCGTAGAGGTGCGGCGCCTCGGGGTACTGCAGGCCGCTCCCGGACCAGGTCGGCTCGGGTCCGTCGAGCACCTCGCCCGTGGTGTCGTCGATGCGACTGCGGGCGATGCCGGCGGGACCGCCGGAGAAGTGGACCCAGCAGTTCCCGTCACGGTCCCAGGCCAGGTCGGGATCGATGCCGGGGACCTCGACGAAGGTCGGCTCCGACCACGGACCGGCGGGGTCCTCGGCGGTCACGAAGAAGTTGTGGGCCCCCGTGGTGGTCACGTTCGTGGTGATCATCCAGAACCGACCGTCGTGGTGGCGGAGCGTCGGCGCGTAGACCCCCATCGACGACCAGCCGCCGGTGTCGGACAGGTCGAGCTGGGACGGACGGTCGAGCACGTGGCCGATCAGCTCCCAGTCCACGAGGTTCGGCGAGCGGAAGATCGGGACGCCGGGGAACCAGGTGAAGGTGGAGGTGACGAGGAAGAACTCGTCGCCCACCCGGCAGACGCTGGGGTCGGGGTGGAACCCCGGGATCACCGGGTTGGCGTAGCCGGTCATCGGGCTCCTTCTGTCGCCTCGGCGTACGCCGCTCGGATGGCGGCGCCGTCGACGGCCGGGTCGGGTTCGATGGTGTCGCCGGTGCCGAGGCCCCAGGCGGCGGCCCGGTCCTGGACGTCGCCGCCGAGCAGGACGGTGGCGGCCTGCAGGGCGGCCCCGCAGGCCACCAGCTCGTCCTCCCGCGGCACGACGACCGGCCGGCCCGCCAGGTCGGCGACCACCTGGCGGTAGGCCGCGCTGCGGGCGCCGCCGCCGATCAGCAGCACCCGGCCGTCGAGGCGTCGCCGAGGGCGTCGGCGCCGGCGAGGAGGTTGGCCACGACGCCTTCCACCGCGGCCCGGGCGAGCTGGGCCGGCGTGGCGTCGGTGCGCAGGCCGGTGATGCGTGCCGGTGGCGTCGGGGCGGTTCGGGGTGCGCTCGCCGTCGAGGTGGGGGACCAGCACGAGGCCGTCGGCCCCGGGCGGCCCCTCGAGGGCGAGCTGGTCGAACCGCTCGGTGTCGACGCCGAGCAGCCGGGCGACGGTGTCGGTGACCTTGGTGGCGTTCAGCGTGCAGACCAGGGGCAGGAAGCGCCCGGTGGCGTCGGCGAAGCCGGCCACGGTGCCCGACGGGTCGGCCGTCGGCTGCTCGCTGACGGCGTAGGCCGTGCCGCTCGTGCCGAGGCTCACGGCCAGGTCGCCGGGCCGCAGGCCGAGGCCGAGGGCGGCGGCCATGTTGTCGCCGGTCCCCGGTCCCACCACCGCCCCGTCCCAGCTCGCCCGCCGCCTCGAACGGGCTCGAGGACCTGCGGCAGCCAGTCGACCTCGGCGCCGACGAGGGCGAGCAGGTCCTCCCGGTAGGCGTCGGTCGGCCGGCGACCACCAGCCGGTGCCCGAGGCGTCGCCCCGGTCGGTGGTGTGCCCCCCGGTGAGCCGGTGGGTCAGCCAGTCGTGGGGGAGCAGGACCCGGGCGATGCGGGCGAAGGTCTCGGGCTCGCTCCGGCGGAGCCAGGCCAGCTTGGTGATCGTGAAGCTGGCCACCGGCACGCTGCCGCAGGCCGCGGCCCAGGCCTCGGCCCCGCAGCGCGTCGACCAGGGCGGTCGGCGTCGGGGGCCGACTCGGTGTCGTTCCAGAGCTTGGCCGGGCGGAGGACCGCACCGGCCGCGTCCAGCACCACCAGCCCGTGTTGCTGGCCGCCGACGGCGATGGCGGCCGGTCGTTCGACACCCGTCTGCGGCCCACGCGGCTTCGAAGGCGGTCCACCAGGCGGCCGGGTCCTGCTCGCTGCGGGGCGGCGTCGTCGCCGGGTGGGGCGCCCGGCCCGACGCGACCAGCTCGCCCGTGTCGGCGTCGCGGACCTCGACCTTGCCGGACGACGTCGAGGAGTCGACCCCGACGACGAGCGGCACTACCCCCGCCTCCGGTTCCGTTCTGGCGGCTCCAGTGCGCGGCGGACCGCGCACTGGAGCCGCCAGAACGTCAGATGCCGTGCTCCGACGACGAGGGGCACTAGCGGACGCCGAGGAGGAGCTCGGTGACGAGCTGGTCGAGGCGCTCGTGGCCGTAGCCCTCGGCGGCGAGGGCGTCCTCGTCGAAGGTGGCGGACCGGATCTCGTCCAGCCCGCCGGCGGGTGTGGTGGGCTCGGCCAGCGGCCGCGACTTGGCCGTGGCCAGCGCCTCCTGGATCTCGGCGTCCTCATGGAAGCGCCGGGCCTTGTCGGCCAGGATCAGGTAGGTGCGCATGCACCCGAGGGCGAAGTCCCAGACGCCGTCGGCGTCCTCGGTGCGGTACGGGTGGGCGTCGAAGTGGCGCATGCCGTCCCAGCCCGCGTCCTCGAGGACCTTCACCGTGTAGAACGCGTCCCGGATCCCCTCGGAGCCGAAGCGGAAGTCCTGGTCGTACTTGCCGATGCGCTGGGCGTTCAGGTCGATGTGGAACAGCTTCCCGTGCCACAGGGTCTGGGCGACGGCGTGGGAGAAGGAGAGCCCGCTCATGGTCTCGTGGGCGAACTCCGGGTTCAGGCCGACCATCTCGGGGTGCTCGAGCTCGCCGATGAAGGCCAGGGCATGGCCGACGGTGGGCAGCAGGATGTCGCCCCGGGGCTCGTTGGGCTTGGGCTCGAGAGCGATCCGGAGGTCGAGGCCCCGCTCGCGGATGTGCTGGCAGACGAGGTCGATCGCCTCCTTGTAGCGCTGGAGGGCCACCTGGATGTCCTTGGCGGCGTCGGCCTCGACGCCTTCGCGGCCGCCCCACATCACGAACACCCGGGCGCCCAGCTCGGCGCCGAGGTCGACGGACTCGCAGGTCTTCTGGATGGCGAAGCGCCGGACCTGGGGGTCGTTGGCGGTGAAGGCCCCCTCCTTGAACACCGGGCGGGAGAACAGGTTGGTGGTGGCCATCGGCACCTTCATGCCGGTGGCGTCCAGGGCCCGGCGGAAGCGCTTCACGATCGGCCTCGCGCTCGGTGGGGGTGGAGCCGGGGGGGACCAGGTCGTCGTCGTGGAAGTTGACGCCGTAGGCCCCGAGGTCGGCCAGCCGCTCCACCGACTCGACCGGGTCGAGGCGTCGGGCGGGTCTCGTGGCCGAAGGGGTCCTTGCCCGGGTTCCCCACGGTCCACAGGCCGAAGGTGAACTGGTGCTCGGGCGCGGGCATGAACTCGGTCATGACGGCGATGGTAGCGTTAACAGGTAAGACGATCCAGGGGTGTAGCTTGGCTGCGGTGGAGATCGAGACCTTCGAGGACGCCCGCCGCGCCGTAGCAGGGGGATCGCCGCCCGCTGAGGTCGCCCGGACCTTCGTCGCCGGCCTGAGCCCGGAGGAGCGGCTGTGGTGCCTCGACGGTGACCTGCCGACGTGGGCGGGGCTCGGCTTCCTGGCCGAGGACGGCTACCACCGGGCCACCTTCAACGGCGCCGAGGTGGAGCGGGTCGGCTTCCCGGGGATCCGGTTCAGCGACGGGCCCCGCGGCGCGGTGGTCGGCAACGCCACCTGCTTCCCGGTGTCCATGGCCCGCGGCGCGACCTGGGACCCCGACCTCGAGGAGCGGGTCGGCGAGGCCATCGGCCAGCGAGCTGCGGGCCGTCGGGGCCAACCTGACCGGCGCCGTGTGCGTCAACCTCCTGCGCCACCCGGCGTGGGGTCGGGCCCAGGAGACCTACGGCGAGGACCCCCACCACGTCGGCGAGCTCGGCGCCGCCCTCACCCGGGGCCTGCAGCGCCACGTGATGGCCTGCGTGAAGCACTTCGCCTGCAACTCGATGGAGAACGCCCGCTTCACCGTCGACGTCGAGGTCGACGAGGTCGCCCTGCACGAGGTCTACCTCCCGCACTTCCGTCGGATCGTCGACGAGGGCGTCGCCTCGGTGATGTCGGCCTACAACAGCGTCAACGGCGAGTGGTGCGGCCAGAGCCGGCAGCTGCTCACCGACGTCCTGCGCGACGAGTGGGGCTTCGAGGGCTTCGTCATCAGCGACTGGATCTTCGGCGTGCGCGACGCCGGCCCGTCGCTGGCCGCCGGCCTCGACATCGAGATGCCCGTACCGGATGGTCCGGTCCCAGCACCTGGCCGACGCCCTCGAGCGGGGCGAGGCTCCGTGGGCCGACGTCGACCGCGTCCGTCGAGCGGGTCGTGGCCACCCTGCTGCGCGTTCGACGCCGTCCTGTCGGCCCCGGCCCCGTCGGTCGACGTGCTCGGCTCGCCCGACGCACCGGGCGCTGGCCCGCGAGGTCGCGGCCCGGTCGGTCGTCCTGCTGCGCAACGAGCCGGTCGACGGGTCGCCGGTCCTGCCGCTCGCCGCCGTCCGAGCGGGTCGCGGTGCTCGGCCGGCTGGCCGACGACGTCAACCTCGGCGACGGTGGCTCGAGCGACGTGTGGGACCTCGAGTGCCGCACGGTCCTCGACGGCCTCCGCGCCGCGGTCGCCGACGTCGTCCACGACGACGGCACCGACCTCGACCGCGCCGCCGAGGTCGCGGCGGCGGCCGATGTCGCCGTGGTCGTGGTCGGGCTACACCTACCTCGACGAGGGCGAGTACATCGGCGACATCCCCGAGCGTGTTCGCAGCGCTCTTCCCGGCGGCCGACGAGCCCGAGGTCGTCGAGCGGTTCCAGGCCATGGCTCGCCGAGCTGCCGCCGACCACCAAGCCCCAGCGCCTGGTCGACCGGCCGCGGGGGTTCAGCCGTCGGCGGCGACCGCGGCTCGCTGCGGCTGCCGCCCGACGACGTCGCGCTGATCCGGGCCGTCGCCGCCGCCAACCCGCGCACCGTCGTGGTCATCCAGGCCGGCAGCGCCGTCGTGGCCACCGAGTGGGTCGACGCCGTGCCCGCCGTCGTGCAGGCCTGGTACGGCGGCAGCCGAGGCCGGCCCCGGTCTGGCCGACGTGCTGCTCGGCGACGGTCAACCCGTCGGCCCGTCTGCCGTTCACCGTGCCCGTCGACGAGGCCGACCTCCCCGCCGTTCGACCGGGACGCGACGAGCTTCACGCTACGACCGCTGGCACGGCTGGTGGCACCTCGCCCGCACCGGCGACCGCGCCGGCGTTCCCGTTCGGCTTCGGCCTGTCGTACACGACGTTCGCGCCTGGCCGACGGTCGACGCGACGGCGGTCGACGGCGTGGTCGATCGTCGTCCGCGGCCACGGTGCGACAACACCGGGCGATCGCGACGGCGCCGACGTCGTCCAGGTCTACGCCGAGCTCCCCGACCCCGACGCCCCGCCCCGCCTGGTCGGCTTCGCCCGCGTCGAGGTGCCCGCCGGCGGCTCGGCCGAGGTCGTGGTCGAGGTCCCCGTCGACCGGCTCGCCACCCGCGACCCCGAGCAGCACGCGTGGCGGCCCGCCGATGGCGGCCACCGGTTCGTCGTCGCCCGCCACGCCGGCGACCCCGACGCCGTCGTCATCGACCTCGACCTCTGACCGGACCCGCACCCGCCCACGAGGTGCTAGGACGAGACCATGCAGATGGACGACATGATCCTGGTCAGCATCGACGACCACATGGTCGAACCGCCGGACATGTACGAGAACCACGTCCCGGACAAGTGGAAGGACCTGGTCCCCAAGGTCGTCCGCAACCCGAGACCGGGCGTCGACGAGTGGGAGTTCCAGGGGGCGAAGACCTCGACGCCGTTCGGGATGGCCGCCACCGTGGGCTGGCCCAAGGAGGAGTGGGGCTTCAACCCCGGCAGCTACTCCGAGCTGCGTCCCGGCTGCTTCGACGTGCACGAGCGGGTCAGGGACATGGACGCCAACGGGATCCTCGGCTCGCTGAACTTCCCGACGATGGCCGGCTTCAACGCCCGGACCTTCACCGAGGCGGGCGACAAGGAGCTCGGCCCTGGTCGCGCTGCGGGCCTACAACGACTGGGCCATCGACGAGTGGTGCGGGCAGCTACCCGGACCGGTTCATCCCCCAGGGCCTGGTCCCGATGTGGGACATCGACCTCGCGGTCGAGGAGGTCGCACCGCCTCGGCCAGAAGGGCTGCCGGTCGATCAGCTTCCTGGAGACGCCCGCACGTCCAGGGCTTCCCGAGCTTCCTGTCCGGCCACTGGGACCCGATGCTCAGGCGCGATCTGCGACGAGAACATGGTCCTGTCGCTGCACATCGGCGCCGGCTTCGAGGTCATCCGCCGCCCCGCAGGAGGCGCCCGATCGACCACCTGATGGTGCTGGCCTGCCAGATCAGCGCCATCACCGCCCAGGACCTGCTCTTCGGCCCGACCCTGCGCGCGTTCCCCGACCTCAAGGTCGCGCTGTCCGAGGGCGGCATCGGCTGGATCCCCTTCTACTTCGACCGGATCGACCGCCACTTCACCAACCAGGAGTGGCTGCACGGCGGCGACGACTTCGGCGGCAAGCTGCCCTCCGAGGTGTTCCGGGAGCACATCCTGGCCTGCTTCATCACCGACCCGTCCGGCCTGCTGCTGCGGGACCGCATCGGCATCGACCTCATCGCCTGGGAGTGCGACTACCCCCACACCGACACGACCTGGCCGGAGTCCCCCGAGTTCGCCTGGAAGGAGCTCCAGGACGCGGGCTGCACCGACGAGGAGATCCACAAGATCACCTGGGAGAACGCCTGCCGCTTCTTCGGCTGGGACCCGTTCGAGCACACCGCCCGCGAGGACGCCACGGTGGGCGCGCTGCGGGCCCGAGCTGAGGCCGCCGGCGTCGACGTGACCCGCAAGCCCCGAGCCGAGTGGAAGCGGGAGAACGAGGCCGCCGGCATCGGCGTCTCATGAGCCGCGGCGGGCACCGCGTGAACCGGGTCAAGGCGGCGTTCTTCAGCTTCACCCCGCCGGCACCGCCCGACGACGACGGCAGCTACCTGCGGTGGCACCTGCTGGACCACATGCCCGAGCAGTACCAGCTGCCGGGGATCCAGCTCGGCCTGCGGTACCTCGCCGACGCCGACTGCCGGGCGGCCCGGCTCGGTGGCGACCGGGGACCTCGAGGACGTCGGCAACCTCGTCACCTACCTGGTGGGGGACCCGGTCCAGCAGACCCACGACGACTTCATGGACCTCGGGCGGCGCCTGGCCGAGATGGGCCGGTTCCCGCGAGCGTCGGCCCTCCCTGCAGCTGCGGATGCCCGCGCTGCGGCGGTGGCACGCGGCCCCCCGGGTCCTGGTGTCGGCGGAGGTCGTGCCGTTCCGACCCCACCGTGGCGTGGTCGTCGTGGTCGAGGAGCCGGCGGCCGCGGACCTCGACGCCTGGGAGCGAGTGGCTCGACGCCGACCACCTCCCGGCGCTGCTGGCGACCCCCGGGGTGGCCGGGGTCTGGCAGTACGGGTCCAGCGACGCGTGGGACCTGCACCCGGCGACCCAGGGTGATCCGCAGCACACCACCGTCATCTACCTGGACGAGGATCCCGTCGTGACGACCGGCGCCCTGACGCCGCTGGCTGGAGGACCGTTGGCGCTCCGGCGCCGTGCGGCCCCTGTTCGCCGGCCCGCTGCGGTCCATGATCGAGTGGGAGGCATGGACGTGAGCGGATCCGGCGGCGTGAAGCTGTCGATCGGTTCGCCGGTGGTCACCGATGCTCCCCGGGGGCCACGGCGCCTGGGAGGCCACGGCCACGATCGAGGACCTGGCCCGGGTCGCGGCGGCGGCCGACCGCCTCGGCTACCACCACCTGACCTGCAGCGAGCACATCGGGGTGCCGGTCGCCGAACGGGACCGCCGTGGCGTGCGGTACTGGGACCCGTTGGCCACCTTCGGCTACCTCGCCGCCCGGACCGAGCGCATCCGGTTCGCCACCTTGGTCCTGGTCCTCGGCTACCACCATCCACTGGAGATCGCCAAGCGGTACGGGACCCTCGACGCGGTCAGCGGCGGCCGCCTGATCCTGGGGGTGGGGGTCGGCAGCCTGGAGGAGGAGTTCGACCTGCTCGGGGCGCCCTTCGCGGACCGGGGCGCCCGAGCCGACGACGCCCTGCGGGCGCTACGGGCGGCGCTCTCCCAGCCCGAGCCCGCCTACCACGGCGAGTTCTATGCCTTCGACGGCTTCGTCGTGGAGCCGTGCGCGGCGCAGGAGCGGGTGCCCCTGTGGGTCGGCGGCCGCACCCTGCGCTCCCTCCGGCGGGCGGTGGCCCTGGCCGACGGCTGGAGCCCCTTCGCCGTGAAGCCCGCGCAGGTCGAGGAGTGGCTCGAGCCGCGTCGAGCTCCCCGCCGGGTTCGAGGTCGAGCTCCAGCCGGTGGCCCGCCTGGATCCGATCGGCGACCCGGGTCGGACCGAGGAGGTCCTGGCCGAGACGGCCGCTGTGGGGGCCACGACCGTCCTCGTGCGCTTCCGGACCGACAGCCTGGAGGAGTACCTGGAGCGCATGGAGGCCCTGGCCATCGTGCACGGGATCGCCGGCTGAGCCCTTCAGCGGTGCTCGACGACGAGGGCGGCCGATGAGCGGCCGACGCGGCCGTCGGCGTCGAAGAGGTCGGTCGTGTTGAAGCCGGCGCCCACCGGCGACACCAGGGCCTCGGCGCGCAGACCGATCCAGGTCCCCACCGGCTCCCGCGGCGAGGTGGAGGGTCTGTTCGGCGTTGCGGAACGACCACTCGGCGAAGCCCAGCTGGCGGTGCACGGCGGACTGGCCGTAGTCGGCGGCGACGGCGGCCAGCTCGTTGCCCCGCAGCGTCGGTGCCCTCCACCACGGGCACGGCCAGGCTGAGCCAGGCGTGCGGCCGTCGATCGCCCTCCACCCGCTGGAACTCGATGATCAGGCTGACGCTGTCGAAGCTGTCGTGGCCGACGGTCTCGGCCGCCTTGCGGTTCGGTTCGGACAGTTCGGGTACCGCCGCCGGGTCGAAGGGGCTGGGGTGGTCGAGGGCCTTCGGCGGGCAGGTCCAGCTCGCCCTCGCGGACGATGACCGTCCGTGCCGTCGCCACGGGGCGCCCGTCGCAGCTGAGCACCGCCTCCTGGCGCTGGACCCGGCGCCCGCCGACCGGCTCGCCGGCCTCGAGGGTCAGGCTCGCCATCGGCACGGTGGTCAGGAAGTCCACCGACAGTCGGGTCAGGGTCTGCTCGGGCGGCGAGAGCTGTCCCGCGAGCAGGGCGACCACCGCCGCCCCGTGCACGACCTCGCGGTCCCAGGGGCCGACGGCGGCCGAGGTCGGGGTGAAGGCGGTCGGCCCGTCGGGAACGAAGAGGGCGGTCGCGGTCATAGCCGGTGCGCCACGGATCAGAGGACGGCACGGAAGGCCTCGACCGTCCCGAGGTCGGCACAGGTCTGGGTGGCCCGGGTCATGCCCAGCATCCCCACCTCGATCGGCTGCCAGCGGCTCCCCGTCGCCGCGGTCGCCGTCGCCCCGACCCAGCCGTAGAGCACGAGGCGGCGGTAGCGGTCCCAGAGGACCTCGAGGGCCGGGGCGTCGACGCCGGCGGCCACCAGCCCGTCGCGGTAGGCCTGCAGCCAGCTCGTCCTGTTCGGCCTGGCGGACCTCGGTCGGCACCGAGTTGCCGAGGTACATGGCGATGTCCCGGATGCCCGGCGAGCGGCTGATGACGGCCCAGTCGTAGAAGCCGACCTCGTCACCGTCCACGAACTGGTTCCCGGCGTGGGTGTCGCCGTGGACCAGCGTCGACTCGCCCTCGTCCCACAGCTCGACGATCTCGTCGTCGTGGTCGATGTAGAGCCGGCACAGGTCGGTGAAGGCCGGCGGCATGTCGTCCCCGAACTGCTCGAGGGCGCTCTGGACGAACTGGGCGCCCCGCTTGCCCCGCATGGCCGTGGGGATCCAGGCCAGCTCGTCGTCGAAGCGGGGGTCCTCCCAGAAGTGGGCGTGCAACCGGGCGAGGGCCTCGACCACCTTGCCGCCGTGCTCGTCGGCGCCGCTGTCCTCCCGGCTGGTGAACCGACAGCCCGCGGCCTCGAGGTCCTCGAGCACCATCACGTACTCGGTGCGCTCCTCGCCGTGGGCCGAGAAGTAGCAGGCCGGCACCCGCACGGGGACCTCGGCGGCCAGTTCGGCGTAGAAGCGGGCCTCCTTGCGGCCCATGTCGGTGGCGGCGACGAGCTTCTGCTGGGCCTCCCCGTCGGGGGCCAGCTTCACGAACACGGTGGCGGGCCCGGCATGCCCGGGGGCGTGCTCGAGGCCGAGGCGCAGCCGACCGGTCGTGCCGGAGTGCTGGTCGAGGACCGTCGACCCCGGTGACCGCGATGTCGGGGAACGACGGCGCCAAGGCGGCGGTGAGCCAGGCGGCGGTGACGCCGTCGGGGTGGTCGGGGATCTCGAGGTCGGCCATCAGCCCGTTTTCGACATCGGCGTCAATTTCGGTAGTGTGGTCGACCACGACGAGGGCGTCAAACCGCAGGGGCCGGGCCATGACCGAGACCACGCCGATCTTCGACTTCGACAACCACTACTACGAAGCCGAGGACGCGTTCACCCGCCACCAGGACAAGGCGCTGCGCACCCGCGGCGTCCGCTGGGCCGACATCGACGGTCGACGGCGCCTGATCGTCGGCGGCAAGGTCAACAGCTACGTCGCCAACCCCACCTTCGACCCGTGGCCCGGCCCGGGTGCCTCTACGACTGGTACCGGGGCAATCCCGACCAGCAGTCCATCGTCGAGGCGTTCGGTGAGCTCGAGCCGATCCGGCCGGAGTACCGCGACCCGGAGGCCCGGCTGGCGGTCGATGGACGAGCAGGAGGTGGCCGGCCACCCTGCTCTTCCCGACGCTCGGCGTGGGCCTCGAGGACGCGCTGCGGGACGACCCCGAGGCCGCCGCCGGGGTCTTCTCCGCCTTCAACCGGTGGCTGGACGAGGACTGGGGCTATCGCCCACGAGGGTCGGATCTTCGCTGTCCCCTACGTCCAGCTGCTGGACCCGGAGGCCGCCGTCGCCGAGCTGCGCTCGCTCATCGAGCGGGGGCGCGTCGTCGTCAACGTGCGCAACGCCCCGGTGCCCGTGCCCGGCGGCTACCGCTCGCCGTTCGATCCCGGGTACGACCCGTTCTGGGGCCTGGCCGCCGACGCCGGGGTCGTCGTGGCCACCCACGCCGGCAACGACGGCTACGACGCGCTCGATCCAGATGTGGGAGCCGGGCGGGGCCGAGAGCTCACTCTTCCGCTCGCCCGCTGCGCAACGTCGTCACCAAGAACCGGGCGGTCAGCGACTTCTACGCCACGGCGATCTGCCACAAGGTCTTCGAGCGGTTCCCGACCCTGCGCCTGGCCAGCGTCGAGAACGGGGCGTCGTGGATCCCCGACCTGCTCCACCGCCTCGACGACGCCGCCAACCGCAACCCCGGCTACTTCGCCGAGCACCCGACGCGAGACCTTCGGTGAGCACGTCTGGGTGACCCCGTTCTGGGAGGACGACGTCGCCGGGCCTGCTCGACGTGGTGCGCGTCGACCGCCTCCTGCTCGGCTCGGACTGGCCCCACGCCGAGGGCACACGCCGGCCGATCGACTTCGTGACCGACACCCTGGCCGGTGTCCCTGACGACGACGTGGCCCGGATCGCCCGGAGCAACGCCACCGAGCTGCTCGGGGTCCCCCTGCCGGGCTGAGGGCGGCTCAGGTCTCGCGCAGCCCGATCGCGTTCGCCCAGAGCACGGTCACCTGCTCGGCCACCGTGTCGAGGTCGTAGGTGCCCCAGTGCTCGACCAGCCACAGCTCGGCGACCCGGGCCACCATCGAACCGAGGGCCAGGGCGGCGATCTCGGGGTCGACGCCGGGGTCGGCCTCTCCGGCCTCCTGGAGCCGCCGGATGGCCCGCTCGGCCCGGTCGGCGAAGTGCTTCTGGCGGCGCATCCGGGCCTCGTTCACGTGGCTCGTCGTAGCGCGAGACCTCCTCGATGACGCCCATGATCCGGCCGTTGTCGCGGTAGCGCTCGAGGTAGAGGCGGTTGGCCCGGAGGATGCGCTCGCACTCGGTCAGCGTCGCGGGCGTCGGCCTCGTCGGCATCCGTCGGGGGCCGGGTCAGGAGGGCTTCCTGGGTCTCGGCCACCTCCCGGAAGATCTGCTCCTTGGAATCGAAGTAGTGGTAGAAGGATCCGTGCGAGAGGCCGGCCTGCTCGGCGATGTCGGTGATGCGGGCCTCGAGGAAGCCGGAGGTCCTCGAACACGTGCTTGGCGGCCTCGAGCAGTCGGGCCCGGGTCTGGGCCCCCTTGCGGGAGCGGGGGGCCGACACGCTCCGGGCCGCCGGTCGGACGGTGGGGTCATCGGCGCGGCCTCGGCCCGTCGAGCAGGTGGTCGAGGGCCTCGCCGGTCGTCGTCGGTCAGCGACCCGGAGGGCCGCCTGGCGGTCGGGCCGCCAATGGACGCCGTCGACGGCCCAGGCGTCGCGACGCAGGGCCTTCTTGTCGATCTTCATGCTCGAGAGCTTCGGCAGCTCGGCGTCGACCCGGACGAAGGCGGGCACCCACTTGGGGCCGAGGTCGGGCTGGGCGCGGAGGAACTCGTCGAAGGCGACGGGGTCGAGGGGCACGCCACCGTGCGAGCTCGAGGCCGACCATGACCCGGTCACCGACCGGGTCGTCGGGCACGGCGTAGACCGCGACCGAGCGCACGTCGGGGTGGCGGGCGATGATCGCCTCGACCGGTCCGGCGGCGAAGTTCTCGCCGTCGACCCGCAGCCAGTCGTTGGATCGGCCGGCGAAGAACAGCCAGCCGTCGGCGTCGCGGTAGGCGAGGTCGCCGGACCAGTAGGCGCCGTCGCGGAACCGCTCCTCGGTGGCGGCCGGGTTGCGGTAGTAGCCCTCGAAGCCCGAGGTGGGCTCGGTCTCCACGATCTCGCCGACCGCCTCGTCGAGGTTGACCACCCGGCCCTGGTCGTCGAGCACGGCCCGGGGGCACTCCTGGCCGGTCTCGGGGTCGAGCACCTTCACCGAGTCGTCGGCGGTGCCGAGGGCGCCGGCGGGCATGGCGGCGTCGCGTCGGATGATGATCACGCCCTCGGTGGACCCGTAGCTGTCGCGGACGTGGCAGTCGAAGCGGCGGGCGAACTCCCGGATGTCGTGCTCGGAGGCCTCGTTGCCGATGGCCAGGCGGAGCGGGACCGTCGGCGTCGTCGTCGGCCTCGGGCACCGACAGGATGTAGTTGAGGACCTTGCCCGTGTAGGTGAGCAGGGTGGCGCCGAAGGCGCGGATGTCGGGCACGGTGCCGGACGCCGAGAACCGGCGGCGCGTCGAGATGGGGATGCCGGCGCTGACCGCGGCGGACCAGCCCGTGAACAGCGAGGCGGCGTGGAAGAAGGGCAGCGGGGCGTAGACGACGTCGTCGTCGGTCAGCTCGGCGATGGCGGCGACGTGGGCCCCGGTGCGGGCGATCCGGCCCTGGGTGCACCGCACGGCCTTGGGCAGGCCGGTCGAGCCCGAGGTGAAGATGAGGAGGAAGAGGTCGTCGTCGTCCGGTGGTGCGTGCCGGCCGCGATCGGCGGTGCCGCCTCCAGGGCGGCCTCGTAGCCGGGGTCGTCGACGACGAGCACCCGATCCGGCGGGATCGTGTGGCGGCGCGTCCTCGAGCAGGCCGGCGAGGTCGCTCGAGGTCACGAGGGCCTGGCAGTCGGTGTGGTCGATGAGCTGGGCCAGCTGCTCGCCCCGGTAGGTCGAGTTGATCCCGACGACCACGGTGCCCGAGAGGGCCCCGGCGGTGAGCCAGAACAGGTAGTCGGGCACGTTGTCGAGCAGGACCCCGACGTGCGGGGGACGCTCGGGGTCCCGGAGCTCGGCGAAGCGAGCCGCCCGCTTCCAGCCCTCGGCCACCAGGTCGCGGTAGGTCCAGGTGCGGTCCTCGTACTTCAGGGCGAGCGCGTCGTCATCGCCACGCTCGAGCAGGACGCGCCCGAAGGCGGTCACGACGACGACGCGGCGCACTCCCCGCCGCAGTCCGCCGCCACCGAACCGACGGGGAGCTCGGCCTGCACGTCGGCTCGCTCCGGGTCGAAGCTCAGGTGGCCCCGGATCGCGATGCTCTCGTCCAGGGGCTCCTCGTAGCTCCAGGCGACGTCCTCGACGACCTGGTCACCGACGACCGCGGTCCACCAGGTCGCCTCGCCCTTGTAGTTGCACCAACTGGTGGTGTCGCTGCGCCGCAGCAGGTCAGTCCGCACCCGGTCGGGGGCGACGTAGAGCTTCGTGCTCACGGCGGTCTCGAACACGATGATCGTGTCCTCGGTGTCCACCAGCGTCGTGCCGGCGACCTCGACGCGCAGGCGGCGGTTGGTGGCTCGGTAGTCGACCCGGTGGTACGGGTTGGGCGGGTAGTGGACCAGCTCCCGACCCTCTTCGACCCACGTGTCGACCGCGTCCCAGGGCACCTGGACGAACCCGGGGGCCTCGGGCTCGGGGGCCGACGGCAGGTCGCCGACCTCCGCGACGGGAAAGGCGTAGCTCAGGGGCCGACCCGGGCGATGGACCAGCAGGGCGCGCTCGGTGTCGATCACCGCCTGCCCGTCGACCAGCGCCTGGACCCGGCGGGGGTGGGGCTCGAGGTAGACGAGGCCCTCGGCGGCGTCCCCGGCGAGCCGTCCGGCCGGATCCCGACCGAGGGGCCCGCGGGCGGCGGTGAGGCTCACCGGGCCGAGCGTGTGTCGGGCATGGATCCGAGGCTAGCGGTCGCTCTCGGCCCTTTCCTGGGTTGACGTCGACGTCAAGTCCCGGAGGGATGGTAGCGCTAACACGATGGTCGTCTAGGCTGGGCGGCCATGCGCCGCACCTCGTTCAACGACGGCTGGAGCTTTCGCCCGCAGGCGGTCGACCGGTTCGCCGAGATGATGGACCCGGGGGCCGGCCTGACCCCGGTCACCCTGCCCCACGACGCGGTCATCGGCACCGAGCGGTCACCCGACGCCGGTCCCGCCACGGGCTACTTCCCGGGGGGTGCCTGGGAGTATCGCCGGACCCTCGTGCGGGCCGCCGACGCGCCGGCGACGACGATCCTCGCCTTCGACGGCGTCTACCGCGACGCCGTGGTCATGGTCAATGGCTCGGTCGCGGGCCACCAGACCTCGGGCTACACCGGGTTCCTCGTCCCCCTCGACCACCTCCTGCACGAGGGCGACAACGAGATCAAGGTCGAGTGCAAGGCCCACCGGGACTCGCGCTGGTACTCGGGGGGCGGCATCCACCGCGACGTCTGGCTCCTCGAGGCCGGCCCCGTGCACCTCGTGCCCGAGTCCCTCACCGTCGCCACCCCGGAGGTCGACGACGGCGTCGCGGTGGTGACCGTGACCATCGTGGTGGCCAACCGCGGGGTCACGACCGCGGCCGGCCGCGTCCAGGTCGAGCTGCTCGACGCCGCCGGGACCGTGGTGGCCGAGACGACGGCGCCGGTCACGGTGTTCCCCGGGCGACGAGGTGTCGGCCCGGCAACGCCTCCACGTGGTCGATCCGGCCCGCTGGGGGCCCGATGACCCGAACCTCTACTCGTGCCGGGTGACCCTCGGGGTCGGGGATGAGGTCGTCGACGACGACCGCACCACCTTCGGGATCCGCACGCTGGCCCTCGACGCCCGCCACGGGTTGCGCGTCAACGGCGAGCCGGTGCTGCTGCGGGGCGCCTGTGTCCACCACGACAACGGGCCCATCGGGGCGGCCACGATCGGCCGGGCCGAGGAGCGGCGGGTGGAACTGCTCAAGGCGGCGGGCTTCAACGCGATCCGCAGCGCCCACAACCCCCTCAGCCCGGCGATGCTCGACGCCTGTGACCGGCTGGGGATGCTGGTCATGGACGAGACCTTCGACATCTGGGCCCAGACGAAGACCGCCGACGACTACGCGCTGCGCTTCGAGGACTGCTGGGAGGCCGACGTCGAGGCGATGGTGCGCAAGGACGTCAACCACCCGAGCGTCGTGCTCTACAGCATCGGCAACGAGATCCCCGACGGCTCCACGGCGACCGGCCTGCAGCGCAGCCGGGCGCTGGCCGAGAAGGTGCGGGCGCTGGACCCGACCCGCTACGTGACCCAGGCGGTCACCGGCATGCTCGTGGCCGGCTCGGCGATCATCCAGGAGATCGGCGCGATCGCCGCCGCCCACAACGTCGACGAGGAGACCGGGGTCAACACCGCGGCCCTCAACCTCGGTGAGCTGATGGACCAGGCGATGACGGCGCCGGTGGTCGGCGAGAAGACCGAGGAGGCCTTCGCCCACCTCGACGTCGCCGGGTACAACTACATGTACACCCGCTTCGAGGTCGACGGGGCAGCCTATCCCAACCGGGTGATCGTGGCCACCGAGACCCACCCGACCACCGTCGACCGGGGCTGGGCCGGGGTCACCGACCACCCGCAGGTGATCGGCGACTTCACCTGGACCGGCTGGGACTACCTCGGCGAGGCCGGCATCGGCCGCACCGCCTACGGCGAGGCCGTCGGCGGGCTGGGGATGTCCGCCTTCCACGGCGACTTCCCGTGGGCCGTCGCCGGCTGCGGTGACCTCGACATCACCGGGCACCGGCGGCCGCAGTCGTACTACCGGGAGATCGTGTTCGGCCTGCGGACCGACCCCTACGTCGCCGTCCTGCGGCCGGAGCACCACGGCCAGGCCCGTCGGCCCACGCCGGCGCCTGGTCGTGGCCCGACGTGGTGGCGAGCTGGAGCTGGGAAGGCCACGAAGGCCAGCCGGTCACCGTCGAGGTCTACGCCGGCGCCGACGAGGTCGAGCTGCTGGTCAACGGCCGGTCGCTCGGACGGCAGCCGGCGGGGGCGGACCACCGCTTCAAGGCCTTGTTCGAGACCGACTACGAGCCCGGCGACCTCATCGCCGTGGCCTGGCAGGGCGACGAGGAGGTCGGGCGCCACGTGCTGCGGTCCGCCACCGGGGCCGTGCGCCTGGCCGTGCAGGTCGATCGCACCGAGATCGGTGCCGGTCCGGACGAGCTCGCCTTCGTCGAGGTGACGCTGGTCGACGAGGCGGGCACGCGTGGTGACCACCGGCGACCGGCGTCGTCACCGTCGAGGTCGAAGGACCGGGTGTGCTCCAGGGCCTGGCCAGTGGCCGGCCCGATCCCGAGGCGCCCTACACCGGGCCCACGGGCACGACCTTCGACGGCCGCGCGCTGGCGGTGATCCGGCCGACGGGGGAGGGGACGATCACCGTCCGGGTGACCGCCCCTGCCACCGAGCCCCAGGAGCTGGACATCGCCGTCCGATGACCTGGGAGCTGCGTTGGCACCCCTTCCGGGGCGAGTGGGTGCTGTTCACCGCGCACCGGGGCGCCCGGCCCTGGATCGGAGCAGTGGTCGCCGACGACGAGGTCGAGGTCCCGGAGGACAACGCGCTGGCCCCGCTCGGTCGGCGGATCGCCGAGACCAACCCGGACTACCGCGGCGTCTTCACCTTCACCAACGACCTGCCGGTGTTCTCCCCGGACGCACCCATGCCGTCGGCGGGCGACGACCTCTACCGGACGCAGCGAGCCGTCGGGACGGCCGAGGTGGTCTGCTACCACCACGACCCCACCCGCTCGATGGCCGACCTCACCGACGACGAGGTGGCCGCCGTCGTGATCGAGTGGCGGGACCGGACCCGTGTGCTGCAGGCCCTGGACGGTGTGGCCCACGTCCTGATCTTCGAGAACCGGGGCGCGGCGGTCGGCACCTCCAACCCGCATCCCCACTGCCAGATCTACGCCGGGTCGATGCCCTACGCCACGATGGCCCGTGAGGCCGAGGTGGCCGCCGAGCACCACCGGGACACCGGCCGGTCCCTGCTGGCCGAGGTCGTCGAGCGGGAGCAGGCCGGTCCCCGGGTCATCAGCGAAGGCGACGAGTTCTTCGCCTGCGTCCCCTGGTTCGCCCGCTACGCCTACGAGGTGCACGTGCTGCCCCGGACTCCCGTCACCTCCCTCGTCGATCTCGACGACGCCGGTTGCCGGTCCCTCGGCCTCGTCCTCCGCGACGTCGTGCGGCGCTACGACGCCCTCTGGGGGATCCGCATGCCCTACGTGCTCGCCGTCCACCAGGCCCCCGTCGGCGACCATCCGCACTACCCGTTCCACATCGAGCTGCACCCCCCGCTGCGCGCCCCCGGCCTGCTGAAGTACCTGGCCGGCCCCGAGGTGGGCGGCGGCTCGATGACCAACGAGTCCGATCCCGACGAGAAGGCGGTGGAGCTCCGTGACGCCCTCGACTGACGACGCCCGCCGGCTGCTGTGTGACCTCGGCGACCACCTGCGGGACGTCCTGGCCGACAGCCGGGGCATCGACATGGCCGCGGTCGACAGCCACACGGCGGCCGACACGATCTACGGGATCGACCGCGTGGCCGACGATGCCCTGCTCGGCTGGTTCGAGGCCCACTGGCCCGACGTCGAGGTCGTGAGCGAAGGCCTCGACGAACCGGTCGTCGTCGGTGCCGACCCGACCTGGACCGTGATCGTCGACACCATCGACGGCACCCGAGGGCTGATGTACGACAAGCGCCCGGCGTGGTGCCTGGCCGGTGCCGCCCCCCACGGCGGGTCCCTGCGGGACATCGTGGCCGCGGCGATGACGGAGCTGCCGACGGTCAAGCAGGGCCGCGCCGACCAGCTCAGCGGGACCCGAGGCGGCGGCGTGCGAGCCGAGCGCATCGACCTGGCGTCCGGTCAGCGGGAGGCGATCGTTCCCCGACCGTCCTCGGCGACCGACCTCGAGCACGGGTTCGGTGGCTTCGCCAAGTTCTTCGTCCCGGGCAAGCCCGATCTCGCCGCCCTGGAAGGGGAGCTGTTCGCCCGCCTCGGCTGCCAGGACGTGTTCGACGACGAGTACATCTCGTCAGGGGGCCAGCTCCACGAGCTGCTCACCGGCCGGGACCGCTTCGTCGCCGACCTGCGCCCGCTGGTGGCCCCCGCGGCCCACGCCTGCCACCCCTATGACGTCTGCACCGCGTTGCTGCTGGAGGAGGCCGGTGGGGTCGTGACCGACCCCTGGGGTGGCCCCCTGGACGCGCCGCTGGACACGACCTCGCCGATCGCCTGGGTCGGCTACGCCAACCCGGCCTTGGCGGCCCGCATCGGCCCGGTCCTCGCCGAGCTCCTCGATGAACGCCACCCGCGGTAGCGCCCCCGGCCGCCTCGACCTGCTCGGCGGCGTGGCGGACTACTCGGGCGCCCTCGTCCTCGAGACGCCGACCCGTCTGACCACCACGGTCACGGCCGAACCGGCCGACGGGCTGGTGGTCGGTCCCGTCCACCTGGCCGAGGACGAGGTCCTGAAGCTGGCGGGCCTGACCTATCCGGAGGTGCGGGCGGCCCTGGCCGACTGGCCCAAGTGGACCCACTACCTGGTCGGGGTGGCCCTCGTCCTCGTCCGCCACGAGATGATCGAGCCGCCCGCCGTCGAGCTGTCGGTCACCTCGGACCTCCCCGTCTCGGTCGGGGTCTCCTCCAGCGCCGCGCTGGAGGTGGCCACCGCCCGGGCCCTCGGCGCCGACGACGTCGACCCGCTCCGCCTGGCCGCCCTCTGCCAAGAGGCGGAGAACCAGGTGGTCGGGGCGCCGTGCGGGATCATGGACCAGGTCGTGGTCGCCCTCGGCACACCCGGCTCGATCCTGCCGATCCTCTGTCGCCCGGCGGCAGTCCGTGCCCTGGTGGCCCTGCCGCCCGGGGTCGAGGTCGTCGGCTGGCCGACCGGCGCCGAGCACGACGTGAGCGGCGTGCCCTACCGGCGGGCCCGGGTGGCGGCGTTCATGGGCAAGCGCATCGTGGAGGAGGCCGTCGGCGCGGAGTGGTCCTGGGTCAGCGAGCTGTCGCCGGCCGCGGTCGACGACCTCCCGGAGGCCCTCGACGGCTCGGCGTTCCTCGACCGGTGGGGCGACACCGACGACGACCTCACGGTCATCGACCCCGCCGGGACCTATCCGGTGCGGGCGGCCACGGCGTTCGGGGTCGGCGAGCACGCCCGGTCCGAAGCGGCCCTGGTGCACCTCGTCCGGGGTGAGGTGGAGGGGTTGGGCCCGCTGCTGGCCGCGAGCCAAGCCGGCTACGACGCGATGGGCCTCGGCCATCCCGCCGCCTCCGCCGTGGTCGAGGAGGCCCTGGCCCGTCCCGGCGTCCACGGAGCCCGCTCCAGCGGCGGCGGCTGCGGTGGCACGGTCGTCGTCGTGTGCGACCAGGGTGTCCTCGACGACGTCCCCGACCTCATCCGCTGACCCCGTTGTCTCGTTCTGGCGCCCGATTGCGGCGCCATCACGCCTCGATCAGGCGCCAGAACGGGGTGGGGCGGTGCTGGCGCGGACGATGAGCTCGGGGGGGATGACGGCGTGGCGCTCGGTGGGCACGCCGGCGATCAGCGAGAGCAGGAGCTCGACGCCGAGGCGGCCCACCTCGCCCAGGTCCTGGCGGATCGTGGTCAGGGGCGGGACCAGGTAGGCGGACTCGGGGGTGTCGTCGAAGCCGACCACGCTCACGTCGTCGGGCACGGAGCGGCCGTGTTCGTGTAGTGCCCGGAGCACGCCGAGGGCGGTCTGGTCGTTGGCCGCGAAGACCGCGGTCACCTCGGGGTCCTCGGCGAGGAGCAGGCCGGCCTCGTAGCCGCCCTGGGCGCTCCAGTCGCCGTCGACGCACCGACCGGGGGGTGCGCCCCGCTCCCGCAGGACCTCGGCCCAGCCCCGTTCGTGGGCCACGGCGTCGACCCAGTCGGGGTGGCCCCGCACGTGGTGGACCGTCGTGTGCCCGAGGTCGAGGAGGTGGCTGGTGGCCATGCGGGCGCCCTCCTCCTGGTCGATGGTCACCGTGGAGATCCGGTTCGACGGGTCGCCCCCGACCACGACCAGGGGGACCGCGACGTCGAGGTCGGCCATAGCGTCGATGACCGGCCGCATCGGGGCCATCACGATCACCCCTTCGACCTGGGCGGCCCGGAGGTGCTCGAGGGTGTCGTGCATCTCGTCGGTCCTGGGCGCCATGGTGACGAAGCTCAGGACGTGGCCCGCGGCCCGCGCTGCGGCCTCGATCTCGTAGAGCATGTGCGCGGGGGCGAAGTGCAGGGTCTCCACGGCGACCACCCCCAGCGCCCGGGACCGTCCGCCGGCGAGGACCCGGGCCGCGGTGTTGGCTCGGTAGCCGAGGGCGGTGACGGCCTCCTCGACCCGCGAGCGGGTGTCGTCGGCGACCCCGGGGAACCCGTTGAGCACCCGGGACACGGTCATGACCGAGACCCCGGCCCGCTCGGCCACATCGGCCATCACCGGCCGCCGCCCTGGATCCACCGCCTCAACCTACGGCGTGCGTGGGGCTACCTCAGAAGCCGGCGAGGATGGCGACGTCGGTGTCGGCCGCCGCTTGCCGGAGGGGGACCGCGGCCTGGTAGGCGTCGGAGTGGTACCAGGCCCGGGCGGCCTCGACGGACTCGAACTCGAGCAGCACGGTCTGGGTGGCGGGCCACTCGCCCTCGAGGACCTCGGGGGCCCGATCCACGGCCAGAGGCTTGGGCCCGCCGGCGATGGCCTTGCCCGCCGCCTCGCTGTAGACCTTCATGGCCTCGGGGTCATGGATGGTCTCGGTGAAGATGATGTAGCCCTTGGGCATCGGGTGCTCCTGGTGGTCGGTGGGCGAGAAGCTAGTGGCCGCCCCCGACCGTCGGTTCCGGCGGCGTCCCCCAGTCGATTTCGAGGGTCACGGTGAGCTGCTCGCCCGGGTCCAGGACCACTGGCTGCCGGTTGAAGGCATCGGGGGCGTCGGTCTGGGGCTCGACGCAGACGAGGCGGGGGTCCTGGTCGTAGACGACCCAGACCGGGCAGCTCGACCGGAGGGTGACCGCCAGGGCACCGGGCCAGGTGACCGTGGGCTGGTCCGCACCGGCGAAGGCATCGTCCCACGGTCCCGGGGGCACCGGCCCCTGGCGTCCGGTGGGGATGCCGGTGGCATCCCGCTCCCACATGGCGGTCGCCCCGACGTCGATCTCGGCTGGGTCGCCGGCGGCCAGCCGACGCCGGAAGCAGGGGTGCCAGCCGGCGACGACCGGCATGGCCCGGTCGACCGCCGTCACCGTCATCACCAGGCGCAACGCCGTCGGCGTGAGCGTCACGTCCTGGGTGACCGTCCCGCCGAAGGGCCACAGGCCGTCGAGGTCCAGCCGCAGCGAGCCCGGTCCCGTGACCTCCCAGGGGTTGCGGTAGCCGACGCCGTGCAGCGCGTGCGGTGGAGCGCCAAGGGGGAGCTGGTGGGTCGTGCCCCCGAAGGTGAAGCGCCCGTCCCGGACCCGACCGGCCCACGGGACCATCGGGTAGCAGCCCCACAGGGTCGGGTCGCCGTCGACGTCCTCCGGGCTGACGAGCAGCTCGTGACCAGCGACCCGGAGCGAGGCGATGCGACCGCCGTTGACCGAATCGATGTGAACCCGGGCGTCGCCCGCTTCGATCCTCACCGGGTGGTCACTCGGCGGCGGGAGCAGGCCTCGGGGTGACAGTTATCGAGGGGATGGAGAGGCTGGCGCCGCCCTGCAGGACGCTATGGGCGGCGGTGACCAGCTCGTCGACGGCGATCAGGGAGCCGCTGATCAGCTTCCGCTCCACCCAGATCGGCGCCAGCTCCATGGCCAGCTCGCTGTCCCAGCCGTTGGCGAACTCGGTCATGCCCTCGCCGTCGCCACCGGCGCAGTCGCCGACGACGAAGCGGGTGAAGCCCACGGTCGGGTGCTCCTGACGGAGGGCCTCGACGAGCTTGTCCAGGGCCGCCTTGCTCACCGCGTAGGCCCCGAGGCCCGGCCAGGGCGGGGTCAGCGACGCGCTCACCGACGAGAGGTAGAGGGCCGTCCCGCCTGAGGCCTCGAGGTGGGGGAGCGCGGCGGCGGTGAGCACGGCGGCGCCGGTGACGTTGGTGGCGAAGACGGCCTGCCAGGCGTCGAGTGTCCATGTCGGCCACCCGCACCAGGGGGCCGATGCCCGGGGCGTAGACCAGGCCGTCGATGCCGCCGAGCCCGGCGACGGCCTCGTCGATGGCCGCCTGGCAGGACGCTTCGTCGGTCACGTCGCACTCGATGGCCAGGGTCCCTTCACCAGCCTCCGCCGCCGCCCCCTCGAGCCGGTCCCGCCGCCTCGCCAGCAGCGCCACCTGGTCCCCCCGTTGGGCGAGGCCGATGCCGATGCACCGGCCCAGCCCGCTCGATGCTCCGACGACCACTATCCGCAAGCGTCTGCCCTCCTGAGTTGACGCCGACGTTAGACGTTCGGGCCCAGAGGCCCGTCAGCCGGCGTCGACGGCCACGGTCGCCCAGCCCCGCTCGGGCACGGGGACGGCGACTGTCCAGACGCCGGTCGTGGGGTCGTGCTCGACAGGCAGGCCTTCGGCCACCGGGGCCGTCTCGGCCCAGCCGGTGACGGTGACGGTCTCGCCGGCCCCCTTGACGACGAGCCGGGCGCCGGTGGCGGTGGCGGTCACCTCGAGGCGGGCGTCGCCGGCGGTGACGAACTTGGTGATGTCGCCGATCACCGCGAGTCCGCTCGGCCAGCACGGGCGCCAGCACCAGGTAGGTCCAGCCCTCCTGGGGCAGCGTCACCGGCCACGGGCGTCGGGGCCGAGCGCGGGTCGCCGTGCCGGCCCGCCAGTCCCAGGCCACGACGTCGCCGGCGGGGGCGCTCGGTCCCGAGCTCGGTCGAAGGCGATGTCGCCGCTGACCGGCGTCGTCGCCCGGGTTGGCGTGCAGGCCCACGACGTAGGCCCACCGGCCGGCGGGGTGGTCCGTGAAGCACTCCGCCACCAGCAGCTCGGGCCGGAAGGCGGCCGTCGCCCAGCATCGACTCGTCGGTGGCGGCGATCGGCACGTCGGGCTTGATCAGGATCCCGTCGGCCCGGCAGGTGCGCAGGGCCAGCGCGGGGTCCGATGCGCCCGACCCGGTCGCCCAGCCCGACCGGCCCGGTCGACAGCGCCGACAGCAGGGCCTCGGGCTCGCCGTTGTCGCCGGCGACCTCGGGGTCGGCCCGGAACACGTCCTTGAACGGCATCAGCCCGAGCGCTGCGGGCGAGGGCGTTGGTGGTGCAGAACCAGGCCCAGAGCTGGCCGGGGGTGGCGATGTAGCCGTGGTCGCCGCAGGTGCGCACCGAGGTCACCTGGGTGAGGGTGACGGTCTGGGCGAAGTCCGCCGGCGTGGCCATGCACCACTGCAGGGTGATGCCCCGGTCCCGGGCGGCCCGGTCGATGCCCTCCTGCCAGGCCCGGGCCCGCCCGGGCGCGGCCCGCAGCCAGCCGACGCCGAAGAAGACCTCGACCAGCCAGTCGTGCTCGAAGGTCTCGACGCCCCACGCCAGGCACTGGTCGAGCCACCGCTCGTAGGCCTCGGGGGTGGTGGGCACGGCGTAGGGGCCGTCGATGGCCACCGGCACCTCGCCGGCGATCGGGCGCGTCGGCGGAGAGGTGGCGGATGTGGGCGACGAGCGGCGGGTCGCCGAGGCGAGCGCCGGAGGTCGGCGATGCCGTCGGGCAGCACGTCGGGCCGGTCCTCCCAGGCGACCATGGCCGACGGGCGGCACGACCCACTCGTCGGTGTCGAAGGGGCGCAGGTCGACGTGGGGGTAGAACCACGAGTCGAGCTGCACGCTGCCGAGGGGCACGCCCTGGGCCCGCAGGTCGTCGACGGCGGCGACGACCGAGCCGGCCGGGTCGAGGCCGGGCTCGGTGCGGTACCAGTAGGCGGCGCCGTTGTCGGTCCAGTACGACGGCCGGGCGGCGAGGGCGTCGGCCCAGCGGCCGGGGCGCACCGTGCCGGCCCGGTCGCAGCAGGAGCCGGCCCCACTGGTCGAGGCAGGCCCGGGGTCCGTCGCCGGCGATGACCGCCAGGTCGGTGGCGAAGCCGGCGGGGACCTCGTCCAGGTCGCCGTGCCAGCCGCAGCGGACGGTGCCGCCGTTCAGGCCGATGGCCTGCTCGTGGAAGTCGTCGAGCGGCGCGACGAGCAGGGTCCGGCCGTCGGGCGCGGCGAGGAGCGAGCGGCCAGCCCGGTGGGCGGGCGGTGGGGGAGGAGGAAGAAGCCGTCGAGGTCGGCGCCGCGCCTGGCGGGCAGGCCGAACTCGCAGTGCTGGAAGGCGAGGGCCCGGCTGCCGTCGGCGACGCCGCCGGCTGCCCGCTCGCCGGGGTGAAGACCGGCCAGCCGACCGACGGCTGGTCGAAGGCGCCGGTGGCGAGGTCGGTCAGGTCGGTCGTGGCCTCGATCCGGAACACCAGCATCGGGGGGTCGGCGTAGGCCCGGACCGAGCAGCGCACGGCCGCCGTCGGCCACGACCACGGCCTGGGCCGAACCGAGGTCGTCGGCCCACGGCACCGCCTCGGCGTCGACCTCGGCCACGGTCTCGACGGTGGCGTGGCCGGGCCCGAACCAGTCGGGCTCACCCCAGCCGATGCGCACCGTCCCGTCGGCGGCGACCTCGACGACGAGGCCGTCGGCGGCCTCGAGCCGCATCGTCCGGTGTCCGCTCAGCGGGCGGCGGTGGCGGGCAGGGCCCGGCGCACCTCGCCGCCACCGTCGACGACCAGGCTGGAGCCGGTGATGAAGGCCGCCCCGGGCGAGGCGAGGAACACGACGGCGCCGGCCACGTCCGGCGGGGGTCCCCATCCGCCCGAGGGGCACCGTGCGCGCCCACGCGATCGATGGTGGCCCGGTCGCCGTAGACGGCCTCGGCCTGTTCGGTCTCGATCATCCCGGCGGCCACGAAGTTGACCCGGACCTTGGGGGCCCAGTCGATGGCGAGGGTCTGGGTCATGTTCCACAGCCCGGCCTTCGCCGCGCCGTAGACGGCGGCGCCGGGTGAGGGTCGGGAGGCGCTCACCGAGCCGATGTTCACGATCACCCCGCCCTCGTCCTGGGCCTGCATCACCCGGTTGGCGGCCTGGCCGACGAAGAACGGCGCCGCCAGGTTCAGGGCCAGGATCGAGGTGGTCAGGCGGGGCGACGAGGTCGCCGAGTCGACGTAGGGGGCGCCCCCGGCGTTGTTGACCACGAGGTCGAGGCGGCCGTGGGCGGCCACGATCTCGTCGACGAGGGCATCGACCTGCTCGGCGTCGCGCACGTCGGCGGTGAAGAAGGTGATGCCCTCGGGCAGGTCGTCGGGCGCACTGCGGCCGCACACCGCGACCACGCCGCCCTCGGCCAGCAGCCGTTCGGCGATGCCCCGACCGATGCCCCGGGTGCCGCCGGTGACGAGGGCCACCTGGCCCCGTGAGTGCTGCGTGTTCGGTCATGGGGGGCCGAGCGTAGATCGCTCCCCCGTCCCCGAGTAGAAGACCTCCGGATGAACGGCCGCAGCCGGCGCGGGCGCCGGGCTACGACGCCGGCAGCCGGTGGGCCCGCACGGTGCCTTCGCGGCCCTTGACCTGGAGCTCCTCCACCGGGCCGAGGTCCTCGGGCGGCTCGGTCAGGCCCAGCACGGTGGCCTCGCTGAGCACCGTGGTCCCCGCCGGTCGGGCGACGCTCTCGAGGCGCTGGGCCAGGTTCACCGTGTCGCCCACCACCGTGTACTCGAGGCGCTCGTCGCTGCCCAGCAGGGCGGCGGCCACCTCGCCGGTGGAGAGGCCGATGCCCAGCCCGAAGGGGGCCAGGCCCTGAGCCTCCCACTCGAGGTCCACCGCGGCCTGGCGGCGGTGCATGGCCTGGGCGGCCCGCACGGCCCGGTCGGCGTGATCGTCGTAGGGCAGTGGCGCCCCGAACACGGCCATCACCGCGTCGCCCACGTACTGCATCACCGCCCCGTCCTGTTCGAGGATGGCCGCGTTCATCTCGCGCCGGTGCGTGCGGAGCTGACCGGCCAACACCGTCGGATCCGCGTGCTCGGCGATCGTCGAGTAGCCCCGGACGTCGGACATGAGGACGGTGACGGTCATGCGCTCGGTGCGGTCGATGGCCCCCCGGTCGGTGCGCAACTTCTCGGCCAGGCCGCCGGGCAGGAAGCGGCTGAGGGTCTCGCCCTGCTCCTCCCGGTCCACGATGGCCTTCTGGAGCAGGCGCAGCCGCTTGAGGGCGCCCTCCCGGCCGGCGCTGGCCCCCTCAGCCAGCTTCAGGAACAGGGCATCGATGGCGTCGTCGACCGCTTCGGGCGGGCGTGTCCCACGAGGCCGCGATGGCCTTCACCGGCGTGCCCTGGGCGATGAGGCGCAGCAGGGCGTCCTCCTGCCAGGACAGCTCGCCCTCGTCCCGGGCGGGCGCGACGAGCGCCTCCACGATCTCGGGGTCGAGCACCGAGCCGCCCGTGGCCACGTCCCGCACGGCCGAGACGAGGCGGTCGCCGTCACCGACCCGGTCCTTGAGCAGGTAGCCGTAGCCCGCCGAGCCCTCCTCCAGCAGGGCGATGGCGTACTCGGGATCGTCGAACTGGGAGAGGATGACGATGCCGGTGCCGGGCAGGCGCTTGCGCACCTCCTTGGCCCCGGCGATGCCCTCGTTGGTGAAGTCGGGCGGCATGCGGATGTCGGTGACGACCACGTCGGGCTCGGCCGCAGTGGCGCCCTCGACCAGGCCGTCGTAGTCCTCGGCGGTGCCCACCACCTCGAGGTCCGGCGCCAGGTTCAGCAGGGCCTTCACCCCCTCCCGCACCAGCACGTTGTCCTCCGCCAGGAAGACCGTGATCCGCTCCGTCGGCGTGCCGTCCGCATCCGTCACGTTTCCATCCTGACGCGCCGTCGCAACCCCTCGTCAAACGTCGTCCGGCGAGATGGCTCAGGAGGAACGGGCGACGGCGCCGTAGCGCTGCTGGGCGGCCTGAGCCGAGGTGCCGAGCAGCTCACCGATCCGCTGCCACGAGATGCCGGCCTTTCGCGCCGCGACCACAGCATCGACGGCCTGGCGTTCACCCTCCGCCCGGGCGATGGCCGCCCGCTCGAGCAGGTGCTCTTCGACCGGCCGCTCGTCGTCGGCGTTTGGCTCGTACGCCTCGAAGCGGTCGGCCAGCTGATCGGCATGGTCGAGGATCTCTCGAAGAGAGCGTGGCATCGGGCTACTCCAGGAACCTTGCTCGGGCGACCATTGCGTGGACGATGAACACGATCCCCTCTGCTGTGGCGACACCGACCTCGAGGAGCTGTGCGCTCCGGTCAGGGCCGATCAGCATCGTGAGATCCTCGTCCAGGTCGAACACTCGGATGGGGTTGCGGTAGGCGTGCAGCATGTCTTCTTCGGCGATGCCGTGCCTGCGAGAGCTGGCCAGGATCACCGGATCCCTCATGTCAACTTACCTTGATGACGGGCCGGCGTCGACCCCCAGGACGGCATGCGGCCGAAGCTACGAGGGGGTACTGACAAGTACGGGGGCGACGTGGCGGCCTCGCCGTCGGGTCTACCGTCAGGGACTCGCGAGGAAAGGGCGGTCGATGCGGGTCGAAGCAGCGGTGACGACGATCTCGTGGATCCCGTCGGAGGCGGTGACGGGACCACTGAACAAGCCGATCTTCGACTCGGGGGTGACCCACTACGACCAGCCACCGCCCGACGACATCGGGGACCTGCCGCCGTTGGGGGCCTGGATGGGCGAGGACCGCTTCCGCTTCGCCAACCGGCTGGCCGCCGCCATCGACGTGGTCGACGGCGAGATCCGCTCGCGCCGAGTACACCGGCGGGCTGTTCCTCAACGCCACTCGCCTGCGCTTCGGGCGTCGGGAGATCGTGTTCCAGCCGTACGCCCTGCCGACGCTGCAGGCCGAGCCCGAGATCGGCGACGGCTGGGCCCGCTTCACCCAGACCGTCGGCGGCCAGCCCGGCCTGCCCGTCGCCCCGCCGGGTCAACCACCCGCCGTTCTTCCAGCTCAAGGGCCCGGTCGTGTGGACCACCCTGCAGCTGACCGTCCACGCCGACGGGACCAGCGAGCACCACCTCACCGGGGCCAGCGACTTCCCCCGCCACTGGGTCTACGGGCCCGTCGGGCGCGCTGGAGAAGAAGGCCGGCCTCACCGAGTTCGGCGAGTGGTACCGCCATGCCTTCGGCAAGCACACCCCGTGGGGCGACGAGGACTCACCGGCCCTGGTCACCGAGGTGGAGACGGCCCTCGAGCGGGAGCTGGCCGGTCGCATCATGCGGGGTCGACGCCAAGCCCGAGACCCGGACCCTGAAGGAGGGCGACCTGCTCACCGAGCAGGGGAGCGACGGGCGACGAGGTCTTCCTGCTCCTGGACGGCGTGCTGCGCGTCGAGGTCGACGGCGAGCTGGTGGCCGAGGTCGGCCCCGGCGCCATCCTCGGCGAGCGGGCCGTGCTCGAGGGCGGCAACCGCACGGCCACCCTGCGGGCCGTCACCCGGGCCCGGGTCGCCGTGGCCCGGTCCGAGGACATCGACCACGCCGCCCTGGCCGAGATCGCCGAAGGCCACCGACGAGAGGACGGCTGATGGCCCGCATCGTGATGGTGCACGGCGCGTTCAACGAGCTGTGGGGCCCCAACGAGCTGAAGGCCCGCTGGCTCCCGGCCCTCCGGGACGGCCTGTGGCACCACGGCGTCGAGATCGACGATGCCGACGTCGACGTCTGCTTCTACGGCGATCTGTTCCGCCGCCACCCCGGCACGGAGCGGGAGGCCCGCCTCGAGCAGTCCCGGGCGGGGATCGCCGAGTCGCTGGGTGACCTCGGTGGGGACGAGGGCGTCGCCGCCCTCGGCCAGGCGGCGGGCGACGCCGTTTTCGACCGCACCGTGGACATGGTGACGGTGATGGCCACCGAGCCCGACCTCCGGGACCGCTTGCGGGCCCGCCTGGAGCCGCTGGTCACCGCCGACACCCGGGTCGTGGTGGCCCACTCCCTGGGGTCGGTCCTGTCCTACATGGCGCTGTGCAACCACCCGGACTGGTCGGTCCACACCTTCGTGACCCTGGGGTCTCCGCTGGCGTCGCCCATGGCCTTGGGGATGCTCGACCCCGCGCCGGTCGACGGGAAAGGGGCCTGGCCCCGGGTCGAGCGCTGGGTGAACGTCCGCGCCGTCGGCGACAAGGCCGCCGCCGTCCCCCTGGCCGGCACCTTCGGCCCGAAGGTCGAGGACGTCCTGGTCGACAACGGCCACCGGGCCCACGCCCCCGAGCCATACCTCAACGCCGAGCCCACCGGCGCCGCGGTGGCCGCCGCTCTCGGCTGAGGCGGGGGTGGCAGCCCCCCGGACGTGTGAAGGCCAGCCTCCTTCTCCCGCCGGGGCCGCTCGGCGTACCTTCGGGGTACAGCGAGCGAAAGGCGTGCGATGCGATTCGAATCCTCAGTGACGACGGTGTCCTGGATCCCCTCCGAGGCCGTCACCGGGCCGGTGAACAGCACGGTGTTCGACTCGGGGGTCACCCACTACGACGACCCGCTGCCGGACACCCTCGGTGACCTCGACGAGTGGAAGAAGGAGGACCGCTACCGGTTCGCCAACCGCCTGAGCGCGTCGATCGAGGTCGGCGACGACGGCTCGATCACCGACGCCACCTACACCGGCGGGCTGTACCTGAACTCGACCACGGTGCGGGTGGGCAAGAAGGCGGCGGTGTTCCAGCCGATCTCGCTGCCGACCATCCAGGACGACCCCGTCATCGACGGGGACTCGGCCACCTTCGTGCAGACCGTCGGAGGACGGACCGGGCTGCCGTCGCCCCGCCGGGTCAACCACCCGCCCTTCGTCCAGTTCCTGGCGCCGGTGGTCTGGACCACGCTGAAGCTCACGATCAAGGCCGACGGCTCGGCCGAACACGAGCTGGTGGGGGCGTCGAAGTTCCCCCGCCACTGGGTCTACGACGCCGACGGCGCCTTGGCCGCCAAGGTCGGGCTGGCCGACTTCGCCGAGTGGTTCCGCCACGCGTTCGGCAAGCACACCCCGTGGGGCGACCAGGATTCCCCCGCGCTGGTCACCGCCGTCGAGTCGGCCCTGGAGCGGGAGCTGGCCACCAGGATCATGCGGGGCAACGAGAAGCCCGAGATCCGGGAGGTCGACGAGGGCGGCCTCCTCACCGAGCAGGGCCAGGCCGGCAACGAGGTCTTCCTGTTGCTGGACGGTGTGGTCGACGTGGACGTCGACGGCGAGGTCCTGGCCGAGTTCGGGCCGGGCGCCATCCTGGGGGAGCGAGCCGTGCTGGAAGGCGGCCTGCGCACCTCGACGGTCAAGGCCCGCACCCGCTGCCGGGTCGCCGTGGCCCGGGGCGACCAGGTCGACGAGGTCGCTCTGGCCGAGCTGAGCGAAGGGCACCGGAAGGAAGAGGGGTAAGAACTCTTCCGTGGAGATCCTCTTCTGCGGTGTCCGTGGGTCGACCCCGGCCCCGGGCGCCGACTTCGTCCGCGTCGGCGGCAACACGTCATGTGTCGCCCTCACGCGCTCAGGCGAGGACACGCCCTCCCTCGTCCTCGACGCGGGCACCGGCCTCCAGCGCCTGACCGCCCGCCTCGGGGGTGCCCCCTTCAAGGGCACGCTGCTGGTCACCCACCTGCACTGGGACCACTGCCACGGGATCCCGTTCTTCCGCTCCGGTGACCAGCCCGGGTCCGAGGTGACCATGCTCATCCCCGACCAGCAGGACGGGCGGAAGGCCGCCGACGTGCTGGCCGGGTCGATGTCGCCCCCGCACTTCCCGATCCGGCCCGAGGGCCTGGAGGGCGTCGTGGACCTTCGCCACCCTGGAGGAGGGCGAGCACGTCATCGAGGGCTTCGAGGTCACCGCCGTCGAGCTCCCCCACAAAGGGGGCCGGACCTTCGGCTACCGGATCGTCGACACCGGCGGCGCCAGCGTCGTCTACGCCTCCGACCACGGCCCGCAGGCGATGGGGCCGGGCGACGACGGTCACGGACCGATCCACGAGGCCATCCTCGACCTGTGCCGGGGCACGGACGTGCTCATCCACGACGCCCAGTTCACCGCCACCGAGCTCCCGTTGGCCGAGGACTACGGCCACGCCACCGTGGACTACTGCTACCGCCTGGCCGAGGCGGCCGAGGTCGGGCGCCTCGTGCTCTTCCACCACTCGCCGATGCGGGTGGACGACGACGTCGAGCGCCTGTGCGACCTCGCCCCGCCGGGCCTGGCGGTGACCATCGCCCGCGAAGGCGAGACCATCACCCTCTGATCGCCCGATCGGAAGGTGCCGGGGATCAGGTGGCGGGTGGGGGCTCGGTGGGGGGCGGGGGGATGTCAGCCGGGGGGATCACCACGTCGGGCATGGCGTTGGTCTCCTCGACCGTCATCGGGGTGTCGTCCTCCGCCGGGCGTGGCCTGGGTCACGATCGGGGTCGTCGGCGGGGTCGGCGACTTGCCCCCGCTGAGGGTGTTGGTCAGGGCCGAGATGGCGCCCATGATCTCGATGGGGATCGGGAAGATGATCGTGGAGCTGTTCTCGGCGGAGATCTCGACCATGGTCTGCAGCTGACGGAGCTGCAGGGCGCCGGGGGAGGCGTTGATGACGTTGGCCGCCTCGCCCAGCTTCTGGGAGGCCTGGAGCTCGCCCTCGGCGGCGATGATCTTGGCCCGCCGTTCCCGCTCGGCCTCGGCCTGCCGGGCCATGGCCCGCTGCATCTGCTCGGGCAGGCCGACGTCGCGGATCTCGACCCGGCCGACCTTGATGCCCCAGGCCTCGGTCTGGGTGTCCAGGGCCAGCTGCAGCTCGCTGTTGATGCGGTCGCGCTCGGAGAGCATCTGGTCCAGCTCGTGGCGGCCGATGATGGAGCGCAGGGTGGTCTGGGCCACCAGCTGGGCCGACTGGTACCAGTTCTGGATCTTGATGACCGAGGCCAGGGGGTCGACGACCTGGAAGTAGGCCACGGCGTCGACGGTGATGGTGACGTTGTCCTTGGTGATGACCGCCTGGGAGGCGACCGGCACGGCGGCGATCTGCAGGTTGACCCGGCGGATCTTGTCGATGACCGGGATGATGAAGAACACGCCCGGGCCCTTGGCGCCGACGCAGCGTCCGAGGCGGAAGATGACGGCCCGCTCGTACTCCAGCACGATCTTCACCGAGGCGGCGAGGAACAGCAGGATGAAGATGGCCAGGACCAACAGCACCGCGCCGACGGCGGCCATCAGCGGTTGTCCTTCTGGGGCACGGTCATGGGCATTCCTCCGGGATCAGGCGTCGTGGGACGCACGGTCAGTCGCATGCCTTCGTAGCCGGTGATGACGATCTCGTCACCCACGGCGAGGCCCGCAGGCCCCACGGCGTTCCAGAACGCGCCCTCCAGTTGGACGCTGCCCTCGGTCCCCGCCCAGGCCGTGACGGGGGCGGACCGGCCGACGAAGGCCTCCATGCCCACCTCGGGCTGGGCGTTGAGCAGCCGGCTCGACTTCTCCAGGAGCACCGGGAACCCGGCCGCCAGGCCGGCGGCCGCCGATCAGGGCCAACACGATGGTGAGGGGGTCGTCCTCGAGGATCCCGAAGTAGACGCCACCCACGGTGAACAGGCCGACGGCGACGGCCTGTTGGGCGACCGTGGACGTGCGGCGGGCGATCATCACGCTCCAGAGGCCGACGGCCAGTGCGGCGAACGACAGCGGCCACCACTCCATCCCGGCGTCGTTGATCCCCACGGCGGCCACGACGACCAGGGCGAAGCCGGTGAAGCCCGCCAGTCCGAAGGTCGGCAGCGCCACCTCGGCCACGATGAGGGCGGAGGCCAGCACCACGCACAGCAGCACCACCGCCGGTTCGTTCGCCACCTCGGTCATCCCCGGAAGCCTAAACGCGTTCCGGCCCCCGGTCCGGGCGCAGGGAGCGCGCTCGGGCCCGGGGGCCAGGTCGGGGAGACCCGAGGACGGTCAGGTCACCTCGAACTCGGCGACCATCCCCTCGGTGAAGTGCGGCGGGCCGTCCTCGCCGCCGCCCACGGGCAGGAAGCAGACGGTGAAGTAGTCGCCCGGCTCGAGCTCGGCGGCGACGTACCCCGTCTGGCCGGGACTGGCGAAGGTGACCCCGGAGAAGGCGACCAGCGTCTCGGCCTCGTCCTGGGGGAGGGCCAGCAGCTCCTCGGCCGTACGGGTCTCGCCGTCGTTCTTGCGCAGGAGGACCAGCTCGTGCTCCTCGTCGGCCTCGTTGGTGAGGGAGAAGCTGGTGGTGCCCGCCGACAGCGTCGCCGGCATGTCGACGAACGCGTAGTTCACCGCGCTCACGTCGACCGCCTGGTAGCCACAACCGGTGTGGGCCTCGGCGGCCATGGCGCTGTAGGCCCCGAAGGCGGCCTCCTGGGAGTCCTCCCCCTCGAGGGCGGCATCCACGGCGGCCTGGAGGTCGGTGGCCGGGCCCTGCAGGGCCTCGACGCCGCTGGCGACGACGGCATCGATCGCGGGCTGCACCTCACCCTCCAGGTACTCCGGGGTGGGCGGGCCGTCGGGACCGTTGGTCAGGGCGGTGCCCACGCCCAGGACTGCGTCGCAGGCCTCGGCCCCGAGGCCCGCCTCGGTCGTGGTGGTGGTCTCGCCGGTGGCTTCGGAGCTGGCCTCGTCCCCGCCGTCGTCGTCACCGCAGGCGACGCCGCCCAGCACCAGGACCGTCGTCAGCGCGGCCGCCGTGATCTTCGTGCGCATCATCTCTCCTCGTTGGTTGTCCTTCCTCCCCGGGAGTGGACCGCGCGCCGGCCTCGCTGCCCAGGGTGCGGGCCGCGGGTCGGGTGGGGTGCAGGCACCACCCAGGGCCGGAAGGTCCTCCCCCTTGCGGTGGCCGCCGATCCGCGGCTCAATGGCCCCCGATGGACGGGGACCGCATCACGGTGTTCCTCGCCGACGACAACACCCTGGTGCGGGAGGGGGTCAAGGCCCTCCTCTCGATCGAGAAGGACATCGAGGTGGTGGGGACGGCGGAGGACTACGACGGGCTGGTGGAGGGCGCCACCGCGGCCCACCCCCAGGTCGTCGTGTCCGACATCCGCATGCCCCCCAACTTCCAGGACGAGGGCATCGACGGCGCCAAGGAGGTGCGCAAGCGCCACCCCGGCACCGGCATCGTGATCCTGTCCCAGTACGACGACCCCGAGTACGCCATCGCCCTCCTCGACGAGGGGGCGGCCGGCTACGCCTACCTGCTCAAGGACCGGGTCAGCGACGGCGACCGGCTGGCCCGGGCCGTGCGGGAGGTGGCCACGGGTGGTTCGATGCTCGACCCCGAGATCGTGCAGGCCCTCGTCAACCCGGTCCGGATCGAGGGCGAGCTGACCGAGGACGAGGACGACCTGCTCCCCCAGGTGGCCGAGGGCCGGCCGATCAAGGCCATCGCCGCCGGCCAGGGGCGCAGCCCGGCCTCGGTCAACGACGCCGTCGAGGCCGTCTTCCTGAAGCTGGCCCAGGGCGCCAGCGCGGGCCGGGAGGGTGCCCTCAAGCGCCTCCGCCTGCTGCAGTCGGCCATCGTCGACCGCGAGGAGCAGGGCGAGACCCTCAGCCGCTTCCTGCCTGGGGGCCTGGCCGAGAAGCTGCGCACCGACAGCGGAGCAGTGGACCGCACGGAGCGCCTGACCGTCACCGTGCTGATGTCCGACGTCCGGGGCTACTCGACCATCGCCGAGCACGCCGACCCGACCACCCTCGCCGGCCAGCTCCGCACCCACCGCCGGGAGATGAACAACGCCATCCTCGGCGAGGAGGGCACGGTGATGCAGTACGTGGGCGACGCCGTCATGGCCGTCTTCGGCGCCCCGTTCCCCCAGGAGGACCACGCCGACCGGGCCCTGCGGGCCGCCGTGCGATGCACGAGCGCCAGGACGTGGTCAACGTCACGTGGGCCGACGGAGGGCCTGGCCGCCTTCGGCCTCGGCATCGGCCTGTCCACCGGCGACGTCGCCGCCGCGCTGCTCGGCAGCGACGAGCGCCTCGAGTACACGGTCGTCGGCGACACGGTGAACCTGGCCCAGCGGCTGCAGAGCCTCGCCCGCCCGGCGGGCACGACGGTGCTCAGCGAGGCCACCGTGGCCGGCCTGACCGATCCGCCCGACCTGGAGCAACTCCCGCCCCAGACCGTGAAGGGGCGTGAGTCCGAGGTGACGGCCTTCCGGCTGGGTCCCCGAGAAGGAGCAGACTGATGTCCACAGGAGGAAACACGATGACTGAAGACGACGGCGCTCTCGGGGCGATCGATCCCGCCGACGAGCCCGGGGTCACCCCCGGAGCCACGGTGTTGGACGTGCGCGGGGTGCGCAAGACCTTCGAGGCCGAGCTGGCGCCGGTCCGCGCGCTGCGCGGCGTCGACCTCGAGGTCGTGGCCGGGGAGTTCGTGGCGATCATGGGTCCCGTCGGGCTGCGGGAAGTCGACGCTGCTGAACCTCGTGGCCGGTCTCGACATCGCCGACGACGGCACGATCGCTCATCGCCGACGAGGAGATCACCGGCCAGGACGAGGACTGGCTGGCCCGGATGCGGCGCCGCCACATCGGGATCGTCTTCCAGTTCTTCAACCTGCTCGAGGGCATGACCGCCCTCGAGAACGTGGTCCTGCCGGCCATGATCGCCGGCACCAAGCGCAAGGCGGCCGAGACCCGGGCCCGCGACCTGCTCGACCTGCTCGGCCTCGGCGACAAGTCGGGCGAGACCCCGGCGGTCCTCTCCGGCGGGCAGCGCCAGCGCCTGGCCATCGCCCGGGCCCTGGCCAACGAGCCGACCCTCCTGCTGGCCGACGAGCCCACCGGCGCCCTCGACAGCGACGGCGGCCACGAGGTCCTCGAGCTGTTCCGCCGCCTCCACGCCGACGGCCAGACCATCCTCATGGTCACCCACAGCGACGAGGTCGCCGCCGGGGCCGACCGCATCGTGGGCATGCGGGACGGCAAGGTCGACGAGGAGACCTCCACCGCCGCCCCCGTGGCCGCGGGCTGATCCACCCTCCGACGACCCCGGCCCACAACCGAACCCGTGCGCGCCGTCCTGCTCGTCGCCAAGGGCGAGGCCCGTCGCCGGATCGTCTGCGCTCATCGGCCTGGCCCTGATCGTGGGCCTCGTCGGCGCCGCCGTGCTCGGCTCGGTGGCCGGGGCCCGACGCAGCGCCAGCGCCCTCGACCGGTTCCGGGACGCCACCGACGGCCGCGGGACGGGCGAGCCTTCGCCTTCACGCTCGGTGACCCGCTCGCCGACTGACCTGGTCGCCGAGATGGCCGCCCTCGACGGGGTCGCCGAGGTCGGCGGGGCGGTCGATCTACCCGACCGATGCCCTCTTCGACATCGACGTCAGCCTCCTCGCTGCCCTTCGACGACGTCGCCTTCCAGCGACATCGACCGGCCCCTTGCTCCTGGACGGGCGCCTGCCGGACCCCGCCGCGGCCGACGAGGTGGTGCTCAGCGAACTGGCCGTCGACCGGCTCGACCTCCACACGGGCGACCGCTTCCAGGCGAGCACGTTCAGCCTCGAGGACTGCGCGGCCCTGACGGACGACGACTTCCAGGGGTTCAACGGCCCGCACGGTCGACCTCGAGGTCGTGGGCGAGGTCCGGGTGATCGAGGAGTTGCAGGGCAGTGACCTCGAATCGGGGCCGGTCGCTGATCGCCTCACCCGGCCTCGCTGGCCCAGCTGGGCGACGAGGCCTGCGCGGCCGGGTTCGCTGGCGCCGTCTCCGGTACGAGGGGGGTGGCCGCCGTCGGACGGAGGCCAGCGGCTGCGGTTCGTCGGGCCGCGCCCGACGCCCAGCGAGGTCCAGGGCCGGGACGCATCGAGGTCGAGTTCCTCGACGGGGTGCGCTCGGCGGTCGACGTCGCCGTCGTCGCCCTCGTCGTCTTCGCCCTCGTCGCCGGCGTCGCTGGCCTGCTCGCGCGTCATCCAGGCCGTCGCTGCGTCAGGTGGAGGGCTCGGGCGGGGTGGACTCGGCCCTCGGGGCCGTCGGCCTGACCCGGGTCGGAGCGGGCGCTGGCGTGTGGCCCTGCCGATCGTCGCGGCCGGTGCCGTCGGGCAGCGGTCGCTGGCCGTCGTGGGAGCAGTCGCGCTCTCGCCGCTGTTCCCGCTGGGCGTGGCCCGACGGGCCGAGCCGGACCCGGGCTCTGCCTTGGACGCCTGGTGCGCTGGTCGTCGGCGCGGTGTCTCCTGGTCGTCCTGGTCGTGCTCGGCGCGCCTACCTCTCGGCCCGCCGCCTGGGCGCGTCGGGCCCCGGCCGTGGAGCGGGATTCGAGGCTGGCCGGGCTGGCGGCCCGGGCCGGTGCGTCGCCGCCCTTCTGCCGTGGGCCTCCGGCTGGCTGGACGACCGGGGCCGGGGGCGGACGGCGGTCCGCACGGCGGTGGTGGGTGCCGCGCTGGCGGTGGCCGGGGTGTGCGCGGTCGCCGTGCTGGCCGTCGTCGCTGTCCACCGCGCTGGACCGATGCCCGACGCGCTTCGGCTGGGCCTGGTCGGCCAAGCCCGATCTCGACAGCGAGGACCCGGAGGCGACCCTCGAGGCGCTCACCGAGCGAGGACGACCTGACGGCCGTCGGTGTGCTCCAGCAGGCCAGCCTCGAGCTGGACGGCGCGGGCATCGGCGTTCGCGCTCGAGGTGCGAAGGGATCCATCGCCTTCGCCCGTGCTCGATGGTCGGCCCCGTCGTCGCACGACTGAGATCGCCCTCGGGGCCGGAGCGCTCGCCGGAGGTCGACATCGGCGACACGGTCACGACTGACGCGCCCGACGGTGACCCGCTGGCGGTCGGGCTCAGGTCGTCGGTCGCGTCGGTCATGCCGCCAGTTCGACAGCAGCGGCACGACGAGCGCGCTGGTGACCCCCGAGGGCATGACCGCCCTGGCCGTCGACGAGGAGAACGCTCGCTCGTCCTCACCTACGCGCCCGGGCGCGGACGTCGCCGCCCTCGAAGCCCGCCTCGAGGAGAGTCCTACGGGGTCTCCTTCCCGGCCTACGCCCGGCCCAACCCGCCCGGGCCGCCTGGTCCACCTCGACGAGCGTGCGCGGCCTGTTCGTGGCCCTGGCGGTCTTCTTCGCCCTCCTCGGCCTGGCCGGCCTGGTCCACGCCTTGGCGGTGTCGACCCGCCGCCACCGCGGCGGGTTCGCCACCCTCCGCTCGCTCGGCTTCCAGCGGCGCCAGGTGGCTCGCCGGTGCTCACCTGCGCCGTCTGCGTCCTGGTCGTCGGCCTGGACGATGTCGGGGTCCCGGTGGGCATCGTCGCCGGGCCGCCTGACCTGGCAGGCCGAGGTCGGCGACCTGGGGATCCTCGACGCCCCGTCGGTGCCGGTCGGCGCGCTCATGGCCGTCATCGCCGTGCCGTCGCGCTGGTCGGCGGGGCGGCTGTGGCCGCCGTTCCCGGCGTGGCGGGCAGGTCGCGCCGTCGCCCTGCCGCCGTGCTGAGGGCCGAGTGATGGCGGCCCTCGTTCGCGCTCCTGCGGGCCACTCGACGGTCGGGCGCCCGGGGCCTGGTCGGCTCGGCGCTCGATCATCGGGCTGGCCGGTGGCGCCGTGCTGACCGGGGTGGAGGCCTACCGGCGGACCGACTCGGCCTTCGACCGGCTGCTCGTCGCCACCGAGGCGTGGGACGTGCTGGTCAACCCGGACCTCGGCGCCGGCAGTCAGTTGCAGATGGACGAGGTCCGGCGCCCTGCCCATGGTGGAGAGCGTCGCCCGCTTCGACGGCATCGCCCTCGGCCCCCGGACGATCGAGCCCGATCGCGGACCTCGACAGCTGGCGGGCCGGCGTTCGCCAGCGACGGCGAGTGGGGTACGACTTCGGCCGTCCCCTCGTCGGCCGCGGGCGCCTGCCCGGACGTCGATGCGCCGCACGAGGTCGTTCGTGTCGTCGGCCGCGGCCCGGGCGATGGGTCTCGAGGTGGGCGATCGAGCTCGCCGCCCGGCTGCTCGACTTCGACGACTTCGGCGCGCTCGAGGCCGCCGGGAGCGAGCAGGCCGGGGTGGACCTCTACAACGATCCGTCGACCGGGTGTGCTCGTCGACCTCGACGTGGTCGGCATCGGTGACCCCTTCGACGAGATCGTCGTCGACGAGGGCTTCGCCGACGGCAGCATCATGCTCACCCCCGCCTTCGTCGAGACCTACGACCCGGCGGTCCTGTACTGGGGTGGTCTCGTCCGGCTGCGCCCGGGCGCGGACGAGGACCAGTTCCGGGCCGCGGTCGAGGGGCTGGTGCCCGACGAGCCGATCGCGTTCCAGTCCCGCCGGGGCATCGAGGACCAGGCCGACCGGGCGGTGGCCCCGCAGGTCGCCGCCCTCGGGATCTTCTCGGTCATCGCCGCGGTCGTGGCGCTGGTCATCGTGGGCCAGGCCATCTCCCGTCGCCTCCAGGTCGACGCCGTGGCCCTGGCGCCGATGGCGGCGCTGGGGGTGACCCGGCCGCAGCGGGCGGCTCTCGGGCATCACCCGCGATCGCCGTCGCCTCGGTGGTCGGCGCCGCCCTCGCCGTGGTCATCGCGGTCCTCGCCTCACCGGTGGCGCCCGGTCGGTGTGGCCCGTGACGCCGAGCCGGACCCCGGGTCTGCGGGTGGACCTGCCGGTGCTGGTCCTGGGTGGTCTGGCCGTGGCCCTCGTCTTCGTCATCGTGGCCGTCCGTCCTGCGATCGTGGCCGCCCGACGGCGGGACGCTGCGAGCCGGCCCCTCGGCGCCGGGGGCCTGGGCCGCCGCCACCGGCCTCTCGCCGTCGACGGTGGCGGGCGTCCGGTTCGCCCTCGACCGAGGCGGGTCCGGCGTCCCGGCCCGAGCGACGCTGGCCGGAGCGGCCACCAGCATCGCCCTCATCGCCGCCACCGTGGCGTTCTCGGCCAGCCTGAACCACCTGGTGGAGACCCCGGCGGACTACGGGACGCCCTGGACGGCCGTGGTCCAGCTGAACGGGTTGGACGGCGAGGACGCACCGTCGACGCCTACCGGCCCGTCACCGATGGCCTGGCCGGCGGCGGACGGCGTCGAGTCGTTCGGTCTGCTGTACCCCGGCCAACTCCGACTCGACGGTCTGTCGTACCCGGCGCTGTCGATCGAGCCCTCCGTCCGGCCGATCGCCCCGACGGTCCTCGACGGCCGTGCCCCCGTCGGGCCCACCGAGGTGGCGGTCGGCGTGCGGACCCTGGACGCAGCTCGACGTCGACATCGGCGACCGGGTGACCGCCCAGCGCGGCGAGGCGACACGGCGGAGCTGACCGTGGTGGGCACGGTGGTGCTCCCGGCCATCGGCTCCTACAGCGGGGCCGACAAGACGACGCTGGGCGAGGGCGTCCTCGCGTCCCGACGAGGTGCTGACGACCTGGGGGCCGAGCTTCGACTCGTACGGCGTCGTGGTGGCGGCCGACGGCCGGGGCAGCGTCGAGGACCTGGTGGCCGACATCGACGTGGACGAACCGGTCTACCTGACCGTGGTGGCGCCGTCGGTGCCGTCCGACGTCCAGAGCCTGGAGCGGGTGCGTTCGACCCCGCTGTGGCTGACCGCTCTGCTGGCGGCCCTCATCGCCCTGACGGTCGTCCATGCCCTCGTCGCGGCCGTCCGTTCCCGTCGTCGCGAGGTCGCCGTCCTGCGGACCCTCGGCTTCACCCGGCGCCAGGTCCTGTCCGCCATCACCGTCCAGGCCGCCCTCATCGCGGTCGTCGGCCTGGTCGTCGGCATCCCCCTCGGGCTGGTCGCCGGCCGGGTGGCCTGGACCGTCCTGGCCGAGCGGCTCGGCGCCGTGGTCGAGCTGATCACCCCGGTCCTGGCCCTCGGCGCTGCTGGCCGCCGCCGTCCTGATCCTGGCCCTCGTGGTCGGGTTGGTCCCCGGCCTCCGGGCCGCCCGGGCCCACCCGGCCGACACCCTTCGCACCGAGTAGACGGAGAACACGATGTCCACCACCCTTACCCCCGTGACGAGCACGGAACGAGCGATCCCCCCGACGGGCGCCGGGCGCAGCCTCCGGTTGCCCGCGCTCGGGCTCGGCGTCGGCGGTGTCGTGCTCGGCGCCCTGGCGGCCGCCGACCACGGTGGCGTGGCCTACTGGGTGAGTGCCGTGGTGATCCTGGCGTGGGCCCTCGGCACCGGCGTCGTGGCCCGTCGCCTGCCCGACCGTCCCCTGGCCCTCGTCATGGGGCTGTTCACCGTGGTGCTGGGGGCGGCGCTCTACACGTCGGCCTCGGTGCGCTCCGGCGACGACCAGTTCGAGCTGGCCCGCTCGGTGCTCACCGCCCTGATCCCCGCCGTGGCCCTGCACCTCGCGTTGGCGGTGCCCGACGGGACGCTCCGTTCCCGGGGCGCCCGGCTGACGGTGGGCCTGGGGTACCTCGCCGCCCTGGGACTCGGGTTCGTGGTCGGGCCCGAGCCCGCCGGCCTGCCGATGCTGCCCTACCTCCTCGCCGCCCTCGTCGCCGGCGTGATCGGCCTGGCCGGCTATCTGAGCCGGTGCCGGAAGGCCTCGGCGGCGGACCGGGCCCGGTTGCAGTGGATCGGCTGGGGCGTGGTGTTGGCCGCCTCGTTCGGCGGGCTGGTCGTGCTGCTCGACGCGCTCCTGGACTGGCCCGACCGGCCGGGGATGGTGACCATCGCCGCGAGTGTCGTGGTGCCCGCGGCGTTCGCCGCCTCCACCGTGCCACGGTTGCTGACCGTCATCGACCGCGTCCTGGTGCGGACCGTCGTCGTGGTCGGGCTGCTGGCGCTGGTCGAGGCCGTGTACCTCTTCGTCGTGGTCGGACTCGGGCGGGTGCCCGAGGAGGAGGAGCGGTCGGTCCTCGTGCTGTCGATGCTCGCCGCGGGTCTCTGCGCCGTGCTGATGTTCCCCGCCCGCCACCGCCTCGAGGAGGTGGCCAACCAGCGGGTCTACGGCGAACGGCACCGGCCCGACGACGCCATCAAGACCTTCGCCGGTCGCATGTCCCGGGCCGTGCCGATGGACGAGCTGCTCCTCCAGCTCGCCGAATCGCTGAAGAAGAGCCTGACCCTGACGGCGTCGGAGGTGTGGACCGGGGCCGCCGGCAGCCTCGAGCGGACGGTCTCGGTGCCGGACCGGGGGTCGGCCCACCTGAGCCTGGAGGGCGAGGAGCTGGGCGTCGCCGCCCGCGCCCACGTGCAGGGCAACGCCTGGCTGCAGATCTGGATGCCGGGGCTCCTGGCCGGTCGGGGCGACAAGCAGGTGCGGGCTGCGGTCGTCGCTCACCTCGGCGAGCTGCTGGGGCTGATCGTGGTCGAGCGCCGTTCTGACGACCCGCCCTTCACCGAGGAGGACGACCGGGTGCTGGCCGAGCTGGCCCGCCAGGTCGGCCTCGCTCTGCACAACGTCCGCCTCGACTCCGCCCTCCAGGCCTCACTGGAGCAGCTCGAGGAGCGCAACCAGGAGCTGGCCGCCTCCCGGCTGCGCATCGTCACCGCGGCGGATGAGTCCCGACGTCAGATCGAGCGCAACCTGCACGACGGGGCCCAGCAGCACCTGGTCGCCCTGGCGGTGAAGGTCGGTCTGGTGAAGCAGCTCATCGACGCCGACCGGGCGACGGCCGACGAGATGCTCGACCAGCTCCGGGGGGATGTCCAGGACACCCTGGAAGAGCTTCGCGAGCTGGCCCACGGCATCTATCCGCCGCTGCTGCGGGACCGGGGGCTGGAGGCCGCCCTGAAGGCCTCGGCCAACCGGTCGACCCTGCCGGTCGAGCTGGTGGTGGCCGAGGGGGTCCGTCGCCATCCGGCCGAGACCGAGGCGGCCATCTACTTCTGTGTCCTGGAGGCGATGCAGAACGCGGGCAAGCACGCAGGGGACGACGCCACCCTCACGGTCACGATCACCGAGGCCGACGGCGAGCTGCGGTTCGAGGTGGCCGACGACGGCCCGGGCTTCGACGCCGCGGCCGCGGCGATGGGCCACGGCTTCGTGAACATGCGGGACCGGCTGGGTGCCATCGGCGGGACCCTCGAGGTGGACAGCGCTCCGGGCGAGGGTTCGCGCATCCGGGGCCACGTCCCCGTGGGCGCGGCTGAAGACGACGAGCCCGAGGCCGTGGAGGCCGTCGCCGAGCCGGACCCGGTCGACGCTCCGGCATCCTGATCGGGTGGCCACCACGGAGTACGACGCCGTCGTCGTCGGTTCAGGTCCCAACGGCCTCGTCGCGGCCGCGACCCTGGCCAGGGAGGGGCTGTCGGTGCTGGTGCTGGAGGCCGAGGACACCCTCGGCGGCGGCGCTCGCTCCGCCGAGCTGACCCTGCCCGGGTTCGTCCACGACACCTGCTCGACGGTGTGGTCACTGGGCCTGGCCTCGAAGGCCATGCGCGAACTGCCACTGGAGGAACACGGCGTCGAGTGGGTCCAGCCTGACCTCCCCCTGGCCAACCCCTTGGACGACGCCCCGGCCGCACTCCTGCACCGCTCGGTGGACATGACCGCCGAGGGCCTCGGTGTCGACGCCAACGCCTACCGGCGACTGATGGGTCCGCTGGTGGGCGCCGGGTTCAGCCTGGTCGACGGCCTCCTGTCGCCGTTCCAGCTCCCGCGTCACCCCGTGAAGCTGGCCCGGTACGGCCTCTCGGGCATCCGGTCGGCCCGGGGCCTCGGCCGTAGCCGGTTCGAGACCGAGGAGGCTGCCGCCCTGCTGGCCGGCCTGGCGGCTCACTCGATCCTCTCCCTGCGGGCCCCGATCACCGCGGGCTACGGCCTGATGCTGGGCGTGGCCGCCCACCTGGTGGGGTACCCGTTCGCCAAGGGTGGCTCCCAGCAGGTGACCGAGGCGCTGCTGTCGATCATCCGGGCCGAGGGCGGCGAGATCCGCTCCGGCTTCCGGGTCGGCGACCTCGACGAAGTGCCCTCGGCCCGGGCTGTCCTCCTCGACGTGTCGGCCCGCAACGCCGACCAGATCGTCGGGGACCGCTTCCCGGGCCGCTACCGCAGGGCGCTCACCCGGTTCCGCTACGGCGCCGGGGTGCACAAGGTGGACTGGGCGCTGGACGGCCCCGTGCCGTGGGCCGACCCGGAGGTGGCGAGGGCGGGCACCGTCCACGTCGGCGGCACCCTCGAGGAGACCGTCGCCGCCGAGGGCGAGGTGGCCGCCGGCCGGCACCCCGATCGCCCGTGGGTCCTGGCCTGTCAAGCCAGCGGCTTCGACCCGACCCGGGCCCCGGAGGGCCAGCACGCCTTCTGGGCCTACTGCCACGTGCCCAACGGCTCGACGGTGGACATGACCGACCGCATCGAGGCCCAGATCGAGCGCTTCGCCCCCGGGTTCCGCGACCGGATCCTGGCCCGCCACGTGATGGGCACCGGAGCCGTCGAGGCCCGCAACGCCAACTTCATCGGCGGCGACATCAACGCCGGCGCCGCCGACCTGGCCCAGTTCATCCGGCCGCCCGACCCTCGGTCTCGACCCGTGGCGCACGCCCGGCGAAGGGCGTCTACCTGTGCTCGTCGTCCACCCCGCCGGGCGGCGGCGTCCACGGCATGTGCGGCTGGCACGCCGCCCGGAGCGCCCTCAAGCACGAGTTCTGACGTTCTGGAGGCTCCGATGCGCGCTGGAGCGCGCACTACAGCCGCCAGAACGAAGATCAGCCTGAGTGGTCGGCCCAGATCTCGCGGAGGATGGCGGGCCCGAAGTCCTCCTTGTGGACGTAGCGGGCGGCGCCGCAGGTGGCGGCGTCACTCGGCAGGTCGTCGGCCCGGTAGGTCGACAGCATCATCACCACCGTCTCGGGCGCAGCGGCCATGATCTGGCGGGTGGCCTCGATGCCGCTGATGCCCGGCAGGTTGATGTCCATGAGCACCAGGGCGGGGTGGAGCTCGGCGGCCATCGCCACCGCGTCCTCCCCGGAGGGGGCCTCGCCGACCACGACGAAGCCGGCCACCAGGTCGACCACGGTCCGAGCCACCGCGCGGAAGGGCGCCTGGTCGTCGACGATGAGCACGCTCACGTCACCGGGGTCCGAGATGTCAGCCGTCTCGCCCTCCCTTCGCTCGTCGGTGAGGACCACGACCGCCATCATCGCCGGTCCGGTGGATCCCTCCCAGGGTGGGCGCCCCCGTCGTCATGGGGGGGCTGTCCCCCCCTCGTCCTTCTCGGCCAGGTAGAGCAGGACGGCCTTCACCCGACGGTGGATGTCGGGTTCCTCGCTCAGGCCGAGCTTGGCGAAGAGCGAGTTGATGTGCTTCTCGACGGCTCGGTCCGAGAGGCCGAGGGTGGCGGCCACCGCGGCGTTGTTGCGGCCCTGAGCGATCTCGGCCAGCACCTCGTGCTCGCGAGGGGTCAGGTGCTCGAGGGGCGAGCGGCGGGACTTGGACCGGGCCGCCACCAGGCCCTCGACCACCTTGGGGTCCACGACCGAACCGCCGCGGGCGACCTCCCGCACGGCGCCGAGGAGCTGGTCGGGGTCCGACACCCGCTCCTTGAGCAGGTACGCCCGTCCCTCCGAGCCGCTCTCCAGCAGGGCCAACGCGTACTCGGGCTCGGCGTACTGGGAGAGGACCACGACGCCGAGATCGGGGTGGGACTCCCGGAGCTCGGAGGCGGCCCGGATGCCCTCGTCGGTACCCGTGGGCGGCATGCGGATGTCGGTGAGCACGACGTCGGCTGCGGTGCTGTTCACCGCGGCCATGAGCTCGTCGTAGTCGGCGCAGAGGGCCACGACCTCGACGTCCTCCTGCTCGTTGAGGAGCTTGGCCACCCCTTCCCGCACGAGGAGCGAGTCCTCGGCGATGATCAGACGGAGGGCCACGACCGCCGAGTGTAGGTCTGGCCCAAATGGGGCCGGGTGCTCCTCAGGCCGGCCTCGGTGCGTTGGTCCGAATGTGGCCGGGTGCTCCTGGCCCGCGTCGTTACCCTCCCGAGGTGGCCGACTCCCGTCCCCTGATCAGCACTGCGCAGGGGACCAACCGGCAGGCGTTCGGCCCCACCGAGTGGGGGCTCCTGGCCTTCATCGCCGGGGTGTGGGGCTCGTCCTTCCTCCTCATCGCCATCGGGCTCGACGCCTTTGCCCCCGGCGTGGTCACCTTCGGCCGCATCCTGTTCGGGATGCTCGGCCTGGCCGTGGTCCCCGCGGCTCGGGTACCGATCGACCGCGAGGACTGGCCGACCGTCGCCCTCATCGGTTTCACCTGGATGGCCCTGCCGCTGTCCCTCTTCCCGATCGCCGAGCTCTACGTGGACTCGTCGGTGGCCGGGATGATCAACGGCTCGGTCCCCCTGTTCGCCGCGTTGATCGCCGCCTTCCTGCTCCGGACCCGCCCGGGTCGCATCCACGCGATGGGCCTGGTGATCGGCTTCGTCGGGGTCGTGGCCATCTCGTTGCCGAGCCTGCACGGTGCCGACGCGTCGCCCCTGGGCGTCGGGCTCCTGCTCGTCGCCGTGGTCCTCTACGGGCTCTCGGCCAACCTCGCGGTCCCGCTGCAGCAGAAGTACGGCGGGCTCCCGGTCATGTGGCGGGTGCAGCTGTGTGCGTTGGCCATGACCGCGCCGTACGGCCTGGCGAGCATCCCCGCTTCGCACTTCGCGTGGGACTCCTTCGCCGCCGTGGTCGTCCTCGGGTTCCTCGGCACGGGCTGGGCGTTCGTGGCCATGACCAACCTGATGGGACGGGCGGGGGCGGCCCGGGGCTCGGTGGCCATCTACCTCACCCCGGTCGTGGCCATCCTGCTGGGCGTCGTGTTCCGGGACGAGACGGTGGCCGTACTCGCGCTCGGGGGGATGGTCCTGGTCCTGGTCGGTGCCTGGTTGACCAGCCGCCCGGAGTGATCCAGGTCCGACATCCGTAAAGGCCGAGCCGGGCCAGCCGACGGAGGAGGGTGCGCCGCATCGCCCTGCTCCTCCTGTCGCTCGCGCTCGTCGTCGGCCTGACCGCTTGTAGCGACGACGAGGACGACACCCCCGACACCAGCGCCGGGGCCGCCGGCGCCTTCGGCGGGGCCGACGACTGCTCGCAGCTGGTGGAGGAGACCCTTGCCGCCCGGGCCCGGGTCCTCGACGAGCTGGGCGACGCCGGACGCAACGACACCGAGCGCATCGACGCCGCCCTGACGTCCTTCGGCGGCGACGGCCCGGACCTGGCGGTCCGCTACGAGGGCCTCGGTTGTGACGAGTCCTTCGACGACGCCGTGTGCGCGGCCGCCGACGACGGGCTCGAGCCTGCCGGCCCCGCCGCCCGGGACCTGGTGGCCACCTGGGCCGAGAGCTGTGCCTAGGGCGACGCCCAGTGAATCACGTTGGGTGCCCTTGTGCTCACGGTGAGCGTTCGATACCGTGGGCAACTGACCACTCCGAGTGGTCAACGGCGATACGAGTAGTGGCGAAGCCGGGGTCCCCCATCCGGCGAAAGGGCGGTTCTCGATGACGGCGGTACGACGCCTCCTCCTGGTGGCAGCGGTGCTCGCGGCCGCGCTCGGCACCGGGTTGACCCCGGCCGACGCCGAACTGGCCACGCCCGTGTACCGCACCGACGGGGTCGAGGGGAACTGGATCGGGCCCAACACCAACGTCATCCCCGCCCAGGTCTGGGACCTCCAGACGATCGGCAACACCGTCTACGCCGCGGGCCAGTTCACCCACGTCGTGTCGACCCAGGGGGCCTGGCCCCGCATCCCGCAGCCCTTCCTCGCCGCCTACGACGCCACCTCCGGTCGGTTCCTCGACTGGTGGCGACCGGTCCTCGACGGCCCGGTGTGGGCCCTGGACATGACGCCGACGGGCCAACTGCTCGTCGCCGGCGAGTTCGACACGGTCAACGGCGTGCCCCGCAGCAACCTGGTCGCCCTCGACGCCCGCACCGGCGCGATCGACCCCACCTTCTACGCCGAGGTCGAGCGGCCGAACACCACGGCCCAGTCGGTCATCCGTGACCTCTACCGGGACGGCAACCGCCTCTACGCGGTCGGCAACTTCAGCCGGGTCGCATCCGGCAACCCCGCCAACCCGACCCGCATCCAGGTCACCAAGGCCACCCGCCTCGACGCCACCACGGGCATGGCCGACCCGAACTGGAGGCCCGTCATCGCCGGGCGCAGCGCGTGGGCCGTGGCCACCAGCGGCGGTGGCACCCGGGTCCACCTCGGGGGTGAGTTCAGCTACCTCAACGGCGAGAACGGCACCGCGCTCGATCGGCACCGTCGACGATGTCACCGGGGCCAACGTCCCGGGCTGGCAGAGCGGCTCCCACGCCGCGCCGCGGAGCAACTGGCCCCTCGGTGGCATCGTCTACGACCTCGGCGTCTACGCCAACAACCTGTTCGTGACCGGGGCCGAGCACTACTGGGAGCAGCGCAACGCCACGACCGGCGCCGCCATCCGGGTCAATGCCATCACCAACGACAGCCAGCGGGTCGAGGTCATCGGCGATCGCGTCTACATCGGCTGCCACTGTGACAAGCGGGCCCCTGCCGCCGAGATCATCGAGGTCAGCGGCTCGACGGGCGCCAAGTTGCGCGACCTCGGCGGCTCCCTCGCCAGCGGCGACGGCGCCTGGGCGTTCACGAAGGCGCCCGACGGCTGCCTCTGGACCGGCGGCGACTTCCGCACGACCAGCCAGCTCGTCGGCCGGTCGGGCACCAACTGGGTGGGCCGGATGGCCCGCATGTGCGATGCGGCCGGCCCGCTGCCCCACAACGTGCCGTCATTGACCCGGCCCCCCGCCCCGCCGGATCCCAACGTCCTCATCGCCCCCGGCGCCGAATGGCGTTACCTGGCCGACGGGACCCACCCCGCGGGCTGGACCCGTTCGTCCTTCGCTGACGGGGGTTGGGCCACCGGCGCCGGACAGCTCGGCTTCGGCGACGGCGACGAGGTCACGGTCATCCCCCGGCAGGGCCTCAGTGCCCTGTTCCGCCGGACGTTCGAGGCCGACCCCGCCGCCGCCCCCTACCTCGAGCTGGGACTGAGCGTCGACGACGGGGCGACCGTCTGGATCAACGGCAACCCGATCCTGACCGAGAACATGCCGAGCGGGACGATCACCGAGTCCACGCTCGCCTCCTCAGCGGTGTTCGGGGCCCAGGAGTCCGACATGACGCTCCACCGCCTGCCGTCGAGCGTGCTGGTCAACGGGACCAACACGATCGCGGTCAGCGTGCACCAGTCGGACTCGGCCAGCGAGGACCTGACCTTCGACCTCTCCCTGACCCGGACGACCACCGGTGGCACCACGGTGCCGCCCCCGGACATCACGGTGACCGCGCCGCCGCCGCCGGTCCCCGCGACACCGACCGAGTTCGTGGCCGCGGGTTCGGCCTGGCGCTACCTCGACGACGGCTCGGACCAGGGCACGGCGTGGCGGGTCAACGGGTTCGCCGACGGTGCCTGGGCCGAGGGCCCGGCCAAGCTCGGCTTCGGCATGGGTGACGAGGTGACGGTGACCCGGACCGGTGGGCGACCGGTCACGGCGTACTTCCGTCGCCACTTCACCGCCACCGACGCCGGCGGGTTCACCGAGCTGACGATCCGCCTCCTGCGGGACGACGGTGCTGTGGTGTACCTGAACGGGACCGAGTTGGTCCGGGACAACCTCCCGACCGGCACGATCCGCTCGACCACCAACGCCACGGCGTTCGTGACCGGCGCGGCCCAGAGCCAGTTCGTGGAGTTCACGGTCCCGGCCTCAGCCCTGCGCTCTGGCGACAACGTGCTCGCCGTCGAGGTCCACCAGGCCCTCGACAGCAGGGACCTCGCGTTCGACCTCGCCCTCTCGGGCCGGTGAGCGTCGTAGACGATCGGCGGGCCGAACAGGCCCGCAAGCCGATGAGCCGTCAGGCGAAGAGGCATGAACGATGACCGAGGGCCGCGCCCGAGGCCCGCGGCTCCGGGTCGTCCTGGTCCTGGCTGCGCTGGCGTCCATCGCCGCCGTGTTGGCGGTCACGACCCCGCCGTCGGAAGAGACCGCCGATGCCGCGCCCACCACTGTCCCCGACGGGGCGGCGGCGACACCCACGACGGTGGCGCCTGCTCCCGGGCCGGCGACGGAGGCTGCGGCCGGAGCCCGGCCGGTCTTCCGCACCGACGGGGTGGAGGGCCGCATGGACACCTTCGCCTCGCAGGTCAGTGGCGCCCAGGTGTGGGACCTCGAGGTCGTCGGCACGACCATCTACGTGGCCGGCAAGTTCACCGAGGTGGTCCAGGCCGGTGGCTCGTGGCCCCGCCGGGACCAGCCGTTCCTGGCGGCCTTCGACACGGTCACTGGTGACTGGGTACCCAGTTGGCGACCGCGGATCGACCGCCCGGCCTACGCCCTCGACGTCCTGCCCTCGGGGGCGATCATCGCCGCCGGGGAGTTCACCCGGGCCAACGGCGTCCCCGCCGAGGGCCTGGTCGCCCTCGACCCCCGTACCGGGGCGACCGACCGGCGGTTCGTCGCCGGCGTGCGCCGACCGGACTCGACCTACTTCCCGGTCGTGCGCGACCTGTTCGTCAAGGGCAACCTCCTCTACGCCGTCGGGCACTTCGGCCAGGTCGTCGCCCGGAACGGCGCGACCTTCCGCGTGGACAAGGCCGTCCGCTTCAACGCCACCACCGGCGTCCCCGACCGGTCCTGGCGTCCCCGACTCGCCGGTCGCACCGCCTACGCCGTCGCCGTCAGCACCGACAACCGGCGGGTCCACCTCGGCGGGGAGTTCAGCTCGGTCAACGGCGGCCGGGGCACCTCCCAGTTGGCGACCGTGACGGTGGCCAACGGCCGCCTGGTGCCGGGATGGGACCACGGGTCCAATGCCCCCCGCTGGCCCGGTTGGCCGGTGGGCGGCGTGGTCTTCGACCTCGACGTCACCGGCGACAGCCTCTATGTCGCGGGGGCCGAGCACTTCTGGGAGCGGCGGGACTCACGCACGGGTCGCTCGATCCGCTTCCAGCACATCAGCAACGACGCCCAGACCGTGGAGGTCGCCGGCAACCGGGTCTACATCGGCTGTCACTGCTTCCACGGGGCGCCCAACCGCCAGGTGTGGGAGATCGACGCCGCCACCGGCCGTCCGCTGCCCGGGCGCACGGGGGCGCTGCAGTCCGGCGACGGCACGTGGGCCACCGCGGTCGCCCCGGACGGCTGTCTGTGGCTGGGGGGCGACTTCATGTCGGCCTCCCGGGTCGTGGGCCTCGGCAACGGCTCCTGGTGGGTCGGCCGCCTCGCCCGCCTGTGCCCGTTCGACGGCCCCGAAGCCGTCCCCGCCCCCATCCCGGACCCCGGTCCCCTCAACCCCCCGTGGTGGTCTCCGCCCTCGTAGCCGAGCCGCCGACCGGGGGTCACTACAGTCCGGCCCCATGATCACGGGGCGCAATCTGTGGGAGCTCATCGAGGCCCGGGCGGCTGAGTCCGGTGACGCCGAGATGGCGATCGACGAGGACGGTCGGCAGCTGACCTTCGTCGGCTACCGGGACTGGTGCGAGCGGGCCGCGGCCGGCTTCCAGGAGCTGGGGTTGGGTGAGGGCGACGTGGTGTCGTGGCAGCTACCGACGTGGTTCGAGTCGATGGTCCTCGTCGGGGCCCTGGCCCGCCTGGGGGTGACCCAGAACCCGATCATCCCCATCTACCGGGAGCGGGAGGTGGGCTTCGTCACCAAGCAGGCCGGCACCAAGCTGCTGGTCGTGCCCTCGGTCTTCCGGGGCTTCGACCACGAGGCGATGGCCAACACGGTGGCCGGTGCGGTCGACGGCCTGGACGTGCTGGTCTGTGACAAGCGCCTGCCCGAGGGGGACCCGTCGACCCTGCCCCCACCACCCGCCGCGCCCGACGACCCCGCCGACCTCGAGGTCCGCTGGCTCTTCTACACCTCGGGCACCACGGCGGACCCGAAGGGGGCCAAGCACACCGACCTGTCGATCGCCGCCATCGCCGAGGGCATGGGGGACCGTTACCAGGCCTCCCCCGCTGACCGGGGCGCGATGGTCTTCCCGTTCACCCACATCGGCGGGATCACCTGGCTGTTCACCAGCCTCCAGTTCGGTTGCGTGAACCTGTTCGTGGAGACGTTCGATCCGACCACGACCGTGCCCTACCTGGCCGCCAACGGCGTGACGATGGCAGGGGCGGGCACGCCGTTCCACATGGTGTACCTGGCGGCCCAGCGGGCGGCCGGCCCCGAGCCCATCTTCCCCGACGTGCGTCTGTTCCCGGGTGGCGGCGCGGCCAAGCCGCCGACCCTGCACTACGAGATGAAGGACGAGCTGGGCGGTGTCGGCATCTGCTCGGGCTACGGCCTGACCGAGGCGCCGATCCTGGTGCTGGTCGACGTGGAGGACCCCGACGACCGCAAGGCCGAGACCGAGGGCAAGCCGATGCCGGGTGTCGAGCTCAAGCTGGTGAAGCTGGACGGCAGCGTGGCCGGCCCCGGCGAGGAGGGCGAGATCCGGGCCAAGGCGCCCCAGATGATGCGGGGCTACCTGGACTCGGCCCTCGACGCCGACGCCTTCGACGAGGACGGTTGGTTCCGCACCGGTGACCTCGGTCAGCAGGACGAGGACGGGTACCTCATCATCACGGGGCGCCTGAAGGACATCATCATCCGGAACATGGAGAACATCTCGGCCAAGGAGGTCGAGGACCTCCTCTTCGAGCACCCCCAGGTCGGCGACGTGGCCGTCATCGGCCTCCCCGACGAGCGCACCGGCGAGCGCGTGGTGGCGGTGGTCGTCACCGCCGAAGGCCAGGACCCCCTCAGCTTCGAGGCGATGAAGGAGCACCTGCTGGCCAAGGGCCTCCGGAAGCAGGCCCTCCCCGAGCAACTCGAGTTCATGGATGTCCTCCCCCGCAACCCCACCGGCAAGGTCGTCAAGTACGAGCTCCGCGACCAGTACGCCACCTGACCCCCGCGCCCGTTCTGGTGGTTGATCCCGTTGCCAGGGCAGGGAGATCAACCACCAGAACGGCAGGCTTAGGCTCGGGGGATGGCCGATCGGAACGTGGCGGACCTGCTGGCGGCGGGGCTGCGGGCGCTGGGGGTGACCCGGGTGATCGGGTCGCCGGCGCCGGTCGCGCTGCCGGGGTTGGCGACGGTGCCGGTGGGGGACGGGGCGCTGGCGGACCTGTTGGCCGACGTGGACGGGCGGCTCGGGCGCATGGGGGCCTCGTGGCACGACGGGGTGCTGCGGGTCAGCTCCCGGCCCGGGGGCCAGGTCACGCCCATCCCGGTGGACACGCCTGAGGCGCTGGCGGATGCACTGGCCACGACCGTGGGCCAGGAGATCCCCGACGCCTTCGCCGTCGCGGTCGACCTGGACCTCGCCGCGCCGGTCGCCGAGGGGGTCGAGCCCAAGGCCGCTCAGGTCCGCATCGAGGGCATCCGCCTGTCACCCGACCTGGGGCCCGACGTCGGGGTGCTGGTGGGGCCCGGGGTCCTGCGCACGCTGGACGGTGAAGGGGCGGTCGGTCACCTCCAGCGCTTCGCCGCCCAGACCGGCTGGGCCGTGGTCAACACCTGGGGGGCCAAGGGGGTGTTCGCCTGGGACAGTCCGTTCCACGCCGGGACCGCCGGTCTGCAGGCCCGGGACTTCGAGCTGGCCGGGCTGACCGACAAACTGGCCGTGGTCTGCATCGGGGTCGACCCCGACGAGATCCCACCTGGCGGCTTCGGGAGCGCGGAGCGCCTGGACCTGCACCCTGTGCACCTGGCGTTCGCGGCCGAGGGCTGGCCCGAGCCCGAGGGCGACCCGCCCCGCCCGGCGCTCTACACGGACCTGGCCGCCGTGGTCGGCCCGGCCTACGACTCGACCGTGGTTCCCCTGCATCCGGCCCGGGCGACCCGGGACCTGGGCGGCCTCCGCCCGCCGGGCGGCGTTGTGGTGGCCGATCCCGGCCCGGCCGGCTTCTGGGTGGGCCGGGCCTTCCCGACCACCGAGCCCGGTTCGGTCCTGGTCCCGGCGACCAACGCCCCGGGCACGGCCGCGGCCGCCGCCCTGTTGGGCGGCCTCGCCGGCTCCCGCCTGGCGCTCGGGGTCACCACCTGGCCGCTGGACCCGGTGACCGAGGCCGTCCTGGACCTGGCCCGCTCGTTGGCGGTGGCCCTCACCCTCGAGGCCTGGGGTGCGGAAGGTTCGATCACCTCGCCCGAGCATCGCATCGCCGCCACTGCCGAGGGCCTGGCCCGTACCGGGGTCGACGTGGTCCAGGTCCCCGTTGACTTCAGCCGGACCGACGACCTCGTCGCCGTCGCCGGCGAGATCACCGCCTGGACCTGACCCGCCTCGCGCCGCCGGTCGTCGGCGGCGTGTGGGGGTCCTTCGCCACTCGTGGTGGCTGTCTCCTCACGTTGTGGGACGGTCCGTACCCGGATCTCACAGGGCGTGACCGCTCCTGGTTCTGGCGCCTGATTCGGGGCCTATAGCACCCAAATCGGGCGCCAGAAGCGGAGGGGGACCCGGATAGCTCCCGAATGGCCACGGAGGGTGAGAATTCAGGGCGGGAGCGCCCCCGATGCGGCCGCAGCCCGACCCCACGCCCCCTCCCTTGCTTCGGTGTCGTTCCCCCGGCCCGCCGGCCATCCCTGCTCCATCCGCCCGGCCACTACGGTCCCCGGCCATGACGCGGTCGTTTGCCTTCGCGGATCTGTGGGAGCTGGTGGCCGAGCAGGTGCCGGAGCGGGAGGCGATCGTCTGCGGGCCGCGGCGGCTCACCTACGCCCAGGCGGACGAGCGGGCCAACCGACTCGCTTCGCACCTCCGGGCCAACGGGGTGCAGCCGGGGGACCACGTCGGGGTGTACCTGACCAACGGGACCGAGTACCTCGAGACGATGCTGGCGGCCTACAAGCTGCGGGCCGTCCCCATCAACGTCAACTACCGCTACGTCGAGGACGAGCTGCGCTACCTGTTCGCCGACGCCGGGGTCACCGCGGTGGTCCACGACGCCGAGTTCGCCCCCCGCATGGCGGCCATCCGGGACCAGCTGCCCGACCTCGCCGTCGAGCTGGCGACCGGGGAGGACTACGAGGCCGCCCTCGCCGCCGCCGACCCGGCCCCCGACTTCGACGAACGCAGCAGCGACGACCTCTACATCCTCTACACCGGTGGGACCACGGGTCTGCCCAAGGGCGTCGTCTGGCGCCAGGAGGATGCGTTCCACGCGTGCATCGGCGGCGGTGACCCGGCCCGGCTCGAAGGGGCCATCAGCACGCCCGAGGAGATCGTCGGCCGCATCGCCCCCGAGGGGTCCGCCGCGGTGTTCCTCCCCGTCGCCCCCCTCATGCACGCCGCCGGGCAGTGGACGAGCCTGTCCTGGCTGTTCTGCGGCGGCAAGGTCGTCCTCCTGCCGGGCTCCCTCGACCCCGACGACGTCTGGCGCACCATCGCCGACGAGGAGGTGAACCTCATCACGATCGTGGGCGACGCCGTGGCCCGGCCCCTGCTCGATGCCTGGGACGCGGCCGGCGGCTACGACGTGCCGACGCTGTTCTCGATCGGCTCCGGCGGCGCCCCGCTCAGCCCGACGCTGCGGCAGCGGATCCAGACGATCCTGCCCGACATCTTCCTGGCCGACGGCTTCGGATCGTCGGAGACCGGAGCCCAGGGCACCGCCCGCATGGCCGCCGACTCCGACGCCCGGGCGGCCTTCGCCCCCATGGACGACACGACCGTCGTCCTCGACGAGGACCTGCGGCCGGTCGCGCCGGGGTCCGACGCGGTCGGTCGGGTGGCCCGGACCGGTCACATCCCGCTGCGCTACCACGGTGACCCCGAGAAGACCGCAGCGACCTTCGTCGAGCGCGACGGCCGCCGTTGGGTCATCACCGGTGACATGGCCACCGTGGCCGAGGACGGCACCATCCACCTGCTCGGCCGGGGCTCGGGGTGCATCAACACCGGCGGCGAGAAGGTCTTCCCCGAGGAGGTCGAATCCGTCCTGCGGGCCCGGGACGACGTCTACGACGTGCTGGTGGTGGGCGCGCCCGACGACCGCTGGGGTGAGCGGGTCTCGGCCATCGTCCAGGCCGCGTCCGGCACCGAGCCCACCGCCGACGAGCTCATCGCGCACTGCCGGGCCCACCTGGCCGGGTACAAGGTGCCCAAGACGGTCGACTTCGTCGACGCCGTCGTCCGCTCTCCGGCCGGCAAGCCCGACTACCGCTGGGCCCGCGATCTGGTCACCTGAGCCTCAGCCCGGTGGATGGTCACCTCGTTGACCCCGTCCACCAGCAGCTCCGGGGAGATCATCGCCGCGAACCGCCCGGGGCCGTCGTCGTCGGTGAAGGTGTCGACCACGGCCGCGATCGTGCCGTTCACGGCCACGACCACCCGGCGGGCGCCGTCCTCGACCCGACCGGAGACGACGGCGGGCACCACCGGGTCGGCGAGATCGACGTCCAGAAAGGCATCGAACCCGTCGACGACCACGGGCAGCGCCGGGCCGAGGGCCGGGTGGCCGACTCGCCTGGGCTCGGGGCCGAAGCGCCACCACCGATCCGGGCCCCGCCCGGGCAACACCGAGTCGACACCACGTTCGGCCACGTCGGCGAGATCGGCGGCGATCCCCACCGGCTCGTCGAGGTGGAAGGTGGCGAACGACGAGCCCTGCACGTGGACGAAGCGGCGCTCCCGATCCGAGGGGACTGAGCCGTCGAGCGCCCGTCCCTCGACCGTCCAGGGCAGGTCGATGCCCAGGCGGTCAGCGATGGTCGGCAGCACGTCGATGGTCTCTGCGGGCTCGTCGCTCACCGAGCCTTCGACCTGGTTCGGGGCCTTGACCAGCAGCGGGACCCACAGCAGCTCGGGCTGGGCCGATGGGGCGATCGGCTCGATCCCGAGTCCTCGCACCGGTCCACCGGGTTCGAAGGCGATGCCGTGGTCGGAGGTCACCACGAGGAGCGCCTCGTCGTAGAGCCCCTGGCCGCGGAGCCGATGGAGGATGTCCCCGATCAGGTCGTCGACGTGGGCCACCTCGAGTTGCAGGCGCTGGCGGTCCCAGCGGGCGGGCGGTACGGCGTCCGAACGACGGTCTCCGCCCGGCTCGCCGTCCTCCCGACTGGAGATCTGCCGCAGCAGCGGGTCGGCCCCGTACCGGTGGCCGTCGGGCAGGTGCAGGTACGGCGTGTGGGGCTCGAGCACGTGAAGGAAGTGCAGCGTCGGGTCCTCGTCCCGGTCGATGCCCCGCAGGAAGCGGACGAGGCTGGCCGGTCGGGCGTCGAAGAGGTCCTCCAGCACCTGGCCTTGGTCGTCGCCCCGGGCCTCGTCGACGGCGGCGTCGGGCTCGACGAAGACGTCGGTGACCGGTCCGGCCCGGTCACCGGGGGTGAGCCGGTCGACGAAGACGTCGCGGGCCTCGGCCAGAAGGTCGCCCACCGTGGCCCCGTCCCCCGCCCGGGCCGCCGCGCCGCCGGTGGTGCACAGTGAGGTGGGGCAGAGGCGAGTGATCCGCTCGGTCACGTCGAGGTCATAGGTGCCGCCGAGGAGGGTGAACAGGTTCTCGGGGTGGGTGCTGGCGTCGGCGGTCTCGCCCTCGACGGGCCGGTTCCCGGTGAGCAGGGAGGGCACGGCGAAGTTGGTGAGGTTGGCGACCGTCGTGGTGTCGCGGTACCAGGTCGCGTCCCCGGCCAGGGCGGCCACGTTCGGGTAGAGGTCGGCGTCGATGGTGCCGTCGCGCCGCATGATCGACGCCAGCGGCCACTCGTCGAACACGACCATCACCACCGGAGGTGGGTCTCCGGAGCCGAAGGCCCCGAGGTCGGCCGGATCCACGCCGCGGTCGCGCACCAGCCCACTGACCGGTGAGCTGAAGAGGAAGAGGCCGAGCACGACCAGCGGGATCGGTGCCATCCAGGCTGCCCACAGGCGCACCCCGGGCCAACGGTGATGAGCCCACGCCGCCGCCGCCCCGAGGCCGAGGGCGAGGGTCAGCCCCAGCGGTAGGGCCGCGTCGCTGCTGGTCGCCACCTGCAGCACCAGGAGGCCGACGAGCAGGCCGATGACGACCCGGTGGGCGATCCGTCGGCGCCCGTCATCGCCCCACCCGACGAGCTGGACCAGCGCCCACAACAGCAACGCCGGGGCGAGGCCCACGACGACGGCGAAGACGACGATGTCACCGCGGCCCACCCCCTCGAAGACGAAGTAGTCCGGGGCGGCCCCGAAGACGGCGAGCACCGGCTGGGCGATGACCAGCCCGCAGAGGCCCAACAGCTCGAGGAGCTCGCGGCCCCGGGGGCCGAACGGTGACGGGATGGACACGGCCGCTGCACGCTACGAGGCCCGGACCGATCCCACCCCGTCGCCCGCAATCGCCTACAGGCCGAGGGCCTCCGCCAGCCCCTGTCGGTCGTTGACCCCCAGCTTGCTGTAGGCCCGCTGGAGGTGGTTGTCGACCGTGCGCCGGGACAGGTCGAGCTGCGCCGCGATCTCCTTGCTCGGCACCCGCCGGGCCGCGAGGGCCGCCACCTCCCGTTCCCGCTCGGTGAGGCGCACGATCTCGGCCCGCAGGGCCAAGGCCGGCGTGGCCACCGGGCCGAGTTCGTCGACCAGCTCCTCGGCTCGGGTGGTCCACCGGCGGGCCCCCTGGGCGTCACCCGCGGCTCGGGCGGCGGCGGAGGCCTGGGCCGCGGCCTCGGCCGCGTAGAGCCCGGCGCCGAGCTCGTCGAAGCGGTCCGAGGCCCGACCCAGCGCCTCGATGTCGCCGGCGACCGCGGCCCGCGCGTGGCTCGCCTTGGCGGCGGGGAGCGGGCCGTCCACCTGTTCGGCCAGCGCCTCGATCCGGTCGATGAGGTCGTCGGCGGCCCCCAGCCGCACCAGGTCGTGCAGGGCCCCCATCTCCTCGGACCGCAGGTCCAGCTCCCGGCTCACGTCGGCCGCGTCGGTCAGGAGCTGGGTCGCCCCGAGACGATCGCCCTCGGCCACCGCCAGAGCGGCCTCGGCCCGGAGGACGAGCGGCTCCTGCAGCCGCACGTGGCCGGACGTCGATCCCTCGAGCCTGTTCGGCCAGGGCCCGAGCCGGGCCGGTTGCGCCCTGTTGGGCCAGGGCCCACGACGCCCCGTAGAGGCTCAGCTGTTCGTTGGGCCGGTTGCCGGTCTGGCCGAAGCAGGCCGCGGCCTCCCGGTACCACCGCTCGGAGTCGTCCAGGTCGCCCTCGGCCATCGCCACCCGCCCGAGGACGAGAGCGAACCACGCCTGCGCGAGGACGATGCCGGACGCCACCGTCTCCCGGTGGCCCTCCTCGGCGAAGATGCGGGCGTCGCCGAGGCGGCCGAGGTCGACCGCGACCAGGCACATCGCCACCACGAGCATCCCCAGGTACACCACGTCGGTGGGGGCGTCGGGCTCGTCGAAGGGGAGCACGGCCTCCTCCAGCGCCGCTCATCGCCTCCTCGCCGCGCCCCAACAGCTGCAGCGCCGGCGCGGCGACCAGGGCGACGGCGGCGATCCCCCTGGGCGTGCCGATCTCCCGGATGTGCTCGACGGCGGCGAGGGCCTCCCGGGCCCGGCCCATCAGCAGGTCGTACGCCGCTCCCGTGATGACCAGGCGGTCCCGCCACTCGGGGTCCTCGACGTCATCGATGGCCGCGGCCAACAGGGCCTTCGCCCCCGGGTGGTCATCGAGGCCCCAGAACCGGGACTCGGCCCACTCGATGGCCACCGACGCCCGGTCCTCGTCGCTCGCCCCGGTCGTGTCGATGCGGGCGAAGGCCCGGTCCGCTTCCTTCTGGCGGCCCATCCGGGCCAGGGCCGAGGCCAGGGCGAGGCCGGCCTGGATCCCGCCCCCGGCGGCCAGGGCCACCCGGGCCAGGCGCTCGCCCAGGGCCAGGTCGTAGGCGCCGAGGGCCCGGCGGGCCGCCTCGGTCATGAGCTCGGGGCTGACCTCTCCGCCGGACTCGAGGCGGGCCACCGCCACCCGCAGGGTGTCGTCCCGGCGGCGGACGCCCCTTTGCTCGATGATGTCGGCCACCTCGCCGTTGCGCTCCCGCAGCCGGCGGGTCGACAGCGCGTCCCGCACGACCTCGGCATGGATGGGGTGGCCGACGGTGACCATCCGCCGCTGGCGATCGCTGCTCACCGTGACCAGGCCCTGGACCTCGAGGGTCTCCACGGCGTCCTCGCCGACGGCCTCGGTCAAGGCGCGGTAGCCGATGATCCCGGCCACGGTGACCAGTTCGAGGCCGTGGCGGGCGTCGTGGTCCAAGAGGGCCAGGCGCTCCTCGATGATCTCCGCCAACCGAGGGGTGGTCGACGGCTCGTCGAGGTGCCACAGACCGGCGTCCTCCCGGAGGCTGCCCCCGGCCAACGAGCCCTCGACCAGCTCGCGGAGGTAGAGCACGTTGCCCTCGCTCAGCCGGGCCAGGGCGGCGACGGTCCGGGGGGCGGGAGTGCCCCCGAGGACGAGCTCGAGGACGGTCTCGATGTCCTCGGTGCCCAGGGGGCCGAGGTCGATGCGCTCGGCGGCACCGGAGCGCCACAGGGCCCGGACGGGATCCGGCAGCTCCAGGTCGGCGCGGACGGTCAGCAGGATGGTGGTGCCACCACTCGAGCCGATCTGGTGGAGGACCGCGGCCGACGGGTCATCGAGGTGGTGGGCGTCGTCGACGCTGATCAGCAGGGGCCGCTCGTCCCCGAGACGGGTGAGGGCGGCGGCGGCGGCCCCCAGCGTGGCCTGGGAGTTCTCGGCCACGTCGCGGATGACCGGTAGGAGGGTGGCGAGGGCGCCGAAGGGGATGGCCCGGGTGGCCGAGCCCGCCAGCACGTGGCGGACCTCGAAGCCCGCCGCCGTGGCCTGCTCGCGGGCGGCGGCGGCCAGTCGGGTCTTGCCGACCCCCTGCTCGCCGGCGATGAGGACACTGGTCGGCGGGTCCGCGGCCAGCAGTCGGGCGATGCGCTCCTGCTCGGCGTCCCTGCCCACGAACGGCCAGCCCGACACGGCCCGCAGCCTACGACCTCCCCTGTTCGGGGGAGGGGTGCCCGGGTCAGCCCCCGGAGAGGGCCTGCATCAGCGTGACCTCACCGGCGTCGGTGACCGGGGTGGTCAGGTCCCGCACCGAGTCCTGGTCGACGAAGACCTTCATGTGCGGTCGGAGCTGGTGCTGTTCGTCCACGACCCGGAAGCGCAGGCCGGGGAACTGCCGGTCGAGATCGGCCAGCAGCTCGGCGACGGTGCTCCCCTCGGCCTCGACGGCGGACTGCTCGCCGGTGTAGGAGCGCAGCGGGGTGGGGATGCGGACCCGCATCAGCGGTCGGGGCGGCCGGACTCGACGCTGTAGATCTCGGGGAGGTGGGCCAGGATCGAGGTCCACGACGCACCCTCGTCGTTGCTGGCCCACACCTCACCGCTGGTGGTGCCGAAGTAGACGCCCGACCGGGTCGCCGTCGTCGGTGGTCATGGCCTGGCGCTTGACCGTGAACCACCCCTGCTCGGGCAGCCCCCCGTCCTGACGGTCCCACGTGGCCCCGGCGTCCCGGGTGACATAGGCCGCGGGTCGACCCTCGGGGCTGGTGCGGGGCCAGACGTCGGTGCCGTCCATGGGGAAGACCCACGCGGTGTCGGGGTCCCGGGGGTGCAGCTCGACCGGGAAGCCGATGTCGCCGACCGTCGCGTCGGCATGTTGTCGCCGATGCGCGTCCCAGGCGCGTGCCCGGTCGGTCGAGGCGGTAGATGCCGCAGTGGTTCTGCTGGTAGAGCCGGTCGGGATCCGCCGGGTGGAGGCGCACGCAGTGGGGGTCATGGCCGTAGTCGGCGTCGGGCTCGGGCAGGAAGACGGCCTCGACGTCCTGGTTGAGGGTGCACCAGTCCTTCCCGCCGTCGGTGCTCTCGAAGACCCCGCCCGCCGACAGGCCCAGGTAGAGGTGGTCGGCGTCGCGGGGGTCGACGATGACCGAGTGCAGCATCGAGCCGTCGGGGGTGTTCTCCTCGGGGTACTCCGACCAGGTCTCCCACATCGGGTGGTCGTTCCAGCCGTCGACCGGCGCCCAGGTGTCACCGGCGTCTTCACTCCGGAACAGGCCCTGCGGGCTGCCGCCGGCGTACCAGACGCCCGGGCTCGTCGGCGTGGCCCGGGCGTCAGCCAGAACACCTTGCGCAGGCTGCGGCCCAGGCGCTCCCCGGTGTGGAACGCCGGCGGTCGGGACGCCTCGGACCAGGTGGCGCCGAAGTCGGTCGTGCGGAACAGCGTCGGGCCGAGATGGCCCGTGCCCGCGGCCAGCAGCAGCGTGCGTCCGTCCCGGGGGTCGAGCACCGCGTGCTGGACGATGTGGCCCAGGAAGTGCGGCCCGTCCACCGACCACGATCGCCGTTCGGCGTCGGCGAAGAGGATCCAGGCCCCTTTGCGGGTGCCGAGGAAGAGGGCAGTCGAGTCGGTCACGGGCGCGACGGTAGTCATGGCCATTGGACCCTGCCCGTGGTCCGAACTCATCGGTCAGCGACGGGTCGTGGCACGATCACCGGTCCATGGCTGCACCCGAGAACCCCCGCATCCCCGGGCTGGAGGCCCGCTTCACCGACCTCGCCTCGGAGGACCCGCCGTGGATCGCGGTGCGGAGCCAGACCAACGCCGACGGCACCGAGGCCCACGTCTGGGAGCGGTGGATCGCCTTCTCGGTGGAGCCGCTCTACCTGGCCCTGTTCGCCCGGTGGGACCCGGGGATGATCGTGCGGCGCCACGGCCACCACAGCCCCCACACCCTGCTGGTGCTGGAGGGCAGCGTCACCTGTGACGGCGTCGAGTGCGGCCCGGGCACCCACATCGAGCTGCCCCACGGCGCCAGCTTCGGGCCCTTCGTCGCCGGCGCCGGACGGGCTGGTGGCCTACGAGGTGATGATGGGCGACCCCCGGTCGTGGAGCGACGAGCCCGAGGCCATGGCCGCCGCCCTGGCCGAGCACGGGGTCACGCCGCTGCCGGATCCGCCGATCGAGCTGCCCGCCGGCCTCGAGGACCTGCGCGCCGTGTTCAGCGCAGGTGCCGGTCCGGGCGCCGACGCGACAGACTGAGCCCATGGCTGTCACCCCCGAAGAGGCCGACCTCCCGCTGATCATCTCCGTGGACGACCACGTGATGGAGCCCAAGGACCTGTGGCAGCGCGAGCTGCCCGAGTCCCTGCGGGAGCGAGGCCCGAAGGTGGTCACCGAGAAGGTGAAGTTGGAGTTCACCGGCGGCCACTACGGCTTCACCCGTGACGCCCCCGACGGCCAGTGGTGTGACCTCTGGGTCTTCGACGACCTGGTCGTGCCCACCGGGCTGCTCCACGCCCCGGCGGGCATGCCCCGCGACGAGCAGCGCAACGTCCCGGCCACCTACGACGACTTCCGAGCGGGCACCTGGGACAAAGCCGAGCGGCTGGCGGACATGACCACCAACCACGTCGAGGCCGCCATCAACTACCCCAACGTCTTCCCCCGCTTCGCCGGCCAGGGGTTCCTCGAGCGGGACGACAAGGACCTCGCCCTCGCCTGCCTGCGCATCTACAACGACTGGATGATCGACGAGTGGTGTGGGGGCGACGCCAAGGGCCGCCTCATCCCGCTGACCCTCGTGCCCCTCTGGGACCCCGAACTGGCCGCCGAGGAGGTCCGGCGCTGCGTGGCCAAGGGCAGCTACGCCATCGCCTTCACCGAGAACCCGGCCAAGCTCGGCCTGCCCTCGATGTACACCGGCGACTGGGACGTCCTCTGGTCGACCTGCGCCGAGACCGACACGACGGTGTCGATGCACATCGGCTCGTCGTCGTCGATGCCGACCACCTCGGCCGGACGCCCCGCTGGCCACCTCGATGTCGCTGTACGCCCAGAACGCCCAGGGCTCCCTGGCCGACTGGGTCTTCTCCGGCACCCTCGAGCGCCACCCGGACCTCAAGATCGCCTACGCCGAGAGCCAGGTCGGCTGGATGCCGTTCCAGCTCGAGCGCATGGACGCGGTGTGGGCCGACGGCCGGGGCGGCGTCGGCGGACCGGTCCTGCCCAGCGAGCAGGTGAAGGGTCGGGTCTACGGCTGCGTGTTCGACGACCTCGTCGGCCTGAAGGCCCGGCACGACGTCGGCCTCGAGCCAGATCCTGTTCGAGACCGACTTCCCGCACTCCGACGGGACCTTCCCGCACTCCCGCAAGGTGGCCCACGGCCTCTTCGCCGCCGCGGGCATGGACGCGGACGAGTGCTACGCCGTCCTGCGGGGCAACGCCATCGAGGCCTACGGCCTCCAGCGCTTCGGCATCACCGAGTAGGGCTGCAGCCCGACTCAGCCCGACTCCTGGTCGGCTTCGATCTCAGCCCGCTCGCGGAGCTCCTTGACGGCGTCCTCCCAGTACCCGGCCAGCACCCAGATGTCGGGGGCGAACGCCCGGTCGGCGACGATGCCGATGTCCATGCGGCCCATGTTCGAGACCACGGTGATGTTGAGGCCGGCGCCCTCGATCAGCGGGCCCAGGGGGTAGACGGCGAGCACCGGGGCGCCGACGACCCACATGGGGATGGGCGGGCCCGGGACGTTGGAGATGACCCCGTTCTGGACCGGGGCGTGGCGGTCGGCCAGCCCGCTGCGGGTGTAGAGGCGCATCGCCTGGTTGAACAGCACCGGCGGGGCGAACTGGGTGATGTCGCTGAGCATGTCGGCGCCCATCGCGCTCTGCATCTCCTTGGCCACCTTGGTGTCCTCGAAGATCTCCAGGAGCTGGTCCACGGGGTCGGCCATGTGCACGGGGAGCCGCACCGCCATCGACGACACCTGGTTGGTGCCCTGGCCCTCGGGGCTGTGGGTCGACACCGGGCACATGATGAGCAGGGGCTTGTCGGGGATCTCGCCGTGGCTCTCGTGGTAGGTGCGCAGGGCCATGGAGCAGGTGGCCAGCACGACGTCGTTGAGCTTGCAGCCGTAGACGTTCTTGACCACCTTGAGGTCCTCGAGCGGGGCCTTGCCGAAGGCCACGGCCCGGTCGGGGCTGAGGGAGCCGGTGAACAGGGTGCGGGGCCCGGTGAACGGCATCGCCGGGGACCGCTCCTCGCCCCGGTTCATCACCGTGCCCACGACGCTGGTCAGGGAGTTCACCGTCCGACGGGCGGCGCGGGCGGCCCGCCACGGGTCACGGACCCGGGCCGCGATGGCATCGACGAGGAGCTGGGTCTCGGTCGGGACCGGCTCGGGCTCCCACGGCTCCTCGGGGGGCTCGACCGGCGCCGCCTCGGGCTCCAGGTCGAAGAGCTGGCTGAGCAGGTCGGCCCCGGTGACCCCGTCGATGGCGCTGTGGTGGATCTTGGAGACGAGGGCGACCCGACCCTTCTCGCCACCCTCCGCGACCCACATCTCCCACAGGGGACGGTGGCGGTCGAGGGGTCGGGACATGAGGTCCCCCACCAGCTCGGCCAGTTCCTGGGGCCGGCCCGGCGCGGGCCAGGTCACGCGGTGCATGTGGTTGGTGATGTCGAAGTCGGGGTCCTCGATCCACACCGGGTGGTCGAAGGAGAGCGGGACCTCGACCAGCCGCCGCCGGAACGGCGGCAGGCGGTGCAGGCGCTGCTCGATCATCTCGACCATGCGCTCGAACGAGTAGCCCCCGGACATCTCGGCGGCGTCGATGACGATGACCCCGGTCACGTGCATGTGCCCGGTCGGCGTCTCGGTGTAGAGGAACGAGGCGTCCATCCCCGAGAGACGTTCCATGCCTGTTGTTCCCCCTGTCAGCGGGCCGTCCGCGGGGCGAACGCTAGCCCGCCGGGGTGGTCAGGAGCCCGGCCCGGTTGGCCAGGGCGGCGCCCCGTCGGCCGTGGACCAGGGGGTGGCGGTCCAGGCCGTTGGTCAGGTACACGAAGGACAGCCCGGTCTCAGGATCTCCCCAGGCCACTTGGCCCCCGGCGCCGTTGTGACCGAAGGCCCGGGCCGACACGGTCCGGCCGAGGCCCCGCATCTGGATCTGGTCGTCGTCGCCCCGGATGATCACGCCGATGGACCGGTTGACCGGGGCCGAGGTCATCGGGTCCCGGAAGGTGCAGCGGACGTGGCCGGTCGCGTCGGCCAAGGTGGCGGGATCCCACAGGCCCTTCGGGTCGTGGAGGAGGGCCTGGTACCAGAGGGCCAGGTCGGCGGCGGTGGTGATCAGGCCGCCGCCGGGCGATCCGACGGCGCGGACCTCGGGCTGGTTGAAGGTGAGGAGCATCTCGTCGGTGACCTCGCCCTGGAAGGCGGCCAAGTCGAGCCCGGCGATCCCGGTCAGGGCCTCGAGGTCGGCCGCGGTGGGAGCCTCGCCGACGGTGACCACGTCCACGATGTCGCCCTGGTCCTCGGGGGCCACGCCGAAGCGGAGGTCCTCCAGACCGAGCGGGTCGAGCAGGCGCTCCACGAGGAACTGCCGCCAGTCCTGGCCGGTGACGCGCTCGATGAGCTCGACCAGCACCCAGTGGGCGGAGGTGGCGTGGTACTCGAAGCGGGTACCCGGCTCCCAGTTGGTGCGCCAGGACGAGAACCGGGCCAAGCGGACGTCCCGATCGTTCCAGTCGAGGGTGGCGAAGGGGGCCCGGGGGAAGCCGCTGGTGTGGAGGAGGACCTGTTCCAGGGTGATGCGGTCCTTGTCGTGGGTGCCGAACTCGGGGATGTGGTCGGCGACCCGGTCATCGAGCGCCAGCGCGCCCTCGCCGAGCAGGAGCCAGACGGCGCCCGCCACCACGGCCTTGCCCGACGAGTAGCCGTGGAAGCGGCTGCCCTCCGGTGCGCCGAACGTGGCCTCGGCGACGACCTCGCCGTCGAGGGCGACGGCCAGCTGGCAGGCGGGGATCGTGCCCGCCTCGACCTCACGTCGGGCCCGGTCCAGGAGATCGGTCAAGCGGTCAGGGTCCACGGTGCTCGCGGTGCTCATCGGCGCCGGACGTTACTGTCCGCCGCGGTGCACATCCTGGTGACCGGAGGAACGGGCTTCCTCGGCTCGTACGCGACCGTGGCCCTCACCGAGGCGGGCCACGACATCCGCCTCCTCGCTCGCGACCCCGGCAAGGTGTCCCGGGTGTTCGAGCCCCACCGGGTCGGCCCGGCCGAGGTGGTGAAGGGCGACATCACCGACGCGGCCTCGGTGGACGCGGCGCTGGTCGGCTGTGACGGGGTGCTGCACGCCGCCGCCGTCGTCGCCGTCACCCGCCGGCGGGCCGCCGAGGTGCTGGCCACCAACGCCGCCGGCACCCACAATGTCGTCGGCGGGGCCGTGACCGCCGGCCTCACCCGCATCGTCCACACCTCCTCGGTCAGCGCGCTCTTCTCCCCTCAGCACCGACGGGTCACCCCGGACACGCCCGTGGCCACGCCGGAGAGCGCTTACGGCAAGTCGAAGGCCGAAGCCGACGCCTACGTGCGAGGCCTCCAGGACGACGGGGCGCCGGTCACGATCCTCTACCCGGGCGGGGTCATGGGCCCCCATGACCCCAACCTCGGTCCGGGCACCATGGCCCTCGTCACCAACTACAGGTCGGGCACGCCGATCATCAAGACGGGCGGCTGGTCGATCGTCGACGTCCGTGACGTGGCCGACCTCTACGTCGCCCTGTTCGGCCCCGAGCCGCCGCCGCCTCGCCTGGTGCTCGGCGGGCGCACCCTGACCACCCTGGTGCTGAACGACACCCTGACCGAGGTCGCCGGCAAGAAGGTGCGCCGGCTGCCCATGCCCGCCGGGATGTTGCGGGGCCTGGGCAAGGTCAACGACGTCCTCATGCGGGTGTTGCCGGTCGACTTCGCCCTGACCGGCGAGGGCATGGACTACTTGACCCGCTGGGAGCCCTGCGACGACACCGCGGCCCTCGCCGTCCTGGGCCACGACCTCCGCCCGACCACCGAGACCGTGGCCGACACCGTCCGCTGGCTCTGCGCCGAAGGCCACCTCCCCGCCAAGTACGTCCCCGCCCTCGCCCCCTGACCGTTCTGGCCCCGGAATGTCCGCGCGGAGTGGCAATGCTCAGCGGCCAGAACGGGTGTCGGCTGGTTCTGGCAGCGGAATGGCCGCATGGAAGTGCAATCTCGACGCCAGAACGGATGGTCGTCGGCGGATCGGGTGCGGGTGGCGTAGCGTGGCTCGGGACGGGGTGGGAGCAGACCATGAGCGTGACCGAGCTGGGGGAGGAGGTGCCGGCGGGACCGCCGCTGCCGCTGGGTCGGCGCATCGAGCTGCCCGACCGCGGCATCACCTTCGTCCGTGAGCTGCCCGGGCCGACCGAGGACGCCCCGACCCTCCTGCTGCTGCACGGCTGGATCGCCAGCGCCGGCCTCAACTGGTTCCAGGCCTTCGACGCGCTGAGCGAGCACTTCCGGGTGATCGCCGTCGACCACCGGGGCCACGGACGCGGCCTGCGGACCTGGAAGCGGTTCCGCCTGGCCGACTGCGCCGACGACGCCGCCGCCCTCCTCGACGAGCTCCAGATCCCCTCGGCGATCGCCGTCGGCTACTCCATGGGCGGACCGATCTCCCAGCTCCTCTGGAAGCGCCATCCGGAGAAGGTCTCGGGCCTGGTCATGTGCGCCACCGCCACCGGCTTCGTCCCCGTGATGCGGGAACGCTTCATCTTCACCACGGCCATGGCCGCGCTGGCCGGCACCACCCGGGTCGGCCAGTGGGCCAACCACCTCCCGTCCCAGTGGGTGCGCCAGCTCCCGCTCGTGTCGGCCCTCCAGGGCTCGAGCCGGCCCACGTCCTTGCAGCGCTGGGCCTCGGCCGAGATGCGCCGCCACGACCCCCGCTCGGTGCTCGAGGCCGGCGCCGCCATCGGCAACTACTCCGCCAAGCGCTGGATCGGCGAGGTCGACGTCCCCACCTCCGTCCTGGTCACCACCGCCGACCGGGCCATCGAGCCGGCCTTCCAGATGGCCATGGCCGACGCCATCCCCGGCGCCACGGTGCACGAGATCGACGACGGCCACGTCGCCTGCATGAAGGCCTCCTTCGCCCCACCCCTGGTGAAGGCCTGCCAGGACGTCGCCTCGCGGGTCGTCGCCCCCGCCGCCTGACCTCGCGTCCGCGGGCCTCAACGAGCTACGTGGAGCCCGGCCGGATCTCAGCGCGGTCACCGCCGACCGCCGGCCGGATGAGCCGGCCCTACAGCGCCCGGCCGGCCTGGTGGCCGTCCCAGATGGCGCGGTCGGCGGGGCGGACGGCGACGGCGTCGCCGACGGCGATGACCTCGGGGACCTTGCCGTCGAGCTCGGCGACCATGGCGTTCTCGGGACGGCCGTGGGTGCGGATGACGACCCAGTCGACGTCGGTGACCTGCTCGATGGCGTGGGACAGGGCGTCGACCAGGGTGACCTCGTGGTCGCCGATGGCGCCGAGGACGGTGTTGGGGCGCCAGGTCATGCCGGCCCGCACGGCTCGGGGGAGCGCGGCCTGCTGGGTCTCGGGGTCCAGCGAGAGCGGGGCGGACAGTGCGGTGACCACGGTGACGTCGACGTCCTGACGGCCGAGCAGCTCGCCGAGCCCGATGGCCTCGATGTGGCCGACGGCGTCGAGGACGACGACCTTGCCGGTCAGGTCCCCGGCCAGCGCCCGCTGGAGGGCTTCGATGTGGTCGATGACGAAGCCCTGCTCGTAGCCGAGCACCGGCGTCGGGTGGTACTTGGCCTTGATCCCCTTGTCGGCCCGCCCGCCGGTGGCGACGATCACCGCGTCCGGCTGAAGGGCCAGGACCGAGTCGACGTCGGCGGTGACGCCGAGGCGGACGTCGACGCCCTGGCGCTCGCACTCGCCGACCCGCCAGTCGGCGACGGCCGCCATCTCCGAGCGGCCGGGAAGCTGGGCGGCCAGTCGGATGGTCCCGCCCAGCGCGTCGGAGCGCTCGAGCAGGGTGACCTCGTGGCCCCGGGCCGCAGCCACCCACGCCGCCTCCAGGCCGGCGGGCCCGCCGCCGACCACGACCACCCGCTTGGCCACGTCGGCGGTCCCGAGCGTGCCCGCGCCCAGCTCGGCCTCCCGACCGACGGCCGGGTTCTGGACACAGGTCACCGGCATGCCGTTGATCAGGTTGCCGTAGCAGGACTGGTTCGAGCCGGTGCAGCGCCGGATCTCCGCCGCCCGGCCGGTGGCCGCCTTCTCGACCCAGTCCGGATCCGCGATCAGCGCCCGCACCAGGCAGATCCCGTCGGCCTCGCCGTCGGCCAGGATCGCCTCGGCCTGGTCGGGGTCGAGGATGCGGTGCACGGCGAACACCGGGGTGCTCGTGACCGCGGCCTGCACCGTCGCCGCCGCCGACACGCCGAAGCCCGGCTTGGTGTAGTTGGTGCGGACCATGCCCATGCCCGACGTACCGACCGACACGTTCAGGAAGTCGACCAGCCCCATCGCCTCGTAGGCGGCGCCGATCTCGGCGGCGTCGTCGGCGCCGAGGCCGGAGCCGTCCCACTGCTCCTCGTCGCCGACCAGGCGCAGCCCGACCGCCACCGTCGGCCCGACCGCGGCCCGCACGGCGGCCAGGACCTCGACCCCGAAGCGCATCCGGTTCTCGAGGGACCCGCCGTAGCGGTCGGTGCGCAGGTTGGTCTTCGGGGAGAGGAACTCGTGGATCAGGTACCCGTGGGCGCCGTGCACCTCGATGCCGTCGAAGCCGCCGGCCGCGGCGTTGGCGGCCGAGGTGGCGAAGGCCGCCACCAGCTCCGCGATCTCGGCGTCGTCGAGGGCGTCGGCGGGCTCGTCGTAGTCGGCGACGACCGAGGGGGCCAGGACCGGCAGCTTCGACCAGTTGCCCCGGTTCACCCCGCCGTTGTGGGCCAGCTGGATGAAGGCCTTGGCCCCGTGCTCGTGGACCCGGTCGGTGACCTGGCGGAAGTGGTCGACGGACTCGGGCAGCCACGCCGCCGCGTTGTTGGGCATCTGGTAGGCGGTGGTGGGGTGCACCGCGGCCTGGCCGCAGATGACGGCGCCGACCCCGCCTCGGGCCCGGTCGCCCAGGTAGCGCCCGGTGCGCTCGCCGTAGAACCCGGGCTCGCCCGCCGCCGTGGGCTCGGTGAACATCGTGAAGTGCGCCCCCATGACCACCCGGTTGCGCAGGGTCACCGGACCCACGTCGAGGGGCGAGAGGAGCAGCGGGTACGGCGTCACGACCGTCGATCATGCCAGCCGCACCTGGCCCCCTCGTTCTGGCCGCGAGATGTTGCCCATCCCGCGCATCTTTCACGGCCAGAACGGCGGGGCAATGGTTCTGGCCGCGAGTTGTTGCCCATCACGCGCATCTTTCGCGGCCAGAACGGGTCGGAGGGTGGGGGTGGGTACTGTCGCCGCCACGGCAGGACATCGAGCAGGGGGACACGTCGTGAGGGCAGTTCGGGTCGTGCGCAACGCCACGCCGAGGGAGGCCATCGAGGTGGGGGAGGTCCCCGTGCCCGAGCCCGGCCCGGGTGAGGTGCGGGTGGCGGTCGCCGCGGCGTCGCTGAACTTCGGTGACATCGCCCGCTGCAAGGGCGGCGTGGCCGCGGTGATGGCCGAGCCCCCCTTCACCCTCGGGATGGATGTCGCCGGCGTGGTCGATGCCACCGGCGAGGGCCGGGAGGAGTGGATGGGCCGCCGGGTCGTCGGCATGGCCAACCAGTCCCTCGGGGGGATGGCCGAGCACGCCCTGTGCGCCACCGTGTTCGACGCCCCGCCCGAGCTCGACGACGTGGAGGCCGCGGCCTTCACCCTCCCGTTCCACCTCGGGTGGCTGGCCCTCCACGAACGGGCCGGCCTGCAGGCGGGGGAGACCGTCCTGGTCCGGTCCGGCGCCAGCGCCGTGGGCACGGCGGCGATCCAGCTCGCCGTCGCGGCGGGCGCCCACGTGATCGCCAGCGGTGGCGGCCCGGCCAAAGCCGAGCTCTGCCGCGAGCTCGGGGCGGAGCGGGTCGTGGACCACGAGGCCGAGGACCTGTTCGACGCGGTGATGGACCACACCGATGGCCACGGGGCGGACGTGATCTATGACCCGATCGGGGGCGAGCAGACCGAGGCCCTCTGGACCTGCGCGGCGCTCGGTGGCCGCTACATCCCCGTCGGCTTCAACGACGACCCGGAGTCCGGCCTCACCGGCCGGCCCCTGCGCAAGGTGTCGATGGCCAACGTGACCATCGTCGGCGTGATCCTGGCCTACCTGGACGCGCCCCTCGAGTTCCGCCGCTTCGGCATCAACCCCTTCCCGCCGGCGACGGGCGAGCGGGTGCACGCCGCCCTCCTGGAGCTCGTGGCCTCCGGCGCCATCCGCCCGACCGTCGGCCGGCGCATCGGCCTCGACGAGGTGGCCGGGGCGCTCGAGGACCACGCGGCCCGCCGCACATCGGGGCGCACGGTGGTCGACCTCACCCGCTGACGGCGGGTGGGCCTGTCGGGACCCGCCGCGGGATCCGTGCCAAGCTGGCGGCGTCGTCGACCGGGGGGGCCGACGTCGACAGGGGGAACCATGAAGAAGCGTCGGGTCCTGATCGCGGTGCTCGCAGTGGCGGCCTTCCTGGCGGCGGCCTGTGGTGGCGATCGGGGGGAGGACGCGTCCGGCGGTGCGGACAGCACCACCGAGACGACCGCCGTCGCGGGTGGCGGGGCTGGGGACTTCGGTGACCTGACCGGCCTCTGTGGCCCCAACGAGGGCGGCGGCGAGCTGTCCACCGCCGGCCCCGAGGAGACCCAGGGCATCACCGAGGACACCATCACCCTCGGCACGGTGTCGGACCCCGGCTTCGAGGGCCGCCCCGGCCTGAACCAGGAGATCTTCGACACGGGTGAGGCCTTCGTCGAGTGGTGCAACGCCGCCGGCGGGATCAACGGCAAGCAGCTCGAGCTCAACCTGCACGACGCAGCCATCACCGAGTACCAGCCCGTCATGGCCCAGTCCTGTGAGACCGACTTCGCCATCGTCGGCTCGGGCGCGGTCCAGGACAACTTCTGGACCGAGACCGGTGCGGCCTGTGGGCTCATCGACATCGCCGGGTTCTCGGTCACCACCGAGAAGGCCGGTCTGGCCGGAAGAGACGCCATTGAAGCCCGCTCGGTCCAGCCGGTGCCCAACGCCGGTGACCGGTTCCAGGTCGGCTCCTACCTCACCGTCGACCAGATCGACCCGGCGGCGATGGAGCGCTCCGGCATCATCTACGGCGACCTCGACACGATCATCGCCCAGCGGGACAAGACGGTGTCGGCCCTCGAGGAGATCGGCCACACCTTCGTCCACGACGCCACCTACAACATCCTCGGCGAGGCCAACTGGGCGCCGTTCGCCGCGGCGCTGCAGGAGGACGACGTCCAGTTCCTCCACTTCGTGGGGGAAGGCGAGAACTTCGCCCTGCTGGCCCAGGCCATGGAGGAGGTCGGCTACCGGCCCGAGCTGATCCTGCTGGAGACCAACCTCTATGACCAGAACTGGGTGGACGCCGCCGGTGCCGCGTCCGACGGCATCTTCATCCGCACGGTGTTCTGGCCCTTCGAGGAGGCCGATCAGAACCCCGCGACCCAGCAGTACCTCGACCTCCTGACCGAGTCGGGCGGCAAGATCGCCCAGCTCGGGGCGCAGTCGATGTCGTCGTGGCTGCTGTTCGCCCAGTCGGCCCGCGACTGCGACCTGGCCAACGACCTGACCCGGAGCTGTGTCCTCGAGGCCGCGGCCTCCGTCGAGGACTGGACCGGCGGTGGCCTGCACGCCCCGACCACCCCTGGCTCCAACGAGCCCACGCCCTGCACCGTGGTCCTCGAGGTCCAGGACGGCGGGTTCACCCGCTACGCCCCCGACGAGGGCTACGACTGCGGCGAGGACAGCGACCAGCCCTACGTCGTGGAGGTACCACCCCCCTCGATCTCGTGACCCTCGACCGGCTTCGCTGCGCTCAGCAGGGTCCGGCGCCGCACGAGTGGAGCAGCAGGCCGGCTGCGGCATCGCTGCTCCGCTCCGCTGCGCAGCGTCACTGAACCGACCCGTTCTGACGGGTCGTCAGATTTGTGGGATGGTGGTCTCGTCGCCGACCGGGGGGCCGGCGCCCACAAGGGGGGAACATGAAGGCACGTCGACTGCTCATCGCGGTCATCGCCGTCGGGGCACTGGTCGCCGCCGGCTGTGGTGGCGACCGGGGCGAGGACGAATCCGGGGGCACCGACACCACGGCCACCGACACCACCGAGACCGCCGCCGGTGGAGGTGGGGCGGGGGACTTCGGTGACCTCACGGGGGTGTGCGGCCCCAACGAGGGCGGCGGGGCGGTCACCGATGGACCCGGCCGAGACGCAGGGCATCACCGACGATTCGCATCACCGTCGGCACCGTGGCCGACCCGGGGTTCGAGGGCCTGCCCGGCCTGAACCAGGAGATCTTCGACGCCGGCACCGCCTTCGTCGAGTGGTGCAACGCGGCGGGCGGCATCAACGGCAAGCAGCTGACCCTGAACCTGCGGGACGCCGCCATCACCGAGTACCAGCCCGTGCTCCAGGAGTCCTGCGACGAGGACTTCGGCATCGTCGGCTCCGGTGCGGTGCAGGACAACTTCTGGCCCGAGGTCGGCGCCGCCTGCGGCCTGATCGACATCGCCGGCTTCTCGGTGACCCCGGACAAGGCCGGTCTGGCCGGTCGGGATCCGATCGAGGCCCGCGTCGATCCAGCCCGTGCCCAACCCGTCGGACCGTCTACCAGGTCGGTTCCTACGTCATGATCGACGAGGAGTTCCCCGACGCCCCGGCCCGCACCGGCATCCTCTACGGCGACCTCGAGACCACGGCCATCCAGGCCGAGCGGGCCCAGGCCGGCCTCGAGGAGATCGGCCACACCATCGTCCACACCGCGGCCTACAACATCCTCGGCGAGTCCAACTGGGCCCCCTTCGCCCAGGCGCTCCAGGAGGACGACGTCCAGTGGCTGCAGTACGTCGGCACGGGTGACAACCTCGCCCTGCTCCTGCAGGCGATGGACGAGATCGGCTACCGGCCCGAGGTCATCGCCCAGGACGCCAACTTCTATGACCAGATCTGGATCGACGCCGCCGGGTCCGGCGGCGGACGGCGTGTTCGTGCGCACCGCCTTCGTCCCCTTCGAGGAGGCCGAGGAGGGCTCGGCGACCGCGCAGTACGTCGAGGCCGTCGAAGCCGTCGACGGCAAGGTGGCCTCGCTCGGCACCCAGGCCTGGTCGGCCTGGTTGCTGTTCGCCCAGGCCGCCCGGGACTGCGACCTCGAGGACAACCTGACCCGGACCTGTGTCCTGGAGGGTGCGGCTGCGGTGACGGACTGGACCGGCGGTGGGCTCCACGCCGCCGACCAACCCGGGCGCCAACGAGCCACCGGAGTGCACCCTCGTGCTGCAGGTCGAGGACAGCGTCTTCAACCGGTACCTGCCCGAAGAGGGCTTCGACTGCGGTGAGGACCACGACCTCCCCTTCGTGGTGCCCATCGACATCGGGTAGCCGCCCGAAATCTGACGACCCGTCAGTTTGTGCTTAGATGGCCCCTCGCCTGGCGGGGGGCCATCTCGCGCCGCGACTGAGTTCCGATTCGACACCTGAGGGGATCCATGACATTCCGCCGTCTGTTCGCGCTGCTCGCTGTGCTCGGCCTCATCGCCGCCGGTTGCGGTGGTGACCGCGGTGAGGACGAGTCCGGAGGGGTCAGCGACGGTGGGTCCACCGACACGACCGAAGCGGCGTCCGGTGGCGCCGGCGACTTCGGGGACCTGACCGGCGTCTGTGGCCCGAACGCCGGTGGCGGCGCCGTCGCCGACGACCCGGCCGAGACCCAGGGCGTCACCGCGGACACCATCACCGTCGGCACGGTCTCGGACCCGGGCTTCGAGGGCCGGCCCGGCCTGAACCAGGAGCTCTTCGACACGGCCGACGCCTTCGTGGCGTGGTGCAACGAGGCGGGCGGCATCAACGGCAAGCAGCTCGAGGTGAACCTGCACGACGCGGCCATCACCGAGTACCAGCCGGTCATGGCCGAGGCCTGTGAGACCGACTTCGCCATCGTCGGTTCCGGTGCGGTGCAGGACAACTTCTGGCCCGACTCCGGCGCCTCCTGTGGCCTGATCGACATCGCCGGCTTCTCGGTCACCCCGGAGAAGGCGGGCCTGGCCGGCCAGGACGTCGTCGCCGCCCGCTCGGTGCAGCCGGTGCCCAACCCCGTCGACGAGTTCCCCGTCGGCGCGGCGTCCATCCTCAGCGACGAGTTCCCCGACGCCGGCGATCGGGTCGGCATCCTCAACGCCGACCTCGACACCCTCGTCACCCAGGCCGCCCGGGTGAAGGAGGCCTACGAGAGCATCGGCTTCACCGTCGTCCACGAGGCCACCTACAACGTCCTCGGCGAGGCCAACTGGGCCCCGTTCGCCGCCGCCGTCGAGGAGGCCGGGGTCACCTTCCTGACCTTCGTCGGCGAGGGCGAGAACCTGGCCCTGCTTCCAGCAGGCGCTGGACGAGATCGGCTACGACGTCGAGGTCACCCTCCAGGACGCCAACTTCTATGACCCGACCTACCTCGAGGCGGCCGGCGCCGCCACCGAGGGCACGTTCCTGCGCAACGCCTTCTGGCCCTTCGAGGAGGCGGCGGACAACCCGGCCACGGCGCAGTACATCGAACAGGTCGAGGCCGTCGACGGCAAGGTCGCCCTGCTCGGCGCCCAGGCCTGTCTCGGCCTGGCTGCTCTTCGCCCAGTCCGCCAAGCGACTGCGACGCTGGCCGACGACCTCACCCGCAGCTGCGTCCTCGAGACCGCGGCCTCGGTGACCGAGTGGACCGGTGGCGGCCTGCACGCCACGACCGACCCGGCCGCCAACGTGGGCCCGGCTGCATCCTCGTGCTCCAGGTCCAGGACGGCGCCTTCGTCCGCTACGCCCCCCGACGAGGACTTCGCCTGCGATCCCGCCTACGTGGCCCACCTCGAGGGGGACTTCGCCGTCGGCTAGCCCGACGACGACCCGTAAGCTCAACGCCCGATCGGTCCTGGGGGGTACGTCGGCTTGGACCAGTTCCTGACGTTCACGATCCTCGGCCTCGTGACGGCCGCGATCTACGCCGTCGCGGCCAGCGGGCTGGTGGTGACCTACACGACCTCGGGCATCTTCAACTTCGCCCACGGCGCGTTCGGCATGATGGCCGCCTTCGTGTACTGGCAGCTGCGGGTCGAGTGGGGCTGGCCGGCTCCGATCGCCCTGATCTCGTCCTGCTCGTGCGTCTCGCCCCGCCGTTCGGGGCGGTCATCGAGCGGGTCATCATCCGCGGCCTCGAGGACGTCTCCGAGGTCACCAAGCTGGTCGTCTCGGTCGGCCTGCTGTTCGGCGT
>CAVZRY010000007.1:0-30541 GCA_963777805.1 uncultured Microthrixaceae bacterium | reverse complement strand
TGGGGGGGTCGTTCAGTGGGCAGTGGGACGGGTGCGGTATCGGGGTCAGGATGCCGGCGGTGGTCGTCCTCGTCGGGCTGGGGTTGCTTGCGGTTGCGGCGACGACGACGCCTCGTCGTCCTCGACCACGGATGCCGGCGCAGACGCCGCCGACACCACGACCCCTGGCGTCGTCGAGGATAGGAGGTCGGTCTGGAGGACGGGGAGATCGCCGACTCCCGGGTCATCGCCCAGTTCTACGCCGACACCGCCCTGGCCTGGGGTGAGGACGCTCTCGACCTCGTGGCCATGGCGGAGGCGACGGCGGAGGTCTACCCGACGATCTCCCTCGTCGGCTATGCGTCGTCGGCCGACCCGGTCAGCGTCCGGCCGGGCCAACCTCCTCGATGCCGGTGAGGCCCCGGGCCGCACAACCCGGGTGTCGTGGCCTTCGCCGTCCAGGACACGGGTGGCGTCTGCACCCGCGTCGTCTACGGCGACCCCGTTCCCGAGACGCAGATCGACGTCGAGGTCGACGAGGGCGCAGACTGCAACGCGCAGGCCGTGGTCGATGCCGCGGCGGACCAGCTCGGGGGCGGGGACCGCTACGTCCCGAGCCGGGGGCGGGTGATGACCGGGGGAGGCACGCGATGTCCGACTACGTGATCGTGGGTGGGGGCTCGGCGGGAGCGGTGCTGGCGCACCGGCTCTCGGCCGATCCGGCGGTGACCGTGACCCTCATCGAGGCGGGCGGGGCCCCGAAGGCCAAGGAGGTGAACATCCCCGCCGCCTTCTCGGCCCTGTTCACCACCGACCTCGACTGGAACCTCCACACGGTGCCCCAGGAGCGCCTCGGGGGCCGGAAGCTGTTCTGGCCCCGGGGGCGGGCCCTCGGCGGCTCGTCGATCATGAACGCCCAGATGTGGATCCGGGGCCACCGGGCCGACTACGACGGCTGGGCGGCGAGTACCGACGACTCCTGGGCCTATGACCGGGTCCTGCCCTACTTCCAGCGGGCCGAGTGCCGCTCGCCCGACGACGGCGACGGCTACCACGGGCTGTCCGGGCCCCTGCACATCCAGGACCTCCGGGACCCCAACCCGGCCACCGCCGCCTACCTCGCCGCCTGCGCCGAGGTGGGCCTCGAGGCCAAGGCCCACCACAACACGGGGGACAACGAGGGGTTCGCCCAGACGGTCGTCAACCAGCGGCGGGGCCGGCGCTGGAGCTCCTATGACGCCTACCTGAAGCCGGCCATGGGCCGGGACAACCTGACGGTCATCGCCGGCGCCGTGGCCGACCGGGTGGTCATCGACGGCGGTCGGGCCGTGGCGGTGGCCTACCTCGACACCGACGGCACGGCCCGGGAGGTCCCGGCCGACCGCGAGGTCATCCTCGCGGCCGGGGCCGTGAGCTCGCCGGCTCTCCTCCTGCGCTCGGGCATCGGGGACCCCGCCCGCCTGGCCGAGCACGGCATCGAGGTGGTGGCCGCCTCGCCCGCGGTGGGCGAGAACCTCCAGGACCACCTCATGGTGGGCGTCGTCATGAGCTGCCCCCGGCCAGTGACCCTCGCCAAGGCCGAGACACCCCGCCAACTGGTGCGCTACCTCACCCGCCGCAAGGGCCTGCTCACCTCCAACGTGGGCGAGGCCGCGGCATTCATCCGGACCCGCCCCGACCTCGACGCCCCCGACATCGAGCTCCTGTTCGGCCCCGTGGCCTACATCGACCACGGCCAGGTCGAGGACCCGCCCGGCCACGGCGTCACCGCGGGCCCCATCCTCCTGCAGCCCGCCAGCCGGGGCACGGTCCGCCTCGCCTCGGCCGATCCAGCCGCCCCGCCCGCCATCGACCCGGCCTACCTCCAGGCCCCCGGGGACCTCGAGACGATGATCCTCGGCGTCCGGGAGGCCCAGCGCCTGCTGGCCACCGACGCCATGGCCCCCTTCGTGGGCGAGCCCATCGAGGCCCCGGCCTCCGACGACGACGCCGCCATCGAGACGTTCCTGGCCGAGCAGGCCGAGACCCTCTACCACCCGGTGGGGACCTGTCGTATGGGCGCCGATGCCGACAGCGTCGTGGACCCGCAGCTCTCGGTGCGGGGCGTCGAGGGCCTGCGGGTGGCCGACGCCTCGGTGATGCCCCGCATCAACCGGGGCCACACCCATGCCCCGGCGGTGATGATCGGCGAGCGGGCCGCCGACCTCGTCCAGGCCGCCGCCCACCGCTGATCGGCCGGCCCAGGGCGCCCCGCTCGACGGCCCTGAACGCGGCGCCTTGGCTCCCCGGATCTGCTCAGCACCGACGCGTCGGGTGAATCGCCATCGACCTGCTCGGTTACGGCGGAGACGCCCTGCGGCCGCTGCGCCAGCTCAGGCATCAGGGGAACGCCGCGCTCGGTCGCCGTCCAGCTCCAGATCCGGTCGAGCTCGCTGAGGACGTCGACGCACGCTTCGTCGAAGGACATGGCGGCCGAATCCGGGCGCCGGACGCCCGAAGGGCGTCTTCGCCGAGCGCCCGCTCGGCCTCCGCGAGCCGACCTCGCTCGTAGCCCTCGGGGTCGATGTTCGAACCCGAGACCGCGAGCGGGCCCGAGGGTCACGATCCCGACGCAGGTCGCGGCGAGTTCGGGGAACCCGGTGCTCCCGAGGACGTAGTGACAGCGCAGAAGAGGATGCTCGCATCGTAGTGACACGGTCGCCGACCTGGCGTTCGTAGCGCAGCGCCTCACGCAGCTGGAGCACCGCGTCGTGGGCGTGGCCCGTGCTACGTGTGGACGAGGGCCGCCGTCTGCAGTCCTCCAGCCAAGGCGTTGTCGGCCGCGCCTTCCCGAACCAGCTCGGCGCCCTCCTCGATCGCCGCCAACGCGGCCCAGGATCGTCGCGCCACCCCACGTAGCCGAACTCGAGCGAGACCCAGGGCCAGGGACGACGGGTTCCCGGCCTGGTCGCCCAGCTCGAGCGTGGTGCCTCCGCCTTGGCGTGCTCGACATCGCCGCCCATCAGGGCCCAGTACATCGCGGTCGAGTGCAACCCGGTCAGGGTCGAGGGAGCCTCCGTGCTCTCGGGCAGCTCCATCATCTCGGCCAGGGCGCCGTCGACGATGTCCAGCGCGGCCCGGAACTCGCCTGCGTGGGCCCGGACCAACGAGAGAACGATCTACGCGTGCCCCATTGCGAGCGGCCGGGCGGCGGCCCGGTCCTCCAAGGCCGCCCGGGCGAGGCCCTCGGCGTGGGCGAGATCGCCGGCCTGCAGCCGCGCCACTATGCCGCGACGCCGCGCACCGCGGCGGCGCCGGTTCCGGAGCCGGCGTCTGCGACCCGGGCGGTGGCGTCGAGCGCCCACTGCGCCAGGCCGAGCTCGCGATGCCAGAGGCCCGCAGCGATAGAGCCCGGCGAGATGACCCGCAGCGCCAGGTCGCCGTCGGCGGGGTCGTCGCGGTCGAGCGCCCAGATGCACCGCGGCGCGGAGGTTGTCGAGGTCGTCGACGAGCCGCTCGCCGCACAAGCTCGTCGGGCTCCTCGAAGGTCGCGGAGCCCGCCTCGATCGCGCGAAGGCGACGTCGTGCTGCCGGCGTGGCGTGCCGGCGCCGACGGCGTCGGCCTCGTCACGCTCGTCGAGGCGCTCGCGGGCGTACTGCCGCAGGGTCTCGAGCATCGGTACCGGGTCGTGTCGGATCGGGGCTCGCGCACGCACCATCGACTTCGCGACCAGGTCGGTCGAGCGCGTCGAGGACGTCCCACGCGCTCGACGTCGTCGCCGGCGGCGACCGCCTCGGCGGCCGCCGAGGTCGAAGCGGCCGGCGAACACGCCGAGGCGGTCGAAGACGCGCTCCGCTCGGTCGGCTCGAGCAGGTCGAGTACGACCAGTCGACCGTCGCCCGCAGGGTCTGGTGGCGCTCGACCGCGGTGCCGCCGCCCGCCGGTGAGCAGCCGGAACCGCTCGTCGAGCCGGTCGAGCGATCTCGGCGGGCGCATCGACCGCGACCCGGGCCGCCGCGAGCTCGATGGCGAGCGGGATCCCGTCGAGGCGGCGGCAGATCTCGGCGACGGCCGCGGCGTTGTCGTCGTCGAGCACGAAGTCGCGCCTGGGCGGCCCGGGCCCGGTCGACGAACAGCCGCACCGGCCGTCGGCGGCCGCATCGCGTCGACGTCGGCGCCGCGCCGGGAGCGGCGAGCGTGCGCACCGCGCACGATCCGCTCGCCCGCCACGCCGAGCGCCTCGCGGCTCGTGGCGAGCACCGCGACCTGCGGGCACCGCGCGAGCACGTCGTCGACGAGCCGACCCGGCGGCGTCGAGCAGGTGCTCGCAGTTGTCGAGCACGAGCAGCAGGCGCTTGCGGCCGAGAGGTACTCGAGCACGGCCTCGCGTGCGAGCGCGACCCGGGCGAGCGGCGACCCGCCAGCGTCGGCCACGACCGTCTGCACCAGGCGCGTCGGGGTCGGTGACCGACGGCGAGCTCGCACAGCCACGCGCCGTCGGGGAAGCGGGGGAGCGACCTCGGCCGCGACCTGGACCGCGAGGCGGGTCTTGCCGACGCCGCCGACGCCGGTGAGCGTCACGAGCCGGCGCGTCGCGCAGCGCGCCGGCGACCGCGTCGACGCTCGCGCCTCGCGCCCGACGAACGACGTCGCGCTGGAGCGGGCAGGTTGCCGGGGTACGCGTCGAGCGACCGCAGCGGCGGGAACTCGGTCGGCGAGCCCGGGGCGCTGACCTGGAACACCCGCTCGGGGCGGGCGAGGTCGCGCAGGCGGTGCTCGCCGAGGTCGACCAGGCTCACGCCGGGCGGCAGCGAGTCCTCGCAGCAGCTCCGCGGTCGCCTGCGAGACCGCGACCTGGCCGCCGTGGGCCGCGGCCATGAGCCGGGCGGCCCGGTTCACCGGCTGGCCGTAGTAGTCGCCGTCGCGGAGCTCGGCCTCGCCGGTGTGGAGGCCCATGCGGACCCGCAGCGGCTCCGGGCAGCGGCCCAGGCCTCGGTCGCGAGCACCCGCTGCGCGTCGAGCGCGGCGTCGACGCGCGTCGCGGGCGGTGGCGAACGCGGCGTGGAGCCCGTCGCCGGTCGTCTTCACGACGGCGCCGTCGTGGGCCGTCGACCGCGTCGCGGAGGATCTCGTCGTGGCGGGCGAGCGCCGTCGCTCATCGCCTCGGGGTGCTCCTCCCACAGCCGGGTGGAGCCCTCGAGGTCGGTGAAGAGGAACGTGACCGTCCCGGTCGGGAGGGCGGCGGGCTCAGCCATGGGTTTCGTCCAGCTCCTGTCGGAGCCGGGCGATCTCGGCGCGGATCGAACGCGACGACCTCGTCCTCGGTCATGGACGCGCCCCGCTGCGCGCACGCCTCGATCTCCGCCGGGGTCGAGCGCGGCGGCGATCCGTTCCCGGGCGAGCGCGGCGGCCTCGGTGTCCTTGCCCTCCCAGATGGACGCGACGAGAGCGCGCCGTGGTCGACCGCGCCGGCCACGGTCGCCGCCGCCTGCACCGCACCGAGCGCGGCCAACGTCCGCAGCGAGAAGCCCGTCGTGTACGACAGCCCCATCCGCCCTGTCACCTCCACGCTGTCGTGCAGCGCGTCGGCGAGTGCGTCGAGCGCGCCCGCACGGTCGCCCGCCTCGGCGCGCAGCTCGGAGACCCGGCTCAGCGCGCTGTCGAGCGTCGCGTCGCCGGCGCCGCTGCGCATGAGCCGGATTGCGTCCTCGAACGCCGCCAGCCCGGCCTCGGCGTCGTCGGGCCAGCGCGCGAGTCCTTCGGCGAACTGCGCCTGAGCGAGGGCGTACGGATTCTGATTGCTGCGGGCGATCCGGAGCGCGTGCCGCGTTGTCCTCGTGGGCCTTTGCGTACTCCCCTTGCGCGGCGTGGACGATCGCCCGGCAGCTCCAGGTCACCGAGTCCGCCATCGAACCCGACCGACCGCCGGCTTCGAGGACGGCCTGGGACCGCTCGTAGAGCGCATCGCGTCGTCGAACTGGCCCCGGTTCTGCAGCACGACCGCCTCGGCGGCGAACGCCGACGAGACGCCCGGGGCCGCCTCGAGGTCGGGCTGCTCGAGCGCCTCGCGGGCGAGCGCGAGGCCCTCGTCGTACTCGCCGCGCCAGATGAGCGCCCACGCCCGCGGCGGCGAGAACCGATGTGGTGTGCGCCGGGGTCGAGCGCCGGGCGGCGTCGACCGCGCCGACCGTCCACGTACTGATGCCGTTCGACCGTGAGAGCACCGACTCGTCCGCCAGCGCGGTCGAGGATCCGCAACGAGAGCCTCGGGGTCGTTCGCATTGTCTCGTTCGAGCCCCCAGGTCACCGCGCTGCGCAGGTCGTCGAGCTCGAGGCGCATCTGGGCCCGACGCTCGATCTGCCGTGCGGTCTCGAACGCGACCGCGGCTTCCTCGGCGACCCGGGCGAAGTGCTCGGCGTGGCGCCGGCGGACGTCGTCGGCCGTCGCCCGACGCGTCGAGCTGCTCGCGGGCGTACTGTCGCAGCGTCTCGAGCATCTGGTAGCGGGTCGCGCCCGCCTCGCCTGCGCCGTCGTCGGCGACGACGACCATCGACTTGGCGACCAGGCCCGTGAGCGCGTCGAGCACGTCCCACGCCTCGACGCCGTCGCCGCCACGACCGCCGTGGCCGCGGCGGCGTCGAAGGTCCCGGCGAACACCCCGAGCCGATCGAAGACCGCTCCGCTCGTCGCTCGCCGAGGAGCGAGTACGACCAGTCGACGGTGGCCCGCAGCGTCTGGTGCCGCTCCACCGCGGTGCGCCGGCCGCCGGTGAGCAGCCGGAACCGCTCGTCGAGGTGCGCCGGCGATCTCGGCCGGGCTCATCGCGACGCACCCGCGCCGCGGCGAGCTCGATCGCCAGCGGGATGCCGTCGAGGCGGCGGCAGATCTCGGCGACCGCCGCGCCGTTGCGGTTCGTCGAGCCGCGAAGTCGCGGCCGGGCCGCCGCCGCCCGGTCGACGAACAGCCGGACCGCCGCGCTCGCCGCGAGCGACGTCGGGATCGCGTCGGCATCGGGGCACCGAGAGCGACCGCAGCGGCCAGACCCGCTCGCCCGGCGACGCGCGAGGCCCTCCCGGCTCGTCGCGAGGACCCGCACGTCGGGGCAGTCGCGTAGCACGGCGCTCGGCCAGGAGACCCGCGGCGTCGAGCAGGTGCTCGCAGTTGTCGAGCACCACGAGCATGGACCGGTCTCGCGAGCGTACTCGCACGACGCTGTCCTCGAGCGACATCGCCCGGGCGCGGCGGCGACGCCGAGCGGTGGCCGCGACGACCTGCGACGAACGCCTCGTCGGAGTCGCGGCCGCGCAGCTCGCAGACCAGGCGCCGTCGCGCGAAGTGGGGCAGCGAGCTCGGCCGCGACCTGCACCGCCAGCCGGGTCTTGCCGACGCCCGCCGACGCCGGTGATGCGTGACGAGCGCGAGCCTCGCGAGCGTCTCGGCGACGCCGCGCGATGTCGTCGTCGCGGCCGACGAAGCGACGTCGACCTGGACGCGGGAGGTTGCCCGGGAGCGCGTCGAGCGACCGCAGCGGCGGGAACGTCGGCGGCGAGCCCGGCGTGCGCGACCTGGAAGATCCGCTCGGGCCGGGCCAGGTCGCGCAGCCGGTGCTCGCCGAGGTCGACGAGGTCGACGCCGTCGAGGTGGTCGCGGGCCAGCTCGTCGGTCGCGTGCGACACGACGATCTGGCCGCCGTGCGCCGCGGCCGACGACGCGCGCCGCCCGGTTCACCGCGGTGCCGTAGTAGTCGCCGTCGCGGAGCTCGGCCGTCGCCGGTGTGCACCCCCATCCGCACCCGGAGCGGCTCCGGGCAGCGCCCACGCGCTCGTCGGCCAGCGCGCGCTGGGCGTCGACCGCGGCGTCGAGCGCGTCGGCGCGCGGTCGGCGAACACCGCGTGGACGCCGTCGCCGGTGGTCTTGACGACGTGGCCGTCGTGCGCCTCGACCGCGTCGCGCAGGATCTCGTCGTGGCGGGCGAGCGCCGCGCGCATCGCGTCGGGATGCTCCTCCCACAGGCGGGTCGAAGCCCTCGAGATCGGTGAACAGGAACGTCACCGTCCCCGTCGGCAGCTCCGCCACGCTCGCCCTCCCCGTCGACCGGACGGCGGCAGGCTAGCGGCGCGGCAGCGCCCGTGTTCGCCAAAGATGGTCAGCGGGTCGCCGTGTTGAGCGTGTGGATCGGACCATGGCTCGCCCCGGGATCAGGCCGTTGCCGACCTCGTGGGTGAAGGTGCTGGACACCTCGGTGAAGCCGGCGTCGGCTAGGCCCGCCTCGTACTCGGTGAGCGAGAACGCCCCGGCGATGCAGCCGGCGTGGTCGCCACGCTCGGCCCGGTCAGCCGGGCTCGAACCGCCCCCGGCCACGACATCGCTGACCCCGACGCGGCCACCCGGACGCAGAACGCGGCACGCCGGTGGCAAACCGTCGGGATCGGTGCCTGGGCCAGCTCGGCGGCTGACAGGAGTCGGGCGTCGGCCTGCGCGCCGCGCTTCGGTCGCCAAGCGCATTTCCTGGCCGCGAATCGTCGCCATCCTGGGTACCTCGGCCCAAGCCGCACAACAGCGATACGGCTCCGTCGTCGAATCTGCCTGAGCAGGTCGACCGCAGCACTTCTCACCGCCGGAGGGCTCATCCGAATGCGCTCGGCGGGCGTTCTCCGAGCATCGGCACGCCGAGCCCGGCCGGGACCTTGGTCTCTTCCGGCCGATCCGGCGTGCCGTTACGGTCACGAGGTGGAGGCCACGGTCGTCGAGTTGCTGACTCGGGCCGCGCCGTCGGCCGAAACGGTCCTCGAGCGACTCGGGCCCGCGGATCACCGTCGGCCGAGCCCGTGTCCGGAGATGACGGTCGCGCGGGTCGCCGGTCCCCGACGGCCCCGTTCGATCCCTCGATCGAGAGGTGTCCCATGGACGTGTTGACGGTCTATGCCAATGCGAACCCGACGTCGTTCTGTCACGCCCTCCTGGAGGAGTTCACGGCGGGTCTGGCGTGAGGCCGGGCACTCGAGCGAGGTCGTCGACCTGTATGCGATCGGGTTCGACCCGGTGCACCGCCCGCGCGACACGCCGAGCTGGCTCGCCGAGAGCATCCCCGACGACATGCTCGAGCGGATGCACCTGCGGGAATCGGTGCTGGAGGGGGCGGGCGGTCCGTTGCGACGCTTCGCAATGAAGCGGCTGCTCGGCGACCGCGACGATCGCGGCATCATCCGACTGCTCCGGGAGCGCTATCAGCCCAAGGACGTGCTCGCCCAGCAGGAGAAGGTGGCGCAGGCCCAGGCCCTGGCGTTCATTGCTCCGGTCCACTTCCTGAGCTTCCCGGTCATCCTGAAAGGGTGGTTCGATCGCGTCTGGACGCCGGGTTTCGCCTACGACCTGACCGAGGAGGCCTGGCGGGGCGACATCAACGGCCGTCGGGGGCTGCTGACCCACGAGAAGGCGCTGATCATGCAGACGACCCTCTGGGACGAGCGTTCCTATGACACCGGGCTCCGCGAGGCCATGGTCAAGATCATCGACGAGTACACGTTGACCTATCCGGGGATCAAGCAGGTCGAGCACGTGCTGTTCCACGCCGTTCACGGGGCCGACGACGACACGAGGCGCGGGTACCTCGAACGGGCCCGTGAGCCTCGGTCGGGACTTCTGACGGGTCGGCCCCATGGCTCTCGAGCACTTCCCGACTCGTTCGACACCGGGGCTGCGCAGGAAGAGCCTGAACAACCTGCTCCGGATGGGCCACTGCGCGCCCACCGTCATGCAGACGATGCTGGACGCATCCGACGCCGAGTCGACGTGGCTGGTGACCTTGACGGCGGGATTGCCGGGCGGCATCGGCAACACGGGAGGCGAATGCGGAGGCCTGACGGCGCCCCTGGTCCTGATGGGCCTGCGGAGCGGCCGGGACGACGTGGCCGACGGACTCCCCGTCGTGGTGGACCAGGGCCACGACCTGCTGGGTCGGTTCACCTCCGCGCACGGCACGACCGAATGCCGGGCGATCCGCGGCGACGCACGGGTGCCGCTCGCCTGCATCGGCGTGGTGCGACAGTCACCCGAGCTGTGCGCCCGCAGCCTGGCCGTCAGCGGCACCGAAGGCATCCCCCCCGAGGCGCGGCAGGCCTTCCGCGCGCTCTACGCCCACTGGGTCGACCAGGAGTTCCACTGCGCGGACGCCGTCTTCGAGCACCTGGGCCAGACGATCCCCGTTCCGCCGGAACTGCCGGATGCGGTGACCGCGTTCATGGGCGGCACGCTCTTCACCGGCCGGACGTGCAGCGCCCTGACCGCCGGCGTGATGGCGCTCGGCCTGGCCGTGGGTCAGATCGAGGACAGCCGGATCCGTGTGCTCCGCATGATCGCGACCATGGCGGTCGGCGGCGACGCGTTCGCCGACGACGTGAACGCCTTCAACCGGGTCATGAACCTGGGCCACGAGCTGGCCCGATGGTTCGAGTCGGAGTTCGGCAGCACCCAGTGTCGGACCCTCACCGGTTGCGACTTCGCCACGACCGATGGGGTGAGCGACTACATCGCACGCGACGGTGTCGCCGCCTGCGCCGCCATGGCCCGGCAGGTCTCCTCACGCGTCACCGAGATGCTCGCCGACCCCGCCTGGCGGCCGGGGGACGGCGGATCCGGCCCGCCCGCAGGTCCCTCGCCGCCGTGACCTCGTACCCCGTCCCGTCCTCCTCGGCGCCCCGGTGGATACAGACCGCCGGCGAGGACGCTCCTGCGCTTCTCGACCGGGGGCCGCGGGAACCAGCTCGAGCGGTGTGACCCGCAGGATCCGGTCCTGGCCCCCGCCGTTGGCCGTGGTGACATACAGGGCGCCGTCGGGGCCGAGGACCACCGTGCGCAGGCGCCCGTAGGTCCCGTAGAGCACACCGGGGACGACGGGGGCCTCGAGCACGCCGCCCGCGAACGGGAAGATCAGCAGCCTCTGGCCCTTCAGCGCGGCCACCGCCAAAGCGCCGTCCCAGGCTCCCCACGGCGAGCCCTCCAGGAACACCGCACCGCTCGTGGCCACCGTCGGGTACCCCGAGGACCACCGGGCGGGGATGGCGCGGGGAAAGCGCTGGAGGTCGGTCATGGGCGGCGACTCGTCATAGCCAGGGCCCGGCTGCCAGCCGTAGTTGGCGCCCGGGACGAGCCGGTTCACCTCGTCGTCGCGGTTGGTGCCGTGCTCCACCGACCACATCTGGGCCGTCGTGCCCGGACGCAGGGCCAGGCCCTGGAGGTTGCGATGGCCGTAGGTCCAGATCCGTCGCCGGTTGGGGTTCGGGGCGTGCCCCCACGGGTTGGCGGCCAGTCCGGCCCCCGTGTCCGGGTCGACCCGCAGCACCTTTCCCCCGAGGGTCCGCAGGTCCTGGGGGTTGTCGGTCCGGTGGCCGTCGCCGGTGGCGACGAACAGGTGACCGGCACCGTCGAAGCGCAGGCGACAACCGCCGTGCTTGCCCCGCAGGCCCCACCGGGTGACGTTGTCCACCAGGGGATCCGCCAACCGCTGGGCGGTCCGGTTGTCCGCGCTGATCGTCCAGCTGATCACCTGGACGCGAGGGCGCCGCCCTTCGGCCTGGTGACCCTGGCAGGTGAACACCCGGCGATTGGTGGCGAAGTCGGGGTCGACCAGGAGGTCGAGCAGCCCGGTCTCGCGGTTCACGTAGAGGTCCGAGTCGTCGTAGGCGATCGGCGTCGGGGCCCCGGTGTAGGGGGGCGCCAGCGCGCTCCACGCCCCCGACCGTTCGGTGAAGTACATGGTCCCGTCCGGCGCGAAGTCCAAGCCCCACGGGATGTCGAGTCCCTCCACGACGACCTCGACGGCGAGGGCCGGCGCGTCAGGCACGGCCGCGGCCCTCGGGGCGGGGCCGAAGGCCAGCCCGCCGAGGAGGACCACGAGGATGAGCAGGAGGCGGGGCACGGGTTCACCGCTGGTCGTCGGCTGGGTCGACCCTGTCTATCGGCGCCAAGGCGTCGGCGAGGACGCGACGGCGCTGCACCCGGATGCCGTCACCGCCCGTTGCCACCTCGCGGATCCGGGCCGCGTCGAGTTCCTCGGACTGGTCCGCCATGACTCCTCCAGAGGTCACCTTCGGCCACGAACAGCCGACGAGCGCTCAGCTGGGGCGGCGTCTGAGCCGTGATCCGCTCTCGCCTCGTCGGCCTGCTGATCAGGTACCAGGGCGCCTGGAGTGCGTCGACGGTGGCGGTCCCCCTTCGGCCGGACCGGACACCCCAGCCGGGGGTCCTTCCACTACCACTTCCACTCACAGCGGATCTGGGAGCTCCTGAGCTTCCACCGGCGCTGCTTCGAACCAGTCCCCGGTCCTGGCGCGGTCGGTACCGATTCCGAGTCGGCGCGGGCGGCGGGTCAGACCCAGCACTGAGGGCACCCCGGAGCGGCTCGCCGGTGACCCCTCGGGGTCGGTTACCTTCGTCGGCGGTGGCGTCAGGTCGAGCTCCGTACCCACAGGACGGGCTGACCGGGCGGAGCCGTCTGGGTCTGTGTTCGGCCCCCCGAAGGAGAAGGTGATGATGAAGCGTGCGCTCGCCGTGGTCATGGCCGCGTTGATCGTTCCCGCCCTGGTCGCCTGCGGCGACGACGGCGACGGCGACGGCGGCGACAGCAGCGTGGGCGAACCGGTGGTCGTCGGCGGGGCGGGCGACATCACCCACAACCTGGAGGAGTACCGAGCCCTGCTCGGTGACGACAACGGTGGCGGGCCCGAGACCTACGAGTCCGGTCGTCGGGAGATCAACTGGGATGCGGTCCCCGACGAGTTCTCCCGGCCGAACGGCTACCCGTCGGACTTCTTCAACGCCGCCGAGGAGCCCCGGGCCCGCGGCATCGTCCTGGAGACCGACGGCGAGGGCCTCGGCGTGAGCGCCGACAGCGACAACCCCGACGGGGCGCCGGTTCGCTTCGGCGACGTGAATCCCTCCTACAGCGACACCTTCACGACGTTCAGCGAGGAGCGCCTGTTCTCCCCGATCGGGAGCAACGTGGTGGACCTCCACTTCTTCGTGCCCGGCACCGACACCCCCGCGGTCACCCGGGGGTTCGGCGCCGTCTACACCGACGTCGACACAGAGAACAGCGCCGAGTTCGAGCTGTTCGACGCCGACGACCAGTCCCTGGGCCGCTTCAGCGTCCCGGTGTCCCAGGACGGGCTCTCGTTCCTCGGCATCGCCTTCGACGATCCAGTGGTCGCTCGTGCGGATCGTCTACGGCGACTCGGCGCTGGGGCCCGACGACGACGAGCAGCACGACGTCGCCGTGATGGACGACTTCATCTTCGGGGAGCCCCAAGCAATCGGGTCATAGCGCGACGCGTCCGGGTGACCGGGCCCGGCCCTCCTTCCAGCGGGCCGAGTGGCGCTCGCTCTCCGACATGGCCTCGAGGCGAGGGTCGATCGGGTCCTAGGACCCTTCCTTGACTCCACCGCAAGGAGCAGGCTCGGGAGGTGAAGGTGAAGTGGGGGGTGGCGCGTGTCGATCAGTTCATCACGGCGGCCTTCCTGGTGTCGGGGCTCGCGCTCGTGCTCTTCGTCCTGCTCGGGCTGTCCCTGCCCCTCACGCTGCTCGCGGGCTGGAGTGCCATCGCGGTGGGGATCTGGTGGTTCGAGCGGACGGCTCCGACCGACGCGCGGGCCCGGTTCCACGAGGTGCTGCGGGTCGGGGCGATCGCCGGGGCTGGGCGCCACCGTGGCCTACGACCTCAGTCGCTTCGCCCTCGTCCAGGTCTTCGACCTGGACATCCAGCCGTTCGGCAGGCGTTCGGGGCCTTCGGTGACGCGTTGCTGCCCGGCTCGGGACGCGAGGGTTGGAGCCGGGTCGTGGGCGTCGGCTACCACCTCGTGAACGGGGTCAGCTTCGGCATCGCCTACACCGGGCTGTTCCGTCGGAGGGGCGCGCTCACGGGCATCGCCTACGCCCTCGGGCTCGAGGCCGTCATGCTGGCGATCTACCCGGGTTGGCTCGACATCGAGGCCCGACGCGAGTTCACCCAGATGTCGCTGCTCGGCCACGTCGCCTACGGGGCGACGCTGGGTGCCTTGGCCCGGCGGCTCCTGGCGCCGGAGCCGGCGCCCGAGTACGACCAGCCGGCGGAACCCGCCCCGTGAACGGGCTCGACGCCGGAACAAGGCTGTGGTGGGTGCGACTGCCCCGTCTCGGCGCCCGGATGTCCTCGACCCTGGGCCTGACCCTCCTCGATGGTCACTGGGTCGGCGCCATCCGGGTCCTCAGCGTGCTGGCCACCCCGACGGCGTTGGCCGTCGGGGTCGCCATCGGCTGGAGGCAGCCCGGTTTCGAGGTCCTGCCCACCGAGTCCCTCGCCCTGCTCGTGCTGTTCGTCGTGGTGGGGACGGCGAGTGGTCAGCTCGGCCTCGCGATGCTCGGCGGACTCGCCTTCGGCCAACTCGTCCTGTCCGACACCACCTGGGCGTATGCCGGCGAGGACCTCTCGCGGGCGTCCCTCGCCAGCGGCGACGCCGCGGACTACCTGCTGCGGGTGGTCGTGCCGTTGCTCATCGCCTACGGCGTGCTCGCCGTGGTCCTGGTGAAGCTGCCGCTGGGCACCAAGGCCATCGTGCGCTCGCTCCTGCCGGGGGACCGTTCGCCCTTGGCCCTGCGGATCGGCATCGCCCTGGTGGCCCAGGTGGCCCTGACCGCCGCCGCGGTCTACCTCTGGGCCCTCGCCGCCCCCGTGCTGCTGCGCCCGGTGTGGTCATGGCGCGACCTGGAGCCGACCGTCGAGGCCATACGCCCCCTGCAGGAGGATGCCGCGACCTTGGCGCGGGCCGGGGCCCTCATGGCGGCCCTCCGACTGGGCATCCAGGCCCTCCTGGTGACGGTGCCATCGCTCGCGGGACGGGCCACCGCCATCGAGGAGGAGCTGGCGCGGCCGCTGAGCGCGCCGGCGGTGTATGACCGCCTTCCCCAAGTCGTGCGCAGCCTCATCAGCGCCGCCTTGATCACCCTCCTGCTCGCCGGCCTCCTGGCCGGCTGGGGCGAGGCGGCCGTGGTCTACGTGGCCGTCAGCGGCTTCGAGCTCGTCCGCACCGGGGTCGTTCCGTTCCCCTGGGGGCCCTGGGGCACCCTCATGGAGCGGATCCCCGTTCTCCTCCGCTTCGTGGCCGGCCTCGTGGTCGTCTACCTCGCCGGGCAGTGGTTCCTCCCCGAGCGGATCCGCGACGCCGAGACGTTCCGGCCCCAGCTGCTCTTCCTCCTCCTCGGCCTGACCGTGTTCCTCATCCTCATCCCAACCGTGCCCGGCAGCCGGTCGTGGGCGCCGGAGCCGGAGCCGGAGCCGGTGTCGTGACCCGCGTGGGCCGCCGCCTGCTGGGGACGGCCGGTGTGCTGTGGCTGGCGACGACCGGGGTGGCCGGCGCCGACAACTGCAGCAACCCTCAGGACTGCTACGCCACCGACAACGCCGCCACCCAGGCGGGGTTGGCCCTGCTGGGCCTCCTGTTGCTGTACCTCCTGCTCCAGCTGCTCGGCCGGGGCGGGGGCGGGGGTTGGGGCTGGCCTGGTGGGGGCCGCGACGGTCTCGGGGGTGGGGAGGACGGCGGTGGCCCGACCGACCTCGGGCTCGGCGCGGGAGGGGGCGGTGGAAGCCTGACGGACCGGTTGCTGGGTTGGCTGGACGGTGCCTTCGGCGGCGGCGGTGGGACGATCCTCGGTGGCCGGCTGGGCGGTTCCCAGGACCTCCTGTCGGGCGATCTCCTCGGTGCCCAGGGCCGGCTCACGGTGACCGGGGAGGGCGTGGCCGAGCTCACCGGTTCGTCCGGCTTCAAGCTCGACGACTCGGGTCTGGCCGCCCAACTCGGCCTCGAGGCCCGGGTCGGGACGCAGGTGGGCCTCACCGGCACGTTGACCTCGGGCTGGATCACCCAACAGCTGGCGGGCGACGTCTTCCTCGGGGCCCTGGCGTCGGCTGAAGGGGGGCTCCGGCTCGGCGAGAGTGGCCTCGGGCTGCACGGCGAGACCGAGGCGTTCGTCGGTGGCCGCGCCACCGGCGCCTACACCCTCGGGACCGGCCCGGCGACCGGCACCATCGGCGGCAGCGTGAGCTACGGCCTCGGCGTGACCGCCGAGGGCGATGTCGGCTTCAGCTGGGACAACATCGGCTTCAGCGGCCGCACCGGGGCCACCCTCGGCCTGGGCGCGGAGGCCGACATCAACATCTCGATCAATCCGAATGCCGTCATCGACGGCATCGGCGACGCGCTCGACCACTTCGGATGGTGAACAAATGACCGACCCGACCCCACCCACCGCCCCGCCGCCCGAGGGCCTCACCCTGCAGGTGCCCAGCGAGGACTTCCCGGCCGCACCGTCCTTCGCCCTGACCGTGCCGCCGTCCTGGCGACCCGAACCCACCACCGACGCCGCGCTGCTGGCCTATGACACCGCGTCACCGGCCCACTTCCGGACCAACGTCCTGGTCACCGTGGACCGCGTCCGCGGCGACGCCGAGCTCACCGGCGCGCTCATCCGACTGGCTCAGGTCGCGGTCGGGTCCTACCCCGACTACCGGGTCCTCGCCGATCACGACGCGCCGGTGGGGGGCCGGCCCGCCAAGCTGCGCCTGCACACCTTCACCCCGCAGCCCGGTGCGACCGCGGTCTTCCAGCTCCAACTCCTGGTGTTCGCCCCGGCGCCGTCCGGCGCCCCGGTCCACGACCTCGTCCAGCTCCACGCCACCTGCAGCGGCGAGCTGGCCGGGCGCTACGCCCCCGACTTCGAGAACCTGGTGGCGTCCTTCGTGTTCGCCTGATCGACCCCACCACCCCCTTTGGATCAGGCGCCCAGCCGGCAGTCCGGGGTGGTGTCGGACCGGATCGCCGTCAGGCTCCCGCGGGGACCAGGGACGCCAGCCCGAGTCGCTGGGAGAGCTGCTGGAAGGTCACGGTCCCGTCGAGGCGGACCGTTGACATCGCCTCGGTCGACTGGCACTGCCGCGGTTGGGCGGTGATCTGGAAGGAGGTCACGGGCTGGCCACGGCGAGCGGTCACCACCCGGACCGTCATCACGGTCTCATACCGGTCGATGTCCGGGCCGTTCCAGTAGGGGCAGGTCTCGATCAGGTTCGACTGCCGGGCGATGCAGGCCACCAGCTCGGCGTCGGCGACCTCTGGGGCCCGCCACCGGGCGTCACGGGCCGACCAGGCCATGGGCCGGCCGTTGTCGTTGGCCAGTGCGAAGTGGAAGGGACCGTCACCTCGATAGGCGCCCGCCTCGGGGACGGCCACACCACGGCAGGCGGGACCGACCGTCGCCACCAGGTTCTCGGCGGCGGGCCGCCCACCCGTGCCCGTCTCGGTGGGATCGTCGGTGGCGGCCACCAGGGCCCCCCAGGCGACGACGCTGAGCATGGTGATGACCATGGCGGTGATGGCCATGCCCTTGCCTCGGAGCAACGGCGTCCTGGCGATCTGGCTCAGGGCCAGGATCCCCAGGACGATGACCGCAGGGGCCAGCACGAACGGCACGACGATCGAGACCAGCGCAAGGACCAGCGCGGCGATGGCCCGCCCGCTGGTGCGAACGACCGGTGAGGGGCCGCCGGGGGCGTAGCCGTACTGCGGGTAGACCGGCGGCGGGGGCAGTGGTGGCGGGGCACTCGGGGGAACCGACGGCGGGGGCAGGGCGCTCGGGTAGGTCGGCGTCGGGGGCGGGAAGCGGGTTGAGACGTCGGTGCTCATGACGACCTCCTCACAGCTCGATTGCTGCAGGCTCAGCGTCCACCCGGTACCCGAAGCGGGACAGGGCCGAAGGTCACCAACCGGGGCCCGGGTCAGTTGACGGCAGGCACCGGGGCGTCGTGGTGGCCGAAGAGGACCTCGGCGGTCACCGGGCGGGCCAGGTCGACGAGGTCGGCGGCGAGGTCGATGAGCAGGTCATCGACGGTGATCATCCCGACGAATCGACCGTCCCGCACCACCGCCAGGCGGCGCACGGCATGGGTGCGGAACAGGGTGAAGGCGCCGTGCAGGTCCGCTTCGGCGTCGATGGTCACCACCGGTGTGCTCATGACCCCGTCGACCCGGGCCTCGGGCGACAGGCCCTTGGCCAGGCCCCGGCGAACCAGATCCCGATCGGTCACGATGCCGACGAGCTCGTCACCGTCGACGACCGCCAGAGACCCCACTGCGGCCGTCTCCATGATCCTCGCCGCGTCGGTGATGGTGCGACCCGGGGCGATGCCCAGACCGGAGCGACGGATGCTGTCGATCGTCCTCATCGGGAGGCCCCCTTCGCCTTCGCGCGGGTCCGGGGCTTCTTGTCGAAGTGCACGACCGCGGCGTCCGAGCCGGGGTAGAAGAGGCTCTCGTGGTCACTGTCCTCCCACTGGACGATGTAGGGCGGCCCGCCATCCTCACCCTGGACCGCGAGGACCTTGCAGTCCCGCTCCGGTTCACCGACTCGGTGACCGCGGATCACGATTCGGTCTCCCACATTTGCCTGCATCTGGATCGCTCCTACCTCTGGACGCTTCTGGGCCTCATGGTGGACGCGCCCGGGCGGCGGGCACAGGGCCGAAGGTCACGCCCCGGGCATGGTCCGATCGGGCATCGGGCACCGGGCCGCCCGGCCGGTGACACGCTGGGCCGCGGATCGAGAACCGTTTTGGCCATCCGGCCGCGGCCACCACCGGTCGGCCGCCCGGACCTGACCGACCCGCTTGACAGCCGGGTGGCCCGGGACCACAGTGCCCCGAGGCCTCGTCGTTCGCCCCCCGATCGTCGGGAGACGGCGCCGCGGACGGGAAGTAGGTCCACATGTCCGATCTGTCCGCCCATCTCCCTCCGGCCGCGGCCCTGTTGCGGCACACGGTGGCCGACTTCGACACCTGGAAGGCCGCCTTCGACGTCCATGAAGGCGCTCGCCGCGAGGCCGGCATCCTCGGCCACCACATCAACCGGGGTGAGGAGAACCCAAACGAGATCGCCCTGTACATGGCGCTCACCGACGTGGACCGGGCCAAGGCCTTCGCGACCTCCGACGACCTCAGCGAGACCATGCGGGAGGCGGGTGTCCTCGGCCCCCCGGAGACGCTCTGGGTGACCCCGGCCCGGGAGGCGATCGTCTGGGACCGGGAGCTGCCCGCGGTGATGATCAGTCACAACGTCGCCGACTTCGACGTGTGGCTGGCCGGCTACGACGAGGCCGAGGAGCTGCGCACCAGCCGGGGCATCATCGGCCAGGCCGCCAACCGGGGCATCGATGACCCGACCCTGGCCCTCGTGTACCACCAAGCCGAGTCCTTCGACGCCCTCCGCTCCTTCATGGCCGACCCCGAGCTGGCGGCCGCGATGAAGGCCCTCGGGGTGACCTCGGCCCCCGAGGCGACCTACCACACCGGCGGCTGGGCCAAGCAGTACGACTGAGGACCAGGGACCCGGCATCGTGCTGGTGTCGGAGCGTCGCTCGCCGGTTGAGGCGACGACCAGGGGAGGCTCGCATGTCGGACTACGTGATCGTCGGTGGGGGCTCGGCGGGAGCGGTGCTGGCGCACCGGCTCTCGGCCGGCGTCGCAGCAGGGTCGAATGACCCGTCAGGGGCGACCGTCGACGCCCCGGAACGACCCGGTCAGTTCGGATGATGCGGCGAACCGGATCGGCGCCTCACCAGTGAGGCCGAGGGTCTCCCGCATGGTGGCTTCGAAGGTGGCGTCGTCGTTGACGGCCCGGACGGCGACCACGAGCTGGGCGTCCTCGCCGACGGGGATGCGCAGGGGCGGATCGTCGGCCTCGATGGCGTCGGCGATGGCCACGGCCACGGGTTCGGGGCCGGGGCCGGGGGCGGCGCCGCCGGCCAGGACCTCCGACGCGGCGTCCCACTGCCGGCGGAGCTCGTCGTAGGGCGGGCTGTCCTCGCCGTGACGGCGGGCGTTGTCGCCGAAGGCGGTGGCGAAGGCCCCGGGCTCGATGATCACGACCCGGACCCCGAAGTGGCCGACCTCGTAGTGGAGGCTCTCCGACATGGCCTCGAGGGCGTGTTTGCTGGCGGCGTAGAAGCCGTTGAGCGGCCCGGCCACCACACCGGCCACCGACGAGACGTTGACGATGGTCCCACTCCCTTGCTCCCGCATGGCCGGCAGCACCGCCTGGACCATCCGGGCGGCGCCCAGCAGGTTGGTCTCGAACATGGCCCGCACCTCGTCGAGGTCCGCCTTCTCGACGGGACCGGCGCTCTCCCAGCCGGCGTTGTTGACCAGGACGTCGACGCTCCCCGCGGCCGCCACGGCGGCCTGCACCGAGGCGGTGTCGTCCACGTCGAGAGCCAGGCGCTCGGCGACCTCGAGGCCATCGAGGGACTCCGGGCGACGGGCGGTGGCCACCACCTGATGGCCCCGGGCGGTCAGTTCGACCGCCGCGGCCCGACCGATGCCCGTGGAACAACCCGTGATCAGTACCCGTGCCATGGCGTGCCTCGCTCGGTCGTCGGTCTCGACTCCACTACAGCACGCCACCGCCGCGGCGAAATCAGACTCCCGCTGCGCTGACCGTCTGTAGCGGGTCCGAGGGTGCGGACCGGCAGGCCCGGGGCCGCCGCAGCGACGTCGTCGGCGAAGGCGCCGAGGTTGACGTTGAGGGAGAAGCCCATGTCGCCCTCGACCGGACGGAAGAAGTCGTCATGGTGGTGCGCCAGGATCAGCTTGGGGTCGAGGGCGGCCAGGACCCTCGGGACGAAGTGGCGGGTGTAGGCCCGGCCGGCGATGCCGCACAGGAGGACGTCCACGCCCCGGTCCCGGATCTCGTCGTCGACCAGGTCGGCGCTGCCCTGGTGGTAGAGGGTGATGCCCGCCACCTCGATGGCGATGCCCCACACCTGGCCGCACCGGTAGCGGCCAGCGGCCAGGTCGTCGAGGGCGTCGCAGGTCAGCTCGCCGTCGGAGGGGACCTTCAGGCCCAGGACCAGCTTCGAGTGGCGGCTCGGGGTGAACCGGACCGTGAACGGGCCGAACTCATACGGGCGGTGGGGCTCGACGTCGACGGCCTGGTCCGGCATGCCGTTGAGCGCCACGAGGTGGGCCGCCGAGGTCGATCCGTAGACCGGGCAGCCGTGACGACGGGCGAGGGCCCCGACATCGATGGCGTGGTCGAAGTGCGTGTGGCCGACGAGGACGGCGTCGGCGGCGGGCACCAGCCGCTCGACCAGCGCCTCGTCTGAGGTGACGGCTCGGCGGCCGACGACGGCGCCCAGCGGGATGCGGGACAGGTACGGGTCGATGAGCACGGTCGTGCCCTCGTAGCTGATCCGGAAGCCGGCGGTGCCCAGCCACTGGATCTCCAGCCCGGTGGGAAGGTCCACGCCGTGGCGAGCCCAGTTCAGGTCCTTCTGGATGCCGGGATCGTCCCGGTGTCGCAGCGGCAGTCGCAGGCCCACGCTTGGACCGTAGGCGGATCTACCGGCTCGGCGGGGGGCCCGAGCCGGCCTGACGACGCATCGGGTGACCTCGGCGGCAGGCTGGACGCCACCCCCCCCTCCCCAGGAGCACCATGGCCCGCTACGTCACCAAGGTCCGCACCCCCCGCAGTGTCGAGGACGCCTTCGCCTACATGGCGGATCTGCGCAACTTCGCCGAGTGGGACCCGGGCGTCACCGCCGCCGTGCTGGTGGAGGGCGACGGGCCCGGGCCCGACAGTGCCTTCGACGTCACCGTAAAGAGCCCGGGACGGGACCTGACCCTGCGGTACGTCACCGTCGAGCACTCGGCGCCCGGGTTCGTGCGGGCCGTGGCCGAGGACCGGTTCCTCACCTCCGATGACCGCATCACCGTGGAGGCCGACGGCGACCACACCCTCGTCACCTACCAGGCCGACCTGACCCTCAACGGCGTCCTCGGCGTGGCCGATCCGCTGCTCCGTCTCGCCTTCGGCCGCATCGGCGATCGGGCCGCGGCCGGCTTGCGCACGGCGCTCGACGGGGTCGAGGTCGCCTGAAGCGCACTCCGGTCCGGCTCGTCGACTGATCGGCGCTGGTCGTTGCCGAGCCGGCTGGCCGGCTCGCTCGTCCTCGGCGGTCGTTGCGCCGCTCGGGCCGTTGTCGCCGCGCCCGCTCGCTACGTGGCGTCGGACGGCGTGTGCCACGGCCTGCGATCGCCGAGCTCACGCCGCTACGAGCACCGACGACATCCGTGAGGACGCCGGCCAGTTGGTCCTCGACCTGCGCCAGGCAACCCGCGACGCCGCCGCCCGCCTCCGGCCGTCGAGCGCCGATACGAACGGGTCCAGGGCCAAGGCGTCCTGACCCCGAGGCCCTCCACCCAACGGCGTGCACACTGGCACCGTGCGTCACGACCTGGACCCCAGCCGGTCGAGCATCACGATCCATGCCTCCTCCAGCATCCACCCGATCACCACGGAGGCTCCGGTGGCCGGATGGATCGACGTGAGCCTCGATTCCCAAGGCAGCGTCGATCTTAACCGGGGCATCGGTGCGTGTTCCGGGCGGCTGATCACCTTTCTCGACTCGGACGACCTCATGACACCGGGGCGCCTGGCGTTCCAGGTCGACGTAGTGAGCGACCCGCTCATGGGCGACGCCGTCGTCGGCACCGAGCGCATCGAGGTTGCCCCGGGGGTCGACCCCCCCGTGATCCTCAAAGCGCAGCTCGCACAGTCAGGGCCCAAGCGCTACTGGCAGAGCGTCATGACGACTCTCGCGGCGATCGAGGCCGTCGGCGGCTACGACGAGTCGTTGGACTTCGCCGAAGACCTCGACCTCGCTCTGCGGCTGAGACGCAACGGGCTTCGGGTCGAGTACGTCGATCGGGAACTGGTCATCCGCCGGATCAGCGGGGACAACCTCAGCTATCAGGGCGGCGACCTGGCGGACGTGCTGCTCAGCCTCTTTCGCACGAGGTCAACGTGAGCCCGGCGGTGCCGACGGGCACCTCCCCGACCGTGGCCGTCGTGGTACCCGTCTACAACCGCGCGGCCGTCGTGGCCGAGGCGATCCAGAGTGCACTGGGCCAGACCCACCCGAGCGTGGAGGTGCACGTCGTGAACGACGGGTCCACCGACGGGACAGGCAGTCTCCTCGACTCGATCGCCGCGACCGACCACCGGGTTGTCGTGAGCCACCAGCCCAACGCCGGTCCGGCTGCAGCCCGCAACCGGGCGATCGCCGGGTGTCGGGCCGAGTGGATCACGTTCCTCGACTCCGACGACCTCCTCCTGCCCGACGCCGTCGCGGGTCACTTCAGCTGGCTTGCCGAGAATCCGGGATACGCCGCGGTGATGGGCCGTAGTCGCACCGAGTTCCAGCCCGGCGTCGAGCCGCCGCCGCTGATCGCGGCCAAGTTCGCCCGCGACGAGACGGTTCCGATCTTCCACACGGCGCTGCTCCGCCGGGACGCCGTCGTGAACGTCGGCGGCTACGACGAGTCGCTGCGGATCGCCGAGGACACCGACCTGCATTGGCGGCTGGTCGAGGCCGGGGTGAGCATCGGCGTCCGCGACGAGCCGATCATCGTTCGTCGGATCTTCGGCGACAACCTGAGCTATGAACGGCCTGAGGGAGGCACAGATGACTTGTTGGATCTGGCCCAACGGGCGATTGACCGGAACCGCAGGCGGGACAGCCGGCCGTGCTCGTAGTCATTCTCGGCAGTGGCCAGCGAGCACTGCCCAATTGACCCGCGGGGACAAGGGTCAGGAACACTGGGTTGGTCCAACGGAGACGTAGAGACCACCAGGTTGACCAGGCCAGCCAACCGGTATCGAACGTGCTCTACCCATCCCAGGCGCGATGACCTGAGTCAGTGACCTTCGACCCCTGACACCGCTGCTGATCAGACGGAGGATGGAACCATGTCGGACACTGACAGGAGGATGGCGCCGGGTTGGTATCCCGACCCGGGGGGTCGCCATGAGCACCGCTTCTGGGACGGCACCCGCTGGACCGAGCAGGTCGCGGACCAGGGCACGTCGGGCACGGACTCCCTGGCCCCGGCACCACCCGCCGCCGACGTCGGGCCCGACCGTCGATCACCCCTGTTGGCCATCGTCCTGGCGGTCGTCGCACTGGTCGTTCTCGGGGTCGCCGCCTTCGTCCTGCTCGGCGGCGACGACGGCGACGACGGCGGCGGCACCGGCTCCGGGGGCGGCGAGCCCCGTGGCGGCAGCCTGGTCGGCAGCTACGAGGTGGCGGGGACCAACGCCGACGGCTCGTCCTACCAGGGGACGGCGGAGATCACCGGATCGGGCCCCGACTACCGGATCGAGTGGACGACCGGCTCGTCGACGTCCTCAGGCCGCGGGACCCTCGAGGGGGACCGGTTCGAGGCCAGCTTCAGCGGCTCGTTGACCGGGACGGGCACCGCCGTCTACCGGGTCGAGGACGACGGCCGCCTCGTCGGGACCTGGACCGTCGAGGGCTCGACCGCCGAGGGCACCGAGACGCTCACGCCGACCTGAGCCCGCGGCCCCGACCGGCCTACCCTCGGGTGGTCCGACGCACCGCGGTGTCATAGATGCCCATCGTTCGGGCGACCTGCTCGCGCCGGTCGAACCCGCGAGCCAAGCGCCGGCGCCCGTTCACACCCATGGCCCGCGCCCGATCCGGATCACCCAACAGCCGCAGGACTCCGCCCGCCAGATCATCCACGTCATCGGGTCGCACGCACCAGCCGGTCACGCCGTCCTCCACGATGTCGACGGCACCGCCGATGGCGCTGGCCACCGTCGGCCGCGAGTACCGCATCGCCTCGAGCAGGACGGTCGGCAGCCCCTCTGGTCGCACTGCGGTGTAGACGACCACGTCGGCCGCGGCATAGAAGCGATCCACATCCGTGCGGTGACCGGTCATGATCAGGCGCCCGCCCAGCCCAGACGCCTCCACCGCCTGGGTCAGCAGCTCGGGAGGCGGGGGCGCCGGTCGCCCTGGCTCAGGGCCATCGGGTCCCCCGACCAGCGCAAAGTACGCCTCTGGCCGTGTCTGGAGGACCCGCTGCGCGGCCTGCACGAACCGGTGTGGCGCCTTGCCGGCCACCAGCCTTCCCACGCTCACCACGAACGGCGCCGTGGGCGGCACGCCCAGTTCGGCCCGGAGCCCCGCGGCTGATCGCGGGGGTGCCTCGAGATCCACGCCGTTGTGGACGACGGTCGACTTGGTCCGCAACCCAGAGGCCGCATACCGATCGCTCACCCACTGTGACACGCAGATCACCTGACGCGGCCTTCGGGCCAGGAGTCGGGCCAGGTGGCGGGGGAAGGTGTCGTCGTGCAAGGTCCAGACCAGCGGTGTGCGGGTCAGGGTCGCGGCCAGCGTCCCCACGACGTGGGCCCGAACGGTGTTGGTGTGGATCAGGTCGATGTGGCGTCGGCGCACCAGTCGGCTCACCGCGTGGACCGCAGCAGTGAGATGAATCGGCATCGCTGCCCCGGACCCGTTGAGGTGACCCATCGGCACGGGGATCGACTCCACGTCGACGTCGGCCAGTAGCGATCGAAAGGCCGGTTCCTCGGATGTCGCGACCAACGGGGTCCAGCGGTCCCGGTCCAAAGCTCCGGCCAGGCCAACCAGCACCACCTCGGCTCCGCCGACAACCGGGGCGTGATCGAGCAAGAGGACGTTCATGCGGCGCCCGCCGACCCTACTGGCGGTGATGGCCCGCCTCGCCGTTCCGGCCGCCGTCCGCGCTCTGGCCCTCGGCCTCGGCGGGCTCGCCCGGTCGGGGCGGCCGCTCCTCGCCGGGCGGGGACGAGGCGGGGCCAGAACCTACGCTGGCCGATCCATGCGCGTCCGTCTGACCCTGGCTCTGGTGCAGGGTGGCTTCGCTGCGCTCGTGGCGGTGTGTGCCCTGGTGCCCATCGTGTTCACCCGGTCCTCCGCAGAGGCCTTCATGGTCCCGAAGGTGACCGTCCTGTGGCTGGGCACCGTGCTGGCCGTCGCCGGCGTCGTGGCGTGGTCGGTGGCGGCTCGCCGGTCGCCGCTGCCCCGGCTGCGGATCGCCCTCCCGCTGGGCGTCCTCGTGGTGCTGACCACGGCCGCCACCGTGTTCAGCACCAGCCCGGTGACCTCGTTCTTCGGCCGCTACGGCCGCTACGACGGGCTCCTGGGACTGCTGGTCCCGCTCCTCCTCGGCGGGGCGGTGGTCGCCTACTGCTGGCGGGCCCCGCAACGCCTCATCTGGATCGCCGGCGCCCTCGTGCTCAGCGGGGTCGTCGGCCTGGGCCACGTCACCATCCAGCAGTTCGGCTGGGACTGGATCGAGTGGCTGGACGAGACGGGGGCCCCCATCCCCCGCCCCTACGGGCTGCTCGGCAACTCGAACTTCAGCGGCGCCCACCTCGCCATCGTCATCCCGCTGGTCCTGGCCTTCCGCACCCGGGTCGACGGGCTGGTCCGCCTCGGCCTCCTGGCCCTCGCCGGCCTCCTGGCCCTGGGGGTGTGGTGGACCGGCACCCGGGGTGGAGCCCTGGCCGCGGTCGGCGGGGTGGCCGCGCTCGGGCTTCCTCGCCCCGACGGCCCTGCCCCGCATCGTGCGGTGGGGCACCTTGGCCCTGACCGTGATCGGCCTGGCTGTGGTCGTCGTCTCGGCCACGGCCGACTCGATACCGGGCGGCGACCTCGTGAGCGGTGTCCGCTTCACGGGAACCGCCACCCTGGACACCCGGGTCGAGATCTGGGGGGCGGCGGCCGAGATGGTGCGGGACCACCCGATCCTGGGGGTCGGCCCGGACACCTTCCACCTGGCCTATCCCGAGTACCGGTCCCTGGCGGCGGCGGACAACCTGGTCATCAACGCCGACGAGGCCCATGACGTCTTCCTCGACCGGGCCGCCACCAGTGGCATCCCGGCTGTCCTGGCCTACCTCTGGTTCCTCGGGCTCCTCGCTCTGTACGTCGTGCGGTCCCGCCGGGTCCTCGAGGAGTCCCACCGGTGGCTGCTGGCCGGCTTCGGCGGGGCCCTGGCCGCCTACGTGCTGCAAGGCCTGGTCAGCATCGACGTCGTGCCCGTCGCCCTGCTCGGCTGGGTGTCCGCGGCGGCCCTCGTGGCCCTCGCCGACCCGGCCGCCATCGCCGGTCGGACCGGCGAGCGGGTCCCCGAGCGCCTCCGGCCCCTGTCCCCGGTGGCCCTCGGCGGCTTCGCCGTGGTGGTGGTCGTCCTCGGGCTCCTGGCCGTGCGCCCCCTGGTCGCCGACCTCCGCTTCCGGGACGGCCTCGAGGACACCGCCGCCGGCCGGCCCCTGGCGGTCGGCGCCGCCGACTTCGAGGCCGCCATCGAGTGGTTCGGGGCCGAGCCGCGCTACCACGCGTGGTTCGCCGACCAGCTCGTGGCCATCGCCACCACCGAGGTGGCCGACGACGAGGTGCGGCGGCAGCTCCTGAACGAGGCCCTCGTCGCCTACCACCGGGCCCTGGACCGGGACCCCGGGGCGATCGCCACGGTGCGGGCACAGGCCCGGGCCGAGGTCGCGCTCGCAGCCGTCGCCGGCCCCGAGCACCTGGAGGTCGCCGACGGGCTCTACCGCTCCCTGATCGACCGGGTCGACACCGACTGGCAGCTCTACGCCGAACACGGCACCCTTCTGGTCAACTGGGCCTCGGTCCTCGACGGACAACAGGCCGAGGTGCTCCGGGCGGAGGCCGTGACCGAGCTCGAGCGATCCGTCGACCTCTTCGACGGGTCGGTGGACACCCTTGGATTGCTGGCCCAGCTCTACCGCGAGGACGGCCGCCGGGACGAGGCCCGAGAGCTCTTGGAACAGGCCGTCGACCTCGAGCCGGAGCGCCAGGACCTGCAGAACGTGCTGCAGGAGCTCGAGGAGGCGTCGGGGGGTTGATGCGGCGCCGGCGGGGCCGGTGCGATCAGGCCGTGTCCGCGGGGTCGGCCACGGTGACGAACCACAGCGCCGCGCTCGAGACCGATTGGGGGGCCTGGACCATCTCGGCCGGGTGGAGCAGGAGCCGGGAGGTCACCGTGGGCCTGGACGGTCAGGGCACCCCGACGGTGGTCTCACAGGCGGTGGCGGTGTCGACGCCGGTGCCGCCCCGGCAGGTGTCGGTATCCGGCCCGCCGCCGAGGGTGTCATTGCCGGCCTGGCCGTAGAGGAGGTCGTCCCCGGACCGGCCCCGCAGGGTGTCGTCACCCGCGTTACCGCGCATCTCGTCGTCACCGCTGCTGCCGTACATCCTGTCGTTGCCCTGGTTGCCGCTCACGATGTCATCACCACCGAGGGAACAGATGAGGTCGTCACCGCTCAGGGCGTTGATGATGTCGTCACCGGTGGTGCCCCGGATCACGTCCGGCCCGTTGGTGGGTGACTGGCCCCGGGCCAGGTCCACGGTGACGGGCTGGTTCTGGCAGATCTCCGGAGGCGGAGGCGGCGGAGGCGGGGGCGGGGGCGGGGGCGGGGGCGCCATGACGGTGACGGTGGCCGTGTCGACCGCCACTGCGGTGCCGGTGATGACGGCCCCTTCGATCGCCGCCGCGGCGGTGTTGGTGATCGCGCCGGAACCCGCGGTCCAGGTGGCGACGTTGACGGTGGTGGTGTTCAGGGTGGCGGTGGCCGTCAAGAAGGCGCTGGCGCCGGGAGCAAGGTAGTAGGGGAAGCCACTGAGGAGCTGGCCGAGTCGGTCGTCGACGAGGTCATGGGTGGAGAGCGTGGTGACACCGGTGTTGGTGACCGTGTAGCAGTAGGTGACGGCGGTGCCGGTGGTGACGGTGATGGCGTCGGTGGCGGCGCAGATGGTGGGGTCGGTGCCGACGGTCTTGGCCAGGGTGATCGCCGCGGACGGGGCCTGGGCGCCGGCGGGCCGGATCGACCCGCCGAAGGGACTGAGGAGGCCGAGCAGGAGCCCGACGACAACGAGGACGGCCAGGGAGACGCGGCTGTCGCCCCGGCGGGGGGACTCGATGTCGGGACGCAGAAGATCCATCTGGGCCTCACGGTAGCCGACGACGGGGATGCCCGATCACCCTGGCGGAGGGGGACACTTATGCTCGCCGGGTGACACGACACCTGATCACGGGGGGCGCCGGGTTCATCGGCGCCTCCCTCGTCGAGCGCCTGGTGGCCCGCGGCGATCAGGTGACCGTGCTCGATGACCTGTCGACCGGACGGCGCGACAACCTCACAGCGGTGCTCGACCACCCGGCCGTGACCTTCCGTCGCGGTTCGTGCTCGACGAAGCCGTCGTCGACGAGGCCGCCGCCGGCTGTGACACCGTGGTCCACCTCGCCGCCGCCGTGGGGGTGCGCCTCATCGTGGAGCAGCCCCTCCAGTCCCTGACCGGCAACATCCGCGGCGCCGAGAACGTGCTCGCCAGCGGCCGATCGACACGGCTGCCGCTTCCTGGTCACCAGCAGCTCGGAGATCTACGGCCGCAACCCCCAGGTCCCGCTCGCGGAGGATGCCGACCGGGTCCTGGGCTCGCCCACCGTCGCCCGCTGGGCCTACTCGACCGCGAAGGCCGTCGACGAGATCCTGGCGTTGGCCTACCACCGCGAGCACGGTCTGGCCGCCACCGTGGTGCGTCTGTTCAACACCGTCGGGCCCCGCCAACGGGGTGACTACGGCATGGTCCTGCCCACCCTGGTCGGCCAGGCGCTCGACGGTGCGCCGCTCACCGTGCACGGCGACGGCCGCCAGACCCGCTGCTTCTGCCACGTTCGAGGACGTGGTCGGGGCCCTGCTGGTCCTCCTGGACCGCCCCGACAGCCCGGGTGAGGTCTTCAACGTCGGCTCCGAGGACGAGATCGCGATGGTGGACCTCGCCCACCGGATCCTGGAGCGGACCGGGTCGTCGTCGGCCATCGTCCTCCAGCCCTACGAGGACGCCTTCGGCCCCGACTTCGAGGACATGCGGCGACGGGTCCCCGACACCGGCAGGCTGCGCCGCCTGACCGGTTGGGCCCCAGACCCGGTCCCTCGACCAGACCATCGACGACATCATCGGTGTCGCTCGGCTCAGGCGGACCGCGCCGGCCGGACGCTGACCAGAACACCGCCCCACGACCACCGCCCACCCGAGCACCGCGGCACCGAGCACCAACAGATCCACCCCGGCGAGGACCGCCAGGGCCACCATCACGGCGTGGGCCCCGCTCAGGCCCACCAGCGCCCTGCCCAGGGGAGTACCCACCAGGGCCAGGAGGCGGTGGGCCAGGTGGTCCCAGACCACGGTGAACGGGCTCACCCCACGCCGCAGGCGCAGGACCGTGACGAGGGCCGAATCGAGGATGGCGATCCCGAGCAGGCCGATCGGGATCAGGAAGCTGCCTGGGTTGGCCAACGCCGAGTTCACCTCCACGGACGGCGCCGGCAGGACGAAACCCACGAACAGGGCGCCACTGTCACCGAGGTAGATGCTGGCCCGCCGGGCGTTGAAGACCAGGAACCCGGCACAGGCCCCGGCCAGTCCCGCGGCCCCGACCCACGATCACCCGCTGGCCGTCGTCGATCGCCAGCGCGGCGATGCCGAGCGCGGACAGCAACGCCACCGACCCGGCGACGCCATCCATGTTGTCCAGGAGGTTGAGAGCGTTGGTGATGGCGACCAGCCAGATGATCGTCAGCACGACGTCGACGGCAGGGATGTCGGTCACCAGGACCTGCAC
>CAVZRY010000006.1:0-120088 GCA_963777805.1 uncultured Microthrixaceae bacterium | reverse complement strand
TTCTCACTCGTGCAGTATCCGGTTTATGGCCATCCCTTATGGATTGAGCTTCAATTTGGAGCCCTTCCTTTATAATTGTTTTTGTCCGACGTACCGACTATGGGCCTCAAAACGGCACGAATTCGTCGAACCAGATGGCTTGGAAAGGAAATTTGAAAATACCTTCGCATCCCGCCCGAATTGCGACCTGCTTTGGATTTCCGCTGAATGCACGTACTTTCTGCCTAGTGCAATTTCTTCAACAGCCATGCGATGTTCCTCTGGGCCCTCGACGGGGCGGCGGCCCCGGTGGCCGCCGTCCTCCGCCTCCGGGAGGCCATGGCGCCGAAGGGCGCCCTGCCCCTCGCCGACGGTGACGCCGAGGGCCGGCCGGCCGAGCACCTCCGCCTGCGGGGCGTGACCTTCGCCTACCCGGGCACCGACACGAAGGTCCTCGACGGCCTCGACCTCGAGATCCCGGCGGGCACGTCGCTGGCCATCGTCGGCCAGAACGGGGCGGGCAAGACCACCCTGGCCAAGCTGCTGTGCCGGCTCTATGACCCGCAGGCCGGCACCATCGAGGTCGACGGGGTCGATCTCAAGGACCTCGACGTGACCGCGTGGCGGGAGCGGGTCACCGCCGTGTTCCAGGACTTCATCCGCTTCGAGCTCCCGCTGCGGGACAACGTGGCCCCGGCCGGCGCGCCCGACGAGGTCGTGCTCGCCGCCCTGGCCGAGGCGGGGGCCACCGACCTGGCCGACCTCGACACGATCCTGGCCAAGGGCTACGAGGGCGGCACCGACCTCTCGGGGGGCCAGTGGCAGCGGGTGGCGCTGGCCCGGGCGCTGTGCGCGGTGGACCAGGGCGCCGGCCTGGTCCTGCTCGACGAGCCCACGGCCCAGCTCGACGTGCGGGGCGAGGCCGAGATCTTCGACCGGGTGCTGGCCGCCACCCGCGCACACCACCACGATCCTGGTGTCCCACCGCTTCTCGACGGTGCGCCACGCCGACCGCATCTGCGTGCTCGAGCACGGCCGGGTCGTCGAGCTCGGCACCCACGACGAGCTCATGGCCGCCGACGGTCGCTACCGCACCATGTTCGACCTCCAGGCCCAGCGCTTCACCGACGGCACCGACGCGCGACGTCGGCGACGAGGAGAGGAGGTGACCCTTGAAACCCTCTGACGCCCCGGACCGGGACGCCGACCTGCCGCCGGCGCTGTCGTCGATGTGGCGGCTGTGCAAGATCGGCTACCAGCACGAGCCGGCGCTCATGTCGGTCGCCTTCGGCCTCGCCCTGCTGGCCGCCCTGCCCGAGGCCCTGCTGGCCGTCGGCTTCGCCGCCCTGGCCCAGGCCGTGCTCGACGGCGACGACGACCGGCTCGCTGCTCGTCGCCCTGCTCCTCGGCGCCGCCGGGGCGGCCACCTGGTTCCTGACCACGGTGTCGACCCGGGTGCAGCGGCGGTTCCGGGACAAGGTGACCATCGGCCTCGAGTCCCACGTGGCCCGCCTGCAGGCCTCGGTGTCGACCATCGCCCACCAGGAGCGGCCCGAGCTCATCGACCGGCTCTCGGTGCTGCGGGACCAGGTCTTCGTCCTGGACCACATGTACATGTCGGTCTTCTCGACCGCGGGCTGGATCCTGCGCCTCGGGGTGACGGTGGTCCTGCTGGCCTCGATCAGCCCGGTGCTGGTCCTCCTGGTGCTGTTCGCGGTCCCGACCGTGGCCACCTCGTCGTGGCGGCCGGCGGTCGAGCGGGAGACCGAGGAGGCCGGGGCCCCGTCCCGCCGCCTGGCCGAGCACCTCTTCACCACGGCGACCACCGCGGCGCCGGCCAAGGAGGTCCGGGTCACCGGCATCGCCCCCCGCCTGCAGCACGACCGGCGGGAGGCGTGGGAGGGCTGGTACGGCCCGGTGGCCCGCACCCGGCTGGCCTCCGCGGTGTGGCACACCCTCGGGTGGGCGGTGTTCGGGGCGGGCTACGTCGCCGCCATCGTCTACGTGTCCTCGGGCCTGGACGCCCCGGCCCCCGACGTGCTGCTGGTGCTGGCCGCCGGCTCCCGGCTGTCGGCCTACATCGCGGCCGACGGTGGGCGAGATCGGCTTCCTCCGGGGCATCTGGATGGACGGGTCCCGCCGCCTGGCCTGGCTGGAGGACTACGCCGCCGCCCTCGACGCCGACGCCGACGTGGCCGGTGCCCGACCGGCTCGAGCGAGGGCATCGTCCTCGACCACGTCGAGCTTCGCCTACCCGGGCACCGACAAGGAGGTCCTCGTCGACGTGCAGCCTGACCCTGCCGGCCGGGGCGGTGGTGGCCGTCGTGGGCGAGAACGGGGCGGGCAAGTCCACGCTGGTCAAGCTGCTGTCCAAGTTCTACGAGCCGACGGCGGGGCGGATCCTGGTCGACGGCGCCGAGCTGGCCCGGATGCCCGCCGAGGAGTGGCGGGACCGCCTGGCCGGGGCCTACCAGGACTTCTTCCGCTTCGAGCTGCTGGCCCAGCAGACCGTCGGGCGTGGGCGACGTCGACCGGGTCGACGACCAGCCCGCCGTCGAGGTCGCCGTGGGCCGGGCCGGGGCCGAGGACGTCGTGGCCAAGCTGGACGGGCGGCCTCGACGCCCAGCTGGGCGCCACCTGGCCCGACGGCGTCGAGGTGTCCTTCGGGCAGTGGCAGAAGCTGGCCCTGGCCCGGGGCTTCATGCGGGACGAGCCGCTGCTGCTCGTGCTCGACGAGCCCACCGCGGCGCTCGACGCCGAGACCGAGCACGCCCTCTTCGAGCGCTACGCGGCCGAGGCCCACCAGAGCGGGGACGACCGGCCGGATCACCGTGCTGGTGTCGCACCGGTTCAGCACGGTGCGCATGGCCGACCTGATCGTGGTCCTCGACGGCGCCCGCCTGAGCGACGTCGGGCACCCACGAGGAGCTCATGGCCCGCGGCGGCCAGTACGCCGAGCTCTACGCCATCCAGGCCGCCGCCTACCGCTAGCTAGCGGGGCAGCGTCCAGGTGGCGGTGGCGACGCCGGACTCCGACGGTCGTCGGATCGGGGCGGGCGGTCCCAGCGGCGGTCGCAGCCAGGACCGGGCCCAGGCCTGGTCGGTGGGGGGATGGGGGTTCCGTGTCGTTCTCATGCCCTGGAGGCGTGAGAACCGCGCCTTCACGACGTGAGAGCGATCAGGTCGTCCAGTGGACCGGGCGCTCGGGCCGGTAGGAGCAGTAGACCCCCGTGGCCACCGACACCGCCAGGTGGCGACCGACCTCGGGGTGCTCGTCGGCCAGCCGGCGGATGGTGGCCCGGATGCGGTGGGTGACCGCGGAGCGGGCCCGCTCCGCGGTGCTCCCGCCCCGACGGGCCCGTCCCCCGAGCCCGAGGGCGCCGGCCAGGTGCTCGACCACGGCGTCGAACTCTAGCTGGGCCCGGTCGGCCCGGGCGTGGTCGTGGTTCGCCTCGGCCTCGTCGATCTCGGCCTGGAGGTCACGGATGCGCTGTTCGTACTCCCGTCGGGCGGTGTCGTCGATCACCTCGCCGGTGCCGGCCTGTTCGGCGCCGGCCCCTGCCAGCTCCAGGCAGTGGATCTCCCGTCCCGGCTCGGCCAGGAGGCGGGAGAGGTCCACGACGCCCTTGGAGGGCCGCACCGTGATCTCCCGGCCGGCCCAGGCGACTCGCCAGAGGTCGCCCTCGCGTCGGAAGGTGCCCTCGTCCGCCGCCCTCTCGGCAGGGTCGGCCGCAGGCTCGGGGATCGGCTCGGCGTTGACTGCTTCGAGCCGGCCGCGAGCCAGGGCCATGGCCTCGTTGACCGACCGGATGCGTCCGCGGCCGTCCGGCAGGGGGAACAGGTCGTCGCCCACACGGGACAACAGGCTCGTTCGGGGCAGGGTCGTGGCCGTGGCGGCGAGGTCGGCCCAGTGGTCGTCGCCCGCCCGCGCCAGGACGGCAGCAGCCGTGCGCAGGAGGGAGCGGAGCTCGGTCACCGCCCCGCCGAAGGTCACCTCGTCGATGAGCTCGACCAGGCGCCGGGCGGCCTCCGGGAGGTTGCCGACCGCGAGGGCCGCCTGGGCGAGGCCCTGCAGTGCGCCGACCAGCCCGGCCCGGTAGCCCAGGTCGCGCGCCGCGTCGACGGTCGACGTCAGCACCGCGGCGGCCGCCTCCGGATCCGAGCGGAGGAGCACCTGACCCGTTGCCATCCGGGCCCAGGTGGCGTTGACCCCGTCGCCGGCGGCGCCGGCGTCATCGACCACGGAGCGGAGAGCGGCGAGGGCCACCTCGGTCGGCACCCTGCTCGGCCCGCACCCACGCTTGGCAGATCGTGGCCTCCCGGACCAGGACGTCGACGCCCCGTTGCCAGGCCAGGGCCTCCGCCTCGGTGAACGCCGCCAGGGCGCCGTCGAGGTCACCGGTCGCCGCCTTGGCCATGCCGATCACGCGGAACAGGGTGGGGGGTGGACGGTCGCCGGGCTCGACGCCCGCCACGGTCCGCTCGGCCAACTCGATCGCCGCCTGGGCCCGACCCTGAAGGTGGCGGCAGGTCGCCACCGTCGCCATCGCCAGGGCCCACCGACGGCCAGTGCCGTCGGGCCAGCGGTCCAGGACGAGCTCCCCGGCGGCCCCGATGTCGTCGGTGCGGCCCTGGTGGATCACCCCCCAGAGCGCCGACAGCAACGCCGCCGCCCGATCCGGCTGGTCATCGTGGCCGACGGCCCAGCGCACCCCGGCCAGCAGGTGGTCGGCCAGGGCCAGGAGCTCGGACAGCCCATCGGCGGTCCAACCGCCCCGACCACCACGGCGGAGCGCCGTCCCCGTCGCGACGAGGTGGTCGACGTAGCGGTCACAGGTCTCGTCGTGCTCCCCCCGGGCGCACGAGCCGTTCGCGGGCGAAGGTGCGCACCGGGTGGAGCTGGCGGTAGCGCGTGGCGCCGTCGGCCACCTCGGTGACGAGCAGGGAGACCCGCACCAGGCCCTCGAGGTGACCTTCGGTGACCGAGGGCGGCGCACCGGGCTCGCCGGCGACGGCATGCGCGGTGGCCGCCGTGAACGCCGCGGCGGGCACCCCGAGGCGATCGAACATCGCCTGCTCGGTCCCGTCGAGCTGGTCGTAGGACCATTCGATGGTGGCCCGTACGGTGCGATGCCGCTCGCTGCCTCGGAACCGGGGGCGAGCCAGCGTGTCGAGATCGTCGAGGCGGTCGAGGATCTCCGCCGGGCTCAGGACCCGGCTGCGGGCGGCGGCGATCTCCACTGCCAGGGGGACCCCGTCGAGGGCCCGGCAGAGGTCGGCGACGGACTGACGGTCGTGGTCGGTGAGGTCGGCGCCGGCATCCCGAGACCGCTCGAGGAACAGGCGCACGGCACCGTCCTCTCCCTCGGCCGACCCGAGGGGCAGCGGGCCGACCACGACCAGGGACTCGCCCGGCAGGTCGAGGGGCGACCGACTGGTGGCTACGACGGTGGGGGCGTCACAGGAGGCCAGCAGCTCATCGATGGCGTCCGCGGCCGCGTCGAGGACGTGCTCGCAGTTGTCGACCACCAGGAGGGCGGGCTGGTCGGAGGGCGAGTCGACGAGGGCCCGGAACGAGGGGAAGCCGAGCTGGGCGGCCAGCGCCCCACCCACGGCCTCGGCGTCGTCGACCCGGGTCAGGTCGACGAAGTGGGCCCCGAGCGGGAATCGAGGCCCCTGCCGGGCGGCCACGGCGCGGGCGATCGCGGTCTTGCCGATCCCGCCCGGCCCCACCACCGTGACCAGCCGGTGGTCCTCCAGACGGTCGACCAGCTCCTCGAGCTCACGCTCCCGGCCGATGAGGTCTGTCACCATCGCGCCGCGAGCCTAGAGAGCACGGCCGGGTCGGGGCTGGGAGGATTGGGGCGGTCTCACGACGTGAGGCCCGATCTCACGCCTCCCGGTCATGATCCACCAACTCGAGGTCCCCACCATGTCCCCGACCACCCTTCCCCAGCTCGACGCCGAGGTCTTCCTGACCGACGGCGGCCTCGAGACCACCCTCGTCTTCGACGACGGCATCGACCTGCCCGACTTCGCCGCGTTCGGGCTCCTCGACGACGACGCCGGCGGCCAGGCCCTGGTCCGCTACTACGACCGCTACGCCGAGATCGCCGCCGCAGCGCCGGGTCGGCATCGTGCTGGACACGCCCACCTGGCGGGCCAGCACCGACTGGGCCGCCCGCCATGGGCTGTCGACCCGGACGGACCTCGATCCGGCTCAACCGACGATGCGGTCGCGCTCTCGATGGACGGCGCTCGCCGCACGAGACGCCGACCACGCCGGTCGTCGTCAGCGGCGTGCATCGGCCCCCGGGCGACGGCTACCAGCCCGGCGAGCTCATGCAGCGTCGAGAGGCCCGCAGCTACCACGGCCTGCAGGCCCGGGCCTTCGCCGAGGCCGGCGTCGACCATGATCACCGCCATCACGATGACCCACGTCGGCCGAGGCGCAGCGGGTCGTCGAGGCCGCCGGGCCGTCGGCCTCCCGGTCGTCATCTCCTTCACGGTGGAGACCGACGGGAGCCTGCCCAGCGGTGAGGGGCTCGGCGAGGCCATCGCGGCGGTCGACGCCGCCACCGGCGCCTACGCCGCCTACTACATGGTCAACTGCGCCCACCCGGACCACTTCGCACCGGCGCTCGACCCGGCCCAGGCCTGGACCGACGCGCATCGGTGGCATCCGGGCCAACGCCTCCCGGATGAGCCACGAGGAGCTGGACAACGCCGAGGAGCTGGACCGGGGCGACCCCGCCGAGCTCGGGCAGGCTCTACCGGGACGCTCCGGGCGGTGCACCCGCACATCACGGTCCTCGGCGGCTGCTGTGGCACCGACCACACCCACGTCGACGGCCATCAGCGCCGCCAACGTGGGGGCCCCGGCCTGAGCGGGATCGGCGGCGGGTCGCTCAGCTGAGCGGCTCGCCGTCGACGGTTCAGCCGGTGGCGCCGAAGCGCTCGACCCGGATCTGCTCGACCGGGGACGCCGAGGTCGACCAGCAGGCTCGACGCCGCGTCGGCGAAGCCGGTCGAGCCGCACACGTAGGCGGTGGCGTCGGGCCGGACCAGCGGGGCGAGGTCGTCGGCGGTCAGCCGACCGGCAGGACGGGCCGACCCCGGCGGGCGCGACCCGGGTGTGGACGACGGTGACCTCGGGGCCGGGGAGCTCGTCGGCGTAGTAGAGGTCGGCCGGGCGTCCGGACCGAGGCCACGAGGCGGACGAGGTCGGCGCGGCCGGTCGCCCGGGCCAGGCGCAGCATCGCCATGAGCGGCACGAGGCCCGAGCCGCCGCCGACCAGCAGCGCCGGGCGTCGTCCGTCCCACACGAAGAAGCCGCCGATCGGGCCCCGGACCTCCAGCTCGTCGCCCACCTCGACCACGTCGTGCAGGTAGCCGGAGACCTCGCCGTCCTCCAGGCGCTCGACGGTCAGCTCGAGCTCGTGGCCCCCGTCGGGCGCGGATGGCCACCGAGTACGAGCGTTGGGCGGTGTAGCCGTCGGGGGCGGTCAGTCGCAGGACGTAGTGCTGGCCGGCCCGGTGGCCGGTCGGGGCGCCGAGGTCGAGGCGGAAGGTCTTGACCCGGGGGGCCTCGTCCCGGATCGCGATCACCCGGGCGGTCTGCCAGGGGCCGGCCACCTCAGTCGCCCTGGTAGCGCTGCTCCAGCCAGGGGTCGCCCCGGTCGTGGTAGCCGTTGACCTCCCAGAAGCCGGGCTCGTCGTGCTCGACCAGGCGCAGGCCGGCCACGAACTTGGCGCTCTTCCAGAAGTAGAGGTGGGGGACCAGCAGGCGGGCGGGGCCGCCGTGCTGGCGGTCCAGCGGCTCGCCGTCGGCCTCCCAGGCCACCCAGGCCTTGCCGTCGGTGAGGTCGGCCAGCGGGAGGTTGGTCGTGTAGGCGGTGTGGCAGAAGACGACGGCGAACTGCGCCTCCGGACGGACGCCGACGGCCTCCAGCAGGGTGTCGACCGAGATGCCCTTCCAGGTCATGTCGAACTTCGACCACGTGGTCACGCAGTGGATGGCGCCCTCGTAGGTCGACTCGGGCAGGGCGTGCAGCTCGTCCCAGGTCCAGGTCGTCGGCGTGTCGACGGCCCCCTCGATGCGGAAGGTCCAGTCGTCAGTCGAGAGGTCGGGGGTGACCTCGGCGGTGAGGACCGGCCAGCTGCTCCCGGTGTCGTACTGGCCGGGCGGCAGGCGCTCGTCCCGCTCGCCCCGCTCCCGGCCGAAGAACCCCCGTGTCGCCATGCCCCATTCTGACGGAACGGCGCCCGTCTAACCTCGCCGCTCCATGGGTGACGGCAGCGAGGACCTCCCGCAGCGGGCACAGGTCGTGATCGTCGGTGGTGGGGTGATCGGCACGTCCATCGCCTACCACCTGACCAAGGTGGGCGTCACCGACGTCCTGCTGCTCGAACGGCACCAGCTCACGGCGGGGACGACCTGGCACGCGGCCGGGCCTCATCACCTCGGCCGGCTTCACCGACGAGACCACGCTCTGGATGGCCGAGTACAGCCGGGACCTCTACGAGCGGCTGGAGGCCGAGACCGGCTTCGCCACCGGCTTCATGAAGATCGGCCACCTCCACCTGGCCACCTCGCCCCAGCGGCTGGAGGCCATGCGCCGGGAGCACGCCTTCCAGACCGGGTTCGGCGTCGAGAGCCACCTGATCTCCGCGGCCGAGGTGGCCGAGATGTGGCCCATGGCCCGGGTCGACGACGTGCTGGGGGCGATCTACAACCCCAACGACGGGCGGGCCAACCCGGTCGACGTGACCATGTCGATGGCCCGGGGCGCCCGCGACGGCGGGGCCCGCATCGTGCAGGGCGTCGGGGTCAGCGGACTGCGGGTCACCGACGGGCGGGTCACCGGCGTCGACACCGACCGGGGGCCGGTCGAGGCCGACCAGGTGGTCCTGGCCTGCGGCATGTGGACCCGGGACCTGGCCGCTGCCGGCTGGGGTGAACGTCCCCCTCCAGGCCGCCGAGCACTACTACCTGCTGACCGAGCCGTTCGAGGGCTGTCATCGCGACCTGCCCGGTCATCGAGGACCCGGCCAAGTACGGCTACTACCGGGAGGAGGGCGGCGGCCTGCTCGTCGGCCTGTTCGAGCCGGTCGGGCGCGGCGTGGAAGCCCGAGGGCATCCCCCACGACGCCGCCTTCACCACCCTGGACCCGGACTGGGACCGGATGGCCCCCTTCGTCGAGGACGCCATCGACCGCGATCCCCGCCCTGAAGGACGTCGGCATCAAGCAGCTGTTCTGCGGCCCGGAGTCCTTCACCACCAACCTGCACCCGCACCTCGGGCCGACGCCGGAGGTGGACGGGCTGTGGGTGGCGGCCGGCCTCAACTCGCTGGGGATCCTGCTCGGCGGGGGCGTGGGCACGGTGATGGCCCACTGGATGACCGAGGGCGTGGCCCCCCAGGACGTGACCCACTACCACGTCGACCGGGCCCTGGGCTACGAGGCCACCCGGGCCTATCGCACGGACCGCACCGTCGAGCTGCTGGGGGCGCTGTTCGGCGACGCGGTGTTCCCCAACTGGGAGCCGGTCTCCGCCCGGGGCATCCGGCGCAGCGCCGTCCACGCCCAGCTCGTGGCCCAGGGGGCCAGCTTCGGCGTGTCGATGGGCTGGGAGTTCCCCCTCTGGTTCGCGGGAGAGGGCGAGACCCCGGACCACCCCACCCCCGAGACCGCCTTCGGGCGGGGCCACTCCTTCGAACGGTCCCGGCTCGAGCACGTCGCCGTGCGCGAGGCCGTCGGGGTCATGGACATGTCGCTCATGGCCAAGTTCCGGGTCACCGGCCCCGACGCCTGCCGGGTCCTGAACCACCTCTCGGCGGCCGACGTCGACACCGAGATCGGCAAGGTCGTCTACACGCCCTGGTGCAACGCCGGCGGGCGGCATGGAAGCCGACCTCACCGTCACCCGCCTGGGCGAGGACGACTTCAACGTCGTCACCAGCGACGTCATCCAGACCCGGATCCTGTGGATGATCCGGCGGGCCATCGCGGACCTCGGCGCCGACGCCCACGTGGTCGAGCACACCTCGGGCACGTCGCTGTTCACGGTCCAGGGGCCCAACTCGCGGGCCCTCCTGCAGCGTCTGTCGCCCGACGACTTCTCCAACGAGGCCTTCCCCTACCTGTCGGCCCGACCGGTCGAGATCGGCTACGCCCCGGTCCTGGCCCTGCGGGTCACCTACCTGGGCGAGCTGGGCTGGGAGCTGCACGTGCCCGCCGACCTGGCCGCGGGGGTCTACGAGTCCCTGTTCGCCGTGGGCGACGACCTCGGCCTGGTGCCCACGGGCCTGTCGGCCCTCAGCACGCCTGCGCCTGGAGAAGGGCTACCGGGACTACGGCCACGACATCGACAACCTCGACACCCCGCTCGAGGCCGGCCTGGGCTTCACGGTGGGCTGGGACAAGACCGACTTCGTCGGTCGGGAAGCGCTCCTGGCCCAGAAGGCCGAAGGCGTGCTGGCCAAGCGCCACCTGAGCTTCCTGCTGGAGGACCCCGAGCCCCTGCTGCTGGGCACCGAGCCCGTCTTCCGGGACGGCACCTGGGTGGGCTACCTGCGGGCCGGCGACTTCGGCCACACCCTCGGGGCGTCGGTCGGCCTCGGCTCGGTGACCGGCGCGGACGGCGTCACCAAGGACTGGATCGAGTCCGGCGCCTGGGAGATCGACGTCGCCGGCACCCGCTACGCCGCGAGGCCGAGCCTCGCCCCCTTCTATGACCCCAAGCGCACCCGCATCCTCGCTGAGTAGATGCTCCCGGTGAGCCGGACCCGGTGACGGCGTGCGGGTCCTCGGGCCGGGCGAACCGAGGCAAGGATGGGGGGGCCGGGCGCTCGGGCTGGCGTCGGCGGTGCCCGTTCAGGTCTGTGGCGGCTGTCGATCTCACGCTCCGTGGTGACTAGCGGCGGTTCTGGTCCGGGCCATCAGATCTCGAGGCAATACCTTGCGGATTCCGCACGGTATTGCCTCGAGAGGAGGCCGATCTACGCCTCTACAACCGCTCCGGGTGAGATCGAGAGCTGGAAGGGCACCGCGGAGGCTGGCTCGAAGGCCAGGCCCCCGTGGTTGCGTCGTTGGCCCAGCCCGACCGCTGTCAGGTGAGCTCGGCGACGGCCTCCAGCAGGCGGTCGACGTCGGCGGCGTCGTTGTAGCGGACGAGGCTGGCCCGGACGGCGCCGCCCCGCTCGGTGAGCCCGAGGGCGGCTATCAGCTCCCGGGCGTAGCTGTCGCCGGACCAGACCGACACCTGGCGCCCGGCCAGGTGTCGGGCCACGTCGTCGGGGTGGCGGTCGCCGACGTTGAAGAGCGACGTGGGGGACCGTTCGTCGGCCGGGTCCGGGGCGTAGAGGGTCACCCCGGGCAGGGCGCCCAGCCCCGCTTCGAGGCGGGCGAGCAGGTCCTGCTCGTGCTCGGTGGGCTCCGGCTCCTCCATCAGGAACTCGGCGGCTGCGGCCACGCCGGCAATCGTCTCGAACGACGGCGTGCCCGTCTCCCAGCGGCGGGCCCCGGAGTAGTCGGCCGGGCGCACCCGGTACGGCTCGACGGTGGACAGCAGCTCGGCGCTGAGCACGAGCATCCCGACGTGGGGGCCGAACCACTTGTAGGCCGACGACATCAGCGAGTCGACGCCGAGCTCGTCGCGGTGGGTGCGCAGGTGGGGGACCCGGGCCACCGCATCGAGGTGGACCTTGGCCCCGGAGCGGTGGGCGGCGGCCACGATCTCGGTGATCGGGGGCACCGCGCCGGTGAGGTTCGAGGCCCCGGTCACCGCCACCCAGGCCACACCCCCTTCGGCCAGGATCTCCTCCAGCGCCTCGACCTGGAGGTGTCCGGTCTCGTCGATCGGCCACAGCACGACCTCGGCCCCGACATCCTCAGCCATCGCCATCCAGGTCGACACGTTGCTGTCGTGGTCGAGCTGGGTGCACACGATGCGATCCCCGGGACCGAGCAGGCGGCCGAGGGCCCGGGTGAAGCCCAGGACCAACGTGGTCGAGTTGGGACCGAAGACGACCTCCCCGTCGCCCGCCCCGAGCAGGCGACCGACGGTCTCCCTGGCCCCCTCCACCAGCTGGTCGCAGGCGATGCTGGCCGCGAACGTGCCGCCCAGGTTGCTGGCTGCCGGGGAGCGCATGAACTCGGTCATGGCGTCGATGGCCGAGTCGACCATCAACGTCCCGGCCGCACCGTCGAGGCGGGCCCAGCCGTCGGACAGTCCGGGGAACCGGTCACGGGAGGCTCACGGCGTGATCATGGCCCAGCGACCCCCGAGTACCTTCCCCCGATGCACAACGTGGTCGTGTGGGGGACGGGCAACGCCGGTCGGCCGGCCATCCGGGCGGTGGCGGGCCATCGGGACCTGGAGCTGGTCGGGGCCGTCGTGTCGAACCCGGACAAGGTGGGCCGGGACGCCGGGGAGCTGGCGTTCATCGACCCGCTGGGGGTGGCGGCCACCGACGACCCGGCTCGGGCTCTGGCCGACGACGTCGACGCCGTCGTCTACACGGCGACGGGCGACACCCGGCCCGACGACGCCCTCGCCGACCTCCTGGCCTGCCTGCGGGCGGGCAAGGACGTGGTGTCGACGTCCTTCTACCCGCTCCTGCACCCGCCGTCGGCTCCGGCCGACCTGCTCGAGGCCGTCGGGGCGGCGTGTGCCGAGGGGGACTCGTCGGTCTTCGTGTCGGGCATCGACCCGGGCTGGGCCCTCGACATCCTCCCGGCCCTGGTCAGCGGGGTCGGGGCCGGGATCACCGAGATCCGCATCCAGGAGGTCTTCAACTACGCCCTCTACGACCAGCCCGACGTCGTCCGCCAGATCATCGGCTTCGGCGGCCCCATGGACGAGACGCCCCTGATGCTCTTCGACTTCTCCCTGGACATGGTCTGGACCCCCATGGTCCGCGTCCTGGCCGACCTGCTGGAGCTGACCCTCGACGACGTGACCATTCAGGTGGAGCGCCGTCCCCTCGAGCGGACCATCGAGGTCCCGGGCATGGGCACCTTCGAGGCGGGGACCCAGGGCGCCTTCCGCTTCGAGGTCCAGGGCATCGTCGACGGCCGCCCGCTGCTGGTCGTCGAGCACATCACCCGCATCGACGACGACTGTGCCCCCGACTGGCAGCAGTCCACCTCTCCCGGAGGCGAGCACCGGGTCGAGCTCACCGGCCACCCCAACCTGGCCGTCAGCGTCCACGGCACCGAGCCCGGGGAGCCCGGCGCCGCCGGCGGGGGCAACGCCAGCGCGGCGAACCGGATCGTGAACGCCATCCCGGCGGTCATCGCCGCCCCTCCCGGACCGGTCCACCCCCGCGACCTCCCGCCGATCAGCGGCGCCGCCCAACTCGCGCCCGGCTAAGGGGCGAAGACCCGCGACCTGGCTCCCGACCTCCGGGCTCACGCCGAGGTGCCGATGGGGCTGCGCTTCCTCGACGCCCTGGTCTGGGAGCGGTCCTACCGCAACCTGACCCGGCCCTTCCGGGCCGGCTGACCGCCGGCGGGTGTTATCGAAACCGATAACACCCGCTAGGGTGGCGGCGTGACCGTGGCCGAGCTGCTCAGCCGGACCCGCGAGCGGGCCGGTCTCAGCCAGCGGGAGCTGGCGGCCCTCGCCGGGACCTCTGCGGCTGCCATCTGCGAGGTCGAGGGTGGTCGTCGGGATCCGAGGGTCGAGACCCTCGAGCGCATCGTCGGCGCCGCGGGCGGGCACCTCACCGTCTCGGTGCGATGGCCGTCGCCCCGTGCCATCGACCTGGCCCGCAACGGCCGGACGCTGGTCGACCTCCTGGACCTGGTCGATCACCTCCCCCATCGTCGGGACGGCGACCTCGACGCCCCCGTCCTCGCCCGCGAGGCCCGCTGACGGTGGCCCTGCGCCTGGCCGACCGCATCGTGGCCCTCCACGAGGGCTTCTCGTCGGCGGGTCTGCCCCACGCCTTCGGTGGGGCCCTGGCGTTGGCCTACTGCACGCTGGACCCCCGGGCCACCCAGGACATCGACGTCAACGTGTTCGTCGGCACCGACCGTCTCGACGACGTCCTCGCTGCCGTCCCCCACGGGGTGGTCGCTTCTGGCGCGGCCCGTCGCCAGCTGTCCCGGGACGGCCAGGCCCGACTCCGGTGGGACGAGACCCCGGTCGACCTGTTCCTGTCGAACCACCCGTTCCACGAGGCGGCGGCGACCCGGTGCCGCCGGGTCCCGTTCGGTGACCTCGACGATCTCCCGGTCCTGGCCTGCGAGGACCTCGCCGTCTTCAAGGCGTTCTTCGCCCGCCCCAAGGACGCGGTCGACCTCGCCGCGATGGTCGAGGCGGAGGCCATCGACGCCCCCCTCGTCCTGGCGATGGTGGCCGACCTCCTGGGGGCCGAGCACCCCGGGGTGGACTTCGTGGCCCGGGCGACGGGGCTGCGTCCCGGATGACCGTTTCCTCGGGCTCGATGTCCGGATCTGGCCGGTCGAGCGGGCGCCCGGTTCCGTAGCCTCCGGCGGTGGCCCGTCCCGACTCGCTGTCTGCCGCCCAGGCCCGGCGGCTGCACCTGCACGCGCAGGGGTTCGGCGAGAAGCGGCCGACGGGTCGGGTCGACAAGCGCCACGTGCGCAAGGTGTTCGAGCGGCTCGGGCTGCTCCAGATCGACTCGGTCAACGTGCTGGTCCGCAGCCACTACCTGCCGCTGTTCTCCCGGCTGGGGGCCTATGACCGCGTCGCTGCTCGACCGCTTCGCCTACCGGGACCACGAGGCCTTCGAGTACTGGGGCCACGAGGCCTCCCTGATCCACAGCGAGCTGCACCCGCTGCTGCGCTGGCGCATGGCGGGCGAGCACCAGTGGGGTGGGGTGCGGCGCATCGTGGAGGACCGGGCCGACCTGGTCGAAGAGCTCTGTGCCCTGGTCCTGGCGGAGGGCCCGGCCAGCGCCGGTGACCTGGACGCCACCGAGCGCAAGAAGGGCCCGTGGTGGGGGTGGGGGGACACCAAGGTGGCCCTCGAGCACCTCTTCTACGTCGGCCGGGTGGGGGCGGTGCGGCGGGGCAGCTTCGAGCGGGCCTACTGCGACCCGAAGACCGTGGTGCCCGCCGGAGGTGCTGGCCCGGCCGACACCGACCGACCGGGAGGCCCTCGTCGGCCTGCTGGAGCACGCGGCCCGGGGCCACGGGGTGGGCACGGCCAAGGACCTGGGTGACTACTTCCGCCTGCCGATCAAGGTCGTCCGTCCCCTGCTGGAGGAGATGGCCGACGACGGCGTGGTCGACCGGGTCGAGGTCGAGGGCTGGAAGCAGCCGGCCTACGTGCACCCCGACGCCCACCTGCCCCGCTGGGTGAAGGCCTGCGCCCTGGTCTCGCCGTTCGACTCGGTGATGTGGGAGCGGGACCGGGTCGAGCGGGTCTTCGGCTTCACCTATCGCATCGAGATCTACGTCCCGAAGCCCAAGCGGACCTACGGCTACTACGTCCTGCCGTTCCTGCTCGGCGACCGATTTGTCGCCCGGGTCGACCTCAAGGCCGACCGGGCGGCGTCGGCCCTCCTGGTCCAGTCCGCCTTCGCCGAGGACGGCGTCGACCACCTCGAGGTGGCCGAGCCGTCTGGCCGACGAGCTGCGCCTGATGGCGGGCTGGCTGGGCCTCGACGACGTCGTGGTCAAGGACCGCGGCGACCTCGCCCCCACCCTCGCGATGTTCCTCTAGAACAAGGCGGGGTCGGGCTCGTCGGCGAGGACGACGCCTTCGTGGGCCAGGAGCCAGCGCTTGCGGTCCAGGCCGCCGGCGTAGCCGCCGAGGGTGCCGTCGCTGGCGATGACCCGGTGGCAGGGCACGACGATGCCGACGGGGTTCTGGCCGTTGGCCGAGCCCACCGCCCGGTAGCCGGTAGGGCGGCCCACCATCTCGGCCAGCTCGGCATAGCTGATCGTCTCGCCCAGGGGGATGGTGCGCAGGGCGGCCCACACCTCCTGCTGGAAGGCGGTGCCCCGATCGAAGCGGACGGGCAGGTCGGCGATGGCGGCGAGGTCGCCGTCGAAGTAGCGGCGAAGGGCGTCGGCGATGCCGGACGGGTCGTCGGTCGAGGCGTCGCTCTCGTCGACGAAGTTCACCCCGACGAGGAACCCCTCGTCGACCTCGATCTCCACGAGGCCGGTCGGGCTGTCGATCACGGTCGTGTGCATGGGTCCGTTGTACTCCTGTCCCCGTCCGGGATCTGGCCGGATCCGGACGCCCCTCCGGGCATCATGCCCCGATGCGCTACGTCGGGCTGCTGCGAGCCGTCAACGTCGGGAAGCGACAGGTGCCCATGGCCCGCCTGCGGGCCCTGCTGGAGGAGCTGGGCTTCACCGCCGTGGCGACCTTGATGGCCAGCGGCAACGTCGTGTTCTCCACGGACCGCACCGATGTCGCGGCCCTGGAGGAGGAGCTGGCGGCGGTGATCGAAGCCGAGTTCGGCTTCCCGGTCCCTGTGCTGATCCGGTCGGCCGACGACCTGGACCGGGTCATCGCCGACAACCCGTTCCCCGAAGCCCTGGAGGTCGAGGCGAAGTTCCTGCACGTGGCCTTCGCGTCCGAGGCGGTCCCCGTTGACGCCTACCGCGACATCGATCGTTCGGTCTTCGAGCCCGACGACCTCGCCGTCGGGACCCACGAGGTCTACATCTGGTACGCCAACGGCGCCGGTCGCTCGAAGCTGGCCGTCGAGGTCCCGGCGACCAAGGGCATCACCTTCACCGCCCGCAACTGGAACACCGTCCTGAAACTCCGGGACCTACTCTCCGAGCCATGAGCCAGCCCCTGGATCGCGTCGCCCCCGCCTTCGTGGCGATGGCCCACCGCATCGTGTGGTGCACCGTGGCCACCGTGGGTCCCGACGGCGCCCCGAACACCCGGATCCTGCATCCCATCTGGGAGTGGGATGGCGAGGCCCTCACGGGCTGGATCGCCACCTCGCCCAACTCGCCCAAGGCCCGGGACCTCGCCGAGCATCCGGAGATCTCGCTGACCTACTGGGATCCCACCCACGACACCTGCACCGCCGACTGCGCAACCAGCTGGGATGACACGCCCGAAGGCAAGGCGGCGGGCTGGCAGCGGTTCGTCGACGGCCCGGCTCCTGTCGGCTACGACCCGTCGATCATCCCGCAGTGGGAGGACCCGTCCTCGCCCGAGTTCGGCATCCTGCGGCTGACCCCACACCGCCTCCGCCTGATGCCCGGCAGCTTGATGCTGGCCGGCCAGGGCGAGCTGCTGACCTGGCGGGCCTGAGCTTCAGCGGCCGCGCCGGGCCCGGGTCGTCGGGGTCGCCGCGGCCGGGTCGGCGGGCCAGTCGTGCTTGGGGTAGGCGCTGATCATGTCCTTGCGCACGGCCGCCCACGAGCCCGCCCAGAACCCCGGGAGGTCGGCGGTGACCTGGATGGGCCGCCCGGCGGGGGAGAGGACCTCGACGGTGAGCGGCACCCGTCCCTCCGCCACCGTCGGGTGGGTGCTGGTGCCGAAGAGCTCCTGGGCCCGGACGCTGATCGACGGCGGGTCGGTGTCGTAGTCCACGGCCACGTCCCGGCCGCTGGCCACGGCGACCTTGGCCGGCACCACGCGGTCCAGCTCGTGCCCGCGGTGACCGAGACGGCCGCGGAGGACCGCCAGGACGTCGACCTTGTGGAGGTCCCGGGCCGACGTGGCCCGACCGAGCAAGGGGACCAGCCACTCGTCGACCGACGCCCGGAGCGACTCGTCGCTGACGTCGGGCCACGGATCGCCGAGGAAGCGGCGGGCGAACCCCGCCCGTTCCTGGAGGGTCCGGGCCTTGTCGGTCCACCCCAGCAGGCCCAGCCCGTCGTCGCGGACCCGGTCGACGAGGGCGGCCACCGTGGCCGGGCCGGCGGGAGCGGCGCCGCTGGACGTCTGCAGGACCAGAGCGTCGAGGCGCCGCTCCCGCCGCTGCTCCAACTCGCCGCGGTCGTTCCACACCAGGTCGGTGGCCTCGACGATCTCGGATCCGGCGACCCGCTCGACATCGGCCTCATCGATGGCGGCGGCGAGGCGGACACGGTCGTCGGCCTGGTCCCGGCCCGGCGCCATCAGGTCGGCCACGACCAGGAACGCCTCGTTGGCCAGTGGGTCGTGGTCCGCGACCGCCACGCCCCGGCCGGAGCGCAGCCGGAAGCGGCCCCGACCCCGGTTCTGGCCGATCCGGTCCGGGTACGCCAGCGCCAGGACGGGACCCACCGCGGTGGCGTCGATGGTGGCCGCAGCCCGGTCGTCGATGCCCGCCCGTCGGGCCAGCTCCTTCGCCGCGCCGGCGGACGGTCTGGCGGGCCCCCTCGTCCGAACGAGGATGGCGGCGGTTCGGGTCGACGACGAGGCGGACCCGCTCGACGATGTCGGCCTCGAGCTCCTCGGGTCGCCCCCGGAGCGGGTCCCGCTCCTCGAGGAGCGAGGCGAGGACACAGGCCAGCGACGACCGGTCGTGGACGACCATGCGGGCCAGGCGGGGGTGCAGCGGCAGGTCGACCATGGCCCGGCCGTCCGGGGTCGGGCGGCCGGCGTCGTCGACGGCACCGAGGCGGTGCAGCAGCTCCTCCGCGTCGGCCAGCGCCGTGGGGGGCGGGGGGTCGAGGAAGGGCAACTCGTCGGCTGTCGCGCCCCAGACGGCCAGCTCCAGCGCCAGGTCGGCCAGGTCGGCCGATCGGATCTCCGGCTCGGCGTGGGCCCGGCGGGTGGCGTGCTCGCCCGGCGACCAGAGGCGGTAGGCCACACCGGGGCCGAGGCGCCCGGCCCGACCGGCCCGCTGGTCGGCGGAGGCCTTCGAGGTGGCGGTCGTCTGCAGGCGACTGAGCCCGCTGCGGGCGTCGTGGCGGGGCCGTCGGACCTCGCCCCCGTCCACCACGATGCTCACGCCGTCGACGGTCAGGCTGGACTCGGCGATGTCGGTGGCGAGGACCACCCGCCGCCGGCCGGGCGGCGAGGGCGCCAGCGCCAGGTCCTGGTCCTCCGGGCGCAGGCTGCCGTGCAGCGGCCGGACGTCGACTCCCTGGGGCAGGCTGCCGAGCAGGCCGCCGACGGTCCTGATGGCGGCGGCGCCGGGCAGGAAGACGAGGACGTCACCGGGGTCGGCGGCGAGGGCGGCCTGCACCGCACCGGCGACCGCGTCCAGGGGCCGGTCGCGGGGCCCCCTCGGGCGCCAACGTATGTCGACCGGGTACGTGCGGCCCGGACTCGACACGACCGGGGCCGGCGCACCGTCGCCGCCGAGGAGCCGGGCCAACCGGTCGGCCTCGAGCGTCGCCGACATGGCCAGGATCCGCAGGTCGGGTCGCAGACCGCCACGGGCATCGAGGGCGAGGGCGAGGGCCAGGTCGGTCTGGAGGTGGCGCTCGTGGACCTCGTCGAAGACCACCAGGGCGGTGCCCGGCAGGCTCGGGTCGGCCTGTAGCCGGCGGGTCAGGATCCCCTCGGTCACCACCTCGATCCGCGTGTCCCGCCCGACATGGCGCTCGTCGCGGGTGCGGTAGCCGACGGTGCCGCCGACCGGTTCCCCCAACAGCTGGGCCATCCGTCGCCCCGCCGCCCGGGTGGCCAGGCGGCGGGGCTCGAGGACCACGATGCGACCGCCGTCGAGCCATGGCTCGTCGAGGAGGCGCAGCGGTACGACCGTGGTCTTGCCCGCCCCCGGCTCGGCCTGGAGGACCGCCATGCCCCGGTCGGCCAACGCCCGGCGCAGCGGCTCGACCGCCTCCTCGACCGGGAGCCCGGTCGACGGAACGGAAAGGGGCATGCCGCAGTCTTCCCGCTGAGCACCTTCGGCCTACGCTCGGAGGGGAATGAGCGGTCATCCCGACGACGAGTTCCACCCACCCACGTCGGACGACCCGTACTGGACCGAGACCTGCTGGTTCACGTTCGCCGTGCCCGAACGGCGGCTGTCGGCCCAGCTCTACCCGTTCTTCCGGCCCAACCAGGGCGTGCTGTGCGGCGGGCGCCTTCGCCTGGGACGCCACCGGCGACGCCCCGTGGAACGCCCGCTACGCCAAGCACTTCTGGCACCTGCCGCTGCCCGACCAGCCGCTGTCGGACCTCACCCTGCCCAACGGCATCCGCTACCGCTGCGTCGAGCCCCTCCGGGTCTACGAGATCGGCTACCTGGACCCCGACGACGGGGCCTTCGCGGTGGACCTCACCTTCGAGGGGATCCTCGAGCCGAACCGGCTGGGCGAGACCCACCTCGACCAGCCCGGGCGCTACGCGGGGACCATGATCCTGGAGGGCGAGACCATCGCCGTCGACGCCTTCGGCATGCGCGACCGCTCCTGGGGGCCCCGGTCCCAGTTCGGGGCGGACCTCCACGGCTCCGGCGCCGTTCGGGGCGGCTACAGCTACGCCACCGCCTCGGCCGACGACGGCTTCCACGCCATCACCATGGACTGGGGCGACGGGGCCATCGCCATCCACGGCTACGTCAACCGCGACGGCGAGTACGCCCGGGTCGCCTCGGGCCGCGTGAGGTGCTGGCCCGGGCGGGTGGCGCCCCCTCCCGGGTCCGCCTGGAGCTGACCGACGAGCTCGGCCGGACCCTCACCGCCGAGGGCCGGACGCTCAACCGCTTCGGCCTGCACCTCAACCCGAACCTGTTCACGTGGAACTGCCTCACCGAGTGGGCTTGGGACGGCGGCACCGGTTTCGGCGAGGATCACGACAACTGGTCGGCGGCCGGGGCCCGACGCTTCTTCGCCGACCCGGCCCACCGCGACCACGGAGAGGACGACACGTGACCGAGCTCCAGGAGCGATGGGACCGGCTGGCCTACTGGATCGGGCCCTACCTGGGGGCCGAGGGCGCGGTCACCATCTCCGACTACGGCGTGCCCGACGGCATCGGCTACTCCGCGGAGACCCTCCTGTTCACGGCCAACGTCCCGACCGCGGCCGGGGACCGGGCCCAGCGCCTGGTGCTGCGGGGGGAGACCCCCGATCCCGCCGTCTACCCCGCCCAGGTCGACGACATCGACGTGGAGATCGAGATCCAGCACCGGATCATGTCGACCCTGGCCGCGTCGACCGGGATCCCGGTGGCCCCGATCATCGGGGCCGACCTCACCGACGAGGCCATCGGCACCCCGTTCTTCGTGATGGCCTTCGTCGACGGCGTGGTCCCGCCGGTCGACCCCCCGTACCCGGCGGCCGGCTTCTTCGCCGAGGCCACGCCCGAGCAGCGGCACACGATGGTGGCCAACGGCCTGCAGGTCATGGCTGACGTCCACGCCGTGGACTGGCGGGGCGTGGGCCTGGACTGGCTGGCCCCGGCCGGGGTCGAGCCCACGCTCCGGCGGCAGCTCGACCTCTGGTCGGCCTACGCCGAGCGGGAGCTGCGCGGCCGGGTGCACCCGGACATGGAGCGGGCGTTGGCGATCCTGCGGGCCGACCTGCCCGAGCCCTCGGCCCCGACCCTGTGCTGGGGAGACCCTCGCCTCGGCAACATCATCTGGCAGGACTTCGCCTGCGCCAGCGTCACCGACTGGGAGGCGGCCGCCATCGCCCCGGCCGAGCTGGATCTGGGCTGGTGGCTCATGTTCGACCGGTCCTGTCACGAGGCCGCCGGCATCGACCGGCCCGAGGGCGAGCCCACCCGGGAGGAGCAGGTGGCGCTCTACGAGGAGGCGGTGGGCCGGGAGGTCGGCGACACCTTCGTCTACGAGCTGCTGGCCGCCTACCGGTACTCGGCCATCGTGGTGCGGATCATGAACCGGTGGGTCGAGCGCCAGATGATGGCGCCCGGACCACGACATCTGGCTCCACAACCCGGCGGCGGACTGCCTCCATCAGCTCCTGGAGGGCTGAGGGTGACCGTCCGGGCCCCCCTGCCCGACGAGCTGCCGCTCCTCCAGGCCATCGGGGTGGCCGCCGGCCGCCGCTTCGCCGAGGTCGGGCTGGACGACGTCGCCGACGACCCGCCCCTGGAGCTGGCTGCGACCTCGAGCGGTGGCGGAAGGCCGGTCGGGCCTGGGTCACCACCGACCGCGACGGCCATCCCGTCGGCTTCGTCGTGGTCGACCTGGTCGACGAGGCCGCCCACGTGGAGGAGATCTCCGTGCTCCCCGATGCTCGGCGGGCGGGGCCACGGCATGGCCCTCCTGCGCCACGTCGAGAAGTGGGCCCGGGCCAAGGGCTTCCCGAGCCGTGACGCTGACGACCTTCAGCGAGGTCCCGTGGAACCGCCCGTGGTACGAGCGGCGGGGCTACCGGGTGCTGGCCGAGGACGAGTGGACGCCGGGCCTGGTCGCCCGCCGCGAGGAGGAGGCGGCCCACGGCCTCGACCCCGCCCAGCGGGTGGTCATGGCCAAGGTGCTCTGAGGCGCTCCGGCCTCAGCCGCCGGTGCGCAGCTTCTCCACGGCGTCCTTGGCCTCGGCCAGGCCGAGGCCGGTGGCCTCCCGGTAGCGCTTGATGGCCTCGATGATGTTGCCGGCCTGGATGGCCTCCATCACGCCCGGGAGGGGCGCCGCTGGGGGCCGGGGACGGCTCCCACTCCAGACCTTCCCGCTGCAGGAGCCGCTTCACGTTCCACTCGAGGTCCCGCAACGACTGCCCGAGCCGGGTGACGTCGTCGATCCTCGCCTGGTTGGCCATGTCCATGCCGCTCATGGGGCCATCCTGTCAGCCGCGGCGTTGCTCAGACGACAGGCGGCCAGCAGTACCGGTAGGGCGGCGGGGGCTTGCGCTCACCGATGGTCGAGATGCGCTCGGCGCCCCGGAGCAGGGTCGCCCCCGCCCGGAGCAGGGCATGGTCCGAGTAGCTGCCGTCGACGTCCTCGACCGGCCGCCGGACATGGGTCTGGCGTTCGAGGTGGGCCAGGAGCACCTCGTGTTGGTAGGCGGCCCAGCGGGCCCGACCCTCGGCGTAGGCGGCCGAGTCGCGATAGGTGATCACCACGTGCTCGGCCCCGTGGATCCGGGCCCGGTCCTTGCCGTCGGCGCAGGGTTGCTTCGGGCCCATGTTGGTGCTCCCCTCGTCGAGGACCCGGCCGCTCAGCTCCCGGTAGTGGTTGACGGTCACCTGGGCGCTGTAGCAGTCCGCGGCCCGCACCCCGACGACCTCGAGGTACATGCGGAGCAGCTCCTGGGGGTTGGCCGGGAGGTACGGGAACGGCGACGGCACCGGCACCGGGTCCTGGGGCCGGGCGTGGACGGCCCGCACCACCTCGCCCACGTTGAGCACCTCGGTGTGGGCCCCGGGGTGGCTGCCCAGGGGCAGGCTCAGGGGGGCCTCGGCGGCCATGGCGGCCAGCGCGTCGCCCCCGGCGCCGCTCGGGTGGAACACGTGCACGCCGGTGACGAAGGTGCGGACCAGCGCGCTCTCCTCGCCGTGGTCCGGGTTGACGAACTCCCCGTGCCGGGCGATGCCCAGGCAGCGCTCCGGGGGCAGGCCGGCCCGGATGCAGTACTCGAGGCCGACGTCCTCGTCGAGGACCGACGGCTCCCCGAGCCGACGACGGACCCACTGCTGGTCGGCGGGGAACCAGGCGTCGTCGACGGTGACGGCGGCCGGACCGGTGTCCGCACCCGGGCTCGTGGACCACGTCCCACTCCACGACCCGGCCCCGTTCCGAGTTGGTCGACAGGCTGGGGCTGATGCGGTCGGGCACCCGGTAGACGCCGTAGACCCGCTCCGGGTGGTCGGCGAGGCCCGAGTGCTCCAGGTAGGCCGCCACCTCCTCGATCTGGGTCCCGCCCCGGGTGGCCAGGCGGGAGATGGTGACCGCCGGGACGGCCGGCGCGAGGTACGGGGCCCGGGCGGCGTCGCGGGCCGCACGGTGCTCGGCGGACACCCGGGCCCGGGCCTCGGGATCGGTGACCTCGTCGACCTTGCCCCCGCTGAGGAACTCGCCCATGCCCTCGCGGAGTCCGGCGACCGTGGAGCCGAGCATCCCCTTGTAGACCGAACCGACGCCCTCGTCCTGCATGCGGCGGGCGACGTCCTGGGGGCCCTCGAGGTCCTCGGCCCGCCCGTAGAGCTTCTCGCCGGCCGGCCCGTCCAGGACCCGGCTGGCGATGCGCTCGTCCCGCTGTTGTTCGAACACGGCTTGGGCATCGGCCGAGGCCTGGTTGGCCAGGGCCATGTTGGCCTCGAGCTCGGCCCGCTTGTCGGGCGGCAGCTGCTCGAGGATGGCCGCCATCTCCTCAGGGGTCGGCGGTGTCATCGAGGACGCCAACCCCTGCTTGATGCTCTTGAAGAGGCCCACGCCCAGAGCATGGGGCAATCCGCGGACGCTGTCGACCGATCGGCTGCGAGGCTGTGGGGGTGTCGGTCGCCCCCGCCTTCCTCGCCGCCCTGGACGGGTACCGGCCGGTCACCGCCGCGGAGGACGCCGACCGGGCCCGGGCCCGGGCCTTGGTGGCCGGCACCGACCCGTGGAGCCGATCGGTCCCGTTGCACGTGACGGGCTCGGCCCTGGTGGTGCACCCGCCGACGGGGCGGGTCCTGCTGCGCTGGCACGAGCGCCAGCAGGCCTGGCTCCAGGTCGGGGGCCACGCCGACCCCGGCGAGACCGATCCCTTCGTGACCGCCCTGCGGGAGGGGATGGAGGAGACCGGGCTGCGGGACCTCCGGGCCTGGCCCGGCCCCGCCCCGACCCTGGTGCACCTGGTTGCGGTGCCGGTGCCGGCAGGCAAGGGCGAGCCGGCCCACGAGCACCTCGACGTTCGCTACGTCCTGGCCACCGACACCCCCGACGCCATCGAGCCCGAGACCCCCGAGGCCCGGCTGCGCTGGCTGCCCGCCGAGGACGCGGTCGCCTTCACCACCGAGGAGAACCTGAAGGTCATGCTCCGCCGGGTGGCGGCTCTCCTGTCGGCTCGTAGCCCGGGCGCGCCAGCGGCGGCGGACGTGGCCGACCAGCCGCCACGCCAGGACGATGAGCCCGATGGCGACGACGACGAGGACCAGGGTCACCGCGAAGGCGATCTCCGGGTTGGCGAAGGCCAGGGCCATCAGCGCGGCGACGAGTCCGTCCTCGGCGGTGCTGACCACGACGTTGGAGACGGGCTCCGGCGACGCGTTGACCAGGAGTCGGGTCGAGGACTTGGCCGAGTGGCTCACCAGGGCGAGTCCGGCTCCGACCCCGAGCGCGACGGGAACGGGCAGCGCCTGATCGGGGGCGACGCTGAGGATCAGCGCCCCGGCCATCGGCCGCAACACCGTGTGGACGCCGTCCCAGACCGTGTCCAGCAGCGCGATCTTGTCGACCACGAACTCGACGGCGAAGAGCGCGAGGGCGAGGGCGATGACCCACGGTTGCTCGAGGACCGAGTCGCCGCTGACCCAGTCCAGTCGGCCGGCGATCCCCAGCAGGGCGATGACCCCGTACATCGAGATCCCCGCCGAGAACGAACTGGCGATCGCCGTCCCGAGGTCCACGACGGCTCAGTGTGCTTGGTGTCGACTCCCCGGCGGGGGAGGGGGCCGGCTCAGGCCGCGGCGGGCTCCGGCGTCGGCTCGGCCGGCTTGGCGGCCAGGTACGCGGCGGCTTCCCGGTAGGTCATCCAGGTGCCGGTGTCGTAGTCGTAGAGCTTGCACTGGCGGGTGTTGTCGACGAAGTCCCGGAAGCGCAGCGGCACGTCCCGCACCGTGCTCGGGGTAGGCGGCCTTGATGGCGTCGGCGGCCAGCTCGAGGTTGTACATCGGGATGCGCATGTCCACGTGGTGGGGGATGTGGACCATGATCCAGTGGAAGAAGAAGTTCATGCCCGGGTCGGACCCGCATGATCGTGGTGCCCTCCATCTGGGCCTTGAACTTGGTCCACTCCCGGCGCTTCCACCACTTGATGTCCGGGGCCACGTGGTGCACGTGCACCAGTGAGCCGATCATGTAGGAGAAGGTCAGGAAGGGGATGACCAGCGCGGCCAGGACCGGCCAGATCGTGCCCCACACGGTGCCGCTGCGGCTCCAGCCGATGGCCCCGATGACCGTCGCCATGGTGGCGATGAAGGCGTAGACCACGACCCGGTCCCGGCGGATGGCCTTGCGCCAGCGGGCGGGGGGCTCGCCGGTCATCATCTTCGACATCCACACCTCGCGGATGTAGTAGGCGCCGGCGCCGGCCCAGGACCACTCGAAGCGGTGGCGCAGGCGGCCGAGGCGGCCCATCGCCGCGAAGTCCTCGGCGGTGTAGGGGTGCCAGACGAAGTCGTAGCCCTGGCGGACGGTGTAGGCGTGGTGGACCCGGTTGTGGCCGAGGATCCAGCCCTCGAACACGTGCCAGGACGGGAGCATCGCGATGCGGCCGACGACCGAGTTCATGCGCTTGCTGCGGAACAGGGCGCCGTGGGCGCTGTCGTGGGCCACGACGAAGAGCGAGGTGACCGACAGGGCGGCCAGGATCTCGAGGCCGAGGACGGCGAAGGGGTTGGTGACCACGATGAGGCCCCACACGACGAGCGCCGTAGATGACCAGGTCGCGGCCGAAGTAGGCCAGGCCCTTCCACGTCGGGTTGTCGTAGGCGGCCGCCGGGATGACGTCGATCACCGGCTTGAGCGACCCGTTGGCGGGGGCCTCGGTGACGGGTGCTGCCGCCTCGTCGGACGCGGTGGAGGGGGGTGCGGTGAGGGTCACGTCATGCACTCTACCGACCGGTCGGTAGAGAGCAAGGTAGGCATCGTGCTTCCCTACCCGCACTAGCGTCATCCAGTGCCTTTCGCCCTGAACGACGACGTCGAGCTCTTCTATGAGACCTTCGGCTTCGCCGCCGACCCCGCCCTCCTCCTGGTCAATGGCCTGGGCAGCCAGTGCATCAACTACCGGGTCGAGTGGTGCGAGCGCTTCGTGGAGGCCGGGTTCTTCGTCATCCGCTTCGACAACCGCGACGTCGGCCTGTCGACCGGCTTCGAGGCCGCCGGCCTCACTGCCGCCTACACGCTGGAGGACATGGCCGCCGACGCCCTCGCCGTCCTCGACGCGGCCCAGGTCGACCGGGCCCACGTCCTCGGCCTGTCGATGGGCGGGACGATCGTGCAGCGCCTGGCCATCGACCACCCGGAGCGGCTGCTCTCGGTGACCTCGATGATGTCCACCACCAGCGATCCCGACGTCGGCCTGCCCTCGCCCGAGGCGCTGGAGCACATCCTGGCCCCGTCGCCGGCGGACCGGGAGGGCTACCTCCAGCACCAGATCACCTCCATGCGCCTGTGGGGGAGCCCGGCGGCCTTCGACGAGGACTGGACCCGGATGACCAACGGCGAGGCCTACGACCGGGCCTTCCGTCCCGACGGCCAGGCCCGCCAGCTCCTGGCCATGCGGGAGGCGCCGAGCCGGACCGAGGCGCTGGGGGCCGTGCGGCTCCCGTTCCTCGTGCTGCACGGCGACCAGGACCGCCTGATCGATCCGTCAGGCGGCCGCCGCACCGCCGACGCCGTCCCCGGGGCCCGCTTCGAGCTGATCGAGGGCCTCGGCCACGACTACCCGCCCGCCTACTGGGACACCATCGTCGCCCTGGTGGCCGACCACGCCCGGGCCGCCGATCCGCGAGGCTGACCGTCCCATGCGCTTCGACGTCGACCCCGAGCCGATCACCCAGGACGACGCCGCCATCCGGGCGGCGCTGGAGGGGGCCGACGTGGCCCCGCTGTTGGTGGCGGTGGCCCAGCTGACCGGCGACCACGACCTCCTCGTCGACGACCTCCGCCCGGACCAGACCCGGATGCTGGAGCCCGAGGCCGGGATCACCCCCGAGGAGATGGCCCGGGGTCGGGACCTGGCCGCGGCCGCCCTCGCCCGCTTCCGGGACGCCGGCGCCGTTCCCGCGCCGATTCCGACGGGGCCCGAGCTCCGCACGCTCATGGCGTTCCTCGTCGGCGACGACACCGACGAGTACCTACCGATGCTGACCGAGGAGCTGGCCCTCGACGGCGACAAGCGGGCGCCCGCATGGTCCAAAGACGGAGGTGGCGCCCGACGTCGACTTCCGGGTGGCGATCATCGGGGCGGGCATGTCGGGCATCGCCGCCGCCCACCGCCTCGACCAGGCCGGGGTGCCCTTCACGATCTTCGAGAAGAACCCCGACGTCGGCGGCACCTGGTACGAGAACGTCTACCCGGGCTGCCGGGTCGACGTCCCCAACCACGTCTACAGCTACTCGTTCGCCCAGACCGGCGACTGGCCGCAGTACTACTCCACCCAGGACGTGCTGCTGGACTACTTCCAGACCTGCCTCGACCGCTTCGACCTGCGGCGCCACGTCCGCTTCGGCACCGAGGTGGCCGGCGCCACGTGGGACGAGGAGACCCAGGCCTGGACCCTGCGCATCATCGGCGAGGACGGCGTCGAGGAGCTCGCCGGCTACCAGGGCCTGGTCAGCGCGGTGGGTCAGCTCAACCGCCCGAACTGGCCGAACATCGACGGCATCGACCGGTTCGCCGGCGAGTACTTCCACTCCGCCGAGTGGGACCACGGCATCGACCTCACCGGCAAGCGGGTGGCGATCATCGGCACCGGGGCCAGCGCCGCCCAGTTCATCCCGACGGTGGCCGAGCAGGCCGGGCACCTCGACGTCTTCCAGCGCACCGCGCCGTGGCTCATCCCCACGCCGAACTACCACGACGACCTGGACGAGGGCCTGGCTTGGGTGCTCGAGCACGTGCCCGGCTACGCCCACTGGGACCGGCTGTGGCTGTTCTGGCGGAGCCTCGAGGGCCTCGGCCCGATGGCCGAGGTCGACCCCGACTGGGACGGGGGCGAGCTGTCGGTGAGCCTCCCCAACGACCTGATCCGCCAGCTGCTGACCGGCTACCTCCAGCTCGAGTTCTCCGACCCCGACCTGCTGGCCAAGGTCCTGCCCGACTACCCGCCGCTGGCCAAGCGCTTCGTGCGGGACAACGGCATCTGGGCCCGGACCTTCACCCGGGACGACGTGGACCTGATCACCGACGGCATCGCGGAGATCACCGAGACGGGGGTGCGCACCGCCGACGGGGTGGAGCACCCGGCCGACGTGATCATCTACGGCACCGGCTTCCAGGCGTCGACACTTCCTGACCCCCATGGAGGTCAGCGGCGTGGGCGGGGTGGACCTCCACGAGCAGTGGGGCGGCGACGCCCGGGCCTACCTGGGCCTCACCGTGCCCCACTTCCCGAACCTGTTCCTGATGTACGGGCCGAACACCAACATCGTGGTCAACGGCAGCATCATCTACTTCTCGGAGTGCGAGGCCCACTACATCACCGAGAGCGTGCGCCTCCTGCTCGAGTCGGGCCACCGCTCCATGGACGTCCGCCCCGAGGTCCACGACGCCTTCACCCAGGCCGTCGACGCGGCCAACGCGCAACGGGCCTGGGGCGCCTCCAAGGTCAGCTCCTGGTACAAGTCCGCCTCCGGCCGCATCGCCCAGAACTGGCCCTTCCCGTTGCTCGACTACTGGAAGCGCACCCGCCACCCCGACCCGGAGGACTACATCCTCCGCTAGCCGGGAAACCGCGAACCGAGGCAGGGATGGGGCGTGGGGTCGCGCCCCCGATCGGCCGCCGCCCCACGCCACGCCCCCGTGGTTGCGTCGTTGTCGTTCAGTCCCGCCCGAACACGTCGACGGGCAGCGTCAGGCCGAGATCCATCGCCGTCACGATCCCCGGGTCGGCGGCGACGACGTGGGGGATGGCGTTCACGCAGCGCATCGTCGTGGCGACCATGCCGGCCGCCGACGCCTCGCCGGGCCGTCCGACCCGGAGGTCGCAGGTCAGGTCCGGATCGCCCTCCACGACGATGCGGTAGGTGCCGTCGACCTCGGGCACGGTCCAGTCGGGGGCCAGGTCCGGGGCCATGCGGTTGACGTGCTCGATGACGATGGCGTCCCGGCCGTCGACCACGCCGATGGTCTCGAAGCGCACCGCGCCGACGGTCCCCGCCTCGATGACCCCGGAGGCCACCTCCAGGCGGCGGTCCGTGACCCGCTTCTCGTAGGTCTCCCGGACCTCGTCCAGCTCGGCGCCGAGGTGGTGGGCCACCATCCGCACCGGCGGGCCCCAGGCCCCGGCCTGCACGCCCGGGATCTCCATCAGGCACGGCTGCTCGGGCGGACGGCCGAAGCCGAACACGTCGAACATCGTGAAGGTCACCGGGTAGTCGGCGTAGCTGAACAGCTCCTGGGTCCGCACCGAGGTGATCCGCCGGGACAGCGTGGACAGGACGAGGACCAGGTGGTCGGCGGCGAAGCCGGGCTCGATCCCCGACACGTACAGGCTGGTCCCGCCCGCACGGCAGGCCGCCGCCAGTTGGTCCCGCAGAGCGGGGTCGAAGGCCGGGGGGAAGACGAGGCCCGGCAGCGAGGTCGTGACGACGTTCGTGCCCGCGGCCAGCAGGCGGGCGACGTCGGCCGCCGCGGCGTCGGCCCGGGCCTCGCCCGAGGCGGCGTAGCAGCAGCAGTCCGCGCCGAGGGCGAGCAAGGCGTCGACGTCGTCGGTGGCGGCGACGCCCAACGGCGCCCCGCCGGCCAGGGCGCCCGCATCCCGCCCCACCTTGGCCGGGTCGTGCACGAGCACGCCCACCAGGTCGAGGTCGGGCCGCCCGGCCATCGCCGCGATGGCGATCGACCCCACGCCGCCCGTAGCCCACTGGACGACCCGTCAGCGATGCCATGGCCGGAGTCTTGCCGACCGACGGACCGGGCTCAGTCGGCGTGCAGGCCGGTGGCAGCGGGGCCGCGGACGACCACCCGGGCGAGCAGGCGGGCCGCGACGGTCCAAGCCAGCAGCAGGCTGGCGATCACCGCGCCGACCAGGCAGCAGGGGGACCACGGTCACCTCGACGACGCCCGTGGCCTCCGCCGTGACCGACCAGGCCAACCGGCCGCCGACCACCCCCAGCGGGATGCCGAGGCCGAGGGCGACCACCGCGGTGACGACGGCCTGCCAGCCCGAGACCGCCAGCAGGTCGCGACGGCGGAAGCCCATCGCGGTCGAGGACGGCGAGGTCGCTGCGCCGGGCCCGCAGCGAGCGGAGCAGGCTGTGGACCACGGCGGCAAGGCCCAGGGCGGCCAGGAACACGGCCGAGGAAGGTCGGTATGTCACCGATCTCGCCGAGGTTGTGCACCCGGTTCGACTCGAACGGCAGGTCGACGTCGGCGGCCTCGCCGGCGTAGGCGTCGAGAACGGAGGGGTCCGTCCCCGGCTCCAGGCGGACGAGAGCGAAGGCGCCCATCTCCAGAGCGCCGATCCGCTGGGCGGTGGGCCGGGTGAGGGAGATCACCGGTGGCGATGTCGGCGCTGTTGCCCAGCTCCGGGAACGGGCCGACCCCGACGATCTCGAGGTCGGCGCTGCCCTCGGTGCCGGTCACGGTGAGCGTGTCGCCGATGTGGCCGTCGATCCCGTTCAGGATCTCCATCCCCACCGCGACCTCGTCGTCGGACAGCGGCGGTCGTCCCGACCGCATGGTCGGGTGGACGGCGCCGGCGTCGGGGTCGAAGGCGAACGCCTCGACCTCGGCTGGTGACGCCGTCGTGCTCGAGCGCGACCCCGACGAGCGAGACCCAGCCGACCGCGTCCACCGCCGGGTTCGTCCTCGACGGCACCGACCCCTCCCGGAGGCGTCGCGATGGTCGGGCCCGGAGAGGGCGGCGTCGAAGTCCCATCCCTCGAGTCGTAGATCGTCCCGCAGGTGGTCGAGGGACACCGTGAAGGTGGCGACGGCGACGACCCCGGCCACGGCCACCACGCCGGCCACGAGCGCCGACCGGGCCGCGCCGCCTGCCCGGGCCCGCACCGGGGCGAGCGCCGCCTGTCCGCCGAGGCGGGCCCGGAGCGGGAGCGAGCGGGTGATGGCCCGACCGGTTCGACCGTCGCTCGGGCGGGCCGACCGGCTCGCTCGCCTCCCCGTCAGCGCGGCGCCGACGAGCATCACGACGACCCAGGCCAGGAGCAACCCGCCGGACACGACGAGGTCGAGATGGGTACCGACGTCGGGCTCGACCGTCCGGGCGAAGCCGGTGGGCACCCTCGGCGTGCCCAGGAGGGTGGCGCCGAGGGCGACCGCCGGGGCGAGGACGATCACCGGTAGGGCCAGGAGCGACGCCGAGGCGGCGGCCCCGCTGCGGGGCCATCCCCATCTCCACGAGGACCGGGAGGTCCGACAGCGGGGCGTCGAGCAGGCGGGTGAGCGCCTGCAGGGCGGCGGCCAACGTGGCCAGCCCGGCGATCAGACCGAGCAGGCCGAGGGCGAGGGCCTGGACGTCCAGCGTGCGCTGCACCGACCGCGCTCGTCCGCGGCGCTGAACGCGCGTCACCTCGACCCCGGCTGCCGCACTGGCGGCGGCGTTGAAGTCGTCGATGCCGTCGACGCCGTCGGTCAGGCGGGCCACGACCTGCACCATGAGCAAGCGGCACCGTGTCCGGTGGGCGGCGTAGAACGACGAGTCGAGCAGCAGGTAGGCGCCACCGGCGGCGGGCCCGAAGTCGAAGGGGCTGCGGGCGATGCCGACCACCGTGGCCGGGCCGAGGGGCACGGCGTCCTCGAACCCGGCCACCAGATCCACCTCGTCGCCGACTTCGATGTCGCCGAGGTCGGCCATCGTCTCGTTGACCATCACCTCATCGGTGCCCGGGCGGGCCCGCCGGCCCTCCACGATCAACGGTCGGTAGACCTCATCGAGGAAGGCGTCGTCGAGTCCGATGAACGCGGCGGCCTCCTCCATCGAATCGGGGCGGACCGGCGGCCACGCCCCAGCGGGTCAACGTGGCGTACAGCGGGGTCGGCGGCGACGGTGGCGATGACCTCCTCGGGCATCCCCTCGTCGATGCCGGTGCCGACGTCGGGCGCCAGGGTCACCGCCTGCAGCCGGTCGAAGGCGGTGTCGGCCCGCCGGGCGCCGGTCAGGGCCACCGAGGTGAGGCCCAGGCCGAGGCCGGCGAGGACGGCCAGGACCACGATCCCCACCCAGTGGCGACGCCGTTGCCGGCGGACCCAGTAGCCGATGGCCCCCATCGCCCCGATCATCGCCCAGTGACGGGATTGCGGGGAGGATGCGTTCTCCCCCGACCAGGGGGTGCTGGTACCCGAACGGGAGGAGCGCCTACCTCCTCAGGCTGACGCGGACCTTGCGCACGTCGAGGCGCTCGCCGGTGGCCTCGTCGACCACGACGGGGTGCACCTCGGCGCCCGTCTCCCGGTCGACCAGCACGAGCGGGAGGTCGTCCTCGTTCCACTGCCAGTCCATGCCGTAGCGCCACATGGCGGCCAGCACGTCCCAACTGGCCCGGCCCTTGTCGGTCAGGCGGTACTCCCAGCGGGGCGGGTGCTCCTCGTACTTCTGCTTCTCCAGCAGGCCCTCGTCCATGAGGCGGGCCAGGCGCTTGGACAGCACCGGCCGGGGGATGCCGAGGGCGTCGACGAACTCGTCGTACCGGCGCCGCCCGTAGAAGCACTCCCGCAGGACCAGCGGCGTCCACCAGTCGCCCATGAGGTCGGTGACCCGGGCGATGGGGCAGTCCCAGTCGTCGAAGCGGGTGCGCCGCATCAGCCGGCTGCCGCCAGCTCGTCGGCCAGGCGGCGGGCCTCGTCGACGCCGATCCCGGCCTGGCCGAGGAGCCAGCAGGTGATGGGGGCGGCGGTGCGCTCGGAGGCGTGGGCCGCCACCCCGGCGAGGTCGAGCAGAGCCTCGACGGTGGCGTCGTCGGGTGGGGTCACCCCGAGCCGGGCACTGAAGGCGTCGATCCATTCACGGGAGTCCATGGTCAGGAGGCTCCCACGGGCTGGGGCTCCAGCCGCTCGATGCGGGCCGGGACGTGCTTGTGATGGGGCGTGCCCGCCAGCCAGTCCCGGTCCTCGCCCGAGGTGAGCTCGTTGGGGGCCACGCCGACGCTGTCGCCGGCCTCGCCGACGCCGAAGCCGTTGGGCAGCGAGGCGTGGCCGGGGAGGAGGGTGTCGGTGACCTCGACCACGGCCACCGCGGTGCCCCGCTTGGTCGTCACCCGGGCGGCGTCGCCGTCGGCGATGCCCGAGGGCTTCGGCGTCGGTGGTCGACAGGCGCAGGGCGCCCGACGGGTCCTTCTTCCGCCACCCCGGGTCCCGGATAGATGGTGTTGGCCGTGGACGACCGGCGCTCGCCGGCCGACAGGACGAACGGGTAATCCGGGTCTGGGGTGGGGCCCAGGTCGTCGTGGAGGCTCGCCAGCTCGTCGACCAGCTCGTCGACCACCAGGTTGATCCGACCGTCGGCGGTGTCCATCCGCCGCCAGGTGTCCTCATGGTCGTCGACGGTGAAGACCACGCCCGAGGGGCTGCTCAGCACGGCGTCGAAGAGCTCGTCGCCGTCGGCGAAGCCGGCCCGTCGGACGGAGTCGGGGTAGGCGAGCGCCGTGGTCTGGGCCAGGCCCCAGATCGCCGCCGTCGCCTCGCGCCCCGCACCGAGGGTGGGGCCGAGGGTGGTGTAGAGGAGGTAGGGGGCGAACGGGCCGAGGTGCGGGCGCTCGGCGTTGACCGTCAGGAACGCGTCGAGGAACGCGCGCGCGACCCACCTCGGCCGCGGCCCGCAGGGTCTCGATGGCGTCGAGGTCATCGTCGAGGGCACCGCTGGCGCGGATGAGGCGGGCGTGGATCTCGGCCTCGGGCAGCGTGCCGGGGAGGGGGTCGAGCAGGGGCGCCCGCAGGTGGAAGGCGTTCCGGGGGAACTCCAGGTTGAAGAACGTGGACTCCCACTTCTCGAACTGTGACGCACCGGGGAGCACGTAGTCGGCGCACCGGCCGGTCTCGGTCAGGGCGACGTCGATGACCACCACGACGTCGAGGGCCTCGAGGGCCTCCCGCATCCGGGGGGAGTCGGGCAGCGAGTGCACCGGATTGCCCGACTCCACGATCAGGGCCCGGAACCGGTCAGGGTGGTCGGTCAGGATCTCGTCGGGGAGGACGGCGCAGGGGATCAGGCCGGTGATGATGCGCTCACCGGTGACCGGGCTCACCCGGGTCCGGCCGCCGGCGCCACCGCCGCCGAGGCTGGCGAACCTGGTGTGGATGTTCATGCCGCCCGGCACCCCGAAGTTCCCGGTCAGCAGGTACAGCAGCTTCTCCAGCCAGGAGCACAGCGTCGAGTGCGGGGCCTGCTGGATGCCGAGGTCCTCGAAGATGGACACCCCGCCCTTGGCGGTGGCGATCCGCCGGGCGACGGCCCGCACGTCGTCCTCGGCCAGGCCGGCCCGCGCGCACCAGTCGGCGATCGGGATCCGGGCCAGCTCCGGCCGCAGCTCGTCGAGGCCGTTGGCGTGCTCGGCCAGCCAGCGGTCGGCCAGCAGGTCCTCGTCGACGAGGACGGCGAGCAGCGCGCCGAGGGCCCAGGCGTCGGCGCCCGGGCGGACCTGGAGGTGGTGGTCGGCCAGGTCGGCGGTCTCGGTGCGGCGGGGGTCGATGACGATCAGGGCGCGGTCGGGGTCGTTGGCCACGGCCTTCAGGACGGTGCGGGCCCGGGGGAAGCCGTGGGACTGCCAGGGGTTCTTGCCCACGAAGACGAGGACCTCGGCCTCGTCCCACTCGCCGGTGGTGTGGCACCGGGGCCGGCCGAAGAGCTGGCCGTCGACCCAGAACTCACCGGTCTTCTCCTGGGCCAGGGCGTTCGACGAGTACGTCGAGCCGAACGCGGCCCGCGTGGCCCGGCCGTAGGCGCCGCCCAGGTGGTTCCCCTGGCCGCCCCCGCCGTAGTAGAGGATCGACGTCGCCGCCGTGGGCGTCCTTGACGTCGTTGAGGCGACCGGCGATCTCGGCGATGGCGGTGTCCCAGTCGACCTCCTCGAAGGTGCCGTCGGCCCGCCGTCGCAGCGGGCTGGTGAGCCGGTGCCGGCCGTTCTGGTAGTGGTCGAGGCGCAGGGCCTTCTCGCAGGTGTAGCCCTGGCTGGTGGGGTGGGCCTTGTCGCCCCGCACCCGCTCGAAGGAGCGACCGTCGTCGCCCCCGAGGCGCACCTCGATCCCGCAGTTGATCGAGCACAGGATGCAGGCCGTCTGGTGCCACTCGCCGTTCGCCTCGCTCATGCCGTCCCTCCGGTGAGTCAGTTCAATGACTGAACTTACTCGGGGCGGCCGACGCCCGGCAAGGGGGCAGCGGTGGAATCCGGCGAGGGATGTGTTAGGCATACCTGACATGGCCGAGAGCTTCCTGATCGCCCTGCGCGAAGGCTTCGAGGCGGCCCTGGTGGTCGCCATCGTCCTGGCCTTCGTCCGCCGTCAGGCGCCGGAGAAGACCCGGGCCGTCTGGCTGGGCACCGGTGCCGCCCTCGTGATGGCGACGGCGGTGGCCGTGGTCCTCCAGGTCACCGTCGACGGCCTCGAGGGCGTGGTCCGGCTGCGGACCTTCGCGGCCGTGTGCCTCGCGGCGGCGGGGCTGCTCACCTGGATGATCTTCTGGATGCGCACCCACGCCCGGGCGCTGAAGGGGGAGCTCGAGGCCAAGGCCACCGAGGCGCTGGTCGCCGGGTCCTCCCTGGGCCTCGGGCTCGTGGCCTTCGCCGCTGTCAGCCGCGAGGGCCTGGAGACGGCGCTGTTCCTGCTGTCGGCCGGTTCGGCGGCCGACACCCGCGAGATCGTCCTCGGCACCGTCCTCGGGCTCGCCGCGGCCGCCCTGCTCGGCGTGGCCGTCTACCAGGGCAGCCAGAAGGTGGACCTCCGGCGCTTCTTCCTCATCACCGGCGGTCTGATCATCCTCTTCGCCGCCGGCCTGATGGCCAGGCCGTCTTCTTCCTGCAGGCGGCGGGTGACCTGTCCACCGTCCACGACGCCGTCTACGACCTGACCCGGTACGCCTGGCTCACCGTCGACACCCAGGCCGGGCGCTTCCTGGCCGGGATCCTGGGGTGGGACCCCCGTCCCTCGACCGAGCAGGTCATGGCCTACCTCCTCTACCTGGTGCCGGTCGCCTACCTCTACTTCCGTTCGCCCAAGCCCTCGCTCGCCGTCGGGCCGATGGCAGACTCCGACGGTGACCGCCGAGACCAGGACGATCCCCCGGCTGTTCCGAGCCACGGTCGACGCCTCGGCTGAGCGGACCTGGCTGGTCGCTCCTGACCTGGAGCTGACCTACGGCGAGGCCCTCGGGCGCATCGAGCGGGCCGCGGCCGGGCTGCGGGCGGCGGGCGTCGGTCCCGGCGACCGGGTCCTGCACACCCCCCGGAACCACGCCGACCACCTCCTGGCGTGGCTGGCCCTCATGGAGGTCGGGGCCACCCAGGTCCCGCTGAACCCCAAGAGCACCGCGGCCGAACTGGCCGGCTTCGTCGACCAGGTCGACGCCGCCCTGGTGGTCACCGATGCCGATCTCGCCCCTCTGCTGGGCGAGGTGGGGGTGCCGGTGGTCCATGCCGCTGACCTGTACGCCGCCGAGCCCGACGGCCAGGGCCCGGCCGACGTCGACCCCGACGACGTCGCGGTGATGATCCCGACCTCGGGGACCACCGGTCGCTCCAAGCTGGTGATGCAGACCCACCGGGCCTACGTCATGGCCGGCGAGGGGTTCCCGTGGTGGCTGGAGCTCACCGCGGACGACCGCCTGATGACGACCCTGCCGCTGTTCCACATCAACGCCCCGGCGTACTCGACGCTCGGCTCGGTGGCGGCGGGGGCCAGTCTCGTCCTGCTGCCGTCGTTCTCCGGGAGCGGGTTCCTCGACGACGCCCGGCGGTACGGCGCGACGGAGTTCAACTCCATCGGGGCGATGCTGGAGATCCTGCTGCGCCAGCCCGAGCGGGACGACGACGCCGACAACCCCCTCCGCCTCTGTTACACCGGCCCGTCGCCCAGCGAGGAGCGCCAGCTCGAGGCCGAGGCCCGCTTCGGCCTGCGCATCACCTGTGGTTACGCCCTCTCCGAGTCGCCGTACGGCACGGTCTGGCGCCACGGCACCCGGCCCTACGGCACGCTCGGCGCCGTCCGCCAGCACCCCACCCTGGGCCACGTCAACGACGGCCGGGTGATGGCCGACGGGGTCGAGGTCGCGGTCGGCGAGGAGGGCGAGCTCGAGCTGCGGAACCCGGCGATCATGAAGGGCTACTACGAGATGCCCGAGGAGACCGCCGCCGTGGTCGTCGACGGGTGGCTGAAGACCGGCGACATCGTCCGGCGCAACGGGGACGAGACCTTCACCTTCATCGGGCGCAAGAAGGAGGTCATCCGCCGTCGGGGCGAGAACCTCAGCCCGGCCGAGGTGGAGGCCGCCCTGGAGCGTCATCCCGACGTGGTCGAAGCCGCGGTCATCGGCGTCGAGTCCGACCTCTCCGAGGAGGAGGTCAAGGCCTTCGTCGTCCTCGTCGCGGGTGCGACGCCCGACCTGCCCGCGCTGAAGGCCCACGCCGCCGAGCACCTGGCCCGCTTCAAGGTCCCCCGCTGGTGGGAGGTGGTCGACGACCTGCCCCACACCGCCACCGACCGCATCGCCAAGCACCAGCTGCCCAAGGGCCGCACCGACCAGGAGGTCGATCTCGGATGAGCAACGAGCGGCGAAGCCGATCGGCGGGCCGAAGAGGCCCGCAAGGCGATGAGCCGTCAGGCGAAGAGCCATGAGCAGAGTGCCACGGTTCCACAGCTGGATCGGTTCGTCCACGCCGGACTCGATCACCGTCGGGGGCCTCGACCTGCCGTCGGAGGTCATGGGCCGCCTGTCCCTGACCGACCTGGCGTACCTGCTGGTCACCCACCGGGAGCCCACGCCGAGCGAGCGCCGGATGCTCGACACCGTGCTCGTGGCGCTGGCCGACCACGGCCTGACGCCGAGCGCACTGGCCACCCGCCTGACCCACACCGGTGCCCCCGAAGCGGTCCAGGCCTCGGTGGCCGCCGGCCTGCTGGGGGCGGGCAGCGTGTTCCTCGGCCCGACCGGTGACACCGCGGAGTTCCTGGCCGCGGTCCTGGCCGATGCCCCCGATGACGCCGACCTGCGTCGCGTCTGGCCGAGCGCCGCCGTCGAGGCCCGCCGGGCCGCCGGTCTGCGGGTCCCCGGCCTCGGGCACCCCGTGCACCGCGACGTCGACCCCCGCACCCCCCGGCTCTACGAGCTGGCCGAGGAGGAGGGCCTGCTCGGTCCCCACCTCCGCCTGCTCACCGAGGTGGCGGCGGCCCACGAGCGGCAGTCGGGCAAGCACCTGCCGATCAACGGCGCCGGTGCCGCCGGTGCGGCCCTGGCCGACCTCGGCCTACCCCCGGACGTCATCCGGGGCTTCGTCCTGATCGGCCGCACCGCCGGCCTCGTCGCCCACATCGCCGAGGAGAACCAGGACCCCATCGGCCTCCCCCTCTGGCTCGAGATCGAGGGCCGCTCCTGACCGGTTCTGGAGGCTCAGGTGCGCGCCAGGTTCGCGCACTGGAGCCGCCAGAACGGGATCAGCCGGCGGGGGTGACGGGGTCGAAGCGGGTGGCCAGGAGGGCCGTGCGGTTCACCGGCTCGTAGCCGAGGCCCTGGTAGAGCTGCAGGGCCCCGGTCGGGTTCTCGCTGTCGACGTCGAGGGCGGCGACGTCCATGCCCGCATCTCGGAAGGCGCGATCGGCCGCGGTCAGCAGGGCCTTGGCCACGCCCCTGGCCCCGCCACGGGCGGCGGACGCCGAGGAGCAGGGTGTAGCCCTCCTTGAAGCCCTGGACCTCCCAGTCCTGTTCGAAGGAGACATTGAGGGCATAGCCGACGACATCGCCGGCCTCGTCCACCACGACGTGGCTCCAGTCGCGACGTAGGTTCCGCAGCCCCACGACCCGGGCGTTCCAGTCGGCGGCGGGGCTGGCGGCGTAGCCCCAGTGGTCGGTCCACGCGTCGTTGTGGGCGAGGCGGACGGCCTCGTCGAGGTCCTCGCCGAGGGGGACGAGGTGCAGCCCGGACGCCAGGTCGACGGGGTCCAGCGGGGCCGTCGTGGTCAGCGGCCGGTGCAGGGTGGTGAACCAGCGCAGGGGGGTGAGGCCCGCCCGGTCGGCCAGTCGCCAGACGTCCTCCCGCTTCTCCTCGGCGCCGAGCCCGGCCCAGCCGGGGACGTCGGGGGCGTCCTGGGCGTGGCGCTCAGCGGCCCGCTCGATCTGCCAGGCCAGGAGCCGACGGCCGAGGCCCTGGCCCCGCCAGGCCGGGTGGACCGCGCCCCAGAAGTCGTACCGGCGCATCGGCCCACCCATCGGCCGGGCCGTCGACAGCCCGGCGGCCACGATCTCGCCGTCCGGGGTCACCGCGGCCCGACTGTCGACGGCGGGGTCCACCGACGGTGCGTCGAGCTCGTCGCCCAGGTCCTCCGGGGTGAAGTGCTCATCGGGCTCGTCGACCGCCTCGGTCGCCACGATCATCCGGTGCCAGGCCGGGATGTCCGCCGGTGGTCAGCGGCCGCCAGGTCAGGTCGGGGTGAGGTGCAGCGTCGGGCACGATGCGAACCTACGCAATCAGTCGTGGGGGACCGAGCCCTTTCGGGTCACGACGGGACCCGAAAGGGGGTGCGGAAGCGACGACCGAGCACCGCGACGGTGGCGGCGGTCAGGACGGCGGCGAAGCTCGCCAACAGGAACCAGGCCATGGCTGGTGATCCGCTGAAGGCCGCCCGGTGGCCCGCCAGGCCGGGAGCAGTCGTGTCGAGGTCCAGCGACCGGCCGAGCGCCTCGAACGCCCAACGGTTGGCCAGGACGACGCTCATGCCTCGGCCGAGGACCGACAGCTCATCGACGGGCACCACGGCACCGGCGAAGAGCACCTGGGGGAAGCAGAGCATCGGCAGGGCCAGCGTGGCCTGCGCGGCGTCGGCCACGGAGGCCGAGGCGAGGAGGCCGAGGGCCAGGGCGGCCAACGACTCGAGGAAGAGCGTGACGAACAGGCTCAGGTAGGTCGATCCTCCGAGCGCCGGGAGCCGGTCGAGGACCCGGAGGACGCCGAGCAGGGCGGCCGACACGAGCGCGAGCAACGGCGCCAGCACGACGATCTTCGACAGCACGTAGGCGCCGATGCCCACCCCGGCGAAGCGCTCCCGACCGAAGATCGTCAACTCGCCCACGATCTGGAGCAGGCCGAAGGTCAGCCCGAAGAAGAAGCCGGCGAAGGCGATCCAGAACACCGTCTGGGCCGGCCCGATCGATCCGGGATCCGGCGCGTCGAGGGCCCCGGCCGGGAACAGGACGGCCATCATGGCCGTGACCAGGACGGGCGAGCCCAGCAGGACCGCCAGCGTGAGCCGGTTGCGGCTCATGATCTCGGCGGCCCGGCGGGTCAGCAGGGCCCACTGGCGCGCGGCGCGGATCGAGCGGGTCCTCGGCTCTGGCCCGCCGCCGCGGCGGCTGATCCGGGGGGCGCCGTCGCATCGTGAACCGGTCGCCCCAGATCGCCGGTGTCGCGTCGTCGGCCAGACGGCGGTAGACGTCGGTCAGCGCCGGGACGTCGAAGTAGGCCTTGGCCTCGGTCGGTGTCCCGCTGAAGGCGAGGTGACCCTCCTTGGCGAGGAACACGACGCGGTCACACGCCTCGATGTCTGCGGTGCCGTGGGTGGTGAGCACGACGGTGACCCCCTGCCGTGTCAGGCCGCGGAGGACGGCGAGCACCTCCGACGCGGTCGCGGGGTCGAGGCCCGATGTCGGCTCGTCCAGCAGGAGCAGCCGGGGACGGGCCAGGAGCTCGACCGCCGTGCTCGCTCGCTTGCGCTGGCCCCCCGAGAGCGCACCGACAGCCACGTCCGCCCGGTCGGAGAGATGCAGGTCGTGCAGCGTCGTCGCCACGGCCTGCCGGATCTCGTCGCGTCGAGGGTGCCGTGCGGGAGGCGGAGCGCCGCCGCGAAGCGCAGGGTCCGGCCCAGGGGCAGCTCGCGGTGGATGATGTCGTCCTGGGGCACGTAGCCGACGGTCGCGCCTCCTGCCGTCTGGTCGACGGGCACGCCGTCGTGCAGCACGGTCCCGGCGGTCGGCCGGCGCAGTCCGGCCATGACCTGCAGCACGGTCGTCTTGCCGGCGCCGCTGCCGCCGGCGAGGGCGACCAACTCGCCCCGACCGATCGACAGCGAGATGCCGTGCAGCACCTGTCGACCACCGACGTGATGATCGATGCCGACGACATCCACCCGTCGGCCCGTCGGCTCGTTCGCCTCGGCCCGGGCGCTGCTCGGCGCCCGTCCGCTCCTCGATGACGGTGTCCATGTCGATCCTTTCCTCAACCAACCAGATCTCGGGCCGGCACGGTCGGGGCCGACCGTCGTCGCAGGACAGAGGCACCGTCGGTGAAGGTCTCCCGGGCGAACCACGTGCGGTAGCGGTGCCTCGCCGAAGGCCTCGATGAGCCCCGCCGTCTGGCTGGCTTGCGCCCGAAGGGCCGCCAGCTTCTGGTCCAGCACGTCCTCGGGCGGCTCGATGCTGACCGCCAGGTCGGCTTCGGGCGTCCGCACCGGCAGGGCCGGGTCGAGGAAGACGTCGAAGCGGTCGTGGATGTCCGCGTGCGTCCCGGCGAACCGCTCGGTGGTCGTGGCCAGCAGCAGCCGGGCCCGGCGTCCGGTGGCCACCCAGGCCGCGCTCGTCCAACGCCAAAGGGCCTGGTGGTCGGGGTGGCCGGTCATGCCGTCGGGGCCGAAGGTGACGACGGTGTCGGGCTGGACCGATCGCCACAGCTCCACGACGTCGGCCACCGCATGGGCCGTGGGCACCGTCGCGCAGCTGCCGTCGGCATGGCCGAGCCAGTGGTGCTCCTCGACCTCGAGCGCGGCGAGGGAGGCCCGGAGCTCGTGCTCGCGGAGGCGCGGCCAGCCGCGGCGGCGGCCACACGACCGGATCGGGTGTGCCCTGCTCGCCGCGGGTGGCGGTGGCGCAGACCACGCGGTTGCCGGCCCGTCGGGCGAGGGCCATCAGCCCGCCGGACAGGTAGGCCTCGTCGTCGGGATGGGCCCAGAGGCCGAGCACGGTGCCCAGCTCCCGAGCGTCGTCAGGGGTGTGGATCGTGAGCATGTCGGGGTTCCTTTCAGGTTCCGGTCAGCGCGGTGACCAGCCAGAGCACGGGCATCCCCGCCGCGAGGGTGGCGGCGGTGGAACGGGTGAGGCGGGCGACGGGGGCTGCGACGGCGATGGCCGCGATGCCGGCCAGGGCAGAACCGTCCGATCCGTGGCCGAAGACCACGGCCGGCGCGGCCAGAGCGGCGAAGGCGGCCGGTCCCAACAGGGCCAGGCGCGGCTGCCAGTGGCTCGGGAGCTCGTGGTGGCCCGCCCAGCGGGCAGGCGCGGCGCGGAGCCCGAAGGACACCAGGCCGGCGGCGAGGATGGTGATCCAGACCGTCATGTCAGCGACCCTCGTGCCCGGCCAGCCGGCTCGAGCCGATGACGATGCCGACGACGATGGCCAGCGGGAGGCCGGTGGCCATGGGCAGGCCGTGGCCACCGACGGCGACCAGGGCCGCGACGGCGGCGGCGAGCAGCCCCGGTCGGCCGTCCACCTGCTTGGCGATGATGCTCAGCAGACAGAGGGGGAGGGCGAACTCCAGGTGCAGGGAGGGCGGGACCTGACTGCCCAGCGTCATCCCGACGAAGGTGATCACCATCCAGCCCGCCCAGAGGGTCAGCCCGGCACCGACGTAGAACCGGTGGCGGTCCGCCGGCGAGAGGTCACGGGTGTACCCGTCGGTCGCCACGGCGTAGGACGGGTCGACCAGGAGGTAGGCGGCCAGCATCCGCCACCCGGCCGGGGCCCCTCGCCAGTGGGGGCCCATGCCGGCGCTGTAGAGGGCCAGTCGGGCGTTCACCACGGCGACGGTGGCGACGACCAGCAGCGGGGCGACGCCCCGGTCCAGCAGGTCGATGGCGGCCAGTTGGGCGCTGGCCCCGTAGATGGTCAGTCCGGTGGCCCATCCGGCGCCGGCGGGGAGATCGGCGGCGGCGGCCCGCACCCCGACGACGAGGCCGAGGGGGGCGACGCCGACCAGGAGGGGCAGCATCGCCTGTGCCCCCTGGCGGGCGCCCCGGCCGGGCTCGGTTGCTTCGGTGGCGGCGGTGATCATGTCTGCATCGTCCGGGATCGGCCGCTCCGGGTCTTGGAGACGGCGGGGTGAACCTGTGGAGATCGTCCGGATCGGCGGGGGCACGGCGCTGGGCCGTGCCCCCTCCGAAGCGGTCCGGATCAGTCGACGGTGACCTCGACCGGGACCCCGTGGGTGAGGACGTCGAAGACCGCGGAACGAGCCACGGACTGCTCGACGATCTGGGCGATGACCTCGGCGGGGGCGTCCGCCTCGATCCGGAAGCCGATGCGTACGGCGCCGAAGCCGTTGCGGACCTCGGGGTCGAGGCCCAGGATCCCCTGGAGGTCGATGTCGCCCTCGACGGAGGACTCGACCGAGCGCAGCGTCACCTTCCGCGCCGCGGCGATGTTGCCGACGCCGGCGGTGAGGCAGGCCGCCAGGGCGTGGAGCAGGTACTCCACCGGTGTCGGGCCCTCGTCGGCGCCGACCAGCACGGTCGGGTGGTCGGCGTTGAGGACGAACGGCTCCGTCGCGGGAGGTGTCCTCGGCGCCGACGCCGAAGAAGCCCTGGACGTAGCCGCGGCTGTGGGTGCCGGACACCCAGCGGTTCGTCGCCCGGAACTGGAAGGCGGCGGCCTCGGGCTGGGCCCGCACGGCGTCGATGGTGGCGAACAGGGTCGCGGTGTCGACGCCGTTGCGGACGGTGTCGCTCTGGGTGATGGTCATGGTGGGTTCTCCTTGGTCGTTGGGTTGGGTTGGGTTGGGTTGGTGATCTGGTGGATCGGGACGCTCAGCGGCTCCGGCGGACACCGGATCGGTGGGCTCGCCGGCGGATGCGGGTGCCCAGGGGAGCGGGTGGGATCCGGCCGATGGCGGCGAAGAGCGCGGCGGTCTGGACGGTCGGGGTGGTGGGCATGGACATCTCCTTTCAGGCCGCGGCGACCAGCGGGGCCGGCCACGCGGGGAGCTCGGACAGGACCTGGGCCTCGGCCTCGATGGCCTCGGTCGAACGGCGCTGTTGGGCGACGAACTCGTCAACCGGCGGGTACTGGGACATGCGGACGGTGGCGTCGAACTGCTCGTGCACCAGCTCGTGGCGCCGCGCCTCGTAGGCCCGGCCGGCGGCGGCCTCGGCCTCCTCGCCCCGGAGCACGCGGTCGAGGGTGCGGGCCATCAGCTCGGCGTCCCGGAAGGCGTCGGTGATCCCGTGGCCGGTCACCGGGTCCCGGTGCATGGCGGCGTCGCCCACGAGAGCCCAGCCGGGGCCCCACGCCCGTCGGATGTGGTTGGGCAGACCGGCCACGCCCCGTATCGGACCCGTGTGCCCGGCGGCGGCGACTCGCTCGGCGAGCTCGGGGTTGGCCGAGGCCAAGAGCGTCAGGAAACCGGCCGGACGGTCACCCCGCAGTCGCTCGACGTGGTCCCCGGGGCCGCAGACCCAGACGTTGGCCTCGCCGCCGTGGGTCGGGAAGACCCCGGCCATCACCCGATCCGCGATGTGGAACTCGAAGCCGTCCCAGTCCGGCCGGGCGACGTAGGCGTAGTGGGCGGCCCCGCCGGGCGGCCGTCGGACCGCGACCTGGGCCGGCACCTCGCGGGCCACCCGGGACCGAAGGCCGTCGGCGCCGACGACGAATCGGGCCGAGATCCGGACCGGCTCCCCCTGGGCGTCGTGGCCGACGATGCCGGTGACCCGGCCCAGGTGACGGGTGACGCCGGTGACCGACACGCCGGTCCGCACCTCGGCGCCGGCCTCGATGGCGGCGTCGACCAGCAACTGGTCGAGGACATGACGCCGGGGGGCGACCAGGAGGTCGACACCGGAACGGCCCTTGATCTGACGGTCGACGACATCGCCGCCCGCGTGGAAGCGGACGCGGCGGATCGCGGGGGCACCGGAGTCCAGGACGGCGTCGAGCAGCCCCCAACGGGCGAGCTGCACCACCCCACCCCGGGCGATCGCATGGGTCGACAGCGTGTCGCTGGGGAAGGTCGCCCGGTCGACCACGACGACCCGGTGGCCCTGGCGGGCCAGGAGCATGGCGAGGGCGGCGCCGGCGCAGCGGGCGCCGACGACCACGACGTCGGTGGCGGGAAACTCGTTCTCGTGCATGCTCCGACGGTGCGGCAGACTGGCCGATGAGTCTTGGAGAAGTGCGGGTGTTCTCGTGGAGAGAAGGAGGAAGGTGACGGCCGGGACAGCTGCCTTCGGTGACATCGAGTTGGATCTGGCCGGCCACGAGATCCGGCGGGACGGGGTGCCGGTGGCGGTGGAGCCCCAGGTCTTCGACGTCCTCGCCTACCTGTTCGAGCACCGGGAGCGCCTGGTGCTCAAGACCGAGTTGCTCGACGAGGTCTGGGGCGACCGGTTCGTCTCCGAGTCGGCGCTGACCAGCCGGATCAAGGCGGCGCGCCGGGCCCTGGGCGACAACGGCCGGGACCAACGCGTGATCCGCACCGTGCACGGTCGGGGGTACCGCTTCGTGGCCGATCTGGTCGAGGCGGCCACGGGATCGGCGCCGGGGGCCGGCGAGGACGACGACCTGCATGCCGTCGTCGAGGGCCTGCGCGCCGGTCGGGGAGGAGCGGTCCTGGTCGCCGCGCCGCCCGGCCGGGCCCGTCGCGAGCTGCTCGACGAGGTCTACGAGGACGCCGGGGCCGCGGGGATCCTGGCGGCCCGGGGGCGGATGCTGCACCTGACGGCCTTCGCCGCGGTCATCGACGCGCTGGACGAGATCGGCCAACGTCGTCCCGGCCTGTTGGCGCAGGTGCCCGAGGGCTGTCGCACCGAGCTGGAGGCGGTCCTGGCCGGCGACCCGCCCTCGACGGTCGGGCGCCTCCAACTCGCCGCCCGGGAGCTGGTGTCGGCTGCCGCCGCGGACGGTGGCCTCCTGCTGGTCCTGCACGACCTCGAGTTGGCCGATCGGCCCAGCCTCGTGCTGGTCGAGCAGCTGGCCCGCCTGACCCGTCGCATCCCCCTGGGCCTCGTCGTCGCCCACCGGGATCCTGCGGCGGTCAGTGGCCTGACCGTCATCCAGCCGGACCGCCTGCGGCCGATGCCGACCGATCGCTACGTGCCCGAGCTCCCCGAGGAGGTCACCGCGGCCCTGACCCGGATCGCGCTGGTCGGCCCGGTCGTGGACGTGGCCACCTTCCGGGCGGTGGCCGGCCCGGTGCCCGAGCTGGCGGATCGGGTCGTGGACGTGGCCGTCGGCGCGGGGGTCCTGGAGGCCGACGGGGCGGGCTACCGGTTCACGTCCGAGGAGGAGGCCACCGGGCTCACCGAGCGTCTCGGGCCGCACCGACGGGCGGCCGTGCACCGGGAGGTGGCCGAGGCGTTGGCCGCGGCCGGCGGGTCACCGGGCGTGGTGGCCGAGCACTTCATGGCGGCCGGCGACCCTGCGGCCGCCGTGCCCTTCTTGCTCGAGGTGGCCCGCCAGGCGTCGGCGGTCCACGCCCACGCCGACGTCCTGGCCGCCACCGACGACGTCCTCGACTGGGCGACGGGGCCGGCCCGGGTCGAGCTGCTGGCGCTGCGGGGCGTCAGCCTCGTGGCTGCGGGCGACCCGACGGCGCCGCGGTGCCTGCGCGAAGCACTGTCCCTGGCCGGACCGGACTGGGCGCCGTTCCTGCGACTGGCGCTGGCCCAGGCGTCGATCCTGGCGGGTGACGTCGACGGCGCCGACGAGGCGATGGAGGGCCTCGAGCCCGACGGCGGCCCCTACGACGGGGCGATCCTGTTGCTGCGGGGCATGGTGGCCTACTTCCGCGGCGACATCGACGCCGCGGAGATCGCCGCGCAGGACGCCCGGGTGTTCGCTCTGGCCCCCGGGGCTCCGGGTGCCCTCCTGGACGTCATCGCCCTCCAGGGGATGATCGCCCACAACCGGGGGGAGTGGTTCGACCGCATCCGCCGGGAGTTGCGGGCGACCCAGGACGACCCGGTGGTGGCCTCCAAGGTGTTCGACGGGCAGCTCTGCGTGGCCGAGTACCTGCTGTACGGCCCCTTGCCCTACGAGGAGGTCGTGGCGTTGGCGCGGGGCCTGCAGGCGACGGCCGCCGCGAGCGGGGCTCGGCGGGCCGAGGCGTTCGCCCTGTGCCTGTCGGGTGAGGCCCTGCTGCTGGCCGGTCGCCTGGACGAGGCGCGCGAGGACCTGGAGCGCTCGGTCGAGATGCACGAGGCGTTGCAGGCCGACGCCGGCACGGCGCACTCCCTGCAGCGGATGGCGGAGGTCGAGTGGGCCGAAGGCGATCGGGAGGCGGCCGAGCGCCTCGCCCGCCGGTCGCTCAGCCTGGCCCGTTGGTCGCCCCTGGCCCGGCACCTGGTGCAGCGCATCTACGGGACGCTCATCGCCACGGCCCCCGACTCGGAGGCGGCGCTGGCGGTGGTGGCCGAAGCGGAGGCAGCCGTCGACGGCAACACCCGCTGTGAGTACTGCGACATCATGCTCACGGTCCCGGCCACCATCGCCCTGGCCGAGGCCGGGCGCCTCGACGACGCCGGGCGGCAGCTGGCTCGCGCCAGGAGGTCCGCCGGGCTCTGGCAGGGCACCGCTTGGCAGGGGGCCGTGGCCGAGGCCGAGGCGGTCGTGGCCCGGGCCGAGGGACGGCTCGACGAGGCCGACGCGCTCCTGGCCCGGGCGGCGGGGCTCTTCGATCAGGCGGGCCAGCCCCTGGACGCGGCCCGCTGCCGAGAAGCCGTGGGTGACGGTGTCGGCGCCTAGGAGGCCACGGCCACCTTCGGGGCGGACACCCCGCGGCGGGGGACGAGGATGTCGTCGATGAGGCCCCAGGCCTTCGCCTCCTCGGCGGTCATGAAGTAGTCCCGGTCGAGGTCGTGCTCGACCTCCTCCATGCTGCGACCGCTGTGGTGGCTGAGGATCTCGGTCATGCGGTGGGTGGTGGCCAGGACCTCGCGCAGGTGGATCTCCATGTCCCGAGGGGCACCCCGGGCGCCGGCCGAGCCCTGGTGGATCATGAGCTTGGCGCTGGGCAGGGCGTAGCGCTTGCCCTCGGCCCCACCGCAGAGGATCATCGCCGCGGCGGACATGCCCATGCCCACGCAGATGGTGGCCACGTCACAGCGGACGTGCTGCATGGTGTCGTAGATGGCCATGCCCCCGTACGCCAGCCCGCCGGGGGAGTTGATGTAGAGGTTGATGTCCTTGTCCGGGTCCTGGGCCTCCAGGTGCAGGATCTGGGCGATCAGCAGGTTGGCGATCTGGTCGTCGACCTCCTGGCCCAGGAACACGATGCGTTCGCTGAGCAGGCTGCTGAAGATGTCGAAGGCCCGGTCGCCCCGGGCGCTCTGCTGGACGACGGTGGGGATCACGCTCATGGTCGGCACTCCTGCCTGGGGTCTAGGATCATCGGTGAGATCACGAGTGTGAGATCGCACTGGTGATATCTCGTATATGAGATAGCGTAGAGGATGTGCGAGACGGATGGGTGACGAGAAGCGACGTTCGGCGTTCCCCGGGTTCGACGACCTGTCGGCCCGCCGCAAGGAGCTGGCGGGGGAGCTGGTGACCCTCCGTCAGGCTGCCGGCCTCTCCCAGACCGAGGTGGCGGCCCGCATGGGCACCTCCCAGTCCGCCGTGGCCCGCCTCGAGTCCGGCGCCGGGGACCTGCGCCTGTCGTCCCTCGAGCGCTACGCCGCCGCCCTCGGCCGCCAGATCGACTGGAAGCTGACGTGAGGGTCGATCGACCGGTGGCCTTCGACGACTGGGTCCGTTCCCGACTCTTCGCCCAGCGCACCGTCCTGGTCAGCGGTGAGCTGGACACCGACCTGGCCATCGCGGCCGCCGCCGAGCTGATGACCCTGGACGGCGAGGGCGACGACCTGATCACCGTCCACCTCGACTGCTCGGGCGGCTCACTGGAGGCGGCCTTCACCCTCATCGACGTGGTCGACCTGGTCGGCGCCCCCGTCCACGCCGTGGCCGTGGGCCGGGTGGAGGGCCCGGCGGTGGGCATCCTGGCCGTGGCCGATCGACGCCTCGCCCTGCCCCACGCCCACGTCCTGCTCCGCGAGCCGCGCTCGGCCTACGAGGGTCGGTCCGACGACCTGGCCGGGTGGGCCGCCCAGTTCCAGCGTCAGGTCGACCACTTCGTCACCCGGCTGGCCGCGGCCGTCCGCCGCCCCGAGGCCGAGGTCGCCGCCGACCTGCGCGCCCGTCGTCACCTCAGCCCCGAGGAGGCCCGCGCCTACGGCCTCGTCGACGAGATCGTGACCGGCCAGGCCGAGGTCCGCCGCCTCCCCGGCCGGGGCTTCGGCTTCCAAGCCTGAGCGGGGCACACTCTCGGGGTGGGTGACGGGTGGGGTGAGGTCGACGGGCTGACGGCGCTGCGCAGCAATGCGCCGGAGGCGGCGGAGGTCTTGGGGCGGGCGTTGGGCGCGGGGACCCTCGATGCCGCCGCGGCGGTGCCGGCCCGGACGCTCGGCCTGCGGCCGTTGGTGCCCGAGACGCCCACCCACCCCCTGATCACGGCCTTCGCCGAGCAGTTCGCGGTGGATGTCACCCAGATCGACGAGCTCATGCGGGCGGAGCTGGCGGAGGCGGCGGGCAACCGGATGTTCCCGGTGGTGATGGCCATCTACCTGGGGGACTGGGTCCCCCGAGTCCGTCACGCCCTCGACGCGCTCGTTCGGCCGGTCGGACTGGCCGGCCCCGACGCCCGACGATGGCGACCGCTGGGCGGTCATCGACGAGTTCCAGCAGGTCGTGGCCCGGCTCGACGCCCTCGACCCGGTCACGGCGGAGCTGGTCCGGCTGCGGGGCGCCCGCCAGCACGAGTGTCGTCTGTGCCAGTCGCTGCGCAGCCGATCGGCTCTGGCCGCCGGCGCCGACGAGTCCACCTTCGCCGCGGTGGACGACTTCGCCGACAGCGACCTCTCCGCCGCGCAGAAGGCGGCCTTGGCCCTGACCGATGCCCTCATCTGGACCCCCGACGGCATCCCGGAGGCGACACTGGCCGCCGTCCGGGAGCACTTCACGCCGGCCCAGGCCGTCGAGCTGGTGCTCGACGTGATGCGCAACGCCGGCAACAAGATCGCCGTGGCCCTGGCCGCCGACGCCCCCAACGTCACCGACGGCGTCGAGATCTACGACATCGAGCCCGACGGCACCCTCACCTACGGCCTCTCGGCGCCCTGACCGATCTGGCCCGTCGGCGCGTGGCCGAACGAAGGCAGGAATGGGGGCGTGGGGTCGGGCCGAGGGTCGTCGGGGGCCGAAACCACCGCCGGATCTCACACCGGGTGACCATCTTTCGTTCTGGCACCGGATGCTACGGGTCAGGCCCAGATCAGCCCTGTCGAAGCGAGTCCGGGAGCCGTCCGCCACGGAGGGTGGTGATCGGGCGCTGACGACCGGCTCGAGGCCAGGCCCCCGTGGTGCCGCGGTTTCGTCCCCGCGGCCCTAGACGACGTCGCGGAAGAGGTCGGGGAAGACCTTGGCGACGCGGGTGAGGAGGTACTCGCCGTAGGGGCCCTCCCAGGCCAGCGGGTCGTCGTCGTCCCACCGCTCGACCCGCTCGCCGGGGGCGGGGTCGGGCAGGGGGAGGGGCGGGACCTCGGCGTCCCAACTCGGGTCGAAGAAGAAGGGGCACGACAGGCGACCGCCCCCCTCGGGGCTGCGCACCCGGTGCGGGGTGGAGCGGTAGCGGCCCTCGGTCAGGCGCTCGAGCATGTCGCCCAGGTTGCAGACCAGCGCCCCCGGTACCGGGGGGATGTCCCGCCACTCCCCACCGGTTCGGACCTGGAGGCCACCGCTGTCGTCCTGGAGGAGCAGGGTGAGCAGGCCGTAGTCGGTGTGCTCGGCCACACCCCAGTCACCGGCGCCGTCGTCGGCGGCCGCCGGGGGGTAGTGGAAGATCCGGAACAGGATCGTCGGGTCCGCGGTCAGGTCTCGGGCGAAGGCGTCCTGGTCGAGGCCGAGGCCGAGGGCGAGCAGGCCCATCAGGCGGTGGCCGAGGGCGGTGAAGGCATCGAGCACGGCGAGCACCGTCGGGCCGAGGTCGGCGGGGTGCTCGGGGAAGAGGTTGGGCCCGTGCAGCGGCCGGGGGTCAGCCGCTGATCCCTCCGCCCCGAAGTAGATCCCCTCCTTGCGGTCGGGCACGCCGCTGGTGAGCTCGCCGGCCAGGGGGAACCACCCTCGCCAGGCGCGCCCGCCCCGGGCCATGGCGATCTCGGCCTTCTCGTCCTCGGGCCGGGCGAAGAAGGCGGCTGCGGTGGCCAGCAAGTCGGTCGAGCAGCGCGGCATCGATGCCGTGGCCGGTGACCGAGAAGAAGCCGTGCTCCCGGCACGCCCGGTCGATGCGGACCGGCGCGTCCGGGTCCTGCAGGTCGATGACGGGGATGTGGGCCACGACGCGGAGACTACGGCACGACGAGGCTTGACAGCCGTACGTGTACGGGCGTATACCTCACTGATCCAGTGCGCCGAGTGGAAGCGAACCCCGACCATGACGATGACCGACGACAACCCGTACCTGGCCGGCAACTTCGGGCCCGTCACCGAGGAGGTCACCGCCTTCGACCTCGAGGTCACCGGGACCATCCCCGAGGGACTGGACGGCCGGCTCCTGCGCAACGGCCCCAACCCCCACCTCCCCCTGGAGGACCCGGCGGGCTACCACTGGTTCCTCGGCGACGGGATGGTCCACGGCCTGCGCCTGCAGGACGGGCGGGCGGCGTGGTACCGCAACCGCTGGGTCCGGGGGGACGCGTTCGGGCCCAACACCAACGTGATCGGCCACGCCGGACGGACGTGGGCGATCGTCGAGTCGGGCACCCTTCCGGTCGAGCTGACCGAGGAGCTCGAGTCCGTCGGCACCAACGGCTTCGACGGCACGCTCGAGGAGCGGCTACACCGCCCACCCGAAGCGGGACCCCCGGACCGGCGAGCTGCACGCCGTCAGCTACCTGTGGGCCTGGGACCACGTCCGGTACACGGTGGTCGGCGTCGACGGTCGGGTCCGTCGAGAGGTCCATGTCCCGGTGCCGGGCCAACCGATGGTCCACGACTGCGCCATCACCGAGAACCACCTCGTGCTCTTCGACCTGCCGGTGACCTTCGACCTCGACGTGGCCATGACCGGTCACCTCCTGCCCTACGCCTGGAACCCGGGCTACGGCGCCCGCGTGCGGGCTCCTGCCCCTGGACGGCCAGGCCGACGACGTCACCTGGCACGAGGTCGCGCCCTGCTACGTCTTCCACCCCCTCAACGCGTTCGAGGACGACGAGGGCCGGGTCGTGGTCGACGTCGTCCGCCACCCCCGGATGTTCGACCGGGACCGTCGGGGCCCGAACGAGGGCTTGACCCGACTCGACCGCTGGACCATCGACCCCGCCGCAACCGCGGTGAAGGAGGAGACCCTCGACGACACCAGCGTCGAGTTGCCCCGACACGACGAGCGCCGTCTCGGGCAGAGCTACCGGTTCGGCTACGCCATGCAGGTCGGCGAGCAGTTCGGCCACAGCGGCGCGGTGAAGTTCGACCTGCAGAGCGGCACCACCGAGCGCCACGACTTCGGGTCGGGGCGCATGACCCTCGAACCGGTCTTCGTGCCGAGGTCGGCGGACTCCGGCGAGGACGAGGGCTGGATCCTGTCCTACGTCTACGACGCGGCGTCGGACCGCAGCGACGTGGTCATCCTCGCCGCCGACGACTTCACCGGCGACCCGGTGGCCACCATCCACCTGCCCCAGCGGGTGCCCTTCGGCTTCCACGGCAACTGGGTGCCCACCGCCGGCTAACCCCGCGCCAGAACCTCGAAGTGGACGACGGCGAACACGCCGTCGTCGGCGTCGGCCCAGGACCGCCAGCCGGCCGCGAGCTCGGTGAGCTCGCCGGCGGTGGCCAGGCCGTACTCGATGGCCTGGCGGGCGAGGGCGGAGTCGGCGCCCTCGACCCGGTCGGCCCAGAGCGCCCCCCACCAGGCCCGGTCCTCGGTCGAGGCGAAGGTCCAGGTCGAGGAGCCGACCTCGACCTCGGCGAAGCCGGCCGCCCGGGCCCATCCCTTCAGGTACCGCCCGGCGTCGGCTTCGGCCCCGTTGCGCTCGGTCACCTGGTGGTAGAGGTCCAGCCAGCGTTCGAGCCTCGGCTCGTCGGGGGCCCACGTCATCGCCGCGTAGTCGCTGTCCCGCACCGCCACGATGCCGTCGGGGCGCACGACCCGCCGCAACTCCCGCAGGGCGGTGACCGGGTCGGTCAGGTGCTGGAGCACCTGATGGGCGTGGACGATGTCGAACCGGTCGTCGGCGAAGGGCAGGGCGTACACGTCACCGGTGTCGAAGGTGACGTTGGTCGTGCCCCGTTCGGCCGCCTCGGCGGTCGCGGCGGCGACGACCTCGGCCGCGCTGTCCATGCCGACCACCGTGCCGGGCGCCACCCGGTCCGCCAGGTCGCAGGTGAGCGTCCCCGGCCCGCACCCGATGTCGAGCAGCTCGTGCCCCGGTTGCAGGTGGGGGAGCAGGTAGGCCGCCGAGTTCGTCGCGGTGCGCCATCGGTGGCTGCGCAGCACGCTCTCGGCGTGACCATGGGTGTAGGGGGTGTCGGGCACGCCGACGGTTCTACCCGTCCAGGTGGGTCAGGGCGTGGGCAATTGCTTCGAAGGCCGGCACGGAGGCGGCGAGACCGAAGTGGGTGCAGTCGACCTCGACGTGCTCGGCGGCCGCATCCAGGCTGAGGCGCCAGTCCAGGAAGCCGTCGGAGTGGGAGTACACCGACACGAAGGGCACCGTCGACGGGAACGGCGCCAGGCGGTCGGCTTCGTAGCGGCGGTGGCCGGTGAGGTCGGGACGGGCGCGCCGGGCCCACGCCGCGAGTTGCAGGACGGCGGCCGGCGCCCGGACGGCGAGGTGGGGCGGGTAGAGCACCCGCAACGGCGCGCCGAGGGTGACGAGCAGGGCCACGTCCTCAGGGTGGCGCACGGCCAGGACGCGGGACTCCTGGCCGCCTCGGCTGTGGCCGATGACCGGCACCGGACCGCCCTCCATGGCGACGGTGTCCCGCAGGCACTCCTCCAGGATCTCGGCCACGTGCTCGGAGGGCTGGTGGTTGCGCCCGACCGGGGCCCGCCGGGTGTCCCAACCACACCGGCGCAGCCAGGGCTCGAGCATCGAGAGGCTGCGGGCCCCGGCCAGGAACCCGGGCACCAGGACGAGCCGGCGGCCGTGGCCCGGCGGGACGCCCTCGCCCTGCCAGATCGGGTGGGCCAGCAGCTCGCGGGCCTCCCGTCGGATGCGGAGCTCGCGCCACGACGGCCGGGACACGAGGCCCCACACGGCCCCGGCCGGACGGGGGAGCGGCCCGGTCACCAGGTGTCGATGTTCGGCCGCCGTCCCGGGGGCGGGCGGCGGCACGGCCAGCAGGACGCCGGTGATCCAGCGACGGGTGTCGGCGGGGTCGATCACGTCGTCGATCTCGAAGTGGCTGGCGACGTTCAGCGCCTGGCCGTGCTCGTAGGCCCGATCGACCATCTCGGCGAAGACGGCGTCCCGCTCGGCGTCGTCGGTGATGGCCTCGAGCTCCTTGCGGTACCCGAGCCGCACCGCGCCCTCGAGGTCCATCCCGCCGAACTCGCCGGTGGGCCAGGCCACGCAGAACAGCGGGGCCTTGAAGCTGCCCGCCGGCCATGGCCTGGGCGCCCAGGCCGTAGCCCTTGCGCAGGACGACGGTGGCGAAGGGGACCGTCAGGTTCGCCCCGGTGACGAACAGGCGGCTGACGTGGCGGACCAGCGCCGGTGCGCTCGGCCTCGGGGCCGACCATGAAGCCGGGGGTGTCGCACAGGAACAGCACCGGCAGGTCGTGGCCGTCGCACAGCTGGAGGAAGCGGGCGGCCTTGTCGGCGCCGTCGGCGTCGATGGCGCCGCCGAGGTGGCGGGGGTCGTTGGCCACGATGCCCAGCGGGTGGCCGTCGACCCGGACCAGCGCGGTGACCATCCCGGGGCCGAAGCCGGCGCGCAGCTCCAGCACCGTGTCGGTGTCGGCCAGGCCGTCGATGACCGTCGCGGATCTCGTAGAGCTGTGACCGGCGTCTCGGGGACCACGGTCGCGCAGCGCCGCCGGGTCGGGGGACGGCCCGGGTTCGGCGCGGGCCCGCCAGGTAGCCGAGCCACCGTCGGGCCACGCGCGACGGCGGCGGCCTTCGTCGTCGACCCGGATGTCGACCACGCCGTTGGCGACCTGCACGTCGAGCGGGCCGATGTCCTCGGGGGCGTACTGGCCGAGGCCCGCCGCCCTCGATCATGGCCGGGCCGCCCATGCCGATGTTCGCGCCCTCGGTGGCGATGACCACGTCGCAGCAGCCGAGCAGCGCGGCGTTGCCCGCGAAGCAGCGGCCCGACGCGATCCCGACCAGCGGGACGCAGCCCGCTCAGCCGGGCGAAGAGGTGGAAGGCCATGGTGTCCAGGCCGGACACGCCCGGGGCGTCGGTGTCGCCCGGACGCCCGCCGCCGCCCTCCGCGAAGAGGACGACCGGCAGGCGCTGGCGCTCGGCCAGCTCGAAGAGGCGGTCCTTCTTGCGGTGGTTCTGGAACCCCTGGGTCCCGGCCAGCACCGTGTAGTCGTAGGAGGCGACCACGACCGGTCGACCGTCGATGCGGCCGATCCCGCCGACCAGGCCGTCGGCGGGGGTGCGGGCGATCAGGTCCTCGACGTCGCGGCGGCGGCGCTGGGCGGCGATGGCCAGAGGGGCCGTACTCGACGAAGCTGTCGGGGTCACAGAGGTCGGCGATGTTCTCCCGCGTGGTGCGCTGGCCGGTCCGCCGCCGGCGGGCGACGGCCTCGGGACGGGCGGGATCCAGGCCGATGGCGTGCCGAGCCACCACGGCGGCCAGATCGGCCCGTTCCCCGTCGTCTCCGGCGTCGGCTGCGTCCGCGGTGGCGGCGACCGCGCCGGGCTCGAGGGTGACCAGCACGTCGCCGGCCCGCACGGCGTCGCCCACCGCGACCCGCAGCTCGACAACGGTGCCGTCGATCTCGGCGGCCACGACGTGCTCCATCTTCATGGACTCGATGACCACCAGCGTCGCGCCCGCGGTCACGCCGGTCCCCGCGGCGACGGGGACACCCACCACTCGGCCCTGCAGGGGCGACACCACGGCGTGCACCCGGTCGACGCTAACCACCGGCCCGGGTCCGCCGGTCGCTGTGGACCGCCCAGTCGCCGGCGGCGGCCCGGTGGGTCAGGCCGGTCGCCGCCGGTAGCGGACGGGGCAGGGGGCGGCGGTCCGGGCCACGCCGCCGATCTGGCCGGGAAGGGGTCGGGCGTCAGCGAACGCGGGCGCCAGGTCGTAGGTCGCGAACAGCCGGTCGACGGATCGCGTCATGGCCGCCAGCGAGAAGGGCATCGCCGGGCAGGTGTGCTTGCCGTGGCCGAAGGTGGTGACCAGCTCCCGGGCAGCGAGATCGGCCTCGTCCCGCAGACGGCGTCGGGCCCAGCGGTCGGGGTCGTAGGCCTCGAGGCCGGGGGCCGAGGTCGTGTTCGTCAGCGGCAGGAAGGTGGCCACGACGGTGCCGGGTGGGACTCGGTAGACGGCGGTCCCGTCGTCGACCTCGACCTCCCGGAGCACCGCCCGCAGCATGATCGAGCGCTGCCCCAGCCGGGTCGACTCGAGGGCGCAGCGCTCCAGGAGACCGTCTTCCCCGGAGCGGACCCGGGCCGCCACCTCCGGGTGGAGCAGGAGGTGCACGATCATCCAGCCCAGGGCGGCGAACAGGTTCGACATGGACCCCAGGTGGACCAGGATCACGTCCCGGGCCACGCCCGGGCCCCGGCCGTGCCGGGCACGTCGGCCCACCGCTCGATGATGCGCCCGAGCAGGTCGTCGCCGGGGACCCCGTCCCGCTCGGCGACGGTTTCGGTGATCAGGGCCTCGGCGGCGGCCATGGCCGCCCGTTCCCGGGCCTGGCTGTCGGCCGCGACCGCGGCCATGTCCCCGGGGTGCACGAAGGCATCGGCGCCGTCCAGCGCGTCGAGGGCGTCCACCAGGCCGGTGAAGCGGTCGCCCCGGGCCGATGCCGGGCCGGCCCAGGAGGCGAGCCCCATCCGGTGGCCGAGGCGGCGGGTCAGGGCGAACACGTCCACCTCACCCTCCGCGCCGAGGGCGGCGAACTCGTCCTCCACCGCCTGGTCCAACGCGGCCAGGTAGGTGACGACCTCGTCGCGCCCGAACAGGTCGTGGGGCAGGGTGCGGCGACCGTCGAACAGCTCGGCCGGGAGCTTGCGCAGCAACATCTGCCAGTCCGCCACGCCCTTGCTGGCCGCGGCCTCGGGCAGGGCGTAGAAGGCGCGGACCCCCGCAGGGGAGAAGAGGAAGAGGTGGTCCCCGCCGGTCGTGCCGACCACGAACGTGTCGCCGTGCTCGTGGCGGGCGGTGGCCAGCGCGGCGACGACGTCGGGCACCGGCTCGTCCCACGGGAGGGCCAGATCGGCCCGGGGCGGGGCCGGGGTGATGGATCCCGCCTCGCCGACCATGGCCGGCGACCCTAGGGCCCGGTCGAGGGGTCGACCGAGTCACTACCCACAGTGGTGGGTTCTGCTACTTTCTGCGTCGGGAACGCCCACTGTGGGCGGCAGAGGGTGACGGCGATGCAGCGGAGAAGACGATGGTGGATGGTGGGCGCGGCCGCCCTGACGGCGGCGCTCCTGCTGGTTCCGGCGGCGCCCGGTGGGGCCGAGCCCTACGAGGACGGGGCACCGGCCTGGGCGGGCGCCCGGTACTCGAACAGCCCCCGCACGGGCTGGAACACGACGTCGTCGGACGACGACATCTGGGACATCGCCCAGATCGGCGAGCGGATCTACGTGGCCGGCCGTTTCGGCGGGATCCGATACGGCAGCAGTGGCGACGTCAGCGGCCGCTCGTTCCTGGTGGCCCTGGACGCCGACTCCGGCGACGTGATCTGGAGCTTCCGGCCGAGCTTCGACGGCACCGTGCGCACCCTCGCGGTGAGCGACAACGGCGGGCGCCTCTACGCCGGCGGTGAGTTCAACCGGGTCAACGGGCTGACCCGACGTGGTCTCGTGGCCCTGACCCCGGGCGGGTCGGTGGTCCAGGGCTTCCGGGCCGACGCGGGCGGCGGACCGGTGCGCTCGATCGTGGCCACCCGCCGCTTCCTCTACGTGGGCGGCGGCTTCTCGTCGATCAACGGGCAGGGCCGGGCCCACCTGGCTCGTCTCCACCGCACCGGCGGCCGGGTCGACGGCACCTGGAACGCCCGGGCCACCGGCGGGGCCGTGTACACCCTCGAGATGCCGCCGTCCCGGGACCGGCTCTACCTCGGCGGCGACTTCGACGAAGTCAACGGCCGGTCCAACAGCGAACGGATCGCCGCGGTGCACACCGAGGACGGCGCGTTGGTCGAGTCCTTCGACGCCTACACCGGCCGGGTCGTCTTCGACCTGCTGGCCGACGGCCGCGGTCGCGTGTGGACGGCCCTCGACGGGGCCGGTGGGCGGGCCCAGGTGCTCGACGCGAACGGTGACGAGATCCGGGCCTGGGACACCGACGGTGACGTCCAGACCATCGAGCGCATCGGCGACCGGGTGTTCTTCGGCGGCCACGAGCTCGTGCCCGGCGACCGCGAGATCGCCACGGTGGACTACGACCGCCCGAGCTCCTGGGACACCTCGACCTTCAACCCGAACCTGGCGGGCAGCGTCTGGGCCCTGCACGCCGACGGCAACGACCTCTGGGTCGGCGGCGAGAGCGCCCGCCCGTTCCACGGCTTCGGCCGCTACCCCGCGAGGTAGCGGCCGGGAGCCCCGGCTAGCTGATCTCGACCTCGTCGGTGTCCTCGTCGCCGGAGATGAACCGGTGGACGACGGCGCCGATCACCGCGCCGGCGATGGGGGCCAGCCAGAAGAACCAGAGCTGCTCGAGGTTCTCACCGCCCACGAAGAGGGCCGGGCCGGTCGAGCGGGCCGGGTTCACCGAGGTGTTGGTCACCGGGATGCTGATCAGGTGGATCAGGGTCAGGCAGAGGCCGATGCCCATCGGGGCGAAGCCGGCCGGGGCCCGCCGATCGGTGATGCCGAGGATCACGATCAGGAAGATGGCGGTGAGCACGACCTCGGCGATGAGGGCCGAGCCGATGCCGAAGCCGCCCGGCGAGCTGTCACCGAAGCCGTTGGCCGCCAGCCAGTTGCCGGTGGTCTCGAACCCGGGGCGACCCTCGAGGATCCCCCACAGGGTGAGGGAGGCCAGGATGGCCCCCGCGACCTGGGCGGCGACGTACGGGAGGATGTCGCGGGCCGGGAACTTCTTGGCCGTCCACAGGCCGATGGTCACCGCCGGGTTGAAGTGCCCACCCGAGATGTGGCCGAGGGCGTAGGCGCCGGTCAGGACGGTGAGGCCGAAGGCGAAGGAGACCCCCAGGAACCCGAGGCCCAGGGCGTTGTCGGGCCCGAAGTCGGCGGCCAGGACCGCGGCCCCACAACCACCGAGCACCAGCCAGTAGGTCCCGAGGCACTCGGCCCCGACGGCGCGCATCCTTTTCATGGTTCCCTCCCCGTCTCGTTCGAATCGACCGTACTTCCCGCAGCACTACGGTCGCCGGATGACCTACCGCGTGATCCAGTGGGCGACCGGGACCGTGGGCATCCACGCCGTGCCCGCCATCGTCGCACCACCCCGACCTCGAGCTCGCCGGGCTGTGGGTCCACAGCGACGACAAGGCCGGCCGCGACGCCGGCGAGCTCTGCGGCGATCGAGCCCGTCGGGCGTCACCGCCACCCAGGACGTCGACGCCCTGCTCGCCCTCGACGCCGACTGCATCTGCTACACGGCGCACTCCGACGTCCGCCCCGACGAGGTGGTCGACGACATCTGCCGGATGCTGGCCGTCGGGCAAGAACGTGGTGAACACCTCGTTCGTGCCGCTGCTGTACCCCGGCAGCAGGCGCGGGCGTGCACGACCAGCTCCAGGCCGCCTGCCTGGAGGGCGGCACGTCGCTTCTACACCTCGGGCATCGACCCCGGCTTCGGCAACGCCGGCATCACCATCGGCGCCCTCGGCGCTGTGCAAGGAGGTCCGCACGGTGCGGATGATGGAGATCGTCAACTACGCCACCTGGGACAACCCGTTCACGATGTTCGAGATCATGGGCTTCGGCAAGGCCGACCCGGCCCAGTCGCTGCTGCTGTCGCCCGGGTCGCACCGACGCTGGCGTGGGGCCCGGTGGTGGCAGCTGGTGGCCGACGTCGATCGGCCTCGAGCTCGACGAGATCACCGAGCGCCACGAGGTGATCCTGCGGCCGACGAGGACGTCGAGATCGCCTCGGGCACCGTCGCGGCCGGGACCATCTCGGGCATGCGCTTCGAGATCATCGGGCGTGGTCGACGGCGAGGAGCGGATCGTCGTCGAGCACGTCACCCGCCTGCGCGACGACGACGCCCCCGACTGGCCGCAGGGCGAGGGCTACCGGATCCTGGTCGAGGGCGAGCCCCACGTGAAGCTCGAGCTCAGCGTGTCCTCGGACCTCGGTGACCACAACCACGCCGGCTGCCTGGCCACCGCCATGCACGTGCGTCAACGCCATCCCCGCGGTCGTCGCCGCCGATCCCGGCGTGCTCACCTTCCTCGACCTCACCCCCCGATTCCGGTTCTGATCCACGCCGCGTGTCGCCGGCGACACGTTCCCGTACCCAGAACCGTCAAGCGCACCGGACAGCGCCATACTGCGCGGGTGGCCGACGGCGAGACCCTCCATGACCGGGCCGGGGGTCAACCGTGGTTCGACGCCCTCGTGGACCGGTTCTACGACGGCGTCGAGGACGATCCCGTCCTGCGCCCGCACTACCCCGAGGACCTCGGGCCGGGCAAGCGGGGCCTGGCCCTCTTCCTCGCCCAGTACTGGGGCGGGCCGCCGACCTACTCCGAGGAGCGGGGCCACCCCCGGCTGCGGGCCCGGCACCTGCCGTTCCCGATCGACACGCCGGAGCGCGACGCCTGGGTGCTCCACATGACCGCCGCCATCCGGTCCGGTGGTCTCTCGCCGGAGGACGAGGCCGAGTTCCTGGCCTACATCGACATCGCCGCCACCCACATGATCAACCAGCACCCCTTGGGGTTGCGTCCGTCCTGACGCCTCAGCGGGCCGGGCCATGATGAGGCCATGACCTACCGCGTGATCCAGTGGGCGACCGGCGGTGTGGGCCGGGCCGCCATCGAAGGCGTCCTCGACCACCCCGAGCTCGAGCTGGTCGGCTGCTGGGTGCACAGCGCCGACAAGGACGGGCGGGACGTCGGCGAGCTGATCGGCCGCGAGCCCCTCGGCGTCACCGCCACGACCTCCGAGCAGGACCTGCTGGACCTCGACGCCGACGCCGTCGTCTACTCGCCGGTCATGGCCGATCCCGGGGTCGTCGACCGCATCCTGCGTTCGGGCAAGAACGTCATCACGCCGTTGGGCTGGTTCTACCCGGAGGACGGGGAACGGGTGCGCATGGACGGCGCCGCGAAGGAGGGCGGGGTCACCCTCCACGGCACCGGCATCCACCCCGGCGGCATCACCGAACGCTTCCCGCTCATGGTCTCGGCGCTGTCCAACGCCATCACCTACGTGCGGGCCGAGGAGTTCAGCGACATCCGCACCTACGGCGCGCCCGACGTGGTCCGCCACGTGATGCTCTTCGGCGCCACGCCCGAGGAGGCCGCGGGCAGCATCATGCTGAACGTGCTGGGGGCCGGCTTCATCCAGTCCGTGCACATGGTCGCCGACACCCTGGGCTTCCGCCTCGACCCGGAGCTCACGACCAGCCACGAGGTCGCCGTGGCCACCGCGCCCATCGACTCCCCGATCGGCCCGATCGAGCCCGGTCTGGTCGCCGCCCAGCGCTTCCGCTGGACCGGCACCGTCGACGGCGAGCCGGCCGTCACCGCCGCCGTCAACTGGTTCATGGGCCAGGAGGACCTGGACCCGGGCTGGACCTTCGGCCCCGAGGGGGAGCGCTTCGAGGTCGAGATCGTCGGCGACCCGCCCGTCCAGCTCAGCTTCCACGGCCTGCACCCCGACTCCATCGCCGAGGGCCTCGAGCGCAACCGGGGGATCGTGGCCACCGCCATGCACTGCGTGAACGCCGTCCCCTACGTCTGTGCCGCCGCCCCCGGCCTCCAGACCTACCTCGACCTCCCCCTCGTCGCCGGCCGCGCCGCCCCCTCGCTCAGGCGGGGGTGAAGACCGGGCGCTCGCCGTCGACGGTGACGCGGCGCATGACCCGGTGCTGGGGGTAGTGGTCGCTCAGGGCCCGGTGGTTGGTGCAGCGCTCGTCCCAGACGGCCAGGTCGTTCGCCCGCCACCGCCAGCGGACCTGGAAGTTGGGGTCGGCGGCGTGGTGGGCCAGGAAGCCCAGGAGGGCGTCGCTCTCGGGCCGGGTCATGCCCACGACCTGGTCCATGAACAGGCCCGAGACGAACAGGGCCTGTTCGCCGGTGCGGGGATGGGTGCGCACCAGGGGGTGCTCGACGGGCGGGTGGGCGGCGCGCAGTGCGGCCATCTGGTCCTCGTCGAGGAACCGGCCGACGGCGGCGTCGAACTCGTCGCCCCGGTGATGGCGGACGGTGAGGCCGGCGCAGAGGTCCTGCATGGTGGGGGACAGGGCCTCGTAGGCCGCGGTCAGGCTGGACCACAGGGTGTCGCCGCCGACCTCGGGGATGACCCGGGCGCTGAGCAGGGCGACCTGGGGCGGGCGCTCGATCCAGGTCACGTCGGTGTGCCAGCCGTCGGCGTCGGGCGGGCTGTCGGCGGTGTCCTCGATGTACTGCATCCGGCTGGGAGAGCCCAGGACCTGGCCGACCGGGAAGACGCTGGGCTCGCCGAAGCGGGCGGCGAAGGCGAGGTGCTCGTCGTCGGTCAGGTCCTGGTCGTGGAAGAAGAGGACCTGGTGGTCCAGGAGGGCCTGGTCGACCGCGGCGAAGTCCTCGTCGCTCAGGTCCTTCGAGGTCGACGCCCTCGACCACGGCGCCGAGGACGTTGGTGCACGGTGTGACGCTCGGTCCCCCGGTCATCGGGAGAGTGTCCCACGTCACCGGTACCGTCCGGACCTGATGGCCATCGCGTGCGGACACTGCGGGGGGCGCCACGACACCGTGGCCGAGGTGCGGACCTGCACCGGCACCCTCCCCTTCGCCGAGTCCGAGGCCGCCCTCGACGACCCCCTGCTCCCCGATCCCCCTGCACCCGTTCTGGCGCCTCATTCGCCGCCTGGGACCGGCGAATCAGGCGCCAGAACCGGAGTCGAGGCCGTACCGGGGGACCTCGGCGGTGCTGGCGGGGCCGGACGCGCTGGGACGGTCGCTCATCGTGGGACCCGACCAGGAGGCGCCGGCGCCCTGGGCCGATGCGCCGCGACACCTGGTCGACCAGCGCACGCTGGTCGACCCGGCCGAGGTCATCGCCGACCTGCAGGCGCGGTGGTCCGCCCGGGAGCGCTTCGTCATCGAGCTGTCGGTCGACCTGGCCGAGGGTCCGACCGAGGTCGAGCCGTCAGAGCCCTGGACCCTCGCCCCGGACCACACGTTCCTGGTGGACCAGCTCGCCCACCTCGTCCGGGTCAACGCCGTGGACCTCCGGGACCCCGGGGCACCGAGCTTCGCTCCCCGGTCCCGGGCCCTGGCCCGGGGTGCCGCGCCGTCGGCGGCCACCGACGTCACACCTGCCCGACGGCCGGGACGCATGGTGCGACGGCGGGCCCCTGGACGTCGAGCTGGCCCGCGCGCTCGGCGTGCCGCTGGTCCCGCTGCTGAACCTGGAGCAGGGTCGGCTCGAGCCCTTCGGTCTGGAGCCGCCCTCGGCGGACCTGGCCGGCGACCAGCTCGCCGCCGTGGCTCACCGGGGCGGTCCCTGCCGGGTCATCTCCCCGGCCGGCTCGGGCAAGACCCGCACCCTCACCGAGAGGGCTCGCCATCTGCTGCGGGAGCAGCACCTGGCCTCCGGTGCCCTCGGTCTGGTCGCCTACAACAAGCGGGCGGCCGACGAGATGGGCGAGCGCCTGGGCGACACCCGGGGCCTCGACATCCGCACCCTCAACTCCCTCGGCCTGGCGATCCTCACCGGCCGGGGGGCCTTCGCCTCCCCCGGGAGCGGGCAGCGGCGGCTCGACACCCTCGACGAGCCCGATCAGCGCCGGATCCTGGACGGTCTGGTCGACTTCCCCCGGCGGGCCAACACCGACCCCGCGGCGGCGTGGTTGGAGGCCCTGGGCCGGGTCCGCCTCGGCCTGCGCCCACCCCACGAGGTCGAGGCCGAGTACGCCGGCGACGTCGACGGCCTGGCCGAGGTCTTCCCCCGCTACCAGGCCGAGCTCGATCGGCGGGGTGTGGTCGACTTCGACCAGCAGATCTACGGCGCGGTGCGCCTCCTGCTGACCGAGCCCGCGGTCCGCGCCGATGCCCAGCGGGCCAGTCGGGTGCTGCTGGTCGACGAGTTCCAGGACCTCACGCCCGCGCACCTCCTGCTCCTGCGCCTCCTGGCCGCGCCCGGCTTCGACGTGTTCGGCGTGGGCGACGACGACCAGACCATCTACGGCTACAACGGCGCCGACCCCCGCTGGCTGATCGACTTCGAGTCCTTCTTCCCGGGGGCCGCCGCCCACCCGCTGACGGTCAACTACCGGTGCCCGCCCGGGGTGGTGGTCGGGGCCCGCACGCTGCTGACCCACAACCGGCGCCGGGTGGAGAAGGTCATCGACGCCGCGCCGGGCCGTCCCCCCGCGGACACCGACCTGGTCGTCCGGGTGGACGACGCCACCGTGGCCACCACCGTCGAAGTGGTCCAGGACCACCTGACCGCGGGCGTGGCCGCCGACGACATGGCGGTGCTCACCCGGGTCAACGCCACCCTGGCGCCCGTGCAGGTCGCCCTGGACCTCGCCGGCGTCGCCTGTGACCGGGTCGCCGGCCCCGCGTGGCTGCAGCGCACCGGTGTGCGCTCGGCCCTGGCCTGGCTCCGGCTGGCCACCGCCGACAGCCTGCGCCCGGCCGACCTGGCCGACGCCGTCCGCCGCCCGCCGCGGGGGCTGTCGGGCAAGGTCATCGAGTGGATCGCCGAGCAGCGCACGGTGGAGGGCATCGAGCGGCTGGCCGGACGCCTGAGCCGGGACCGGGACCGGGAGAAGGTCGAGGCCTTCGCCGAGGACATCCGGGCCATGGTCCGCCTCGGTCACCGGGCCACCGCCTCGGAGGTCCTGCTCCACGTGCGGGACCGTCTCGGCCTCGAAGGGGCGATGGCATCCCTCGACGGCAGCCGGGGCCGGGTCGACCGGTCCAGCCACACCGATGACCTCGACGCGCTGATCCAGCTGGCCGACCTCCACACCGACGCCGCCTCCTTCGGCGACTGGCTGGCCGACCAGCTCCAGACCCGCCCCCGGTCCGACGGGCCGGTCGTGCACCTCTCCACCGTGCACCGGGTGAAGGGCCTCGAATGGCCCCACGTCGTGGTCCACGAGGCGTCGGCCCGGCTCTTCCCCCACCGGCTGTCCGACGACGTCGAAGAGGAGCGCCGGGTCTTCCACGTGGCCGTCACCCGGGGGGCGACCACGGTCACCGTCGTGGCCCCCGAGCGGGCGCCCTCCCCGTTCCTGGCCCAGCTCACCCACGAGGCCCCACCGCCGTCGGCCGACGCGCCCCCTCCACTCCCGCCGGCGGCCGGGACGGCCAAGGTCCCCGAGGTCCCCGCCGCCGTCGGCCTCGAGTTCGAACACGGGGGCTACAGCCACGAGGTCGTCGAGGTCGGTTCCGCCGGCGTGCGCACCGATGTCGGCGGCGCCGTCCACCTCGACGTCGGCTTCGGGACGCGGGTCGTGGTCGACCGCCGGTGGCGGGTGCTGGGCCCGCCCGCCGCGGCACCCCGGGCGGCGGCGCCGGGGGACGAGGGCCTGCGGGAGGTGCTCACCGCCTGGCGCCTCGAGCGGTCCCGGGCCGACAACGTCCCGGCCTACGTCGTGTTCACCAACAAGACCCTGGACGACCTCGTGGCCCGTCGGCCCACCGACTACGCCGGCCTGAGGGCGTGCACGGGCATCGGCCCGGCCAAGGTGGAGAACTACGGCGACGACCTGCTGGCGGTGATCGCCGAGGCCACCCCGACGGACTGACGGGGGGCTCGCCCGGTCCCGCCCATTCACGTACTCTCAGTGGGCATGTCGCTGCGGGGAGTGAGAAACCGGCCGCGGGTCGGGGCCGGAGCGACCCTGCTGGCTGCCGCCCTGCTGGGCGCGGCCCTCACCCCATCGGTCCCCGCCTCAGCGGCGGCCGACACCGAGGCGGGCCCGCCGGCGACGACGGCGACCGTCCTCGGGGGAGGTCTCCGCCCGCCACCCGCAGGGTGGATCCGGGTGCTGGACGAGGGCTTCACCACGGTGCTGCGTCCGTCTCGGTGGAACCGCTGTCACTGGTGGGACGACGGCGGGTGCACGATCGCCTCCAACGACGAGGAGCAGTGGTACCTCCCCGGCAACGTCACGGTGGCCGACGGGCGGCTCCGCCTGGAGGCCCGCCCCGAGGCGGTCATCACCCCGGGGGCGGCCGAGTACGACTACTCGTCGGGCATGGTCACCAGCGGCCCGCCGCAGTACCGGACCCCGGCCAAGTTCGCCTTCCGCTACGGCTACGTCGAGGCCCGTCTGCGGCTCCCCGCGGGGCGGGGACTGTGGCCGGCCTTCTGGCTGCTACCCGCCGACCAGGAGTCCCGGCCCGAGATCGACGTGGTGGAGGTGCTCGGTCACGACACCGACCGGGCCCGGTTCCACTACCACTACCGCACCCCGCAGGACGTCCGTCGGTCCCTCGGCCAGAGCTGGGCGGGCCCGGACCTGGCGGCGGGGTGGCACCGGTTCGCGGTCGACTGGCGACCGGGGGAGATCACCTGGATCGTGGACGGTCGGGCCCGGTGGCGGGTCACCGGTCCCGCGGTGTCCTCCGAGCGGATGTACCTCGTGCTGAACCTGGCCGTCGGCGGCAACTACCCCGGCCCCCCCGACGGGACGACGGTCTTCCCGGCCGCCGTCCAGGCCGACTGGATCCGCGTCTGGCGGGATCCGACCCTCGGCTAGTCGCGCCCAGGCAGGATGAGGGTGAGGTGGGCCACGGCCAGGCCCATGAGCAGCACCCCGTTGGGGATGTGCCACGCCGCGGCCTCCGCCGTGTCCCGGCCCACGTAGCCGAGACCGATCTGCACGAAGCAGAGGGCGGCGAAGCCGACGGCGTGGCCCACGACCACCCCCCGGGTCTGGGTCAGGAACGACAGCACGACCATCACCACCGCGATGGCGAACAGGGTGTTGCCCAGGATCCCGTGCAGCTCGATCCCCGCCCCGAGGTTGATGTGCCGACCGGCCAGGGCCGCCTGGACCAGCACGATCAGCACCGACAGCCCCGCCAGGACCCGGTAGGCGGTCAGCAACCCCGGTCGCCCGGTCGTCGTGGGGGCAGCGGTCGGGGGAGCGGTCGTCTCGGTCACGGCTGCATCTGACCACCCCCCACGCCCCGCCCCCAAAATCCCGTTCTGGTTGCGAGATCGCGCGGTCCAGCGCGCGATTTCGCAACCAGAACGACGCTTGGGGTGTCCCACCCCCGCCGTACGGTGCTCGGCGTGGACACTGCGGATCGGGCCCGGGAGCTGCTGGCCCGGTTCCTGGGGCCCGAGGCCCGGTTCCGGGACGGTCAGCTCGAGGCCATCGAGGCCCTGGTCGACGACAAGCGCCGGGTGCTGGTCGTCCAGCGCACCGGGTGGGGCAAGAGCATCGTCTACCTCATCGCCACCCGACTCCTGCGGGAGGACGGGGCGGGACCCAGCCTGGTCGTCTCGCCGCTGCTCGCCCTCATGCGCAACCAGACCCAGATGGGCGAGCGCATCGGCGTGCGCTCGGCCACCATCAACAGCGAGAACACCGACGACTGGCATGCCATCGAGGCCGCCGCCCGGGACGGCGAGGTGGACCTGCTCCTCATCTCCCCCGAGCGGCTGAACAACCCCCGCTTCCGGGACAACGTGCTGGCCGAGGTGGCCCACACCGCCGGCCTCTTCGTCGTGGACGAGGTCCACTGCATCTCGGACTGGGGCCACGACTTCCGCCCCGACTACCGCCGGGTCGGCCGGGTCATCGACCTGTTGCCGCCGACCGTCCCCGTGCTGGGCTGCACGGCCACGGCCAACGACCGGGTCATCGCCGACATCGAGCACCAGCTGGGCGACGACCTGCTCCTGGTCCGGGGCCCGCTGGGGCGGGCCAGCCTGGCCGTGCGGGTCCTGGACCTGCCGTCCCAGGGGGAGCGCCTGGCCTGGCTGGCCCGGGAGGTCCCCCGCATGGAGGGCACCGGCGTCGTCTACTGCCTGACCATCACCGACGCGAACCGGGTCACCCAGTGGCTGCGCCGGGAGGGCATCGACGCGGTCTCCTACACCGGCGCCACCGATCCCGCCGACCGGGTCGAGATCGAGGCTGCCCTCAGCGAGAACCGGGTGAAGGTGGTCGTGGCCACCTCGGCGTTGGGCATGGGCTACGACAAGCCCGACCTGGCCTTCGTCGTGCACTTCCAGTCGCCGGGCTCGCCCATCGCCTACTACCAGCAGATCGGCCGGGCCGGCCGGGCCCTGGACACCGCCGCGGTCGTGCTCCTGCGGGGCCGCGAGGACCGGGACATCCAGGACTGGTTCATCGAGACGGCCTTCCCCGACCGGGTCGAGGCCGAAGCCGTGATCGCCTTCCTGGCCGAGCAGGACGAGCCGGTGGGCGTCGGGGCCATCGAGCCGATCGTCAACCTCCGCCGCTCCCGCCTCGACGGGATGCTCAAGGTGCTCGAGGTCGAGGGGGCGGTGGCCCGGCAGGGCGGCAAGTGGTCCCGCACCGGCCTGCCGTGGACCTACGACGCCGAACGGGTCGAGCGGGTCACCGCCGAGCGACGCCGGGAGCAGGCGGCCATGGACGAGTTCGGCACCACCGACGGCTGCCTGATGGAGCTCTTGTTGGCCGAGTTGGACGACCCGGCGTCGGGCCCCTGTGGTCGGTGTGGCAACTGCGCCCCGGTGACCGAGGAACCCGTCGACCCTGCGGCGGTGGCCCGGGCCATCGAGTTCGTGCGGGGCCAGCCGCTGATCATCGAGCCCCGCCGCCAGTGGCCCTCGGGCATGGACGAGGTGCGGGGCCGGATCCCCGCCGACGAGATGGTGGAGGAGGGCCGCGCCCTCTGCCTCTGGGGCGACGGCGGGTGGGGCACCCGGGTGCGAGCGGGTCAGAAGGCGGGCGCGTACCCCGACGAGCTGGTGGCCGCCACGGCCCGACTGGTCGACGGGTGGACGCCGGTCCCCGCACCGACTTGGGTCACCGCCGTCCCGTCCACGGCGCGGCCCGAGGTCGCGACGTTCGCCGGAGCCTTGGCCGACGCCCTCGGTCTCCCCTTTGCCGCGGTGGTGGTCCCCCTCCGGGCCAAGGCTCCACAGGCGGGCCGGGAGAACAGCGCTCAGCAGGTGCTGAACGTGTTGGGGGCCTTTGCCGTCGACGGTGACCGGCCGAGCGGCCCGGTCCTGCTGGTGGACGACACGGCGTCGTCCCGCTGGACCCTCACCGTCATCGGCGCCCTGCTGCGACAGCACGGCGCCGATGCGGTGTTCCCCCTGGTGTTGGCCCAGCGCTGAGCGCCGGGCGGACGGCCGGGATCAGACGGCGGCGGCGTGGTCCTCGGTCACGAGCATGCAGGTCGGGCACAGCTCGCCGCCGGCCATGCGGGCCCGGACCCAGGGGACGTCGAGCCAGACCTTGAGGCTGCGGATGATCGCCCCGCAGGCCGTGGCCTGGTCCTCGGGGTCGATGGCATGGCAACAGCCGGACGGACCGGTCTCCCGCGACGATCCGGAATGGATCGAGTCGCCCTCTGAACCCGTGATCCAGGCCATGGCACCACCCCCCTGACGGAGATCTGAACGCCCGAGGCGTCCGAAAACGAACGTAACGGGCCGGAACGGGCCGAACGGGGACCCTCAGTCGCCGCGCACGCGGGCCAGGTAGTCCGCGCCCGCCGCCCGGGACTCGGGGTCGTGGAGGGCGGTGACCAGTCCGTCGGCGTCCGACCAGCTCCCGGACGCGCCCGACATGGTCTCGAGCACGGCCTGCACGTGGCGCTTGGTCGCCGTCAGCGTCAGTCGGGACTTGGCGACCAGGCTGTCGGCCAGCTCGTCGGCGGTCGCCCGCACGCGGTCGGCGGGGACCACCCGGTTGAGGAAGCCGAAGCCCTGGGCCTCCGCCGCGGTGAACGGCCGGCAGGTCAGGACCAGCTCCCGGGTGAGGGCCGGGCCGATCTCCCGGACGAGGCGGGGGATGCCGCCCCAGGCCAGCGGGATGCCGAGGTCGACCTCCGGGATCGAGAAGTAGGTGTCCTCGGCGGCCACCCGCAGGTCGCAGGCCGAGGCCAGCACGACGCCCCCACCGATGCAGTGGCCGTGGATCGCCGCCACCGTCACCGCGGCCATGGCCTCGACGGCCTCGGCCATCAGGCGTCCGGCGTCGGCGGCCTCCCGGGCGGTCAGGCCCTGGTTGGCGGCAGGGTCACCGAAGGACGCCAGGTCCGCCCCCGCCGAGAACGACCGGCCCCGCCCGGACACGACCACGGCCTTGATCTCGGGCTGGTCGTCGAACCAGCGGGCGGCGGCGGCCAGCTCCAGCAGGGTCGTGGTGCCCAGCGGGTTGAGCTTCTCGGGGCGGTCGAGGGTGAGGTGCCCGACGGCGCCGTCGGCGCTGACCTGGATGGTGGTGAACTCGGCGCTGGGCACGTCAGGAATCTCCGCGGTCGTGGATCGGTTGACCCCATCGTGAGCGATCCTGTGATCCAAACGGTGGAACTCGGCGCCCAGCCGTGGCCGACCATCGACCCGTTCCTGTTCTGCGTGCACCACCTGGACGACTATCCGGCCGGTGACGACGCCATGGCGCCCAAGGCCTCCCTGGCCGGCCGCGACCTCGGCATGGACTTCTCCGGCCAGGACGGCTGGAGCATGTACCACGGCCACGTCGTGCCCGGCTTCCCCCAGCACCCGCACCGGGGGTTCGAGACGGTGACCTACGTCCGCCGGGGCTACGTCGACCACTCCGACTCCCTCGGCGCCACCGCCCGCTTCGGCCGGGGCGACGTCCAGTGGCTGACCGCCGGCGGCGGCATCGTGCACTCGGAGATGTTCCCGCTGGTCCAGGAGGACGAGGGCAACCCGACCGAGCTGTTCCAGATCTGGCTGAACCTGCCCGCCGAGGACAAGCTGGTCGACGCCCACTTCTCGATGCTGTGGGACGAGGACATCCCGCGCGTCGAGGCGACCGACCACGCGGGCCGGAGGGTCGAGATCACCGTCATCGCCGGTGAGCTGGCGGGGCAGCGGCCGGCCTCGCCCCCGCCCCGCTCCTGGGCCAGCCGCCCCGACACCGACGTGGCCATCTGGCACCTGCGCTTCGAGCCCGGCTCGTCCTGGGTCCTGCCCGCGGCCAACACGCCCGAGACGGTGCGCATGCTCTACGTGTTCGAGGGCTCGGGCCTGGACGTCGGCGGCCACGTGCTCGGCGGCCGCACCGGCGCCGCGGTCGAGGCCCACGACGCCGGTCACGCTGACCGCGGGCGACGAGCCCGTCGAGGCCCTGGTCCTGCAGGGTCGGCCCATCAACGAGCCGGTCGCGCAGTACGGGCCGTTCGTGCTCAACGACCGCGAGGGCATCGAGCAGGCCTTCGAGGACTACCGGGCCACCGGCTTCGGCGGCTGGCCCTTCCCCGACGACGGCCCCACCCGGCCCCGCCACGAGGGCCGCTTCGCCAAGCGCCCCGACGGCTCCGTCGAGCGGGCCCCCGAGGTCGCCGCCACCGGCTGAGCGCCGTTCTGTACGAGGACCTCCCCGACCCGGACGCCGAGCGGGAACCGACGGGCTCAGAGCCGCCGGGTGTGTTCGGCGATGGCCCGGATCTCGGCGTCGGTCAGCGAGTCGCCGAACGGCGGCATCTGGTTGCGGCCGTCGGTGATGACCGCCAGCTGGTCCTCGATGTCGGGGTAGGCGGCCACGACCGCTCCGTCGGCCAGCTGCGGGCCGATGTTGCCCTGGCCCTCGAGGCCGTGGCAGGTCCCGCAGTGCCGCTCGTAGAGGAACGCGGCGTCGGCCCGGGACACCACCTGGTCGGGGTCGTCGCCCTCCTCGCCGTCGAGGGCCGGGATGACCACGACGATCATCAGCGCGCAGGCGACGACGGTGATCACGGCCGCGATGACCCAGACCATGCGGTCCGACCCCGGAGCCGCGCCCTTCCCTCGCCGCCTGCCGCGCCATCCCCCCAGTCAAGCGAATGTTCGGGGCCACGGGACAGGGCCGATGGTCCCGTCGGCGGCATCGTCGGCGGTCAGGCTCTACGGTCACGCCGCCGCTGTGGATCGACCGCAGTCGGGGGGAGGCCCGTTCATGACTGTTTCCGTGGTGACCGGCACATCGACAGGCATCGGCTTCGCCATCGCGCTGCGCCTGGCCCGGGAGGGTCATCAGGTCCACGCGTCGGTGCGGTCGGCGGCCCGGGGCCAGGACCTGCTGGAGGCGGCCGACGGGCTGGACCTGTCGCTGGTGATCATGGACGTCGACGACGACGACTCGGTGGCCGCGGGCATCGGCGGCGTCCTCGAGGCCACGGGGGGGATCGACGTGCTGGTCAACAACGCCGGGATGACCAAGGGCCACGACATCGAGTCGACCTCGGTCGCCACGTTCCAGCAGGTCATGAACACCAACGCCTGGGGGACCCTCCGGGCGATCCACGCGGTGCTGCCCTCGATGCGGGAGCGGGGCTCGGGCCACATCCTGAACGTGACCTCGGTCGCGGGCCGGTTGGCGATCGCCAACCAGGGCGCCTACGCCATGTCGAAGTGGGCCGCCGAGGCCCTGACCGAGGTCCTGGCCGCCGAGACGGCGCCCTTCGGGGTCCGGGTCTCGGCCATCGAGCCGGGGGTCATCCTCACCCCGATCTTCGAGAAGGCCGTGCAGGACCCGGACGACCCGAACTCGCCCTACATCGGGGGGCGTCGGATGGGGGAGTGGTTCATGTACTCGCTCGTCGGCGACCCGGCCCCGCCCGACCGCGTCGCCGACGTCGTGTGGGAGGCGCTCGGGGCGGCGGAGCCGAGGCTGCGCTACCTCGTCGGCGACGACGCCGAGCGCTTCGAGCCCTACCGGCGCAGCATCACCGACGAGGAGTGGATCGCCCGCCAGGCCGAGCCCGACGACGACGCCTGGTGGGCCTGGATCGAGACCGCCACCGGCGTCGGCCGCCCGACCCCCTGACCCCGCCAGGCCCCAGGCCGTTCTGGCTGCGACATCGTGTGCTCAGGCGCGCGTTCGCGCAACCAGAACGACTCGTCGTCAGCTCGGGGTGAGGCGGAGGGCGGGGGCGTCGACCGCCCGACTCACCCGGCCGAGGGCTCCTCGGGCTTCGGGGCGGGCTGGTTGCCCTTGTAGGGGCGGCCGGCCCGCTTCTTCTTGCGGTGCTCGGCCACGTACTCCTCGACGGTCACGCCGAGCTCGGTGGCCTTGGTCTCGAGGCTGGTCTCCTGCTCGGCCTTCCGCTGGGCCCGCAGCTCATCAGGCGTGATCCCCAGCCGCTCGGCCTCCTCGGCCCGCCTGGCGTCCCGCTCCGGATCCTTGCCCATCTCGCGAGGCTACGAGCACCGTGCCGCGGCGGTGCCGATAGGAAGGTGGGATGGGTTGGTGGCGGCGGGCGTTCGAACCGCCGGAGGGGTGGGAGGCGGTGGCCGGCCGGCGGCTGGTCCACTTCGCCGCCCTGGACGCCGACGAGCGGGCCCAGCTCGGGGCCGACATCGGACGGCTGCTCGGGGAGAAGCGGTGGGAGGCGGCCCGGGACTTCGAGCTCACCGAGGAGATCCGCCTGACCATCGCCGCCCAGGCTGCGCTGTTGATCCTGGGACTGGACATCGACGGCTATCACGACGTCCGCTCGATCATCGTCCACCCGTCGACCCGGGTGCTGCGCCACGAGCGGGCCGGTCCGGCGGCGGGCGTGGTCACCGACGCGCCCTTCCCGGTGATCGGTCAGGCCCACGATCGCCGCGGGCCGGTGATCATCGCCTGGGACGCCGTGCACCGGGACACCCATCACCCCGAGCGGGGCCACAACGTCGTCTTCCACGAGTTCGCCCACAAGCTGGACATGCTCGACGGCATCGTCGACGGCACCCCACCGCTGGCCGACCAGGCCACCCTCGACCGGTGGGTCGAGGTCTGCACCGCCGAGTACTTGGCGGTGCGGCGAGGGGAAGGCGGTCTGCTCCGGGGCTACGGGGGCACCAACCCCGGCGAGTTCTTCGCCGTGGCCACCGAGGCCTTCTTCGACCAGCCGGTCCCGCTCCGGGACGAGAAGCCCGACCTCTACGCAGTCCTCGCCGGCTTCTACCGCCAGGATCCCGCGACCCGGGTCGAGGCCCTGGCGCCGTAGCGCCGGTCAGACCGGGGCGGGCTCTTGGGCCTTGTCGGCCTGGAGGCGGGTGAGGAAGACGCCGACCCCGAGCAGGATGCCGGCACCCATCAGCGGGGTGAAGGTGCGCTTGGGCCAGGTCTCGTCCAGGACCAGCCCGGCCCAGAAGCCGGCCAGGCCGATGTTGACCAGCCAGAACACGACCTTGTCGGCCCAGGCCGCGAGCTGATGCTGCGGGGCCGTGGCGACCAGGAGCTGGGCGAAGAGGGCGTTGGTCAGCACCCCGATGAACATGGTGTGGTCCAGGGCCAGCAGCAGCCGGGTGGGCGCGGCGTCGAAGTCGTCGGCGTACTTGGAGAGCAGGTAGATCAGCATCCCCAGGTTCCAGACGATGGCGACGGTCGACGCCGCCAGGAAGGGTGACGGCCGTCCCTCACCCCAGCCGACCGAGCGGAGCGAGGCCCAGTTCCGGCGCAGGAAGATGCCGATGGCGATGATCTCGAACGGCAGGTTCAGGGTGATGAGGGGAACGCTGTCGAGCAGCACGCCGATCATCAGGGTGAAGCCGCCGAGGAACAGCAACGCCATCTGCCAGAACCCGGCGCGGGACGCCTGGGTCCGGGCCTCGTCGGGCCGCAGCCACCACTCGACCAGGGCCAGGCCGACCGGGACGAGGAAGCCGACGACCATCGTCGCGGGGTGGGCGTCCTCGCCGCCGGCGGGCAGGACCTTGGCGTCGCCCCGGCTGGCGATGAGGATCCCGTAGAGGACGCCGAGGATGCCGCCGGTGACCGAGGTGCCCAGGGCGGCCAGGAGCCCCCACTGGGGGACGCTGACCGGGGCGGTGCGGGCCATGGCCACGGCCCAGGCGAACCAGACGACGATGACCAGCGCCGCCAGTCCGCCGATGACCGGCCGGATCCAGCCCGTGGTCACCAGGAAGGCGAGGTCGTAGGCCAGGATCGTCCCGGCCGCGATCGGCGCGCCCACCCGGGCCCACGAGCCGAGCCAGCCCTCGAGCGGTCCGGTGGCGAACAGCCACAGGGTCGAGGCGAACACCGACAGGGTGATCCACGCCAGGGTGCCGACGTGCACGTGGGTGAGGAGCACCTTGCGGTCGAAGTCGACGATGTCGGTCCCGTTGAGGATCCCGATCACCACCGTGAAGACGAACAGGACCAAGGCGGTCGCCAACAGCAGGCGGATCTGCGCTCGGTACGGGTGCGTGGCCAGTTCCATGGGTCCCCCTCCGTGGCTGGTGCGCCCCGAACGCTAGTCAGCCCCGGTCGTCGGCTGTGGCAGGCTCGGCCCGTGCTCGGGGGACACAGGCGGTGGTCGACGGTCTCGCTCCTGGTCGTGCTCGCGCTCGGGGCCGGGGCCTGCCGCGGGGACGACGACGGGGCCGACGCCGCGTCGCCCGACGTCGGGTCCACGGGCATCGGCGGCGACGGGGCCTGTGACGACCTCGACCCGGCGCGCTGCCTGCTGCCGTGGCCCAACGACCGGTTCACCGTGGCCGACCCCTCGACGGCGACCGGCCTGCGCCTGGCCATCCCGGCCGACGGGACGCCGACCAACGTCGATGGCGTCCCCCTCGACGTCACCGACCAGAACCGGGCCGACGGCTTCTCCCCGGCGTCAACCATCCTGACCTTCGTCCCCGGCGTCGACCTGGAGGCCAGCGGCGTGGCCCCCAGCACCGACATCGGCGCCTCACTGGAGGAGGCCGCCCCGATCACCCTCACCGACCTCACGACGGGGGAGCGCTGGCCCTACTGGGGCGAGCTGGACGCTCCGGCCCCCGAGGGCGAACAGCTGCTGATGGTCCACCCGGCGGTCGCCCTCGCCGAGGCCCACACCTACGAGGTGGCCATGACGGGCCTGGTCGGTGCGGACGGTGAGGCCTTGGCCGACGAGTACCAGCGCACCTGGACCTTCACCGTGGCCAGTGCCGAGAGCCTGTCGGGGCGCCTGCGCTCGATGGTCGAGGCCGCCGGTGACGGGGTCCCCGCCTTCGAGGTCACCTCGGTGTCGGACGGGTCCCCCGTGATCGTCGAGGGGACCTACGCGATCCCCAACCACCTCGACAACGACGGCGGGACCGGCGGTCGCTTCCTCCTCGGCGACGACGGCCTGCCGGTCATCAACGCCGACCACCCGACGGCGGAGGCCCCGTTCACCTGTGTCATCGGCTCGACCCCGGGCGCGGGGACCGTCGTCTACGGCCACGGCCTCCTCGGCTCCCGGGAGGAGGTGCTGTCCCTCGGGGAGATCACCGGCCTGGCCGGGCTCAACGCCTGTGCCACCGACTGGATCGGCATGGCCACCGAGGACATCCCGACCGTGCTCGAGACCCTCGGTGAGCTCTCGGCCTTCCCGGCCCAAGCCGACCGGCTGCAGCAGGGCCAGCTGGCCTTCAGCCTGCTCGGACGCCTGGTCAACGCCCCCGACGGCTTCGCGTCCGACCCCGCCTTCCAGACCTCCGCCGGCGAGTCCCTCCTGGAGGAGGACGGGGCGCTCTTCGTCGGCAACAGCCAGGGGGGTGTCCTCGGCGGGGCGGTCAGCGCGGTGACCGACGAGTGGGAGCGGGCCGTCCTCGGCGTCCCGGGCATCGGCTACAACCTGCTGCTGCCCCGCTCCAGTGACTGGCCCGAGTTCCAGGCGGTGTTCGACCCGGCCTACCCCGACCCCATCGACCGCCTGATCGTGTTGGAGCTGATCCAGCTCCTGTGGGACCGGGGCGAGAACAGCGCCTACGCCCAGCACCTCACCGCGGACCCCTACGACGGGGTGCCGGCCAAGACGGTGCTGCTCGTCGAGGCCTTCGGTGACCACCAGGTGGCCAACGTGAGCACCGAGGTCCTGGCCCGCACGATCGGCGCCGCGGTCACCGACCCGGCCCTCGACCCCGGCCGGAGCACGGCGGTCGAGCCCTACTGGGGGATCGACGTGCTCGACGGCTTCCCGGCCACGGGCTCGGTCCTGTCGGTGTGGGACTACGGCACCCCGGCTCCCCCCACGGTCAACCTCCCGCCGCTGGAGCCCGAGTACGGCGAGGACCCGCACGGGGCGGGCAGCAGCGAGCCCGGGGTGCTGACCCAGGCGCTCACCTTCCTGACCTCGGGCGAGGTGATCGACGTGTGCGGCGGGGAGCCGTGTCGGGGACGACAACTCGACGGCGGCCAGTAGGGTCGCCCGCCGTGCCTCGCCCCATCGTTCGTCTGCTCGTCGCGCTCGCCGCGCTGGTCTTGGTCGCCGCCGCCTGCGGGGGCGACGACTCCGCGGGTGACGAGGCCTCGGCCGACACTGCGGCGGACACCACCACGAGCACGCCCACCGAGGACCCGGCGACCACGCCGGTCGAGGCCCAGGACTGGGAGGAGCACGTGCCGGGCGGCGACTGCCAGTGCGGCGACGGCGCCGATTTCCGGTTCTACAGCCGCGTGGCGGATCCCGAGAAGGTGATGCTCTTCTTCCAGGGCGGCGGCGCCTGCTTCAGCCTGGCGACCTGCAACCCCGACGACCCCTCCTACACCACGGTCGCGACCGGGCTCCAGCCCGAGTCCGGAAGCGGCGTCTTCGACGTCGAGAACCCCGACAACCCGTTCCGGGACTGGTCGATGGTGTTCGTGCCGTACTGCACCGGCGATGTCCACCTGGGTGACAACACGAACACCTACGGCCCCGGCGTCACGGTCAACCACAAGGGCTACGTCAACGGCAAGGCGGCCTTCGACTACATGGTCGAGGCCTTCCCCGACGCCACCGAGGTCTTCGTCACGGGGTCCAGCGCCGGCGGCGTGCCGTCGCCGCTGTTCGGCGGCCTGGCGTCGGACGCCTACCCCGACGCCGACATCGCCGTGCTGGCCGACGCCTCGGGTGTCTACGCCGACAACCCGGCGGTGAACGTGGCCATCGGCAACCTGTGGGGCGCCTTCAACAACACCCCCGACTGGCCGGAGATCGAGGGCCAGCAGCCCGAGGACTTCAGCATTCCGGGCCTGTTCGTGAACAGCGGCCTCCACGACCCCGACATCCGCTTCGCCCGCTATGACAACGCGTACGACGAGGTCCAGCAGAGTTTCTCGTCACTGGCCGGCCTCAGCAACGGCGACCTCCTCGACATCATCCAGGCCAACGAGGCGTTCATCGAGGACGCCGGGGTCCCGGTGGCCAGCTACATCGCACCGGGGACCGACCACACGATCCTCGGCTACGACGGGATGTACGACCTCGAGGTCGACGGCGTGTCGTTCCTCGACTGGCTGAACGACTTCGTCGCCGGTGAGGACGTGCCCGACGTGGTCTGCACCGACTGCGAGAACCCCGCCGACGCCTGAGTCCCTGAGGCGGTCCTCCGGGCCGCCGGACGAGGACTAGGTTCGGCCCGGGATGCGGCTGGGAAGGGTCATCGGGCTGATGGCGGCCGCCGCCGCCCTCGTGGCCGTGGCCGGGGTCATCCGCTTCGACGGCGCCGAGCCCCGCGCGACCGAGTCCCCGCCGACCACCGTGGCGCCGACCGCGCCGACCACGACGACGGTCCCGCCGACCACGACCACCACGACCCCGCCGCCGGAGCGCCTGCGGTTGGCCTTCACCGGTGACCTGCTGCCCCACACCTCGGTGCTGGAGCAGGCCGCGGCCTACGGCGCCCCGCACGGGGCCCAGTACGACTTCCGCCCGATGTTCACCGACGTCGAGCCGCTGCTGGCCGCCGCCGACCTGGCCATCTGCCACCTCGAGGTGCCGCTGTCGGCCGACAACGCCCTGATCGCCAGCTACCCGTCGTTCAGCTCGCCCAAGGAACTGGGCCGGGCGATCGCCGCGGCGGGCTACGACGCCTGCTCGACGGCGTCGAACCACACGCTGGACCAGCACCCCGAGGGTGTGGTCGCCACCCTCGACGTCCTCGACCACAACGAGGTCGAGCACGCCGGCTCCTATCGCAGCGCGGAGGCGGCGGCCACCCCGGTCCTCTACGAGGCGGGCAACGGCCTGACCGTCGGTCACGTGTCCGCCGCCTACGGCTTCAACGGCTACACGCCCGACACCCCGTGGCGGGTCGGCACCCTCGACCCGAACGCCCTCATCGCCCAGGGGCGGGCCGCCCGGGAGGCCGGGGCCGACCTGGTGGTGGCCAGCCTCCACTGGGGGGTCGAGTACCAGCACGACCCGACCGCCGACCAGTTGGCCCTGGCCGAGACGCTCACGGCCAGCGGCGCCTTCGACCTGATCGTCGGCCACCACGCCCACGTGGTCCAGCCGGTGCGCCGCTTCCACGGCGTGCCCGTGATCTTCGGCCTGGGCAACTTCCTGTCCAACATGACCGACCCCGACGAGCGCGACGGCGTGATCGCCGACGTCCGGGCGACCCGCCGGGCCGGGGAGACCACCTGGCGCTTCGACATCGGCCTGACCCCCACCTGGGTCGACCCCTCGTCCTTCACGATCCGCCCCACCGCCGAGTCCGTGAACCGTCCCGACCTGGCCGCGATCGCCGGCGAGCTCCGGGCCTCCTGGCAGCGCACCATCAGCGTGATGACCGCCCCCGGCATCGCCCACCCCACCCGCCCCCTCCCGCCCTGACCCATCCGAAACTGCTCTGTTCGTCACCAGCTCACCACCCGGTCACCGCGCAGAAGGAGGCGGAGGGGGCCTTCCGAGCGAGGACTTCGCTTGGTTGCGCCGCAGACGGGAGGCCGCCTGCCTCCCGGGCAAGCCAGCGCTGAGCGTGACGAACAGGCGCCAGAAGCCGACGGTCAGGCCTCGGCGGCGACCATCGCGCGGAGGCGGGTGTTGGTGATGACCAGGCCGACGACGGCCACGAGCGCGGCGAAGAGGAACGCCGGGCGTTCGGCGCCGGTCACGGTGACGATGATCCCCAGGATCGGGGCGCCGAGGCCCTGGGACAGGTCGAAGAACAGGGAGAAGGAGCCGACGGCGTGGCTGCGCTCGCCGTCGGGGGCGCCGTTGACCGCCAGGGTGAACAGGCCGGGGTACAGCATCGACATGCCGAGGGCCAGCAGCACGGTGCCGATCCACAGGCCGGTGACGTTGGCCACCACCGCCACGGTGCCGATGCCGGCGGCGATGGCGCCGAGGGCGAAGCTGGCGGCCCGCACCGGGCCGAGCCGGTCGGGGATGCGGGCGCCGAGGATGCGCACGGCCAGGACGATCACGCCGTAGACGAGGAAGAAGGCCCCGGCGTCATCGACGCCGATCTCGTCCACGTAGAGGGGCATGAAGGCGGCGAACCCGGCAAAGCCGAAGAGGCCGAGCATGAGCACGGCCCCGGGCAGCACGGCGGCCGGGTGCAGGATCCCCCGGCGGGGCGGCGGGTCGGGCACCCGGCCGAGATCCGAGGGGATGAACGAGGACAGGAGGGTGGCCACCGCGCAGGCGCCGGCCGCGAAGATCCAGTTCGCGTTCGGTCCGACCCGGTGGTAGAGCGTCTCGCCGACCACGGGCCCGATGGCCAGGCCGCCGTAGATGGCGGTGGAGAAGAAAGAGGCCGCCTCGCCCCGGCGGTGGGCCGGGGCCAGGTCCTGGGCCGCGGTCGCCGCGCCGATGAAGAAGCCGGCCTCGCCCAATCCCGTGGCCAGGCGCAGGAGGACGAGGAACCAGACGGCGTCGACCAGGCCGAGGGGGATGATGGACGCGGCGGCGATCGCGGCCCCGCCGACGGCCAGCGCCCGGCGGCCGTAGACGTCGCCCCAGCGGCCCGCAGTCGGTCGGATGATGGCGGCGGACACGGCGAAGGCCCCGACGACCAGGCCGACCTCGATCCCGCCGCCGTGCAGGACGTCCTCGACGTAGCGGGGCAGGACCGGCAGCAACGAGCCGATGGCCACGAAGTAGGCCAGGCCCGCGGTCGTGATGAGCACGAACAGCGGCGTGACCAGCCGCCCCTCCTCCGGCCCGCCCTCGGGGGTGGCGCGCTCGGAGACCGTCATGACCTCCCGAGGCTAGGGACCCCGTCGTTCCGCCCGATCCCGGGTTCTGGTTGCGACATCGCGCGCTGGGGCGCGCGATATCGCAACCAGAACGAGGGGGAGGGGGGTCAGCCGAGGCCGATGCGGGAGACGGTGTCGTCGTCGGTGTTGGCCACCCAGAGGTCGGTGGCGGTGACGGCCAGGCCACCCGGAGCGTTGCCCACCGCGATGCTCTCGACGACCTCGCCGGTCGTGGCGTCGATCCAGGTCACCATGTCGTCGCCCGCGGTGGAGACGTAGACGGCGTCGCCCATGGCCGCCAGCGCGGTCGGGTCGACGCCCACGGGCGTGCGGCCGACCTCGGTGTTGGTGGCCGGGTCGATCTGGATCACGGTGTCGGAGTCGCTCTCGGCCACCCAGACGGCGCCGTCGGTGGTGACCACGCTGACCGGGTTGCCGCCGACGGCGATCTCGGCGACCACCTGGTTGGTGCTGCCGTCGATGCGGGAGACCACCCCCGCGGCGTAGCTGGCCACCCAGATGTCGCCGCCGTCGGCGTAGAGGCCCCGAGGGTCGTCGGCCACGCCGATGTTGGCCTGGACCACGTTGCTGGCCCGGTCGATGCGCGACACCGAGTCGCTGCCCAGGTTGGTCACCCACACGGCGTCATCGGTGACGCTGACGATCCGCGGCTGGTCCTCGACGCCGACGGGGCTCTGCTCGCCGGTGGCGGCGTCGATGCGGACCACCTCGTTCGCCTCGGTGTCGGCGACCCAAGCCGCGTCATCGGTGGCGTCGACGCCGACGACCTGGCCGCCGACGTCGATGGTCTCGACCACCTCGTTGGTGGCCGGGTCGATGCGGGACACCGTGGTGGCCTCGTTGTTGGTGACCCAGATGGCGTCGTCGGTGGCGGCGACGCGGAAGGGGCGGGCGCCGACGGGGATGACGGCGTCACCGGGCCCGGCGTCGGGGGTGGTGCCGCCGTCGGTGGTGTCGTCGGTGGTGCCGGTGGCGTCACCGAAGGACTCGCCCTCGGTGCCGGGGTCGTCGTCGCCGCCCCCGAAGACGACGAAGGCCGCCCCGGCGATGGCCACGACGGCGAGGAGGGCCAGGACCAACGGGACCTTGGACCGCCCCGTCTTCGCCGGCGGGGTGGGGCCGGCGGCCTGGTACCCGCGTCCGGGGGCGGGGGTCTGACCCGGCGGGATCTGGCCGGGGGCCGGCGTGGGGGCGAGGGGGACGGCAACGGTGCCGGTGTCCGCGGCCAGCTCGACCGCCGCCGGGGTCTCGGCGGTGGTGGCCGCGGCGGGACCGGGGACGGGCATCGGCGGCGGGGTGGCGGCGCGTACCTCGGGCGGCGGGGTCGGGGCCGCCGGTGGGCCCGAGCCGGCGGCCGGGGCCGGGGGAACGGCGGCGACGCCCCCGATGACGGTGTCGCCGTGACGGGGCGCCGGGGTGGGGTCGGCCCGCACCGGCAGGTCGGTGACCTTCAAGCCGAGGGTCTGCTGGGCGGCCTGGAGGACGCGGCCGAACTCCAATGCGGTCTGCGGCCGGTCGGCGGGGTCCTTGGCCATGGCGGCCTCGACGGCGGCGGCGATGGGCTCGGGCACGCCCTGGGCCCGCAGGTCGGGTACGGGGTCACCGGTGACCCGCAGGACGAGGGGCACGATGGACTCGTCGGTCTCCCGCACGAAGGCGGGGGCACCGGTCAGCAGCTCGAAGAGGGTGGAGCCGAGCCCGTAGACATCGGAGGGGAAGGTGGCCCGCTCGCCGTTGAGGACCTCGGGGGCGGCGTGGGCGATGGTGGCGGTGACCAGGCCGGTGGCCGTGAGCGTGCTCCCCGTCACCGCCGCGATCCCGAAGTCGGCCAGCTTGATGCGCCCGAAGTGGTCGACCAGGGCGTTGTCGGGCTTGATGTCCCGGTGGAGCAGGTCGGCTTCGTGGGCGGTGTGGACCGCGGCGCAGAGCTGGATCAGGTCGGACACCGCGGCCGCGGGAGACAGGGGACCGTCCCGCCGGAGGCGCTCGCCCAGGGATCCCCCTTCGACGAACTCCTCGACCAGGTAGGGCATGCCCTGGTCGGTGGTGCCGGTCTCGTGGACGATGACGATGTTGGGGTGCCAGGACAGACGACCCATGGCCAGCGCCTCGCGCTCGAAGCGGGCCCGATCGGTCTCCCCGAAGCCGGGGTTGGTGAGGACCTTGATCGCCACCTGCCGCCCGAACTGGGCCTGGTGGGCCCGGTAGACGACCGCGTACCCGCCGCGGCCGATCTCCTCGAGGTCCTCGTACCCGGCGATCTCCAACCTCTGCCCCAGTCACCGCGGCGGACGACGTGCGTTCGGGGCCGACGGTAGTGCCCGGAGCGCTCGGCGTGGTCGGCGGCGCATCCGGCGTCGGGCGGGCGAGAATGGCCCAGGACCGAAGGAGTGGCATGGGCTTCCGCCTGGAGCACGGCGAACGGGTGGGCAAGGGCCTCCGACGCGTCGCGCTCGAGCGCCTGGACGACGCCATCGAGCGCCTCGACGGGCTGGCCGACCTCGACCCGGCCGACACCGAGGCCGCGGTCCATGCCGTCCGCAAGCGGGCCAAGGAGGTCCGGGGTCTGGTCCGCCTCGTGCGGCCCCACCTCGGGTCGGGCTACCGACGGGCGAATGGTGGCCTGCGGGATGCTGCGGCCGAGCTGGCGTCGTTGCGGGACGCCCAGGCCTTGGCGCTCACCTTCGCCGACCTGCGGACGGCCGATGGGTGATCACCGTGCCCACGGGGTGGCTCTCGACGCGCTCCAGCGCGTCCTCGACGGACGGGCGGCCGCGGCCGCCTCCGCCGCGGTCGCGCGCGGATGACGAGCGGGTCGTGCGCTGTCGAGAGGGGTTCGTCGCGGTGCGCCGGGAGGTGGAGCGCTGGGATCTGCCCAAGGGCTTCGGAGCCGTGGCCGAAGGTCTGGAGGCCACCTACCGGCGGGGCCGGGTCGGTCTGCGGGCGGTCCGCGAGGACCCCACCGACGAGACGTTCCACGAGTGGCGCAAGGCGGTCAAGCACCTCTGGTACCAGGTGCGCCTGTTCGAACCGACGGCGCCCAGCGTGCTCGGCCCGCTGGCGGACCGCCTCGATGACCTGGCCGACGTGCTCGGTGAGGACCACGACCTCGCGGTGCTCGCCCAGCTGCTGGACGGCGAGACCGACGACTTCGGCGACGAGGCCCAGAACCGGGAGGGCATCGAGCTCGCCCGGCGGCGTCAGGCCGACCTCCGGCACCGGGGGTTGGGCCTGGGGGCCCGCGTCTACGCCGAGAAGCCCAAGGCGTTCGTGGCCCGGATGGAGGCGTACTGGCGCCTCGACCGCGCCATCGGCCAGGAGCCCAAGGCCGGCACGATCGCCGACCTGGCCGGGTTGGGGGACCGACCGGCCCGCACCGTGGAACGGGAGCGGAAGTTCCTGGTGACCGGCCCGCCCCCCGTCGCCGGCACCGGCGATCACATCCGCCAGGGCTACTTCGCCATCGACCGCACCGTGTCGGCTCGGGTGCGGGAGCGGTCGGGCTGGGCGTCGACCATGACGGTCAAGGCGGGATCGGGGGCCACCCGCACGGAGCTGGAGTGGGAGCTGGCGCCGGAGATCTTCGACCTGCTGTGGCCGTTGGCCGAGGGCCGGTGCATCGACAAGACCCGCTACGAGGTGGCGGTGGGGGACCACACCGCCGAGGTCGACGTCTTCGGTGGGACCCTCGGCGGCCTGTGCCTGGTCGAGGTCGAGTTCGACTCCGACGCGGCCATGGCCGCCTTCATCCCGCCGGGCTGGTTCGGGGCCGAGGTCACCGACGACGGCCGCTACGCGAACGCCCACCTGGCCACCCACGGGCTGGCGGAGGACTGAATCCGGGATCAGGTCCTTCATGGGAACACGGGGCGGCCGATGGACGTTGGACACTCTGAACCGCCGAGGAGTACCCCCCATGAACATCGAAGTCCCTGCCGAGATCGCCCACCGGGCCGCCCAGCTGAACCAGCGAGCCGATTCGCTGCGGGCCCAGGCCGACGCCCTCCCCGAGCTGCTGGCTCGCACCTACCGCCGTCGGGCCGCCGAGCTCGACCTCGAAGCGTGGGCCCTCGAGGTCCGCGCCGGCGGCCAGGTCCCCGTCGCCGCCTGATCGCCTTCCGATCGCCTAGCGTCCTGCCGACCCGCCGGAACCCCGGCGGGTCGTGTCAGTGTTCGGCGACCACCAGTCGCCACCAGCGCTCGAGTCGCTCGGCGTGATGGCCGGGCACCAGAACCAGGTGGTTGCCCAGCGGCGCGTCCAGCAGCTCGGCCACCCGGGCCGGCTGCCAGGCGCAGCGTGGCCTGGGTCCGGCAGAGGTCGGGCGAGTCGCCCGATCCGATGACCTCGGCGTCGGCCAGCCAGCGCTTCTCCAGGCCCTTGCCTCCGAGGCGCACCAGGGTCACCGGGCCCTTGGGGATGGTCCCGCTGATGCCGACGCCGATGCCCGACTCGAAGTGGGTGTGCAGGTGGAGGTCCTCGGTCAGCGACGGGGCGATCGTGCAGTGGGCCAGCACCAGCTCGCCGGTGTCCCGGTCGATCTGGGCCGGGTTGGCGATCCAACTGGCCGAGTCCAGCCGGTGGCGGATCCAGAGCATGGCCACCGCGGCGGCGACGTCGCCCTCGCAGCCGGCGACGATCCCGGCCTCGTTGAGGTCGGCCAGGGCCAGGCAGCCCGATGTGTGCAGCTCGCCGAGGAAGTCGAAGCACCGCACCGTCACCGCGTCGACGTGGTGACGCTCCAGCACGGCGGTCAGGGTGGGTTGCAGGGCGCCGGCCGCTTCGACCTCGGCCAGGGACGGGCCGTGGCCGTGGTCCCGCCAGTGGACCGGCACCTCGCCCGGTGGGCGGGAGGCATGGTCGGCGAGGACATCGGCCATCGGCACGGGGACCAGCGTCACGCCCCAGCGTCGGCGTAGGGCGTCGGCATCGGGGACGCTGGCCGCCAGCCAGTCGGAGGGCTCACCGACCTGACCCAGGCGGCTGCGGTGCAGCCCGTGCAGGGCCACGAGGTCGGCCACGGCTTCGTCGGGCTCGGTCCCTCCGCCGTCGGCCACGTAGGCGATCCGCCCCCGACCGCCGTCCTGGTGCAGGCGGGCCAGGGCCTCCAGGGCCGCTGGCAGCGAGTTGTGCCGGGGGTGGGCCACCAGCACCACGGGCTCGAAGGGGCACACGCCCAGCCGGTGGCGGGCGGTGTCCAGCACCGCCTGCTCGGTGCCGCCGGTCGCGACCACGACCAGGAACGGCGCGGTGGGGTCGGTGTCGGGCGCCCCCGCCTGACCGCCGAGGGCGTCGAGCCGGGCCCGGACGGGCGCGGTGATGGCGGCCACGGCGGCCGCGTCGTGCAAGGGCGACGCCAGTTCCTGGTACGTGAAGGTGCTCACGACTCCGATGGTCCTCGGCCCGCCGGCCGAGGACCAGGGTCGGAGGTCCCCGTCAGCGAGCCGGCGGTGAGGCCTCGGCCTCCTTGACCCCCTCGAAGAAGTCGGAACAGGACGAAGAAGCCGCCTGCGGAATGACGTCGGTGGGCCACGCCGGCGTCGGCGTGGCAAGGTCCGGAGATGGATGAGGGGGACTGGACCGAGCTGAGTCGACGGGCGGGGGTGGCCTCCCACCGGCTGGTGGGGTGGATCTACTGGGACCCGGTCGGCATCGAGCACTACGCCGCCCTCGGGGTGCCCGACGGCATCGGCTACTACATCGCCACCCGGGGTGCGCCGCTGGGCGACGCCGGCAACGCGGTGGTGACCGCCGCCTACTACTCGATCCATCCCGACTTCGTGGCCGCCTCGCTGGACCTGTGCCGGCAGTTCACGACCTTCACCGCCGCCGCTGACGCCCGGGACGCGGCCGTCGTCGCCGGGCTCAGGAAGTACGTGCCCGAGATCGGTGACGTCTTGGCGGCAATGGCCGAGCCCCTGTGGGCAGCTGCCGACGCCCTGACGCCGGCGGGGCGTCCGCTCTACGCCGCCCACCAGGCATGGCCGCGACCCGAGGACCCGCTGCTGTCGGCCTGGCTGGCGGTGAACTGCATCCGGGAGTGGCGGGGCGACACCCACTGGGCCATCCACGTGGCCGAGGACATCGACGGCGTCACCGCCGGCGTGCTCGACGGGGCCTGGCGGGCCTACGAGGGCGAGTGGGTGGCCCGCAGCCGGGGCGCCGACGACGAGTCCGTCGCCGTGGCGCTGGCCGGGCTCGAGGCCCGGGGCCTGGCCACCGGCGGCGCGGTCAACGCCCAGGGCATCGCCTACCGCCAGAGCCTGGAGGACCGCCTCGACCGCATCTGCGTCGCCGCCTGGCAGGCGCTCGGCGAGGACCGGACCCGCCGGTTCCTCGACCTGGTCGAGCCCGTCGGCCCGACGCTCATGGCCCGGGTCGACGAGACCGCCGGCCCCAACTGGATGCCCGCCGGAAGAGACCGTCGAGCCTGAGGCTCATCCGCCCGAAGGGGCGGGCCAGGCCAGACCCTGCTCGGCGACCGCGGCCTCCAGGGCGGCGACCAGCGCCTCGGGATCGCCACCGCAGGCCTCGAGCGCGGCCCCGTCCAGGAGCAGCACCGGCCCGTCGTCGGTCTCGGCCGCCACGTACGGATAGGCGGCGACGAAGCCGACCAGCGACGGGGGCAGTTCGTCCCGGTGCACCGTCACGAACGGCACCGGCAGACCGTCCCGGCAGTCCCGCCAGTCCGCCGCGCTCCCGCACCCGCCCGTGGGTGATGTCACACAGCGAGCAGTGCGCCCGCCCCAGCCGAGCCCCGACGAAGTAGGTCAACTCCCCTCGCAAGGTCCCGTCCGCGTCGTAGACCCCGACGAGGCGGGTGAGGGCGGTCAACCCGCGCCGAGCTGGTAGGCGGTGAAGAGCAGGCCGACGATGCCGAGGACCATGGTGACGACGGCGACGAAGAAGAGGCGGTTCTGGTTGCTGATCTCGGCCCGGATGCCGCCGAGCTGTTCACCCACGTAGCCCTTCAGCTCGCCGAACTCACCCTTGAGCTCGCCGAACTCACCCTTCAGTTCGCCGAGTTCACCGCGGAGCTCACCGAACTCGCCGCGGAGCTCACCGAACTCACCCCGAAGGGCAGCCATCTGCGTCTTCATCTCGGCGCTGGAGAGCTCGATGCGGAGGTTCAGGCGCTCCTCCATCGCCTCGAGGTCCGACCCGGCGAGACCGGCCATCAGCAGGTCTGCTCCCCGCTCACCGAACACGTCGAGGGCGAGGCCCCGCAGCTCGCGTCGTTCCGTCGCACTGATCGTCATTGTGGTCGCTCCCGGATGTCAGGTCCATCGATCGGGAGCCATCGGGCCGACTCCGAGCCACGTCCCGCACCCTAGAGAGGGGATCTGACAGGAACGCCACGACACTGGAGAGGTGAGCATCGACCCCCACGACCAGAGCGACGAGGTCCTGGCCTTCCTGGCCGAGCGGCACCTGGCCACGCTGACCACCCTGCGTCCCGACGGCAGCCCCCATGTCGCCCCCGTCGGCTTCACCTACGAGCCGGAGGCGAGGCTGGCCCGCGTCATCACCTTCCGCCCCGCCCGACGGGTGGCCAACATCGGCGCCGGGTCGAGGGTCGCCCTCTGCCAGGTCGACGGTGCCCGCTGGCTCACCCTCGAGGGCCACGCCACTGTCACCGACGACGAAACCCGAGTCGCCGAAGCGGTCCGCCGCTACGCCGACCGCTACCGCCGGCCCGGCGAGCGTGACGATCGCGTCGCGATCGAGATCCGGGTGGACCGGATGATGGGCCGGGCCTGAGGTGGCCGCTCAGCGGGACCTGCTGTCGGCGGTCCCGCCGACGCCGAGACGATCGGCGGGCGTCTTGCCGGACCAGTGTCGGTCGAAGGTCCAGTCCGGCTGCTTACCGACGTGGGCCGTGTCGAGGACGGCCCGGTCCCCGTGGAGGTCGGCGATCGAGGCCACGAGCTCGGGCGCGCCCGCCGGCGCCCCGTGGAGGTGGGCCCGGATCTCCTCGTCGAAGTCATCCAGGATGCTCTCGAGCACCAGCTCGTACTGCGCGGCGAGGTTGCAGCGGGCGCCGTTGGTGACGGTGCGCAGCCGGTCCCGGATCGCCACCAGCTCGTAGTCGCCGGCCTGCGAACGGCGGACCTGGCCGAACAGCTCGGCCAGCTCGAGGCCGTCCTCCTTGCAGGGGCTGCACAGGCCGCAGGACTCCACGGCCAGGAACCGGGCGACGGCCTCGGCGACCGCGGCGATGTCGCTGTGGTCGTCGAAGACGATGAAGGCGCCGGCCCCCAGCATCCCACCGATACCAGCCATGCCCTCGTTGCTCACGGGGGTGTCGAGCTGGCCGGCGGTCAGGAGGGGGGTGGCGGCGCCGCCGAGCACGGCCTTGACCTCGCGTCCTGGCTTCGTCCCGCCGCCGATGAGGTCGATGACCTCCCGCAGCGGTGTGCCCATGGCGACCTCGCCGACGCCGTGGTGTTGGGTGGCGCCAGTGACGGTGCAGACCAGGGTCCCCGGGGACTCGGCCGTGCCGACGGCGCGGAACCAGGCGGGTCCCTCGACGACGATGCCGGGCACGTTGGCCAGGGTCTCGACGTTGTTGACCAGCGCCGGCGAACCGATCGCCGAGCGGCCCGGTCCGGCGAGCTCGATGTGGGCCGCCGAGGCGGTCGCGTGGTCGGGCCCGGCCGTGCGGTCGACGATCTCGTGGACCCCCCGGCGGTAGGGCGGGGCGATCCGCGGGAACGGCGGGCGGCCGTCGATGGCCTCGAGCATCGCCGTCTCCTCGCCGTACAGGTACTCGTCGGGCCCCTCGAACACCTCGACGGTGACCTTGCCCAGCCAGCCCGCGGCGCGTGCCTCCTCGATCGCCTCCCGCATCCGGTGGGCCAAGTCGACGTAGCGGGCCTTCAGGGCGAAGATGACGTCGCGGGCCCCGACCGCCTCGGCGGCGATGAGCGCGCCCTCCAGGACGAGGTACGGGTTGCGGCCGAGGATGGCCCGGTCCTTGAAGGACCCGGGCTCGCCTTCCGCGGCGTTGACGACCGTGGTCGGGGCCGCGGCGGCGCCCGTGCCGTAGGCGCGAACGGTGCGCCACTTGGGCCCGCAGGGGATCCCCGCCCCGCCCCGGGCCCGCAGGCCGGACTCGTCGACGATGTCGATCAGCCGGTCCCCAACCATGCGGTGCGCCATGTCGAGGGCCCGACCACCCCCGCTCTGCACGTACTCCTGTAGGTCGGCCACCGGCGCCGGGGCCAGGGTGCGACAGATCTCGCTCATGGCGGACTCCCTTCGGAGTGCCGGGCACCTCGGGGATGCCCGCAGGACCGACTCGGTCCCACGGGTCCACCATCGCCGCGACGGCGGCATCTGGGAAGGGTCCAAAGGCCCGGGTCATGACCTTCGGCCCTGCCCGTCGACGGCGCCATCCCGCAGACTGGGAGTGGGCCGGGGTCGTCCCCGGTCGAGGAGGTGGTGCGACCGATGGGCGCGCCGAGAGGGCACAGGGGCCACGGGGCCCGGCGGCTCCTGTGGGGCGCCGCCGCCGTCGTGGTCGTCCTCCCTCTGGCCGCGATGGGCCGCTCGTCGGTCCGTTCCTCCACGGCGGCTGACCGGGCCGAGACCGAGATCGCCTTCGCCTGTGGTGAGACCGCACTGAGCGTGTTCGTGGTCGGGTCGGTGACGCCGCCGTCGACCGCCCCGGGCGGACGCGTCGGCCTCACCGTGGACCTGAGGATCCCGGCCACCGCGTCGATCCCACCTGAGGCCCAGGTGGCGGTGACCTGGCTCCTGCCGGCGGAGATCCCCACCGTGCGCCACCTGGCCGTCACGGCCCGAGACGGGGTGTCGGCCACGTCGTCCTCGACGGCGCCGGGAGCCTTCACCGTGGTGCTCACCGCGGCCGAGGCCGAGACCCCGGGCGAGCTCGGGGCGACGGTGACGGCGCGCTTGGTGACGAGTGCGACCGCGGCGGCGGGCCTGGTCTCGGTGCCCGGCCCCAGCGGCTTCACCCTCCTCTCGGCGGCCGGCTCCACCATCGGGCCCACCGTCTGTGTCGCCGTGAGCCCCCCGGCCCCCTTGGCCGGCTTCACCGTGACGCTGCCCGACGAGCCCGAAGAGCCCGAGGAACCCGTGCCGCCGGAGAACCCGGTGCCGCCGGAGACCCCGCCCGCCGATGACCCCGCGGTCGGGGGTGACGCCCCCTCGCCGCTGCCGCTGCCGCCGGACGAGGTGCCGGTGGTGCCTCCGGCGGAGGATCCCTCCACCGCCAGTCGGGTCCTCACCGACGCGGCCGCGGCCGGCCGCCGTCTGGATGGGGCCCAGGAGCGCCTGGGGGCGGCGGCCGACCGGGTCGAGGCATTGGACCGACAGGTGGCGGACATGGAGGCGACCGAGGCCGGACTCGAGGCCCTGCGCCACGGGTTGGCGCCGGTGCTGGAGGCGATGGGCGACGAGCTCGAGCAGGAGGTGCTCGATGCCTACCTGGCCGCCGCCCACGAGGCCCTGACGGGCCAGCCGTTGGTGCGGCCCGTGGGCGATGCCGCCCTCCAGGCCAGCACCGCGGCGTACGCCCGTCGGGCTGAGCAGGCCCTCGGGGTCATCGATGAGCTGGCCGACCTGGCGCCGGTCCGGGCCCACCGCCAGGACGCCCTCGACCGGGTCGAGGCCCGCCGGCAACGCCTGGCGGGCGTCGTGGCCGACGCCCGCCAGGAGGTCCGGGCCCTTCGGGCCGACGGGGGAGTGGTCATCGGCGGCTTCCACTTCCCGGTCGCCGGCCCGAACTCCTTCGTCGACACCTGGCTGGCCCCCCGGTCCGGCGGGCGGCAGCACCAGGGCACCGACATCTTCGCCGACGAGGGCGTGCCCGTGGCCGCCGCCGAGCGGGGTGTCCTGGCCGGCGTGGGCACCGACCCGCTCGGGGGCACCAAGCTCTGGCTGGTCGGTGAGAGCGGGACGCACTACTACTACGCCCACCTCAGCGCCTACGCGGAGGGCGTCGCTGATGGTGTCCTGGTCGAGGCGGGTGAGGTCATCGGCTACGTCGGCCACACGGGCAACGCCCGGACGACCCCACCCCACCTGCACTTCGAGGTCCACCCCCGGGGCGACGACGCCGTGAACGGCTACGCCCTGCTCCTGGCTGCCGCCGGAGGCGGGGCCGAGGCGCCGGACCCCGGGCCCACCCGGCCGACCCCCGCCCCCGATCCGGGCCCGTCGACGACGACGGTGCCCACCACGGTCCCCGCCCCGGAACCCGACGCCGAGCACGCCTTCGTCCGGAGCTGGGGGACGCCGGGGCCCGGAGCCGGCCAGCTGGACGGCCCCACCGGGTTGGCGGTCGCTGTCGACGCCGTGGTGTACGTCGTGGACACCGGCAACGACCGCATCGAGGTGGTCACCGCCACGGGCGAGCCGGTGGCGACCTGGTCGGTCCCCGGCTTCGTCGAGCCGACCGGCGTGGCCGTGGCCCCCGACGGGACCGTGTACGTGGCCGACGCCGGGGCGGACCGCATCCTGGTGCTGGGCCCCGACGGCGAGCGGCGCGAGGCCTGGGGTCGGTCCGGGGTCGGCCCCGGTGCCTTCGACGGGCCGAGCGCCGTCGCCGTCGGTCCCGACGGCCGGGTCTATGTGGCCGACACGTTCAACAACCGGATCCAGGTCTTCGCCCCCACCGGCCGCTTCTTGCGGGCCTGGGGCACCTTCGGCACGGCGCCCGGCCAGTTCGCCAACCCCTACGGCGTGGCCGTCGACCCGGTCCGCGGCGCCGTCGTCGTGGCCGACACGTTCAACAACCGGATCCAGGTCTTCACCCCGACCGGCGAGGTCATCGCCGTCTGGGGCGAGGAGGGGCCGGCCGACGGCCAGTTCGACCTCCCCGTCGCCCTGGCCGTCGGCCCCCGGGGCGAGGTGACCGTGACCGACCAGGCGAACGGTCGGATCCAGCAGTTCCTCCGAGACGGCACGTTCCTGGGGGCCTGGGGCACCCCGGGCACCGGGGACGGTCAGTTCGCCGAGCCCGGCGGCGTGGCCGTCGACCCCGCCGGTCGGGTCCTCGTGGCCGACACCGGCAACGCCCGCATCCAGGTGTTCCGCCCCGTCCTCACCGTCTCCCCGTGAGGCGTGACCGTGCGGTCTCCGGACTCGGCCCCCTGACCGGGGCGGGGCGCCCACCCTCACGGCGGGTCAGCCCAGCCAGGCGGTGAGGCGCTCCTGCTCGTAGGCCTGCTTGGCCCGGAACTGGGCGTCGTCGGCCTCGGTGAGGGTCACCGCGGGACGGGGCTCGGCGTAGAAGTCGCCCTCCACGTAGGCCACCTTCTCACCGGGCAGCTCCAGGAAGCAGAAGCCGTGCCCGTCGAAGTGGGCCCGCTCGGTGCCCAGGAGGTCGGCGGCGATGTTGGCGGCCGCGACCTCGCCCTGGGCGGCGGCGAACACGCCGGCCTTGGGCAGTGCCCCGATGGCATTGGGGATGTTGGTGCAGTCCCCGACGGCGTAGACCCGCTCCACGCCGGTGGCCAGGGTGTGGCGGTCGGGCTCGATCCAGCCCGACGGCGCAGCCAGGCCACTGCCGGCCACCACCGGCGGTGGGGCGGAGGCGGGCACGCCCAGCAGGACCCGGTAGTCCGTGGTGGACCCGTCGCCGAAGGTCACCACTCGGGCGGCACCGTCCACCGCGGTGACCGGCGACTCGGCGAAGAGCTCGATGTCGCGCTCGGCCAGGAAGCCGGCCACGTACCGGCTGGCGTCCGGACCGGCGACGGGCAGGGTGATCGGCTGGGGCGTGGAGATCGCCACCCCCACCCGGTCCCGGACGCCCTGGGCCCGCAGCCGCTCGTCCACCAGCAACGCCGCCTCGAACGGGGCGGGCGGGCACTTGAAGGGACCGCCGAGGATGGACACCAGCACCCGGCCCTCGTCCACGGCATCGAGGGCCTCGTGCATCCCGGGCAGCTCCCGGCCGTCGTAGAGGTCGAAGGCCCCCTCCCCGCTCAGCAGCTCCCGGTGGGCCGGGCTGGGCCCGGCGCCGAGGGCGACGAGGAGGGCGTCGGCCTCGATCGTGCCGGCCGTGGTCTCCGCCGTGCACGAGGCCGCGTCGATGGCGGTGACCTCGGCGGGCACGAACCGCACCCCCCGGTCCTCGAGGGCGGTCAACGAGCGGGTGCCCGCAGCCAGCGGTCGGGTCCCGGCCAGGTCCCACAGCTTGGCGAAGCCCATGTAGAAGGCGTCGGCGGCCGAGACCAGGGTGACCTCGAGGTCGGGGTGTGCGGTGCGCAGCTCGCGGGCGGCGGCCAAGCCACCGAAGCCACCACCGAGGATCAGGACACGGGACACAGGCCCTCCCAGGGCACGACGGTCGGGGAGCGTCGAGGAGCCTAAGGCCGACCCCGGGCCGGTGGGCCACCCGCCGAACGGCCGCGAAGCGGTCCGGTACTGTCAGCGCAGATGGACGGATCCGGTCTGCGTGTGGTCGTGGAGGGCCGGACCTTCGATGTGGCCCCCGGCGGGCGGGCCGACATCGGTCGCTCGGCGGCGTGCGCCATCCGCCTGACCGACAAGCGGGCCAGCCGGGTCCACGCCGTGGTGTGGGCCACGCCCGAGGGTTGGTGGCTCGCCGACCGGGGCAGCCCCCGCGGGACCTGGCTGAACGGCCGACGGGTGGACCAGGAGCTGCTGACCGAGCCGACCATCATGTGGCTGGGCGACGCCCGGGGCGGCACCCCGCTCTCGCTCGAGCCCGGGGTCGACTACGTCGAGGTGACCGACATCGCTCCCGCGCCGAGTCCGCGGGCGACCACCGCGGCCGGACCGTCGGCGTCGCGGCCGACCGGCTCGTTCCAGGCCAGTCACGTCGCGACCGATCGGGTGCGGATCGGCCGTGCCGAGGACAACGACATCGTGCTCGACGACCTGGTGGTGTCCCGGCACCACGCCGAGCTCCGGGTCCGTCCGGACGGGGTGACCGAGATCATCGACCTGCGCAGCCTCAACGGCACCTACGTCAACGGGGTGCGCGTCCGTCGGGAGCTGCTGGACGAGCTCGACCTCATCGGCGTGGGCCACGGCGACTTCCTGTTCGTCGACGGTCGCCTGGAGGAGTACCTCGACCAGGGTGCGGTCACCTTCGAGGTGCGCGGCGTCACCGTGACCGGTCGGGGCGGCCAGACCCTGGTCGACGACGTCAGCTTCGCCCTGCCGGAGCGCTCCCTGCTCGCCATCGTCGGCCCGTCCGGCGCGGGGAAGTCCTCGCTCCTCGGCGCCTTGTCGGGTCTGCACCCCGCCCGGAAGGGTCAGGTGCTCTACGGCGGCCGGGACCTCTACCACGACTACGCCGAGCTGCGGCACCGCATCGGCCTGGTTCCCCAGGAGGACGTCCTGCACGGCGAGCTGCCGCTGCGCCGGGCCCTCGAGTACGCGGCCCGCCTGCGCTTCCCGACCGATGTGAGCACCGCCCGCCGGGAGGACCGGGTCGACGAGGTCTTGGACGGGCTCGGCATGGCCCACCGGGCGCGCTCGCCCATCAACCGCCTGTCGGGGGGCGAGCGCAAGCGGACCAATGTCGCGCTGGAGCTGCTGACCAAGCCGTCGCTGCTCTTCCTCGACGAGCCGGTGTCGGGACTGGATCCCGGGCTGGCCCGCGTGTTGATGGGCCTCTTGCGTGAGCTGGCCGACGGCGGCCAGACCGTGGTGGTGGTCACCCACGACATCTCGAGCCTGTCGGTCTGTGACCAGCTCCTGGTGCTGGCGCCGGGGGGTGTGCCCGCCTACCTGGGCCCACCCGAGGACGCGCCGGCCCGATTCGGTGAGGTCGACCTCGCCGACGTGTTCACCGACCTGGTCACCACCGAGCCCACCGGGTGGCACATCGGCCGGTCCCCGGTGGACGGTGAACCCGCCCCGGCGGCGCTCCCCGAGGTCCCCCCGCCCCCGAAAGGCGCCCCCACCCCGCCACGGCCCGTGGCCCGCGACGCCCGTCAGGGCTGGTGGGCCCAGGTGCGCACCCTCACCGCCCGGTACGCCGAAGTGCTGGCCGCGGATCGGCGCAACATGGCCCTGCTCCTGTTGCAGGCGCCGGTGCTCGGCATCCTGATCCTCGCCGCCCTCCCTGCGGGCGAGCTGGGCCCGCCGCCCCCGACCGAGATCCGGCTGGTCTCGGCCGCCGGCATCGTGTTGTTCGTGCTGTTGGTGGGCGCGACCTGGCTGGGGGCGAACAACGCCATCCGGGAGATCGCCCGCGAGTTGCCGATGTTGCGCCGCGAGCGCAGCGCGGGCTTGTCGCTGTCGGCCTACGTGGTCTCCAAGACCCTCGTGCTCGGGCTGCTGACCATCGCGCAGGCAGTGGTCCTGGTCGCCCTGGCCACCCTCCGCCAAGAGGGCCCGGTCGACGCCGTGCTGCTCGGGTGGGGCACCGGCGAGCTCATGGTGATCGTGGCCCTGGCCGGCCTGGCCTCGATGGCGCTGGCGCTGTTCATCTCCGCGCTGGCGGGCTCGCCGGAGCGGGCGACCAGCGTCCTGCCCGTGGTCCTCATCCTCCAGCTCATCCTGGCGGCCGGGGTCGTGTTGCCCGAGATCGTCGACAAGCCGGTGCTCAACCAGCTCAGCTTCGCGTCGAGCGCCCAGTGGGGCATCGCCGGGGCCGCCTCCACCGTGGACTTGAACGAGCTCCAGGTCTTCGACAACCGCCTCCGCGAGCTCCGGTCCGTGGACGCCGGCAACCCCGAGCCCGCGGTCGAGGCCTTGACCGCGGCCCCGGAGGCCAACGAGCGCTGGGCCCACACCGCGGCCGCGTGGCGCAACGCCGTGCTCGCCCTGATCGTGTTGACGATGGTGCCACTGTTCGCCACCGGGTTGGCGCTCCGGCGCTATGACCCCCAACGTCGATGAGGTCCCGGTCGCTGGCCCCGTGGGCGGCATTGGCCGTCATCACGGTCGGGGCGCTGGTGGCGGCCGCCGTCGTCGACCGGACCGTCGACCCGCCCGCCGCGCCCTCGGGGGACGGGGCGACGAGCGGGGCCGGCGCCCGCACCGAGGCGTGGGCGGCTGTGGCCGATCTCGATGCCCGGCTCGCACCGGACTCCGCCAACCCCTGTGAACGGGGGGACGCCGAATGCCTGGACGCGGTGGTGGCCGAGATGCAGGCCCGGCTCGAGGCCCAGGGCTGTGCCCACACCGCGCCCTTCGCCTTCACCTACCTCGAGATGACCCGGGGCGTCCGTGACGCGGTGCGCGCTCCGGCGTACTTCGACGACCCGGCTGCGGCCGCCCACGCCGACGCCCTCTTCGCCCGGCTCTACTTCGACGCCTTCGACGACTGGGCCGCCGGCCGGGAGGACGAGGTGCCCGGGGCCTGGCGGCTCGCGTTCGGTGCCGCCGAGCGTGACACCCCCAACGCCGCCACCGACCTCCTCCTCGGCATGAACGCGCACATCAGCCGTGACCTGGCCTACGTCGTGGCCGACATCGCGGTGTGGCAGCAGGAAGCCGAGCAGGACAACAGCGACTTCGAGCGGATCAACGACGTGATCGCCCGGGTGAAGGGGCCGATGCTGCAGGGATCAGCCGACCGGTTCGACCCCACCCTGGCCCTGCTCGACCTCCCGTTGCCGGCCCTGGCGGCCAGCGACAGCGTCGATCTGATCGGCACATGGCGCGACCAGGCCCTCGAGCACGGGATCCGCCTCAGCCAGGCGTCCACCGACGCCGAGCGCGCGGCCGTGGAGGGCGAGATCGAGCGGGACGCGATGGCCACCGCCGTGGTGCTGCTGGACCTCGGCACGACCCTGCCCAGCCCGATCGCCGGCGCCGCCCGCGACGCCTACTGCGAGGCGCAGCGGTCCTGAGCCCGTGATCGGGTGGGCCACCCCGCGTCGGCCGGGGCCGGTATGCTCATCTGCATGCGTACGACCATCAATCTGCCTGATGGGTTGGCGGAGGAGGCCAAGGCCCGGGCTCGGGAGAGCGGGCGGACCTTCACCAGCCTGGTCGTCGACGGCCTTCGGCGGGTCCTCGACGAGGAGCGGTCGAAGGGCGCCGTCGAGTCGCTGCCCGTCTACGGCGATGCACAGGCCCGGCCCCTGATCGATCTCGCGGACCGCGAGGCGATCGGTTCGGCCCTGGACGCCGACGGATTGCGTTGATCCTCCCGGATGTCAACGTCCTCGTCTACGCGTTCCGCAGGGAGGCGGAGGATCACGACCGGTACGCCAACTGGCTCAACGAGGCTCGAGTCACCACCGAGGACCTCGCGCTGGTCGACACGGTGCTCACCGGGTTCGTCCGGGTCGTCACCAACCCGCGGGTCTTCGCTGATCCCGCCCCGACCCTCGATGCCCTCTCGTTCGTGGACCAACTGCGGGCATCGCCGGCGGCTCGGGCCCTCCCCTCGACGGCGGCGGCGTGGGACCGCATGCGTTGCCTGGCCGACGACGACCGGTTCGTCCGGGGCAACCTCGTGCCCGACGCCTGGCTGGCCGCCCTGGCCCTGACCGCTGGCGCCCGCGTCGCGACCTCCGACGCCGGGTTCGGTCGCTTCCCCGACCTGGACTGGTTCGACCCCGTCCGCTGACCAGGCGAGGTCGCCGACCGGCGATCACGCCGCTGGCCGCAGTGCGCCGACCTCGACGACTGCGGCCAGCGACTGTCAAGTGGGGCCTCGACGACGCTGGGTTCTCCTCAGCCGCCCCCGCCGAAGACGGAGTCTGACCGGACGGGTGCTGGTCTACGCCGCGTTGCGCTTGGCGGTGGCGGCGGTCTTCTTCGTGGCGGAGCGGGCGGTGCGACCGGTCGTGGTGGCGGCCCGCTTGGCGGTCGTCACCGTGGCGCGGGTGGACTTCTTGGCCGAGGTGGCTGTGCCCTTGGCGCCGGCCTTGGCCGCCTTCACGGTCGACGCGGCGCCGGAGGCGGCGCTGCTGGCGGTCTCCCGCACGGTGTCGGCTGCGTCCGAGGCGTCGGAACGGACCTCGGAGGCCCGGTTGCGGGCGATCGAGGAGCCGGTCGGCGAGACCTTGGGGCGGTCCGAGCCGGTGAAGCGGGCGATGAGGTCCAGGACGGCGCTGACGCTGCCCTGGGCGATGCCGCTGACGTTGTCCCGGACCCGGTCCACGGCGCCGGTGATCGGCCCCATGACCATGCCGACGAGACCGGCGTCGGGCATGCGGGGATGCGGTCGTGTGGGGGCCGAGGCCTTCGCGTCGGCCAGTGTCTCGCCGAGGTCGGCGAGCTCGTTGCGCCCGAGCGCCTTGCGCACCATGGGGAAGAACTCGTTCTCCTCCTCCTCGACGTGATGGCGCACGTTCTCGATCAGCACGGTGACCTTGGCGTCGAAGCGCTCCTGGGCGGGGTCCATGTCGACCAGCTCCGCCAGCAGCCACTTGACGACGTGGTGCTCCTCGAGGCTCTCGAGGGCGATGTCCTCGGTGTCGGGCACGGTCGTGCGGGCGACGGGGTAGAAGACCTGCTCCTCGATGGCGGCGTGCACCGAGAGCTCCTGGATGATCCGATCGACGATCTGGCGCTTCTGCACGTGGGCCCGATCACCGGCCTGTTCGAACCGCTTGAACAGCTGCTCGACGGTGCGGTGGTCTTCTTTGAGGAGGGTGATGGCGTCCATAAGACCAGGGACCTACCCGGGGCGGGGGGCCGGCCAGAACGGATCGGGCCGTGACGCCCGTCTCACCCCCGGTGACCGAGGCCTCGGACGGCGGCGACGATCTCGCCGGCCTCGGCGGAGGCGGGGAGGTCGACGCTGACCTCGAGGTACCACTCGTCGTGGCCCTCGGGGTCGGCCAGGATCTGCTCCACCGTCCACCGGTCGCCGTCGTCGCTGACCATGAAGCGGTCGGGCCCCCGGGCGTCGCCGTCGATGCCGATCGCCTCCCGCCGGTCCGTGTCGGGGTAGGCCTCGAAGTACGGGTCGAACTGCTCGACCAGCTTGGTGGCGGTCCAACCGTGGTCGCCGATCTCGGTGAGGTCCTCGGACCACGCCTCCCACTGGCCGGTGGCGGCGAACTGCACCCAGCGGAACACCCGGGTGCGGACCAGGGCCCGGAACGCCCGACGGTCGGTGGTGATGTCGATCTCGGGCTCGGCCGCGTCCGCCAGGGCGTCGAGGTCGACGGTCGCGTCGGGCGCGAACAGCGCCGTCCACTCGTCGAGCAGCGAGGAGTCGATGGTGCGGATGACGGCGCCCAGCCAGTCGGTGAGCTCGTCGACCTCGTCGGTCTTGGCCCCGTCGGGGACGGCCCGCAGCAGCGTCTTGTAGACATCGGAGAGGTAGCGGAGGAGCAATCCCTCGGAGCGCTTGATGCCCAGATACCGGACGAAGGAGGGGAAGTCCATGGCCCGGTCCCACAGGTCCCGCACGACGCCCTTGGGGGCGATGTTGCGCTCCCCGATCCACGGGTTGGCCCCCCGCCAGCGGTCGAACACGTCATAGATCTCGTCCCGCATCGGCTGCGGGTAGTTGATCTTCTCGAGGCGCTCGATCCGCTCGTCGTACTCGACGTGCGCCGCCTTCATCTCCGCCATTGCCTCGTCCTTGGCCTTGTCCCGCTGGGCCATGAGGATCGGCGCCGGGTTGTCGACCACGGATTCGACCAGGGCGAGCAGAGCTAGGGCGTAGGACTCGTGGTCGGCGTCGAGCTGGGGGACCGCCGACAGGAGGAACGGCGACAGGAGCTGGTCGAGGGCGAAGTCGTCCTGGAGTGTGTGGTCGACCTCGACGAAGCGCCCGTGGTCGTCGGGAGTGTCGAACTGGCGCACCACCTCGGCCTTGCGCAGCGCCTTGTAGAGGCTGATCGTGGCCCGGACGTGTTGGCGCTGGCGGGCCCTGGGCTCGTGGTTGTCGAGCAGCAGCGAGCGCAGGTGCTCCCACGCGCTCCCCGGCCGGTCGAGCACCGCCATGAGCATCCCCGGCGTGATGGTGAACGATGACTCGAGCGGCTCGGGCTTCGCCGTCTGCAGCCGGTCGAAGGTGTCTTCGTCGTAGTGCACGAAACCCCGGGGCGGCGAGGCCTTCTTGAGCTTGCGCTTCTTCTTCGGGTCACCGGCCGCCCGGGCCTCGGCCTCGTCGTTCTCGGCCTGGTGGTCGGGCGCCATCGCCACCGCCAGCCCCTCGGTGTCATAACCGGCGCGGCCGGCCCGCCCGGCGATCTGATGGAACTCCCGGGCGGTCAGCAGGCGGTTGGTGACCCCGTCGTACTTGTAGAGCTGGGTGAACACCACGGTGCGGATCGGCAGGTTGACCCCCACGCCGAGGGTGTCGGTGCCCGAGATCACCTTGAGGACGCCCTGCTGGGTGAGGCGTTCGACCAGGCGGCGGTAGCGGGGGAGCATCCCGGCGTGGTGCACGCCCACCCCATTGCGCAGCAGACGGGCCAGGTCCCGTCCGAAACCGGCGGGGATCTTGGCCCGGCCCAGCTCCTCGCTGACGATCGTCTTCGCCTCGTCGTCCAGCTTGGTCACCGAGGCCATCGCCATGGCCCGGGCCACGGCGTCCTTCTGGGAGAAGTTGACCAGGTACATCGGGGCCGCGTCCTGGGCGAGGAGCTCCTCGATGGTGTGGTGCAGGAGGGTGCGCCGGTACTCGAACCGCAACGGCACCGGCCGCACGGCGTCGTCGACGACTGCGGTGGGCCGTCCGGTCCGCCGGGTCAGCTCCTCCCGGAAGAACCCGACGTCGCCCAGCGTCGCCGACATCAGCAGGAACGACGCCTGGGGCAGCTCCAGGAGCGGGACCTGCCAGGCCCATCCCCGGTCGGGGTCGCCGTAGTAGTGGAACTCGTCGAGGACCACGGTGTCGAGGTCGGCGTGAGGCCCGTCCTTGAGGGCCACCTGGGCCAGGATCTCGGTGGTGGCGCAGATCACCGGGGCATCGGCGTTGAGGGCGGTGTCGCCGGTGAGCAGCCCGACGTTGTCGGGGCCGAGCTGGCGGCAGAGGTCGAAGAACTTCTCCGACACCAGCGCCTTGACCGGCGCCGTGTACCAGCTCCGTCCGCCGCCGGCCACCGACCGGGCGTGGACCGCCAGGGCCACCAGGGACTTCCCCGATCCGGTCGGCGTGGCCAGGATGACGTTCGACCCCGAGAGCAGCTCGAGGATCGCCTCCTCCTGGTGCGGATAGAGCAGGAGGCCCGACGCTTCCGCCCATTCGGTGACCGCCAGCAGCACCTCGTCGCCGTCCATCGACGGCCGCAGGAAGTCGAGCAGGGGGGCGGGCACCGCCCCAGTGTGGAGGACGCGCTCCCCAGGGCGGGGCGTCGGCTGGTGCGGCCGCTTCGCTCGTGGGCTGTGCTACACGGGATTCGTGCTACACTGGTTGCGTGCCGAACCTCACGTTGTCGATCGACGACGAGCTGCTCCGTCGGGCTCGCGTGCGGGCCGCGAAGGAGAACACGTCGGTGAATGCGGTCGTTCGGGAGTACCTCGCCACCTACGCCGGTGCCCGTCAGGTGGCCGGGGCGCGCCGCCGCTTCGTCGAGATCTCGCGGGCCACATCGAGCGGGAGTGGTCCCGACGGGCGGGCGTGGCGGCGCGACGACCTCCATGACCGGTAGTGCGTTCCTCGACACCAATGTCGTGGTGTACGCGTTCGACGACGACGAGCCCGAGAAGCAGGAGCGGGCGAGAGCGGTCCTCGACGCCCCCGCCACCGAGGTGCTCGTCCTGAGCGCCCAGGTCCTCGCGGAGTTCTATGTGACGGTGACCCGCAAGCTGGCGCGGCCGCTTGCCCCGGCCAGCGCCCGTGAGGCCGTCGCCGCGCTGGGCGAACTGCCCGTGGTGAGCGCGGATGCCGACCTCGTCCTGGCCGGGATCGAGTTGAGCGACCGCTACCAGATCTCCCTCTGGGACGGGCTCATCGTGCAGGCCGCAGTCACCGCCGGCTGCGAGACGATCCTCACCGAAGACCTGGCCGACGGCTCGTTGCTCGCGGGCGTGCGCATCCAGAACCCCTTCGCGACCACGGGAAGGTGACCGGCGTGAGCAACCGCCGCCTGGGAGTCGTCCTCGCCGCCGTGGCCTTCACCGTGGGGCTCGTCGTCGTGGCCGTCGTGGCGACCGGCGGCGACGACACCCCCAGTTCCGTCGAGGAGACCCAGCGGGTGCTCTCGGCGGCCGAGGTGCTCCTCGACCAGGAGGGGATCCAGAACTACGACCTGGGCGCCCTCGACCTGGCCGTCCAGAGCCTGATCGACTCCTGTGAGAACGACGACACGACGGGCTTCCTGCTCACCTACGCCCTGACCCTCCAGGGCAGCGACGGCAACGAGGAACTGGCCCGGGCCGTGGTCGAAGCCGCCTGCCCCGAACGCCTCGACGAGCTGGACCAGGCCGGGAGCACCGGCGAGGTCGACCTGTCGTCCTGAGGTCACTCGCCCCTCGGCCACGGACCTCGCTGTGGCCTCGGCGCCCTCAGGCGTAGCGGAGGGCGTCGCCGGGGCGGAACCGCACCGCTCGCCGGACGGGGAGATGGAGCACGAGGAGCGACAGCACGACGGTCCCGACCAGAGCCACCAGCACGTTGAGGGGAGGGAAGAGGACCGGGATGCGGACGTCGGCCACCTCCCAGATGAGCCAGACCAGTAGGCGGGTGAAGGCGTAGCCGAGGGGGATGCCGATGGCCCAGCCGACCACGGCTATGGCCACCCCCTCGGTGGTGAAGATGCGCCGGACGTCACGGGCCCGGGCGCCGATGCAGCGCACGATGCCGATCTCCCGGGTGCGCTCCAGCACGTTGGTGGTGATGGCGTTGGCCAGCCCCACCAGGCTCATGGCCACGATGACGAAGCCGAGCAGGCCGATCGTGGTGGTCAGGGAGCGGTTCTCGGCGACCTCGTCCTGCTCGGCGACGTAGCTGATCTCGGTGTCGACCTCGTAGCCCAGCGCGGCCAGGCGGTCCTCCACCAGGGTCGTGGTGCGGTCGACGACGGCCGGCTCGGAGCTGTCGGCCCGCACCCAGTAGGCGTTGGCCCCGGTGGGCTGGTCGATCAACGACCTCGCCGTGGTCAGGGGTACGTAGACCACGGTCCCGTCCTCCTGCTGGTTGGTGGCCAGGCCCACGACCCGGAAGTCCGCCCCACCGGCCGCGCTCTGGATGGTCACCACGTCGTCGACCTCGATGCCCAGGAGCTGGGCGATGTTGCGCTCGACGACGGCCACCTGGTCCTCGTCTTCCTCCTCTGCGGCGGTGAACCAGCGGCCGTCGGCCACGCGGCGGTCGAGGAGCGGGTCCTGCTCGACGCCCCACACGAAGGCGTCCTCGCCGTTGAGCACCACGGCGTTCTTGAGCACGGGCTCGGCCTCGGCGACCCCGGGGGTGGTGCGGATCGTCTGCTCCGCTTCGGCGTCGAAGAGGTCCCGCCCGCTGGTCGAGACCTGGAAGTCCTCGAGGTGGCTGCTCCAGGAGCGCCGGCTGGCCTCGGTGGCCGCTGCGGCCACGCCCAGCACGGCGAGCAGGTTGCCGACGGCGAGGGCCACGATCAGGGCGGTGGCCAGGCTCCGCCGCTTGCGCCGCCCGACGTTGCGCAGACCGATCTGCATCGTGCGGGGCAGGAACCCGGCCCGCCGCAACGCCCGGTCGACGGGGCCCTCGGCGCCGAGGGTCGAGCCGCTGGCCTCCAGGGCGTCCCGCAGGTCGACCCGCAGGCCCCGACGGATGGCGGGCAGGGCGGCCACGCGCCGGGGCCAGCAGGCCGACGACGAGGCTGACGGCGAGCACGGCAGGGTCGACGCCGAAGCCCACGTCGATGGCCCAGAACATCGAGCCGAAGTAGCCGGCCAGGAGGCCGGCGAGCAGGACGCCCAGGGCGGCGCCGACCAGCGCGGCGATCCCCCCGAGCAGGAGGGTGGTCCGCAGGTAGACGGCGGCGACCTGGCGGCGGCGGGCACCGATGGCCCGCATGATGCCGATCTCCCGGGTCTGCTCGGCGACCAGCGTGCTCATGGTGCTGGAGATCAGGACCACCGCCGACAGCAGGGCCAGGACGGTCAGGGCGCTCAGGAAGCGGCCGAAGGCCTCGGTGTCGGCCTTGCCCGGCCAGTCGCCCGGCGCCCGCACCTCGGGGAGGTTGGCCAAGCCGTTGAAGCCCGGCACCGCCGCCAGCTCGGCGCGCACCGCCTCGACGGTCGCCTCGGCGGCCGCCGGGCCGGGATCATCGAGCCGCACGGCCAGCCGGTCCGCGCCCGTGTCGCCGCTCAGGTCCGCCACCGTGGCCGCCGTGGCGTACAGGACGATCACGTTGGTGTCCTGGACGTGCTCGCCACCCGGCAGGCTGCGGGCCCGCCCGGTGAGCGGGAGCGTCGGTGTCCTCGCCGGTGCCACTGAGCACGGTGAGCTCGTCGCCCGCCTCGCCGTCGTAGACACCGACGTTGGCGTCCTGCACGTCGGCGACCAGCTCACTGCGGCCGGGCAGGGTGCCGGACTCGACCCGCACGACGTCGACTGCCTGGGCGGGGAAGTCCCGCACCCCGATCACCAGGGCCGGGGCTCGCCGCTCGCCGATCAGGACCCGCACGTCGATGCTGGAGGTGGCCTCGACGCCGGCCACGTTGGGCAGCGAGGCGATGGCGGCGAGCTGGTCGTCGGAGAGCTCGACGGGCCGCAGCGCCAGGGTCACGTCGGCCAGGCGGCCGTCTCGGACCTCGTCCTGCATGGCCCGGTCGATCAGGGTGGGGATGGCGAGGAAGGAGATGCTGGCCACCGCCAACGCCAGCGTCGCCACGGCGAAGGCCGCCCGGGCCCGCCGCCCGGTCAGGTCCCGGACCGACTTGTGCCACGAGGCCGAGAGCACTACCGGCCTCAGCCGTCCACGACGACGCCGTCGCGGATCTCGATGACCCGGGGGGCCCGGGCCGCCAGGTCCCGGTCGTGGGTCACGAAGAGGATCGTCTTGCCCTCCCGGTTGAGCTCCTCGAGCAGCGCGAACATGTCGGCCGCGGTGACGGTGTCGAGGTTGCCCGTGGGCTCGTCGCCGACGATCAGCCGGGGCTCGGCGGCCAGGGAGCGGGCGATGGCCACCCGCTGCTGCTCGCCGCCGGACAGCTCCGCGGGCAGGTGGTCAGCCTTGTCGCCGAGCCCCACCAGCTCCAGGTTCCGGCGGGCCACGGCGAACCGCTCGCTCTTCGACCCCCGCCGCAGGAAGTCCAGCGGCAGCACGGCGTTCTCCAGGGCCGACAGCGTGGGCAGCAGCTGGAAGAACTGGAACACGATCCCGACGTTCGCGCCCCGCCAGACCGCCAGCTCCTCCTCGCTCAGCTGGTCGAGGCGTTGGCCGTCGAAGGTGACCTGCCCCGTCGTCGGCCGGTCGATCCCGGTCACCATGTTGAGCACCGTCGACTTGCCCGACCCCGACGGCCCCACCAGGGCGACCATCTCGCCGGCGGCGATCTCCAGGTCCACCCCCCGCAGCGCCCAGTACTCCACCCGCCCCGTCCGGTAGACCTTCTCGACCCCGGCGAGCTCGATGATCGGCGGCTCCGTCACCGTCGGATCATCCCAGGGTCCGGCACCCCTCCGCCCGGGGCGAACGTCCCGGCGCCGCACCGGGGGAGGATCGGCCCATTGCCCCTGTCCGGGCCAATCGGCTCAGCGGAGGAGGGCGCCGGCGCCGGCGATCACGAACCCGCACCCTGCCAGACCGAGGAGGCGGCGCCACGGGTTCACGCCCCGCACCACCTCGTCCCCCGCCCACCAGCCCAAGGCGACGAGGGCCACGACCCGCAGCACGGTGAACGTCCCACTGTCCTCGGGCACCAGCCACCGCCCCACGACCGTGCCCAGGAAGATCCACAGCGGCAGGTTCGGGAACTGGGCGATGACGATCCGGCCCGTCTCCCGATCCCGGAACAGCCAGTCGACGACCCTGCGCATCGCGCCGGGCTCGTCGCGTTCGGCATCCGGAGGGTCCGTCACCCGTCGAGTGTGCCGTCGTTCGCGGCTCGCCGCCGCCGCCGAAGCGAGCCCACGGGAGCCTGATCTGCTTGGCTGGACGCATGGAGATCCGCATCGACGACGACGCCCTCGCCCTCATCGAGTCCAAGGGCGGGGTGGTGGCCCTCGACTTCATCGCACCGGTCGGCTGAGGCAAGGACCTCGAGGTGTCGGTCGACACCAACACCAAGCACAAGAACCTCTCGCCCTACCAGGTCAACCTGGTCGACGGCATCCGGGTGCTGGTCGCCCCTCGGTTCGAGCAGTACTGCACCGAGGTGCACCTCTACACCCGCCGGGGGGCCTTCGGCCGCAAGCTGGGGATGGACACGGTGCACGCCCACGGTCCGGCCTGCCGCCACTGAAGCCGAGAGGGCGCCGGTCGGGCCGCCCCGCCGCCACAGGAGGACCAGGTCGGTCAGGCGACGACCGGGACCGATGTCGCCTCAGGTGACCTCGACCCCGTCGAGGGCCGTGCGCAGCCCGGCGGCAGCCCGGTCCCCGATCCGACCGAACGCGAGCCGGAGCAGCGGATCGGCGAGGCCGAGCACGCCGTTGAGCGTGAGATCGGCCTGGTAGGTGACGAGGGTCTGGTCGCCGTCGGCCTCGACGGTGATGCGGTCGTCGGAGGTGAGGAACCGGTCCTCGGCCACCGCCCGCACGAACCCGGGCGGTGAGTGCTCGACGATGACGTAGCGCAGCGTCAGGTCCCGCCCCGGGCTCGTGACGGTCACGGCGAAGGCGCTGTCGGGTCCGGGGCCGTCACCCTCCACCAGCGACGCGGCGGTGACCCCCGGGTCCCACTCGGCGAAGTTGCGCAGATCCGCCATGTAGGCGAACGCGTCCTCGACGCTGCGGGGGGTGCGGACCTTGGTGACGTAGCGGGCCATGGTGCTCCTGAGAAGGGGGGTGTGGCGTCCAGCCTGCCGCGCCGGTCACTGGATGCGTCGTCAGCCCGGTCCGTCCCGACCGACTGCGTTACACGCTCGTGAACAGTGCCTTTCACCGGCCATCGGGCCCTTCGGCCATCACTACCGTCACGGACTTCGAGGCGATGTCCTGGGGAGGGCCGATGCAGCGGAGAGGCGCCGGGGAGGTCCGCGTTCCGACGCGACCCCGCGGTTCCCCCTGCCGTGTCCGGCGTCGAGCCGGCCTGCTGTGGTGGGCGGCGGTGGTGCTGATGGGGTCCGGCGCGGTGGCCATCGCCCCGGCGGGTGCGGCGCAGGCCAACGACGACTTCACCGACGCGATCGAACTCGCCGGTGGCAGTGGTGGCGTCAACGGCAGCACCATCGACGCGACCGGTGAGCCCGACGAGCCCGCCCCCGAGTCCGCCGAGCCGCTCACGTCGGTCTGGTACCGGTGGACGGCGCCACGCGACGGGACCGTCGTCTTCGACACCTGTGGCTCGGGCTACGACACCTTCCTGGCCGGGTACACCGGGTCGGCGGTGGACGACCTGACCGTGGTGGCCGCCAACGACGACGCCTGCGACCTGCAGAGCCGGATCAGCTTCCCGGTCGCCTCGGGAGAGGTGTACCGGATCCAGGTCGACGGCTGGTCAGCCGCCACCGGCGATTTCCTGCTGACCTGGCTGCTGCCCGGACGGGACTGCTCGGGAACGGCCTGCACGGAGACCTTCGGGTACCTGGAGCCGGGCGAAGGCCAGTCGGCGGTGCAGGAGCTCTCGGTGCCCGAGGACGTGTGTGCCGTCTCCGTCGAGGCGGTGGGGGCCCGAGGGTCCGGCTGGTCGGCGGGCGAGGGGGGCACGGTCGACGGCGGCGATGGCGGGTCGGCGGTGGGCACGGTCGAGGTCTCGCCGGGGGACCTCCTCGAGATCCGCGTCGGGGGCCCGGGCGCCGGCCACCGCGGCGGCTTCAACGGTGGGGGCGACGGCTCCAGTGGCCGCTCCGGGGGTGGCGGCGGCGCGTCGGACGTCCGCCTCGGCGGCTCGGACCCCGGTGACCGGGTCATCGTGGCCGGCGGCGGCGGGGGCGCCTCGTCCGACGTCGGCGGCGGCGACGGCGGTGGGGTGACCGGGGCCGCCGGGGCCGATTTCGACGAGGCGAGCGGGGGCGGCGGCGGTGAGCAGGTTCAGGGCGGCCGCGGCGGCGTGGGGGTGGACGGTCTGGGCGGCGAGCCTGGAGACCTGGACGGCGACGGCGGTGACGGCGCCGGCGCGGGCGGCGGGGACGAGGACGAGGACGAGGGCGGTGGCCCCGCCGGTGGCGGTGGCGGTGGCGGCTGGCGGGGTGGGGGCGGTGGCGGTGCGGGCCCCTACGGCGGCGGTGGGGGTGGCGGCGGGTCGGGGTTCGGTCCCCTCGACGTGCAGTACGGCGTCGTCGTCGCCGACGCCCCCCCGCTCGTCCGCATCAGCTACGACACCGCCGCCGGCACCTGCATCCCGGATCTCCCGCCGGCGACGACCGTGGCGCCTCCGACCACGGGGCCGCCACCGCCGCCCCCGACCTCGACGACCGCGCCGCCACCGCCGCCTCCGCCGCCGCCTCCGACCTCGACGGTGCCGCCCACGACATCCACGTCCACCTCCGTCGCCCCCGTCCCGCCTCCTCCGCCGGATCCGGGGCCCTACGGCGGCTCACCCACAGCGCCGGTCGCCGGCCCCGTCGGCGCGGGCGCCGCCGGCCCTGAGCTCGGCACCGTCCCCACGCCCCTTCCCGATGAGGCCGACGCAGACGATCTGGCCGGGGACGAGACCGATGACGGCGACGGAGAGGCTGCGGCGGCGACCTCGTCATCGCTACGAGGGGGGCGGCCGGCGGCCGCGGACCGGTCGAGCAGACGTCGTTCGTCCAGGCCCTCCCGACGCCCGGCGAGGTCGACTGGGGCGCGGGTCAGGTCGGCGCCAACCTCTTCCTCACCCTGCTCATCCTCGTGCTCGTCGCCATCCCCTCGACGCTCGTCGACAGCACGATCCAGGAGAACTACGAGCGGATCTTCGGCGGGCATCCCCGGCTGCGCCAGATGCTCGTTCGGGCCGAAGCGGGCCTCACCGCCCTGCCCGATGGCGTGCTCCTGGTCGGCCTCTCGCTGATCGCGGCCCTCATCTTCGGTCAGCTCGATGCCGACCTCGGATGGAACGTGTCGTCGGCGGTGCTGGTGGCGGCCTTGGCCCTGGTGGTGGCGATCGTCGTCGGCGTGCACGACCTGGCCCGGCTCCCGTACCTGAACCGACGCGCGGGTGGGCGGGCCGGCGGCCTGGGGGTCTACCCGTTCGCCCTCCTGCTCGCCGTCGGGCTGGTGGTGGTGTCGAAGGTCGTGGGCTTCCAGCCCGGCTTCGTGTTCGGTGTGGTCGGCGGCCTCGCCCTGAGCGAGACCGTGAGCGACCGGGACGACGGCCGCAGCCTGGCGGCGGCCACTGCCGGGCTGCTCGCCATCGCCTTCGTGGCCTGGTGGCTGTGGCGACCGGTGGCCGACCAGGTGCTCGAGGCCGACCCCGGGGCCTGGACCCTGTTCCTCGACGTGTTCCTGGCGACGCTCTGGCTCACGGCCCTGCAGTCGGTCGTCTTCGGTCTGGCCCCGGTCCGCTTCCTCGACGGGGACCAGGTCCGGAGGTGGAACCCTTGGGCCTGGCTGCTGGTCTGGGCCGCCGCCGTCTTCCTGCTGGTGCAGTGCTACCTGCACCCGTCGGCCGGCCGGTGGGGTGGCGTCGCGGCCAACACGATGCGCTCGGCGCTCAGCGTCTTCGCCGTCTTCCTGGTGCTGGGCGTGGCCTTCTGGGCCTGGTTCCGGTTCCGCCCGGCCCCGGCCACGACCGCGGAGGAGGCCCTGGTCGGCGCCGAGGACTGACCCCCCTTGCTCGGCGAGGTCCCGACGGCGTGATCGGGGTCGACCGCGACCCGGACCCGAGTCGCCACGGTCGACCGTGACGGGTCGTTCGGCCCTGCCCGCGAGGCCGTGAGGCGCCGATACTCACGCCATGGGAATCCATCTGAAGGACGGGGTCCGCGCCGTGCTGGACCGACCGAACATCGCCCACTTGGCCACCTTGCGGCGTGACGGCGCACCCAAGTGCGATCCGGTGTGGATCCTGCGGGACGGCGACCGGGTCCTCATCGGGACCCACGCCGACACCCTCAAGGCCGCCAACACCGCCCATGATCCCCGCGTGGCCCTGTCGGTGGTCGACCGGGACAACCCCTATGAGGAGGTGCAGCTGCGGGGCACGGTCATCGACCACGAGCCCGACCCCGACCTGGAGGTCATGGACCGCCTCGCCCGCAAGTACACCGGCGAGGACTTCCCCTGGCGGGAGGGTCACGGCCGGATCGCCATGGTCATCGAGGTCACCCAGGCCCGCCACCACGTGCTGCCCTTCGTCGAACCCGAAGCCGGTTGAGCGGCCCCGGGCGACCGGTGAGCGCCCTGCGGTAGCGTCGCGGTCCCTGCACACGAGAGGTGGACCGATGAACCCGACCGATGTCCTCGCCCAGTCCCAAGACGTGGCCCGCGGCGTGCTGGCCAACGTGACCGTCGACCAGCTCGATCTCGACACGCCCTGCCAGGAGTGGAAGGTGAGCCAGCTCATCGACCACCTCGTCGGGGGTCAGCACTGGGCCCGCAGTGGCCTCCAGGGGGTCGAGATGGCCGACACCGGCGAGGGATCCGCCCAGGGCGACTTCGTGGCCGTCTTCGACCAGGCCGCCAAGGACAACCTGGCCGCCTTCTCCGAAGACGGCGCCTTGGCCCGCACCGTGAACCCGGGGTTCGGCGACATGCCGGCCGCGGCGCTGATGGGCCTGTCGAGCACCGACACCTTCACCCACGCGTTGGACCTGGCCCGGGCCACCGGCCAGGACACCGACCTCGCTCCGGAGCTGGCCGCCCAGCTCCTCGACCAGTCGCGCCAGGCGATCCAGCCCGCCTTCCGCAGCGACGAGGGCACGATCTTCGGGCCCGAGCAGGCCGCGCCCGAGGGGGCTTCGGCGGCCGACCAGCTGGCCGCCTTCCTCGGACGCACCGTCTGACCCGGCGCCGCCGCGGGGGCGACGACGGCCCGGAGGAAGGTGGCCGCCGGCCGCCGGTCGGTCATCGTCCGGTGGTCACAGCCCCGCGTGCGACGAGTCCGGCGTAGAGCGCTTCGAGCCGGTCGAGCACGGCCTCGAGGGCGAAGTGCTCCGAGGCCCTGGCCTGGCCCGCCGCCCCGAGGCGGTTGGCCAGGGCCGGGTCGGCGACGAGGCGAGCCACGGCCTCGGCGAGGGCGCGGGGCTCAGCCACGGGCACGGTGAGGCCGGTGACACCGTCTTGGTTGACCTCGTCCACGCCGGTCCCCAGCCGGGTCGACACCACCGGTGTCCCGGACGCCATCGCCTCGAGCTGGACCAGCCCGAAGGCCTCGGCCCGGTTGACCGCGGGCAGGACGAGGGCGCTGGCGTGCTGGTAGAGGCCGGCCAGGTCCCGGTCGGGCACGGTCCCGAGGAACCGCACCCGCTCCCCCAGCTGCAGGTCGCGGGCGAGGGCCCGCAGGCTCGGGCCCTCGGGGCCGTCACCGGCGATCACGACCGCCAGCTCGGGCGGGAGGTGGGGGACGGCCCTCAGGAGGTGGTCGACCCCCTTGTAGTGCCGCAGCCGCCCGACGAAGAGCACGAAGTGACCGAGGCCAGGGGGGCGGGGCGCGCTGGCGGCGAACCGCTCGGTGTCCACGCCCAGGGGGATCACCTCACAGCGGGGCAGGCCCGCCAGTTGGGGCGAGCTGCGCCGGTACGACGCCGTGGTGGCGACGACGGCCTCCGCCCGGCGCAGCATCCGGCGTTGGACCGGTCGGTGCAGCGCCCCCAGCCGGCGCTGGCGCACGATGTCGGCGTGGTAGGTCACCACGGTCGGCGGGCGCCGGGCGGAGCGCGTGGCCGCCAGCCAGGCCAGCTCGGCCAGGGGGTACGGGGCATGGAGGTGGATCAGGTCGGGGGCGTCGCGGCGCCCCCGGGTCCGGCGGACCAGGTCGGTCACCAAGCCGGCGCTCAGGGGCGTGGAGGCGATCTCCAGCAGGGCCCGGTGGCGCCGGACCCGCACCCCGTCCTCGTCGCGCTCGCCCGCCTCGTCCCGGCCGGCGGTGGTGACGACCTCGACGTCGTGGCCTCGGCGGTGAAGGCCCCGAGCGACCTGCTCGACGTGGAGCTCGATGCCGCCGAGCACGGGCGGGAACGCCTTGTAGCAATGGAGGAGGCGCAGACCCATGGGCCAGTAGGTTGACACAGGTGCCCTCGATCGCCCCGTGAGCCGCTACCTGTTCGATGCCCGTGCCCACCGGGCCCATTTCCCGGGGATCGGCCGCACGATCGAAGGGCTCCTCCCGGCGTTGGTGGCGGCCTGTGGCGCCGACGAGGAGATCGTGGCCATCGCGCCGCTTGGCGGCGAGTGGCCCTGTGAGACGGTCCGCGCCGACAGCTCACCGCTGGCCGGCCGCCAGCACCTCGAGGTCCCCCGGCTGATCCGCCGGGTGGGTCCCCGGGTCTTCCACACCCCGTATCTGACGGTGCCCCTCCGACCCGGCGCCCCGACGGTGGTCACCGTCAACGACGTGATCCCCCGCCAGATCCCTGACGCCCTACCCGGACCCGGCGAGCGGCCTATGGCCTGACCCTGCGCCAGGCGCTGTGGACCGCCGATCGGGTGGTGGCCCCGTCCCAGGCCACCGCCGACGCCGTCGGGGCGCTGTGGCCCCACCGCCCGATCGAGGTCGTGGCCCACGGCGTGGACCACGAACGCTTCGGGCCTCGTGCCCCGGCCGCCGTCTGACCGGGCCCGGGCCCGACACGGCCTCGAGCGCTCCTACGTCCTGGCCGTCACCAGCGGTCGGCGGCACAAGAACCGCCCTGCCCTGTTGGGGGAGTGGCAGCAGCTCGCCCCCCCCGACACCGAGCTCGTCCTGGTGGGTCCGCCTCCCGATGCCCCGCCGGAGGGGGTCCGAGCCCTGGGTCGGGTGGACGACCAGGACCTGGCGGCGCTCTTCGCCGGTGCCGAGGTCGTGATCACCGCCTCGCTCCAGGAGGGCTTCGGCCTGCCCGTGCTGGAGGCGATGGCCTGCGGCGCGCCGGTTGCCTGCTCGGCGATCCCCGTGCTGGAGGAGGTCGCCGGCGATGCCGCGGCCTACTTCGACCCTCGGCGACCCGGCGACCTCGCCGCCACCCTGCGGCGGTTGCTCGAAGACCCCGTGGGCCGCCGGCGGATGGCCGCGGCCGGCCAGGCCCGTGCCGCCCGGTTCACGTGGGCCCAGGCCGCCTCCCGGACCCTGGAGACCTACCGGCGGGCGGCATGAGCGAGCTGCACGCTGCGGGCCGGGCTGGCCTTCCTGCTCGCCGTGGTCGTGACCAGCGCGCTGATCCCCCCGCTGCGGGCCCTCGGCCTGCGCCGGGGCCTGGTCGACGGACCGGGGCGGAAGACCCAGGCCCGGCCGGTGCCGTACCTCGGTGGCGTGGCGATCGTCGCCGCCGTCATCGCCACGCTGAGCACGGTCCAGACCTTCGAGGCCCGGCTCGCCGGTGTCGCGGCCGCCGCCATGCTGCTGGGCGTGGTGGGGCTGCTGGATGACCGGCACCCCCTCGGCGTCGACGTGCGACTGGCCGCGGAGGTCGCGGCCGCCGCCGTGGTGACCGCCGGGGGCGTGCAGGTCCTGGTGACCGACATCCCTGCCGTCGACGTCGTGCTGACGATCATCTGGCTGGTCGCCATCACCAACGCTCTCAACCTCCTGGACAACATGGATGGCGTCGCCGGGTCGGTGGCGTTGCTGTCCGCGGTCGGCATCGCCGCGCCGGTGATCGACGACGGCCAGCGGGTGATCGCGGTCGGGGCCGCGGGACTGGCCGGGGCCTGTGCCGGGTTCCTGGTCTTCAACGCCCGGCGGGCCAGCATCTACCTCGGTGACAGTGGCGCCCTGTTCGTGGGTTTCGTCCTGGCGGTGCTGTCCGTGGAGGTGAACTCGGCGTTGGCCAACCCAGGCAGCTTCCTGATCCCGATCGGCCTGCTCGGGATCGCCATCCTCGATTCGGCCCTCGTCACGGTCCTGCGCCTGCGGCGTGGGGTGAGCCCGTTCACCGTGGGTCGGGACCACCTGGCCCACCGCCTCCTGGCCGGTGGGTACTCCCCGGGCAGGGCGCTGGTGGGCCTGAGCGGGGCCCACGCCGTGATGGTGGCCCTGGCGGTCCTCGCCGGGGTGGATCTGTTGGTGCTCGGCGCCGTGGTGCTCGGGTGGGCGGTGGTCGTGGCGGCGTTCTGGTCAGCGTCCGGCCGGCGCGGTCCGCCTGAGCCGAGCGACACCGATGATGTCGTCGATGGTCTGGTCGAGGGACCGGGTCGGGGCCCAACCGGTCAGGCGGCGCAGCCTGCCGGTGTCGGGGACCCGTCGCCGCATGTCCTCGAAGTCGGGGCCGAAGGCGTCCTCGTAGGGCTGGAGGACGATGGCCGACGACGACCCGGTCCGCTCCAGGATCCGGTGGGCGAGGTCCACCATCGCGATCTCGTCCTCGGAGCCGACGTTGAAGACCTCACCCGGGCTGTCGGGGTGGTCCAGGAGGACCAGCAGGGCCCCGACCACGTCCTCGACGTGGCAGAAGCAGCGGGTCTGGCGGCCGTCGCCGTGCACGGTGAGCGGCGCACCGTCGAGCGCCTGGCCGACCAGGGTGGGCAGGACCATGCCGTAGTCACCCCGTTGGCGGGGCCCGACGGTGTTGAACAGACGCACCACGGTGGCGGCCAGACCGTGCTCGCGGTGGTAGGCCAACGCCAGGATCTCGTCGACGGCCTTCGCGGTCGAGTAGGCCCAGCGGGCGACGGTGGGCGAGCCCAGGACCCGGTCGGCATCCTCCGCGAGCGGGACCTGGGGGTTGCGGCCGTAGATCTCCGAGCTGCTGGTGACCAGGAAGCGGCAGCCGTGTCGATCGGCCGCGGCGAGCACGTTCTCGGCGCCGCGGATGTTGCCGGTCAGGGACTGGAGGGGCTGCTCCACGATGAGGCGCACCCCCACGGCGGCGGCGAGGTGGACCACGGTGTCACAGCCGGCGGCGGCCTCGTCGACGACGGCTTCGTCGAGCACTGAACCGTGACGGAAGGTCACGGCCGGGTGGTCGAGCACCGCTGTGAGGTTGTCGCGCCGTCCGGTCGACAGGTCATCGAGCACGGTCACCTGATCGCCGCGGGCCACCAGGCGCTCGACGAGGGAGGCGCCGATGAACCCGGCGCCCCCCGTGATCAGGTGTCGTGTCACCCGGCGAGCATAAGTGTCCCCCTCCGCCAGGGTGATCGGGCATCCCCGTCGTCGGCTACCGTGAGGCCCAGATGGATCTTCTGCGTCCCGACATCGAGTCCCCCGCCGGGGCGACAGCCGCGTCTCCCTGGCCGTCCTCGTTGTCGTCGGGCTCCTGCTCGGCCTCCTCAGTCCCTTCGGCGGCTCGATCCGGCCCGCCGGCGCCCAGGCCCCGTCCGCGGCGATCACCCTGGCCAAGACCGTCGGCACCGACCCCACCATCTGCGCCGCCACCGACGCCATCACCGTCACCACCGGCACCGCCGTCACCTACTGCTACACGGTCACCAACACCGGTGTCACCACGCTCGCCACCCATGACCTCGTCGACGACCGACTCGGCCAGCTCCTCAGTGGCTTCCCCTACTACCTTGCCTCCCGGCGCCAGCGCCTTCTTGACGGCCACCGCCACCCTGAACACCACCACCGTCAACGTCGCCACCTGGACCGTGGGGTCCGCGCGATCACCAACACCGCCGCGGCGGCGATCGAAGGGGCCGTCATCACCGGCACCGCAGTGGCGGTCGACACGGCCACCGTCACCGTCATCGTGCCCCCGCCCCCGCCCCCACCCCCACCTCCGCCGCCCGTGCCTCCGGAGATCTGCCAGAACCAACCCGTCACCGTGGACCTGCCCCGGGGCCAGTCACCCACCAACGGGCCGGACGTGATCCGGGGCACCACCGGTGACGACATCATCAACGCCCTGAGCGGTGACGACCTCATCTGTTCCCTCGGTGGTGATGACATCGTGAGCGGCAACCAGGGCAACGACACGATGTACGGCAGCAGCGGTGACGACGAGATGCGCGGCAACGCGGGCGACGACACCCTGCGGGGCCGGTCCGGGGACGACCTCCTCTACGGCCAGGCCGGTAATGACACCCTCGGCGGCGGGCCGGATACCGACACCTGCCGGGGCGGCACCGGCGTCGACACCGCCACCGCCTGTGAGACCACCGTCGGGGTGCCCTGACCGTCCAGGCCCACGGTGACCTCCCGGCTCCTGCTCCACCCGGCCGAGATGGTCCAGGCCCCCCCAATCGGTCTGAGCGTGGCGCTGTGGTTCGTCACCGTGGCCGACCCCCGCGGACACGGCCTGATCGCACCGGCCCCGCCGGCGCCGCATCAACCCCCCGACGCCTCCCGGCTCTCCTGCAGCGCGTTCTGCAGGTCCTGGCGCTCCGGCTCGAGGCCGACGGCCTGTTCCAAGAGGCGGGCCTGTTCCGGCGGCCGTCCTCGCGGTAGAGCTGGGCCAGCAATCCAAGGGTGTCCACCGACCCGTCGAAGAGGTCGACGGATCGCTCGAGGTCGGTCACGGCCTCCGCCCGGAGCACCTCGGCCTGTTGTCCGTCGAGGACCGAGGCCCAGTTGACCAGAAGGGTGCCGTGTTCGGCGTAGAGCTGCCAGTCGGTGTCGACCCGGTCGATCAGGGAGCGGTAGAGCCCGTCGGCGACCTCCAGGTGCTCGGGGCCGGCGACGGCTGCGAGCGCGACCTCGGCCCGGGCCGTGCCCGCACCGTGGCGATCGCCCCGGGGTCCCGGTCCAGGGCCCGGTGGTAGGCGACGAGGGCCTCGTTCAGGAGCTGCCGCCGCACCTCGTCGTCGGCCACCTCGGTGGTGGCGATGGCCACGAGCTGGCGCGGCGAACCGCGCGGAAGCGCGGCTCGGCCCCGAACCACTCGATGGCGGCCTCGAAGTCGGCGGCGCCGACCGCCAGGGGCCGGCCGGCGGCGGTGTCCTCGAGGCCGTCCCGGAAGCGGAGGTCGGCGACCAGGGGGCGCACGGCCAGGAGCCCGAGGACGACCACCACCACGGCGAAGCCGCCGAGGGCCACCGGGACAGGGGCCGGAGGCGCTCGGGGACCTGCTTGCCGGTCCGACCGGCGATGGCGGCCGGGTCGGCGAGGGCCACGAGGGCCGCCGTGGACACCCAGCCGAGCAGGGCGACGGGCACGACGTCGATGCTGACCAGGCCTTGCAGCACGTAGGCGGCCAGGGCCCCGCCGAAGCCGGCCAGACGCACCGGGGTGGACTCCTCGAGGACCCGGCGGGACCGCACGACGTACAGAGCGAGGAGCCCGAGGAACCAGAGGTAGGCCAGGACAGCCGGGATGCCACTGGTGGCGGCCCGGTCGAGGAAGACGTCATGGGCCTCGTCGGCGTTGATGACCAGGTTGTCCGCCGCCGCCAGGGACCGGTACTCGGGATAGGCCAGGTGGAAGGTGTCCGGGCCGACCCCCAGGATCGGGTGGTCCCGCACCATCTCGGCCGCCGCCCCCCAGATCTCGACCCGGGTGTCCAGGGTGGCGGTTCCCGTGAAGCGGACACCGCTCACGAGGTCGCCGCCCGGTATCGAGTCGGCCGTGGCCGAGACGACGACCACAGCCAGGCCGATCACGGTCAGGGCCAAGGTGCCCCACCGCACGATGCGGGGCAGGGCCGTCGGCGAGGAAGCCCAGCGCGGCCACCCCGCCGACCGCGGCCAGGGCCCCACCCCGGGTGCCGGTCCACCACACCCCCAGGGCCAGGAGGCCGGCGAGGGCCAGGAGGCCGAGGCGGACCAGCCCGTCGACCCGGGTGCGGAAGGCCAGGACCAGCGGGATGACGATGGCGAGGTGGGCGCCGCTGAAGTTCG
>CAVZRY010000005.1:0-314835 GCA_963777805.1 uncultured Microthrixaceae bacterium | reverse complement strand
CGGGGGCGCGGTAGGGGAACGGCAGCGCCCGCACCAGGCGGGTCGGTGCGAACCGGACCCTCACGTCACGTCGGCCAGGAGGATGGGCGGGTTGTGCAGGTGGGTGACCGTCGGCTGGGGGCCGACGACGTCGGTGGCCATCTCGAAGGCGTCCTGCAGGGTCGACGCGGGCTTGAAGCCGAGCCGCCGGACGGCCTTCACGTCGCCGCCGACGATGATCACCCCGCCCAGGTGCTGGAGGGCGTGGCTGCCCCAGTACCACATGTAGAACGGGTGGACGCCGTGGTAGGCGTAGGAGGTCCGGTACAGGTGGCGGTACCACTCGTCCTCGGCGAAGGCCTTCTCGAACTTCTCGACCTCGACGGGATCGGTGGTCTCCGAGAGGATCTGCTCGAAGAAGTCGATGTAGCTCGGGTGGTGGACCGGGTGGAACTCCCACGGGGTGGGGTGGGTCATGATCAGCACCCCGCCCTCCCGGACCAGGGGCTTGCCCCGGTAGAGGTTGAAGAAGTATCCGAGGCCGAGGCACATGACCAGGATCGGGTTCATCACCGAGTTCACGTTGTAGGGGCAGATGTAGGGCAGCCCCATCGTGAGCACGTCGGTCTGGCCCTCGACGGGGACCAGCTGCTGGGCGTGCACGTTCTGCGGTGGTCAGCTCGTGCACCGGGCCGACCTCACCGGCCTGCACCGAGGTGAGGGCGTACGGCGCCTTCCAGGCGTTGAAGACCTTGCGGCGGGCCGTGGCGGGCATCCGGTCGAGGCCGGCCTTCATGCCGATGAAGGAGGCCCGGTCGGCCATCGTCCACTCCCACTCCCGCTTCTGGAGGACCGACAGGGCCGGTCGCCGCCGAAGGTGTCGTTGTTGACCGTGGTCTCGATCTGGAAGATCTTCACCCCGGCCTTGCGGATGACCTCGCCCATGCGCCAGTTCGAGTGGTGCAGGGCGGAGCTGTGGCGGTCCATGAGCGAGCGGGAGTGCTGCAGGGTGTGGACGTTGTGGTGGTGGCGCAGGCTGCGGTAACTGGCCAGGCCGGTGGCGGTGCTCTTGTGCCCGCCGTCCATGGCCACCAGGTTGATGTTCACGTAGACGAGCAGGTCGCTCTCGGCGGCCCGCTTGGAGATCTCCACCTCCTCGCCCTCGTCGGTCTCGCCCAGGAACGTCAGGTTCTCGGGGTCCTCGGCGTCGAAGTTGTAGAGGAGGCCGTCGGGGGCGAAGGCGTCATAGACCCGGTCGCCGACGGCGTGGCGCAGCTCGGCCTCGGTCATGCGCCGGTGCAGGGCCAAGGCGGCGATGAGGTGGACGTCGTCGACGCCCTTGGCCGCGGCCATGTCCAGGACGGCCTCGATGATGCGCTGGCGGATGTCGGGGCGCCGCATCGGGGGCAGGGGCAGGGAGATGTCGTCGAAGGCGATGGTCAGCTTCATGCCCGGCGTCAGCAGGTCGGGTAGCGGAGCGCAGTCGCCGAGCGGGTTGAGCAGCGCCTGACGGATGGCCTCGTCGGGATCCTTGAGGCCGGGCAGCGGCTCGGCCGGGTAGATGATGCGCGAGCGCCCGACGGGCAGGCGCTCCAGCCGCAGCGTGTCGCCGTGGTGGAACACCACCGGCGGGGTCGAGCGATCGACCTCGAGGACGAAGCCGGGCCTGCTCACAGTGACTCACGCTCCCGTTCGTTGCGGAGGTCGAAGGCGATCTTGACCGAGCCCCGGGAACCGGCGTTGGCGGCGTGCTCCAACGCTTCCCGGTACCGGTCGAGGGGGTAGCGGGCCGAGACGAGGCGGCCGAGGTCGGCGGCCTCGACCAGCTCGAAGGCGAGGTCGAAGGTCCGGCGTCCGCCGGCCTCCTGGCCGTAGGCATAGGCGCCCACGAGGGCGACCTCCTTGTGCCACAGCGGGGTGAGGTCCAGGGTCACGTTGCCCGGCATCCCGCAGAGAACGACCCGTCCGCCGGCCCGGGCGATGTCGATGCCGGTGGCGATGGTGTCCGCGCTGCCGACGCAGTCCACGACCGCATCCGCACCTCGGGTGAGGGTGTCGCCGATGACCATGGCGCCCGTGGCCCGGCGCACGGCCCGGTGGGCCTCGTCGGGGTCCACGACGATGTCGGCGCCCAGGTCCTTGGCCAGGCGGGCCTGGTGGGGATAGCGGGCCGTGGCGATCAGGGTGCCGGGGGAGCCGAAGCGGCGCAGGGCGGCGATGGTGAGCAGGCCGAGGGTCCCGGCGCCGAGCACGACCTGGACCCCGCCGTCGCCGGCGGCCAGCGCGGCTCGGACCGCACAGGCCGTGGGCTCGACCATCACGGCGGCTTCGTCGCTGAGCGTGTCGGCGACGGGGTGGAGCTGGCCGGGATGGGCCACGAGCAGGGTCGACCAACCGCCCCCGGTGTCACAGCAGAAGCCGGTCTGGAGGCCGGGTTCGAGGTCACCGAACGCCACCCGCTCACAGCGGCCGACGTCGCCCGTGGCGCACGTCGTCACACGGTGGGTCGATGCCGCGTGCGACACAGCCGAGGACGGCCTCGAGGACCGCCCGGGTGCCGTCGTCCCGGTCGCCGACGACCTCGTGGCCGGGCACGAACGGGAAGGACACGATGGGCTCGAAGTAGCGCGAGCTGCGGCTGTCGATCGTGGCCAGGTCCGAGCCACAGATCCCGGCGAGCCGGGGTCGCAGCCGCTCCCAGCCCGGGGTGGGCAGGTCGGGCACGTCGGCATCCCGCAGCCGCAACGGCCCCCAGGCCGCCCCCCGCCCCGCCACGACGGCCCCGGCGACCCGCGCCGCGGCATACCGAGCCACGTTCCGCTCGAACACCAAGGCCTTCACCCCGCCCCCCCATCTCGTTCTGGCCGCTGGGATATTGCCGTTCTCGCGCATATTTCGCGGCCAGAACGATTGGTGGACGCCGACAGCTCGTTCTGGCCGCGGGATGTTGCTGTTCTCGCGCACATTTCGCGGCCAGAACGGGAATGTGGTCGTGGTCATCGGGTGGGGACCCCGGAGGTCGGGCTCAGGCGTTCGAGGCTGCGGGCCAGCCAGCCCTCTTGGCCGCCGGGGCGGGCGGCGAGGGGCAGGGGCGGGCGGGGGCCGCCGGGGGACTTGTCGAAGTGCTCCACCAGCCAGCCCCGCTTGCGGGCCAGGGCCGACAGTCGGGTCTCGGGGTTGACCGCCACCGGGAAGCCGACGGCGTCGAGCATGGGCAGGTCAGAGGCGGAGTCGGCGTAGGCCACCGACTCCGCCAGCGAGAGGCCCTCGGCCTTGGCGTAGTCCGCCATCGCCTGGGCCCGCGCCTCGCCGGTCGGGGGCACCTCGCGCATCCCGCCGGTGTAGCGACCGTCCTTCTGTTCGAGGGAGGCGCAGACGATGTCGTCGAACAAGGGGCGCAGGGGTTCGACCACGAAGTCGAGGGCGCCGGTGATGAGCACGGTGCGGTGGCCCAGCGCCCGGTGCTGACGGACCCGCCGGATGCCGGCCGGGAACGACTTGGTCAGGATCAGGTCGCTGAACATCTGCCAGGCGTCGGCGTCGATCTGGTCCACGGGGGCGTTCTCGTAGCGCCGGTAGAAGTGGCGCAGGAAGTCGCTGCGGTCCCGTTGGTCGAGGGCCAGGAGGCTGGGGCCCTCCCGCAGCATCTGGGCGACGAAGCGGGCGCGGTCGGTGGGGGGCAGCCGACGGGTGGCCAGCCACGAGTAGGACGCCACGACGTTGGAGGCGATGAGCGTGTTCTCGAGGTCGAAGGCCGCCAGGTGGCGGTCGGGGGACAGCACCTGTTCCCGGAGGCGTCCCATCCGGTCCGAGGTCGTGCGTCCGCCGCCCTCGGTGCGGACGCGGGCCTGGGTGACGATCGACGGCAGGTGGATCTGCTGCACGTAGGTCGGCCAGTCGACGGCCCGGGGGTCGAAGTCGAAGGTCGCCCGGTCATGGTCGTCGAGGGCCTCCCAACGGGCCAGCAGGTTCTCCACGCCGTAGACGGCCTCGCACTCGGCGTACGCGCCGTAGAGCTCGACGTAGCCGATGGCGCTCTCGGCCTGCTCCCGCTTGTCCTCCAGCCGGGCCGACAGCTCGGCCTGCTTGCCCCGGAGGGGAAGCGCCGAGAGCACCCGGTCGGCCCGCTCCAGGGTCGTCTTGGCCCGACGGAGCTGGGACTCCACGCGCCCCCGGCCGGGGAACGACCAGTCGCCCGGGACGATGGGCTGGCCCTCCCGGTCATAGAGCGGGTGCTCCTTGAACCAGCTCGAGGTCAGGTCGACCAGCTCGCCGTAGCGCAGGGGGTTGGCCGACCCCGACGCCACCTGGGTGACATCGACCCGTCCGTCGGCGGACGGTCCGGTGCCGGCGACGGCGATGATGGCGGCGGCCACCTGGTCCACCGGGATGACGTCGACGATGCCCTCGGGCACCCCGGGGAACTGCTTCAGCAGGCCGCGGGCGTAGGAGATGATGACCGGCTCGGCCATGCGGAAGCCCCGGATCCAGCCCGGCTTGGGCTCGGCCCAGGCCGACTCGATGATCGACGGGCGCACGATGCTGATCGGGATGTCGCCCCGGGTCTCACACAGCGCCCGCTCACCGAGGGCCTTGGTGTAGGCGTACGCGTCGGGCCAACCCAGGGAGGCGGCCCGGGCCCGGCCCGCCTCGGCCATGCGATCGGTGACCCAGCGGGTCCGGAACTGCTCGGTCTTGTCGGCCAGCAGCGGTACCCCGGCGGCTCCCAGCTCCTGGCGGGCCTGCTTGCGGTACTCGGCCAGCTTCTCGGGCGTCCGGCTGGCCGCCTCGACGTCGGTGCGCATGCGTCGGGCGGCGTCGACCTCGCCTCGCCAGGAGACGTCGGTGAAGAAGTCGCTCTCCTCGACGAGCTCCTCGGGGGCGGCGCCGCGCCGGCTGCCGGCGACGTAGCAGGTCGACACCGCGACGAGGTGGGGCGTGACGCCCAGATCGTTCAGGACCGCGGCGATGCGGGTGGGTCCGAGGAGGTTGACCTCGACGGCGGCATCGAGGGGGGAGTCGAAGGAGACGGTGGCGGCCGAGTGGATGACGACGTCGCAGTCGGCGACGGCGGTCCGGCCCTCGTCGTCGAGGCCGAGGCCGTCGGTGCCCACGTCGCCGGCGATGGCGGTGACCCGCCGGTCGAGGGTGGCCTGGAACTCGTCTCCCCACAGCTCACGGAGCCGGTCGAAGGCGTCGTTGCGGAAGATCTCGCGGTTGGCCCGTCGAGTCGGGTCGGACCGCCGACCGGGCCGGATGAGCAGGACGAGCTCGCAGCCCGGCACCGAGCGCAGGAGGCGCTCGACCAGCGCCGTGCCCAGGAAGCCGGTGCTGCCGGTGACGGCGATGCGCTTGCCGTCCAGGCCCTCGGCGATGCTCACGACAAGGTGTTCTACCATCTGGTAAGTGACCGCCTCCACCCGTGACCGTGCGCTGGACGCCGCGTTGGTCTCGTTCGCGGCCCGCGGCTACGAGGCCACGTCCTTGGACGACGTCGCCGGTGAGGTCGGCGTGTCCAAGCAGGCGGTCCTCTACTACTACCCCTCGAAGCCGGCCCTCCTGGACGCCGTGGTGGACCGGAGCGCCGGCCGAGCTCTCCGCTGCGTTGGAGGCAGCCCTCGCCGGTGCCGGCGAGGGCTGGGCCCGGGTCGAGGCCGTGGTGCGGTCGGTGTTCCGCCTCGCCCTGCGTCGACCGGAGCTCCTCGGGCTCCTCCGCGAGGTCAGCCGGCTGGGCCCGCCCGCCGCCCCGCGCCTGATGGCGGCGCTCGATCCGCTCGTGCAGCGGGCCCGGGAGTTCCTGGAGGTGGAGATGGCGGCGGGCCGGATGCGGGCCACCGACTCCCGCCTCCTGTTGTTGTCGGCCTATTCGACGGTCATCGGCATGGCCACCGAGGTCGAGGTCCTGCGGGGCCTCGGCGAGGAGCCCACCCTGCGATCCCTGGCCCGTCGGCGCCGGGAGCTCCTCGACTTCCTGCACTCGGCGCTCTCGGCGCCGGCACCCGCACCGGCGGTGGTGCGGTGAGCTGGTCGAAGCGCCCGTCGGTCAGCTTCGACCGCGCCGCCGAGTACTACGACGCCACCCGCTCGATGACCCCCGCCGCCGCGGCCGAGGTCACCGCGACCCTGGCCGAGGCCCTCATCGGCCACGGACCGGTCCTCGAGATCGGGGTGGGCACGGGACGCATCGCCCTGCCGTTGGCGGCCACGGGCCTCGATGTCGTCGGCATCGACCTCGCGGCGCCGATGCTGCGCAAGCTGCAGGCCAAAGGCACCGACGTGCCGGTCGCCCGGGCCGACTGCACCGCCCTGCCGTTCCCGCACGACTCGTTCGGCTCGGTGATCGCCAGCCACGTCTTCCACCTCGTGCCCGAATGGCGCGACGCCACCCTCGAGGTCCTCCGGGTCCTGCGGCCCGACGGGGTCTTCCTGTGGGCCCGGGGCGGCCACGGTGCGCCGGGCGAGGCCGCCGCCGCCGCGTTCGCCAAGGCGGCGGGCCTCGACCGGGTGCCGGCCGGACTCGACGAGGTCGAAGGCCTCGACGCCTACCTGCGCAGCCGGCACTGGAAGGGCGACTGGCTGCCGGAGGTCGCCGACGACCGGGAGATCACCCTCGACCAGATGATCGAGCTCATGGCGTCCGGGCAGCTGGGTTGGACCTGGTCGGCCACCGACGAGGAGCGGGCGCGGGGTGCCGAGGCCACCCGGGCCTGGGCCGTCGAGCAGTCCGAAGACCTCCACGCGCCCCGCCTCCTCGGCCGGCCCGTGCGGTTCCGGCGCTATGTGGCGTTGCCGCGATGACGGCGTCGGTGACGGTCTTCGACCCGCTGCTCGGGGCCGACGGCGCTGAGGCGATGCTCCGGCTGGCCGAGGCGTTCGGGGTCTACCGGACCTACAGCGAGGAACGGACCGAGCAGAACTACGGCGACCTCCCGCAACGGATCGACGCCGCGGCCAACTACGTCCGCAGCGGTGGCCGCTTCGGGCGGACCGGTGAGGCCAAGGCCACCCTGGCCGACCGCACCAACTACTTCCGAGAGACCTACGCGTACGGCGACGAGGTCCGGGCCCCTGGCATCGAACCGTTCCTGCACCACGAGGGCTTCCTCGATGCCGCCCGGCGCCTGCACGGTCGGGACGTGGTCGTCCCCGCCATCGTCTACGCCAACCTCCTGCTGCCCGGCCAGGAGCTGGCGGTGCACACCGACGTGCCCGAGTTCCGAGGCGCCAACCGGTTGCACCTGCCGCAGTGGCTCATGGTCGTCATGCACCACTCGGGATGCTTCGAGAACTGGCGCATGCCCATCGCCACCGGCGTGGCGTACTTCGGCCACGCCGTCGAGGGGGCGTTCGCCTACTACCCGGAGGGGGTCGACGGCCCGGCCGTGGCCCTGCCCGTCCGTCACGACACGGCGGTGCTGCTCGACACCGACAGCGTCTTCCACGGCGTCGACCGTGTGGGCGCCGCCGACGCCGTCGTCCCGCCCCTCGGCCCACAGCCCGAGCTCCGTTTCGTGGGTGCGGAACGATGGGAGCTCCACGGCGCCGACCCCGAGTCGGTCGACTACGGCTGGAACGACCTGCGGTTCTCGGTCTCCTGGAAGGCGTACTGCTTCGCCGACGAGTCCGAACGCCGGGCCTGGGTCGACCACGCCGACGACCTGACCCTGGAGGTGATCCTCGACCGACTCGAGGATGACCTGCGCGACCGGGGCCGACTGGCGGGAGCGCGCCCGGATCCGAAAGAGTTCGCCACCGTGTTGATCGGCGAGTACGTCCACTTCCCCGCGGCAACCACGGCATGAGGCGGCGACCTCTCATCGGTTTGGCCGTCGCCGGCCTGCTCCTCGCGGGCTGTGGCGGCGACGACAGTGGGGGCGGGAGCTCGGCGGACCCCGAGCTGGTCGACCTCCTGCAGGAGGAGACGGGCCAGACCGAGGCCATCGCCACCTGCATCGCCGAGAAGCTGGACGGCGACGACGCCGTGGACCGCGACGAGCTCGAGGCGATCATCCGCGGTGAGGGCACCGAGGACATCGACACCGCGAACGCCTATGGCGACGCCGCGCTGGAGTGTGCCCGCGAAGCCGTCGGTGACCTGGGCGACATCCCCGGGGTACCTGACGACCTCACCGACCAGTTGACCGTCCCCGGTTAGAGGACCTTCAGACCGGCGAGGCCCTCTTCGGGCTCGGGGTAGCGGAGGTCGAGGGACTCCAGCGTGTCGACCAGGACCTGGGAGACGGCGAGGTTCCGGAACCACTTCCGGTCGGCGGGGATCACGTACCAGGGGGCGGACTCGGTCGAGGTGCGGCCGAGCACCTCCTCGTAGGCCGCCTGGTAGTCGGCCCAGTGCTCCCGCTCGGCCAGGTCGCCCTTCTCGAACTTCCACTGCTTCTCGGGCGTGTCGATGCGGGACTGCAGGCGCTCGGCCTGCTCCTCCTTGGAGATGTGCAGGAAGAACTTCCGCACCGTGGTGCCCTCGTCGACCAGCTGCTGCTCCCAGGCGTTGATGTGGTCGTAGCGCCGGCGCCACCGTTCCTCGGGGACGAGGTCGTGGACCCGCACCACGAGCACGTCCTCGTAGTGGCTCCGGTTGAAGATCGAGATGTGGCCGGTGGCCGGCGTGTGCGGGTGCACCCGCCACAGGTAGTCGTGGGCCAGCTCCTCCTCGGTGGGGCGCTTGAACCCCGCGACGTGGACGCCCTGGGGGTTGGTGTGGCGGAAGACGTGACGGATGGTGCCGTCCTTGCCCCCGGTGTCCATCGCCTGGAGGACGACGAGGAGCTTGCGGCGCCCGTCGGCGTAGAGCAGGTCCTGGAGCGTCTCGAGCCGGGAGCAGAGCGCGTCGTGGGCCTCCTGGCCCTCGTCCTTGCCGCCGTCGAAGTCGCCGGTGTCGCGAGGGTCGTGGGACCGCAGGTCGACGGTCGTGCCGGGGGCGACGCGGAAGGAGGTGGTGTCCACGCGGTCGTCGGCCATCAGCCCTCGTTCAGGGCGTCACGGGTGGTGCGGCTGGTCCGCCGGGTCTTGGCGCGGCGCTCGTGGCGCTCGAGGGCCAAGGCCACGAGCTCGTCGATGAGCTGGTCGTAGGGCAGGCCCGAGGCCGCCCACAGCTTCGGGTACATCGAGATGGGGGTGAAGCCCGGGATGGTGTTGATCTCGTTGAGCAGCGGGCCGCGCCCGCCCTCCTCGTACAGGAAGTCGACCCGGGCCATGCCCTCGGCCCGCAGGGCCCGGTAGGCCTGCCGGGCCAGGTCCTGGAACTGCCGGGCCACTTCCGGGGGAAGGTCGGCGGGGATGGTGAGCTCGGCCTGGCCGTCGAGGTACTTGTCCTCGTAGTCGTAGAACTCCGCCGCCGGGGTGACCTCGCCGGGGACCGATACCCGCAGGTCGGTGTTGCCGAGCACGGCCAGCTCGATCTCGCGGGCGACGACGGCCTCCTCGACCACGATCCATTCGTCGTAGCTGAACGCCAGCTCCAGGGCGCGGGCCAGTTCGTCGCGGTCGTGGGCCTTGGACACCCCGACCGAGGACCCGAGGTTGGCCGGCTTCACGAAGCAGGGCAGGCCCAGCTCGGCCTCGATCTCCTCCAGCGGCAGTTCGGCGAGATCGCTGTTCCGGTAGGCCAGCCACCGGGCCTGCGGGATGCCGTGGGCGGCGAGGACGTCTTTGGCGATCGCCTTGTCCATCGCCACCGCCGAGCCCAGGACGCCGGCGCCGATGTAGGGCACCCCGGCCTGCTCCAGCAGCCCCTGCACCGTGCCGTCCTCGCCCATGGGACCGTGGAGGAGGGGGAACACGACGACGGTGTCGTCGGCGCCCGTCGGGACGATCGCCGACTCGTGGTCGATGCTCGTGCCGGTCGCGGCGAGGGCGTTGGGCAACGTCGCCGCGCCCTGCTCGATGGCGGCGCGGGCCTCCTCGGCCCGCACCCATCCGCCGTCGCGGGTGATGCCCACCGGCTCCAGGCTGTAGCGGGCCGGATCGGCGGCTTCCACGACGTGCTTGGCCGTCACACAGGACACGTCGTGCTCGGCGGACTGGCCACCGAAGAGCACCACGAGGCGGACTCTCGCCGACACCGGTCGCTCGCTGGTCACCCCGCTCACGGTACAACTGGTGGGTGCGCCTGACCCTGGAGGAGATCGCCCGGGTGACCGGTGGTCGCCTGGCCGGACCCCCGGGGCTCGTGGTCGACGGCGCCACGATGGACAGCCGGGCCCTGCGCCCCGGTCAGCTCTTCGTCGCCCTCCGCGGTGAGCGTGACGGCCACGACTTCGTCGGCGGGGCCCGGTCCTCGGGCGCAGGGGCCGTGCTCGTCGAGCGTGCGGTCGACGGGTTGCCGTCGGTGGTGGTGGCCGACAGCACCGTGGCCCTCACCGCCCTCGGGGCCCATGGCCGGGACCGGCTGGACGAGGCCGGGGTCACGGGTCACCCCGTCGCGGTCATCGGGGTGACCGGGTCCGTCGGCAAGACCTCGGTCAAGGACCTCGTGGCCAGCGCCACCGCGGCCTCCCGCCGGACCACCGCCAGCCTGCGGTCGTTCAACAACGAGGTCGGCGTGCCCCTGACGTTGCTGGAGGCCCCCGAGGACACCGAGGTCGCGGTCATCGAGATGGGGGCCCGGGGGCGCAGCCACGTAGCGGACCTGTGCCGGCTGGCCCGCCCGACGATCGGCGTGGTCACCGCGGTCGCGCTGGCCCACACCGAGGCCTTCGGGACCATCGAGGAGGTGGCCCGGGCCAAGGGCGAGCTGGTGGAGTCGTTGGCCCCGTGAGGGCACCGCGGTGTTGAACCTCGGCGACGACCGGGTGGCGGCCATGGCGGCTCGGACCGTGGCCGGCGTGCTGACCTACGGGATCGATCAGGGCGACGTCCGGGCCGAGGGCGTGGTGTTGGACGACCACCTGCGGCCGAGCTTCCGCCTGGTCACGCCGTGGGGGGGCGGCGAGGTGGCCCTCGAGGTCCGGGGTCGCCACAACGCCGAGAACGCCGCCGGCGCGGCGGCCGCGGCCCTGGCGGCGGGCGCCGAGCTCGACGGGGTGCTCGAGGGCCTGGCGGCGGCGACGCTGTCACCGTGGCGGATGGAGCTGGGCGTCACGCCGGCGGGTCTGCGGGTCCTCAACGACGCCTACAACGCCAACCCCACCTCGATGGCCGCGGCGCTCGAGGCCCTGGCCAACCTGGAGGCCGACCGACGGACGGCGGTGGTGGGCCCGATGGCCGAGCTCGGCGCCCACGCCGAGGTCGAGCACCACAGGATGGCGGCGCTGGCCCACCGGCTGGGGATCCGCCTCTTGGCGGTGGACACCGACCAGTACGGGCCCGGGGCCGAGACCGTCGCCGGGGTGGACGGGGCGCTCGCCGCCCTGGGTCAGCTCGGCCCCGACGACGCGGTGCTGGTCAAGGCCAGCCGGGTCGCCGGCCTCGAGCGCCTGGCCCACCTCCTGCTGGAGGGGTGAGCGGAGGGCTCAGCCCGGCCTCGTCGACGGACGACGCCATCCGTCGGGCCCGGCGCCCACTGGGCTCGACGGTGAACAGGTAGGCGTACAGGCCGAGGAGGCCCGCCATGACCGCGCTGAAGAGCATCACCGCGGTGACCGAGGTGGCGTCGATGACCGGGCCGGCGATGAGCCCACCGATGGGGACGGTGCCGCCGAAGCACATCACCCAGAGGGCCAGCACCCGGCCCCGCACCCGGTCATCCAGCTCCTCCTGCAGCACCGTCGACAGCGAGGTCACCGTGCCGAAGTAGGCGGTGCCGACGACGATGGTCACCGGGTAGGCCAGCAGGGGCTCCCGGATGAGCGCGAGCGTGCCGACCGCCACGGCGAACAGCCCGAGGCCCTGACGCACCAGGCGCCGCTTGGAGTGCCCGGCGAACACGGTGCCGATCGACAGCGAGCCGATGACGGCGCCGAACCCGAGGCAGGCGTAGAAGAGCCCGAAGGCCGCGCTCCGGCCGTCGATGCCCAGGTTCCGCTCGGCGATCACCGCCATCTGGGTGACGAAGGGGAGGCAGAGCAGCGAGAACAGCGCCATCGTGAGCAGCACGCGCCGGATGGTGCGGTTCTGCCGGGCCACGACGATGCCGCCCAGGAGACGGCGCAGGCCCTTGGGCTCGTCGGGATCCTTGTCCACGGCGGGCAGCCGGATCACGTAGAGGACCCCGATCACGATCAGGTAGGTCGCGGTGTTGATGGCGAAGACCCAGGACACGCCCGCACGGCGGCGTAGATGACGCCCCCGATGGCCGGGCCGATGACCCGCGAGGCGTTCATCTGGGCCGAGTTCAGCGAGATGGCCCCGGCCAGGTCCTCGCGGTCGACGAGGGCCGGCAGGGCGGCCGAGTAGGTCGGGGCGTGGATGGCCTGGCCGATGCCGATGGCGAAGACGACCACCACCAGGGCCGTCTTGTTCGGGTCCCCGCCGATCGTGAGCCAGGTCAGCACGCGCGGACATCACCAGTTGCTCGACGGCCACGGCCATGAGGAGTCGACGGCGGTCCACGACATCGGCCAAGGCGCCGCCGATGAGGGAGAAGACCAGGAGGGGTCCCAGCTGGGCGAACACGATGAGGCCCACGAAGCTGGCCGAGTCGGTCAACTGGAGGGCGAAGGCCCCCAGCACCGCGTTCTGCATCCACGAACCGACGTTGGAGCCGAAGGCGCCCCAGTAGAGACGCCGGAAGGTCGGGTACCGCAGGGCGGCCCGGGCGGTCCCCGGGGTGATCGTCCGGTCGTAGTCGACCAGCGCATCCTCGGCGTCAGCAGCTCCGAGGCGGGGTTCCGGCATCGGGTGCGAGGGTAGGCCCACCCCGCACCGCCGGGATCACTGGTAGACCCGCACCCAGTCGATCTCGAAGGCCCCGGCGGTGGCGAGGCGGGCGTCGTCCACCGGTCCGGCCCAGCCGCCGACCTGCAGGTTCAGGGTGATGAAGAAGTCCTGGTCGAACGGGGCGCCCGGCGCCGCGCCGGGAACCGACCAGCCCGAGCGGGCCTGGTGGGTCAAGCGCCCGTCGACGTACCAGCGGAAGCCGGTGGCATCCCACTCGACGGCGAAGGTGTGGAACTGGGCCAACCAGGCGGTGGTCACCGACAGGTTGTCGGGGACCGAGCCGTTGTGGCCCGGTGCGGTGTCGGACCACCAGTGGAGGTCGTGGACGATGCGACGGTCGTTCCAGCTGCGGGTGTTCGGGCCGGCGTACTCGAGGATGTCGATCTCGCCGCTGCGGGGCCAGCCGCCGTACACGCCGTCTTCGGGCCGCATCCAGAACGCGGGCCAGAGGCCGGGGGCGTCGGGCAGCTTGGCCCGCATCTCGAAGCGACCGTAGGTCCAGGCGGTGTTTCCCCGGGTCGAGCCGTTGGCGGCCTCTCGGATGTCGTTGGAGACGACCATGCCCGAGGTGTAGTCCTGCCCGTTGGAGGCCTCGCGGTGGGCCTCGAGCAGTAGGCGGCCGTCCTCGACCCGGACGTTGTCGTCGCGGGCGGTGTAGTCCTGCACGCAGTAGGGCGTGTTGTAGAGGCCGCGGAAGCTCTTCCAGTGCGTCGGGTCCAGCTCGGTGTCGTTGAACTCGTCGGCCCACACCAGCCTGCGGCTCGGGGCAACCGGCTCGTCGACCGGGGGCACTTCGGTGATCGGGACGTCGACCTGGAACTGCCGTCGGGTGACGTCGGGGTCCCGCCGACCCTGGTCGTCCCAGGCCACGGCGGCCACCTGGTAGCGGCCGGACCTGCCCGTGCCGGTCGGCACGAAGCCGAAGGTCCAGCCGGTGCGGGTGCTGCGGGGCCGGAGGACCACGGCGTCGTACCACAGCCACTCGGCCTGCCAGCGACCCGTCGTCGGGTTCCAGTAGCGGCCGCTCACCCGGTCCTTGACGGTGACCTTGACCGCGGTGATGCCCCGGTCGTCGGTCGCCCTACCCGTGATGAGCACCCGGGTGCCCGCCGGGTCCTCACCGGCGGTCAGCACCTCGGTGTCCGGTGCCGCGTTCACATTCCCGCCCGCTCGGCCGACGGGGAGGGAAGCCTGCGCGGCCCCCGCCGTCGCCAGGTCGGTCGCGCCCACGGCCAGACCGATCACCGCCAGTGCAATCCGAAATCGCTTTGCCCTCGCCACAACATCACCCTTTGCGTCGCCGTACCCCTTGTGCTTCGGCCACTTCGGCCGATGGCTGTAGGGAGAACTCGCGTCCGAGCACGGGTCGCGGTTCCGAGGTCGGCGACGTGCGACGAGGAGACGGTCGGGTGATGACGGTGGAGGCCCCCACGGTGCGCCGGGACGAGCCGTCGGACGCGCTGGCCTGGATCCGCGCCGCGCTCTGGAGCGTCGACGCCGACGTCGACCTCGTCCCGGTCGACCGCGGCGACCCGCGGGCCACCTGGTTGGCCCGACCGAACAGCGCCGCCCCCGAGCTGCTGGTCCCCCTCGGCTCGGCTCGTGCGGCCGGCGCGGTCAGCCGACGCTTCTGGGACGGCATGTCCCCGGCCCGTCGGGCCCGCCAGTGGGCGGGGGAGGCTGCGCTGCGCACCGGCCTCGCTCAACGACTCTGGCCCGGTCGGATCGCCCTGCTCGGCGCGGCGGCCGACGTGGATGACCCCGATCGCTCGCTCCTGGCCCGCCTGGCCGTGCTCCTCGACGAGCCGCGCCTCCTGGCCGCGGTGACCGCCCGACCCACCCACTACAACGCGAAGCCGGTCCTGCAGCTCTTCGCCCCCGGCGGGCGAGCGGTTGCTTTCGCCAAGGTGGCGGTCGACGAGGTGAGTGCGGCGTACGTCCACACCGAGATCGACTGGCTGGACCGGGCCGCAGGGGCCCCCCGGCCGCTGCGGGCCCCCCGGCTCCTGGCCACGCTGGAGTGGCAGGGACGCCCGGTCGCGGTCCTCGAGCCCCTCGACCTGCCCCGCCTGCCCCGTCGGGCTCCCGGCTGGGCCCGGGAGGCCGTGGCCGATGCCGTGACCGCGCTCGGCCACCGCACCGTGGTCGCCGTCGCCGAGACCGGCCCGGTCCAGCGGGTCCGGGCCGAGACCACCACCGCCGTCGACCCCGGACTGGTCGCTCTGGCCGATGGCATCGTGGAACGACACGGCACGGCGACCGTCGAAGTGGGGCCGTGGCACGGTGACCTGAGCCCGTGGAACACCGCCAGCCGTCACGACGAGGTGCTGGTGTGGGACTGGGAACTGGCCGGTGAGGGCATGCCGGTGGGCTCGGACCTGCGCCACGAGGCCGTGATGGTCGCCACCCACCTCCGGGGCCACCGCGCCGCGGCCGCCCTGGCCCCGCTGGATCCCGATGACCCGGCGGTGGCGCTCTACCTGCTGGAGCTGGCGCGCCGGGACCGCCATGCGGCCCGGGCGGGGCGCACCGACGCGGAGCACGGCCTCGGGGTCGCCGCCGCGGCGCGCCTGCTGCGGGCATGGGGCGGGTGACAGATCCCGCGGCGCCCGGGCCGCAGACCTCGACCACCACCGCCGCCCGGGGTGGGGCCCTGAACGTCGCCGGCTCGGTGGTCAGCATGGCGCTGAACCTCGTCCTCGTCGTGCTCGTCGCCCGGGAGTACGGCGCCGCCGGCTCCGGCGTGTTCTTCGCCGCGGTCGCCCTGTTCACGATCCTGGGCACGATGGTGAAGTTGGGCTCGGAGACGGGCCTGGTGTTCTCGATCTCCCGTTTCCGGGCCCGGGACCGGTGGGCCGACATCCTGCCCACGATCAACATCGCGTTCTGGCCTGTCCTGGCCCTCGCCGTGGTCGTCGCCCTGGCCCTGATGGCGGGCGCCGACCTCCTCCCCGGTCACGGTCAGCACACCCGGGACGGGGACTTCGTCGCGGTCATGCGCGGCCTGCTCCCGTTCCTGCCGGCGTTCGTCGCCGTGCAGGTCCTCACCGGGGCGACCCGGGGCTACGGGACGATGGTGGCCACGGTGCGGGACATCTCGATCCTGCGCCCCACGCTCCAGGCCGGGTTCATGGCGGTCGTGGTGGCCCGGGGCGACGGGCTGGTGGCGTTGGCGGTGGCCTGGGGCCTGCCGTTGGCCATCACCTCGTTCACCGCGGCCTGGAGCCTGATCCGGCTGGTCCAGGCGGACCCCCGGGGCGGTACACCGTCCCTCGGGCTGCGGCGGGAGTTCTGGGCCTACGCCTCGGTCCGGGGGTTCGCCCAGACCCTGCAGACCACCCAGGACCGGATCGGGGTCGTGGTCGTCGCCGCGGTCGCCGGGCCGGCCGTGGCCGGCGTGTTCGTCGTCGTGGCCCGCATCATCGGGGCCCTCAACCTGATCGTCTACGCCGTCGGCCAGGCCATGAACCCGGAGATCTCCGGGCTGTTGGCCCGCCACGACCGCGCCGGCGCCGAACGCATGGTGCAGCGCATCACCGCCTGGACGATGTTGCTGGTCTGGCCGATCGCGGTGCTGCTGATCACCCACGGCGACGTGATCCTCTCGCTGTTCGGCCCCGAGTTCGTCGTCGGCTCCTCGGCCTTGGAGCTCCTCGCTCTGGCGATGATCGTGTGCACGGCCTTCGGCCACCTCGACAACGTGCTGCTCATGGGTGGCCGGGCCCGGCTCTCCCTGATCAACGTGGGGGTGTCCCTGGCCCTCATGGTCGGGCTCTACGCCGTGCTGACCCCGCGCTACGGGCTGATGGGGGCCGCCTGGTCGTGGGCGATCGGCCTGCTCGCCTACAACCTCGGACCGTGGCCCTACGTCCGGCGGTCGCTCGGCATCCAGGGCCTCGGCCCCGAGGCGCTGTACGTGGTCCCGGCCACCGTGGGGGTCCTGGTGGCGTCGTCGTTCGGCCGGGTCATCCTCGGTGACTCCTGGCCCGCGACCCTCCTGACCTTCGTCGTCTCCGGGGTGGTGTTCCTCCTGGCGGTGCGGCAGTACGCCGGCCCGCTGCGCCTCGCCGAGCTCGGCGGAATGCTCCGCCCCTTGAGCGCGGAAGGTGAGTCTGGTACCACTGAGAGTGATATCACGGCGGACGGAACGGCGATGGCGGCGGAGCACCTCACATGACGGCGACCCTGCAGGCGAAACGATCGGCGGCGACCGGTCCCGATCGTCACCGCCTCCTGCTCGTGGCCTCCGGCGGCGGCCACCTGGGTCAGCTGATGCCCCTCGAGCCGTGGTGGTCCCGTCACGACCGCACCTGGGTCACCTTCGACACCGCCAGTGCCGATCAGCTCGGTGACGACCCCGTCGTCTTCGCCCACCACCCGACCACCCGCAACATCCCCAACCTGGTGCGCAACGTGGTCCTCGCCTGGCGGGTGCTGCGCCGGGAGCGGCCCGACGTCGTGGTCACGACCGGAGCCGGCGTGGCCCTGCCCTTCTTCCTCATCGCCAAGGTGCTCGGCATCCGCACCGTGTTCATCGAGGTCTACGACCGCATCGACAGTCGCAGCCTCACCGGTCGCCTGTGCCGGCCCCTGTCGGACCTGTTCCTGCTCCAGTGGGAGCGCCAGCGGGAGCTGTACGGCTCGGGCACCGTGATCGGCGGGCTCTACCCGTGAGCGCCGACCGCATCGTGGTCACCGTGGGCACCGACCACCACCGGTTCGACCGGCTCGTGGCCTGGACCGACCACTGGGCCGCGGCCCACCCGGAAGTCGACGTCTTCATCCAGCACGGCACCGCGAGGGCCCCCGAGGTGGCGACCGGCACCCCGCTGGTGGCGCCAGACGATCTCCAGGCCCGGGTGGCCGCGGCCACGGCGGTGGTGACCCACGGTGGACTGTCCTCCATCATGGAGACGCGAGCGGCGGGGTTCCTGCCGATCGTGGTGGCTCGGGATCCCGGCGCGGGGGAGCACGTGGACGGCCACCAGCAGGCCTTCACCGCCCACCAGGAGCGCCTCGGGCGGATCGCCCTGATCCGCACCGAGGACGAGTTCTCCGCCGCGCTCGACCGGGCGGTCCTCGATCCGGCGGCGTACCGGCTGCCCGCCGGCACCGCCGACGTCTCCGCGGCCGTCGACGAGGTCGCCACGCTGGTCGACGACCTCCTCCGCCGCCGTCCCGCCCGCCACCGTCGAAAGGCTGCCTCTTGAGCGCCACCGAGATCCGCTCCATCGAGACCGGTACCGAGGCCCCACCGTCGGTGACCGTGGTCATCGCCACCCGGGGCCGACCCGAGCTGCAACGGGCCATCGACGCCATCGTCGGTCACGACTACGGCGGTCGCCTCGACGTACTGGTCGTGTTCGACCACTGCGAGCCCGATCCCACTCTCGCCCGGGAAGGCGTCGACGGCGATCGGCGGGTCGCGGTCATGGTCAACGAGCGCACCCCGGGCCTGGCCGGCGGACGCAACACGGGCGTGCTGGCCGCCTCCGGGGACCTGGTCGCCTTCTGTGACGACGACGACGAATGGCGTCCCGGGAAGCTACGGGCCCAGGTCCTCGCCCTCGCGGCCCTGCCCGACGCCCGGATGGTCACCAGCGGCATCGAGATCCACTACGGCGACCGCCGCAAGGTCCGCGTCCCCGAGACCGACCGGATGACCTTCGAAGGCTTCCTGCACGACCGCCAGACCGAGGCCCACCCCAGCACCTTCGTCTTCGACCGCCGGTTCCTGCTCGACGACCTCGGCTTCGTCGACGAAGAGCTGCCCGGCAGCCTGGCCGAGGACTACGACTACCTGCTCCGGGTGGCCCGGCTGGGGCCCATCGCCGTGGCGCCGGCGCCGTTCGTGACCATCCACTGGGGCGAGGCCTCCTTCTTCTCCCGCCGCTGGCAGATGACCTACGACGCCCTCGACCACCTGCTGGGCAAGTACCCGGAGTTCGCCGACCACCCCCGGGCCCTCGCTCGGATCCGGGGTCAGCAGGCCTTCGCCCTCGCGGCGCTCGGGGACCGCACGGGCGCCCGGCGGCTGGTGCGGGAGACCCTCGGCCTGCGCTGGAGCGAGAAGCGGGCCTATCTCGCCCTGCTCATCAGCACCGGTCTGGTCAGCGGCGAGCAGGCCATGAAGGCCGCCAACTGGTTCGGGCGGGGGATCTGAAGACCGTGGCCACGCTGCCTGCCGACCACCGGGGGTCGGACCCCGAGCGGGGGGCGGACGCCGGCCTCGGCTGGCGCCTCCGCCAGCCCGTGGTGCCCGCCGCCAAGTGGGCCCTGCGCCGCTACGGCATGGCCACCGCCGCCGGCCGGAGCCTGCCCGACTTCCTCGTCATCGGGGCCAAGCGGGGCGGCTCCACCTCCCTCTACCGGAACCTGGTCCGCACGCCCGGCGTGCTGCCGCTGTTCCCCCGTCAGGCCGACGTGAAGGGGACCTACTACTTCGACGTCGAGTTCGGTCGCGGCGAGCGGTGGTACCGGTCCCACTTCCCGTCGACGGCCATCCGAGACCAGGCGGCCGTCCGGGGCCCGGTCGCGGTCGGCGAAGCGTCGCCCTACTACCTGTCCCATCCCCACGCCGCCGCCCGGGCGGCCGCGCTGGTGCCCGGGGCGCGCATCCTCGCCGTGCTCCGTGACCCAGTGGCCCGGGCCCACTCCCACTACCAGGAGCGCGTGCGCCAGGGCATCGAGACCCTGCCCACCTTCGCCGAGGCCATCGACGCGGAGGCCGGTCGCCTCGCCGGTGAGGTCGAGCACATGCTGGAGGATCCGGCGTACGTGAGCTGGAACCACCTCAACTTCGGCTACGTCGCCCAGAGCGACTACGTCACCGGTCTCGGTCGGTGGCTGTCGGCCTTCCCGGCCGAGCAGGTCCTCGTGCTGCGCTCGGAGGACTTCTACGCCGACGACGCCGGGGTGCTGGCCCGGGTGCGGGGGTTCCTCGGTCTCGAGGCCCGGCCCCCCGCCGAGACCCGGCAGTGGAACCGCACGGGCACCTCGGACCTCGATGCCGGCCTCGCCCGGGAGCTGGCGGACCGCCTGGCGCCGAGCACGGCCGCGTTGGCGGACCTCCTCGGTTGGCCCGCTGACCCCTGGGCCCTCGACGTGCCGGTCGGGTAGGCCCCGGCTTCAGACCGGGCTGGGCAGGGCCGGGCGGATCCGGGGGGCCCGGATGGTGCCGGAGCCGGGCGCGGCGGGCACACGGGCCTCGCGGTAGGCCACCGACGCCGCCATCACCACGATGAACAGCTGGTGGGGGATCTGGCCGTAGAACAGCATCTCGAGCAGGCCCAGCACGAGCACCACGTGCATGGCCATGCCGAGGTCGGTCGTGGGGTTCCGGGTGCGCCACACCAGCACGCCGAACATGGTCAGCCAGAGCCCGGCGGCGATGAAGCCGTGGGAGAACATGACCATCCAGAACTGGCCGTGGGTCCCCACCGACTGGGCCGTCTCCTCGCTCGGCCGGGGCGCGCCGTGGCCCACGAAGGGGGACTCGGAGGTCCGGGAGATGGTCTCCTCGTACAAGATCGTCCGGCGCTCGTTGGAGTCGGCCGTGCGGCTGCCCAGGGCGTCCCGGACGGGGTCGCCCAGTGGGGTGGCCACCACCAGGGTGCCCACCAGGACCAGGCCCAGGAGCACATAGAGCAGGCCCCGGGAACGGCTGTGGCGGCTGCGCCGGAGCACGGTGTAGAGCGCCCCGAGGGTGAGCAGGACCCACAGGCCGCGGTTCAGCGAGAGCAGGATCGGGATCACCGAGGCGATGAGGCCGACCTCGATGACCCGCCGGGAGGGTCGAATGCCCGGGACCGTCATCGCCCCGATGGCGAAGGGAGTGAGCAGGGCCATCGCCGAGCCCCAACCGTTGGTGTAGAAGTAGGGCGCCTTCGGCCGGGTGAGCACCCCGGTGAAGGAGTGCTGCACCTCGGCGAACCCCGGCGTGATCATCGAGTGCACCAGCTCGTTGTCGGCCACGTTGGCCGGCAACAACGAGGTGACGGGCGAGGCGAACTCGACGTGGGGCAGCAGGATCCCGAGCCAGCCGCCGACCACCGACGCCAGCCACAGGACCACGACCATCCCGACGAGGCGGCGGACGCCGATCTTGGCCTCGGTGTTGGCCAGGTAGAGCCAGAGGATGCCCGCGGCCAGGTACCACGATCCCCGCAGCAGGTACCCCGCCAGGCGCTCGCCACTGTCGATCTGGACGACCGAGGCGGCCACGAAGCAGAGGAACACGGCGTACAGGGGGAAGCCGCGCGGGAGTTGCAGGTGGCGCTGGGCCACCAGCCACGCGGCCATGGGCAGGGCGAGGACCAGCCAGATGACGCCGCCGAGGCCGAGCAACCACCACAAGGGGTAGCCGGCGATCATGGCGGTCACCGCCCAGCCCGCGGGCAGGAAGCGGCGGTGGGCGGCGGCGAGGCGGTCGGCGGGAGGTCCGACCGGGTCGGTCGTCGCCGGGGGCGGCGCCGTGGCCACGGCCACGACGGATCAGGCCCGGGTCGGGACGGCGGCGCCGACCGGCGGGGTGCCGGCGCGTGGGGCCCGGGCCTCGACGACCACAGCGCCGAGGAGCGGGGCCTTGGCGAGCCGGAGGCGACTGATGGCCCCGCTGAGCTCGTGCTCGGCACTGTGACGGGGGTCGACGGCCAGGATGACGGCGTCGCTGACCGAGGCCATCACGACGGCGTCGGCGGTCGATCCGACCGGCGGGCCCTCGATGACGATCAGCTGGAACTCGTTGCGGATCGTGGCCAGCTGGGCGGCCAACCGATCCGCCGACACCAGCGCGGACGGGTCGGGGCCGGGCCGGCCGGCGGTGACCACGCAGAGGGTCTCGATGCCGCTCCACCCCTGCAGGACCTGGTTGATCGGGCGGCTGCCGTTGAGCACCTCGGCCAGACCCTGGTCGTTGCCGAGGCCGAGCCGGTCGTGGAGGCGGGGCTGGTGGAGGTCGCCGGCGATGAGCAGGGCGTCCTGGCCTGTCAGCGCCGCCGTGGCGGCCAGACCGCCGGCGAGACCGACGGTCACGCCCCGTTCGACGGCCGACGTGACGAAGACGACCCGGGCGCCCGCCTGGTCGAGCCGGGGGCGCAGCGTGGCGTGCAGACGGCGGAGGGCCTCGCCGGCGGGACCACCGAGGGCCACGGCGTCGAAGGCGGGCTCGCCGGCGTCGTTGGACAGGCGGGGGACGTTGCCCAGCAGCTCCACGTCGAGGCCGGCGAGGGCCTGGGAGGGATCCCGTAGGCGGCGCCGGTCCGTCGGCTCGGGGACGACGGGCGCGGGCGGGGCGACCGGAGCGACGGCCACGGGCTCGGGAGCCGGGGAACAGGCGCGCCGGCCACGGCCGGGGCGGCCGGGCTGGGCGCGACCGTCGGAACCGAGGCGGCAGCGGGGGCAACGGGCGCGGGGACCGGGGCAGGCGGGGTGCTCCCGCGATCGGCGGCTGCCGTGGGGAGCGCGGCGACGGTTCGGGGCCGCGGTCGAGGGGCGGGGGCCGGCTCGGGCTCGGCCCGGGGCGGGGCGGCCTGGCGGGCGGGCTCCGGCGGGCGGGCCGGGGTCGGATCCGGTGCCGGCAGGGAGCGGGCGGGGAGGGCCGAGGCGAGAGTGGCCGGGACCGTGGGCTCGACGACCGGAGCGGCGACTGCGATCGGTTTGGCGGGCGCGGGCGGAGTGGGCGCAGGGGTGGGGACTGCGCCGGCGGGCTCGTCGTCGGCCGGGTCGTGACGGGTCCCGAGGTTCTTGCGCTCGAGGACGAAGGTGGCGGTGAGGGCCAGCACGAGGCCGATCAGGGCCGCGCCGGCGACGTTGAGCAGCAGGCCGGGGCTGGACGGGCTGGTGGGCACCTCGGCCTCGTCGATGATCGTGCCCGGGTCGACGGCGTCCGAGGTCAGCTCCTGGAGCTGACGCTCGAGGCTGGTCTGGGCCCCGTCGAGGGCTTGGAGGCGGTCGTTGACATCGGCGTACTCCGCCGAACCCGGTTCCAGCGACTCGAGCTGGATGTCCAGCTGGGCGATCTCCTGAGCGTTGGCCGCCTGCTCGTCGGTGAGCTGGAGACGGGCCTGGCGGGTGGCCTCGTCGGCCTGGGAGGCCCGGAAGTCCAGGTAGGCCTGCGCGAACGCGTCGGCCCCCCGGTAGGCCGTCTCGGGGTCGGTGTGGGTGTAGCGGATCGCCAGGATGGTCGACTCGCCCACCGGATCGACGCTGACCCGGTCGAGGAGCTCGGAGGGGCTGGCGTTGCTGTTCAGGCTGCCCTGGGCGAGGGTGGCCACGGCCGAGGACTGGGCGATGCCCCGCTCGGTGTCGATGTTGACCTCTTCGGTGGTACCGGCCCCGGGGTCGGAGATGGGCGTCACCGAGACCCGGGACTCCGCGGTGTACTGCTTGGTCGACAGCAGGCTGAAGCCGGCGCCGAGCACCACGAACCCGGCCACGATGATCGCGACCAGCTTCTTGCGGCGGCCGATGGCCGCGACGTAGTCCTCGAACTCGACGAGGTTCTCTTGGCTCACAGCAGATCCTGTCGGCAGAACGAAGGCGCCGGTGAGGCGACCGGGGTCAATACGCCCCCTTGGACCAGAGCACCGTCGGGATGGTCCGGGCCAGGATCCCGATGTCCACCAGGAGCGACCAGTTGTGGACGTAGTAGAGGTCCAGGCGGGCGTACTCGTCGAAGGAGGCGTCGCTGCGGCCGTGGACCTGCCACATGCCGGTGATGCCGGGCTTGACCCGCAGCCGCTCCCGCAGCTCCGCGTCCCAGTGGACCGCTTCGGAGGGCAGCCCCGGGCGGGGGCCGACCAGGCTCATGTCGTTGCGGAGGACGTTCCACAGCTGGGGGAGCTCGTCGACAGAGGTCCGGCGCAGGAAGCGGCCGACCCGGGTGATGCGGGGGTCGTGGTCGATCTTGAACAGGGGGCCGTCGGCCTGGTTCAGCTCGGCCAGCTCCTCGAGGAGCTCGTCGGCGTTGGTCACCATGGTGCGGAACTTCCAGATGCGGAAGGGTCGGTTGCCGCGGCCGACCCGGGTCTGGCCGTAGAAGACGGGTCCGGGCGAGTCCAGCCTCACCGCGACGGCTACGAGAGCGATGACCGGGGACAGCAGGAGCAGACCGAGGCCGGCTCCGAGCACGTCGAAGCTCCGCTTGGCCGTCGCCCGCCAGCCGTTGCGCACCACCGGCTCGACGTACATGACCGGGAACGGGCCGATGGGACGGACCCGGAGGCGCCGGTGGTCGACGTCGCGGAGCGTGGAGGTCATCTCCACGTGCACGCCGGCCTCGGCCAGGCGACGCAGCAGTCGGGTCGACAGGTCGGTGTCCATGGCGGAGGCGGCCACGAGGGCGGTGGTCGAGCCCGACGCCAGTGTCTCGGCCACCAGGTGCTCGGCGACCACCATGGGGTCACCGCCGGGGCCGGGGTCGATGACCGCGGCGACCCGGTAGCCGGCGGTGGGGTCATCGTCGAGGACCCGGCGCAGGGCCGCGGCCTCGCCGTTGCGACCGATGATCGCCACCTCCCGCAGGAGCAGGCCCCGGCGCCGGGCAGAACGGAAGGCCGCTCGGGCCACCTGGCGCTCGGCGGTGACCGCGAGGGCGGCCGCGATGGTCGCGGCGACCAGCCAGGACCGCTCGATCTCGATGGCCAAGGCCCAGCCGACGGTGACCAGCGTCGTGCCGGTGAGCGCAGCGGCGCCGGCGATCCGGCGGATCTCCTCGCCCTGCAGTTCGGTGAAGCGGGCCTGGTAGAGGTGGGTGATCGTCCCGGCGGCGACGAAGAGCGCACCGGTGACCACCGTCCAGGACAGGGGGGGTTGGGGGCCGTGCTCGCTGAAGAACGGCGCCACCAGGAGCACCGCCAGGGCGGCGGCCAGGCCGTCCACCACCCGCAGCACGAGCTTGGAGTTGGTGGACAGGAGCCGGTACCAGCCCTGCCGGGTCGGGGCCGTCGCCGTCCGTGGCGCGGTGAGGGTCGCCGCTGCCATCGAGATCTCCGGCTCTGAAATCGCCGTCATCGCCACACTCCCGCCGATCGGCCGCTGTTGCGGTCGGATTGCTCACTTAGAGTGATATCAGCCCGCAGAGCGAACTACAAGGCACTCTTCGTGGCAATCATCGGCACGTTCGGTGTGACGATGACCACTCGTGGTGGGGACCTGGGCTCAGAACACCTCGGTGAGGGGGGTGTGATCCCGTCCGAGGGCCTCGGCGACCACGGCGTGGGTGACGTGACCGCCATGGGTGTTGATGCCCAGGGACAGCACGGGGTCCTGGCCCGCGGCCTCCACCCCACCTGCCGCGAGCTGCACGAGGTAGGGCAAGGTGGCGTTGGTCAGAGCGAAGGTGGACGTGTTGGGCACGGCCCCGGGCATGTTGCCCACGGCGTAGTGCACGACGCCGTGGGTCTCGTAGATGGGCTCCTCGTGCGTGGTCTCGTGGATGGTCTCCACGCAGCCGCCCTGGTCGACGGCCACATCGACGATCACCGACCGCTTCTTCATGCCCGCGACCATGTCCTCGCTGATGAGCACCGGGGCCCGCCCGCCGGGGACGAGCACCGCGCCGATCACCAGGTCGGCTCGGGCCACGGCCCGCTCGACGGTGCCCCGGTTGGAGGCCAGGGTCGAGATCCGGCCCTTGTGGATCTGGTCCACGAAACGCAAGCGGTCGAGGTTCTTGTCGAGCAGGACGACCTCGGCCTCCATGCCCGCCGCGATCCAGGCTGCGTTCCAGCCCACGTTGCCGGCGCCGATGACGACGACACGGGCCGGGGCCACGCCAGGGGCCCCGCCGAGCAGGACGCCGCGGCCGCCGTTCTCCCGCTCCAGGTAGTGGGCCCCGATCTGGGTGGCCATGCGCCCCGCCACCTCGCTCATCGGGGCCAGGAGCGGCAGAGCGCCGTCGTCGGTCTGGACGGTCTCGTAGGCCACTCCGGTCACCCCGCCGGCGAGCAGCCCGTCGGCCACCTCGGGGTAGGCGGCCAGGTGGAGGTAGGTGAACAGGACCTGCCCCGGTCGGTAGGCGGCGATCTCCTCGGGTTGGGGCTCCTTGACCTTGCAGATCAGGTCGGCCCGCGCGACCAGTTCGGCCACGGTGGGCACCAGTTCGGCGCCGGCGGCCGCGTAGTCCGCGTCCGGCAGCTCGGAGTTGACGCCCGCTCCGGCTTCCAGCAGCACCGAGATGCCGTGCTGAGCCAGTTCCCGCACGCCGTCGGGGGTGATCGCCACCCGGTTCTCGTTGTTCTTGATCTCACGGGGGACGCCGACCAGGAGAGCCATCCCCAACTCTGCCATCTCCATGAGTAGCTTGCCGACGATGACGCGCGGCCCGAAGATCGCCGTGGCCCCGGCAGGGGAGCGCCGGTGGTTGGCCGACGCCGTGGTGGCCGGGGGCGGCGTCGTGGTCGACCCGGACCAGGCCCAGGGCGTCGTGTGGGCATCGACGGGAGGGGCCTTGGACCTCCGGGCCCTGCTCGACACCCACCCGGGCATCCGGTGGGTCCAACTCCCCTGGGCCGGCATCGAGCCGTTCGTCGAGGTTCTGGACGACACCCATGTCTGGACCTGCGGCAAGGGCGTCTACGCGGTGCCCGTTGCCGAGCACGCCCTGATGCTGGCCCTGGCCGGCCTGCGGGGCCTCGGGACCTACGCCCGGGCCTCGTCCTGGTCAGGTCCGCGGGGCGAGAACCTCGTCGGCGCGGCGGTGACGATCCTGGGCGGTGGTGGCATCACCGAGGAGCTGCTCCCGCTGTTGGGCCCGTTTGGCTGCCGGGTGACGGTCGTCCGCCGCCATCCGTCACCGCTGGACGGTGCGGAGGAAGTGGTCGGGGTGGACCGCCTGATCGAGGCACTGCCGGGCCGGCGACTGGTGGTCCTGGCCCTGTCCCTGACCGACGAGACCCGAGGCATCATCGACGCCGCGGCCCTGGCCGCGATGGACGAGGACACCTGGCTGGTCAACGTCGCCCGCGGCGGCCACATCGTCACCGACGACCTGGTGGCGGCCCTCCAGGCGGGCACGATCGGCGGCGCCGCGCTGGACGTCACCGACCCGGAGCCGCTGCCCGACGGCCACCCGCTCTGGTCGTTGCCCAACTGCCTGATCACCCCCCACGTCGGTAACACCCCGGAGATGGCCGTCCCCCTCCTGAGTGCCCGCATCACCGAGAACACCCGTCGCTTCGCCGCCGACGAGCCCCTGATCGGCCCCGTCGACCCTGCCCTGGGCTACTGAGCCCGGGCTCGCCAGTCGGCGATCACGGCCGCTGCGGCGGCATCGGGGTCGAGGACGCCGGTGTCGACTTCGGCGTCGTAGGTCGGGTGGCGGTGGACGACGGCGTGCTGCGAGCGCGCGTGGCCCGGGAGGCGGGCTTCGGGGCGGGCGCGCTCACGTTCATCGAGAACGTCGAGGTCGATCTGGACCCGCACCCAGTGGGCGTCGAGGCCGTCGAGCTCGGACTGCCAGCCCTGCCAGTCCTCCTCGGTCAGCACTACTTCGTCGGCGATGACGTTGAGGCCCGCTCGCACGGCCGCGCCAACGGCCCCCCGCCAGGCGTAGAGCACCCGCTGGCCGATGGGTCCGAGGCGCAGCCCGAACTCCCCGTCGACCACCTCCAGGACCACGCCCTCCTCAGCGTGCGGCCCCCGGTGCTTCCCGGCTGCCACCCAGTCGAACGGGACCTTCGCGAAGTAATCGTCCATCCCGTAGACGAACCAGCACTCGCCCGCCGCCGCGAACTGCTGCTGGAGGGCCACGGCCAGAGTCGACTTGCCCGCACTCGATGGGCCATTGAGGACGATGAGGTTGCCAGTCGGCACCGCTCCATCGTGCTGCATCCCGGCGGTGCATGCTGACGGACGCGCAACGGCCCGTCCCCATGAGGACGGGCCGTTGCTCTGGTTCGTCGATCGGAACCGGGCGCTCGCGCCAGGCGTTCGGTCGAACCCGGAGGCGGCTCACCCCTGGTCGGGTGCCGGCCCGACCGCACCCGTGGGCGGGGCGGGAGCGGGCCGGGGTCACACCGACACCGACGCCGGGGTGGTCGACGCACTGCCGAAGGCTCGCGATGGGTCGGGAGCGTGGGGTCCTGATCGACCGATGGTTGCCGGCGGGGGACATCGGGTGTCTCCCGGCGGCTCACTGCCCGGGCGGATCGCCCTCTGTCGGAGCCTTGGTCATGGACCGGACCTCCTGGGTTTGAGGGGGCTGGTGGGTCCCCCCGACTGTCCTCCCGACCCCGCGTCGTGTCAAGGACAATCCCCGAGGCGGGTGAGGCCGCTACCTACGCTGGCGGCGCGAGTCACTACGACACCCTCGGGCTGACCCCCTCGTCCACCCACGAGGAAGTGCGGCAGGCGTACATCGACCACGCGCTGCGCCACCATCCGGACCGCCAGGACGGCCGGGACCTCGCAGGTCGGGCTGAGGCCGAGCGCCGGATGCAGGAGGCGAACGCCGCCTGGGCCGTGCTCGGCAACCGGGAGGCCAGGGCGGCCTACGATGCCGAGCTCGGACTCGTGACCGGTCCCGAGGACCATGCCGGTGGGTGGGATCCCCTGGCGGCCGCCACGCCAGCCGGCGTCCGAACGACCTTCCGGCGCTTCGCCCCGATCCTGATCCTGCTCGCCCTGCTCGCCGCCATCTTCGTGTTCACCGCGTATGCGGGCGGCCCACCCCCGAGCTGAGGCGGGCTCAGTCCCGGTTGTCGAGCTCGGCGTCGTGGCGGCGGCCCGCGGCGACCGCCGGCGGGACGGCACTGAGGAGGGCGGTGACGACCACGCCTGCGCCGGCCAAGGCGACGGCGCCCCACGGCACCTCGGAGCCGGGGACGGTGCCCAGGACGTCGGCGAAGCGACGCCAGAGCTCGCGTCCGAGCGCGATGCCGACGGGGGTGCCGACGGCAACCGCGGCGAGGGCGAAGAGGAGTCCTTGCGCGGTGATGCTGGCCCGGAGCTGGCGGGGCGTGAAGCCGAGGCAGCGATAGACCCCCAGATCGGCCGCCGGCGCCGGCGGACCACGGCAGCCAGGGTCAGCATCACCGAGAGCATGGCGGTGAGGCCGAGGACCACGATGAGGGCGGTCCGGTAACCCACGGCATCGGTTGCCGACCGGACCTCGGTGGGTTGGATGGTGGGGAACGCATCGCCGTCGGCGCCGTCTTCGACCAGGGGTGAGGCGTCGAGGGCGTCGTCGAGGGCGGCCAGGTCGGCATCGGGTCCGACCTCGACCAGCACGCCGTTGAAGACGCCCCCGTAGAGGCCGAGGAAGTCGAAGGCCCCGGCGTCCGGGTGCATCCACACCCCCGTGTCGAGACCGGTGCGAATCGCCAGCGCCGGCCCGAAGACGGGGAACACCGCGGTGCCGACCACGGTGACCGCACGTTCCGTCTCGCCGGAACCCAGGGTGACCTCGTCGCCGACCCGCACGTCGGCCGCCTCGAGGGTGGCCGCGCCCAGCAGCCACCTCGTCGACGGTGGCAGGGGCCCGGCCGTCGGTCAGCACCGGTTCGAAGGACGAGCCCACTCCCTCGGACGGCCCGTACACGAGACCGGGCGTAAGGCGGCCGTCGATGCTGGTGCGGTCCCCGCCGATGAGGCGCCAACCCTCGACCTCGGGGCGCCCGGCCAGCCACTCCCGGGTGGCATCGGGATCGAAGGTGCCGTAGCCCCCGTCGGTCCACAGGACGGCATTGCCGCGCCAGCCGAACTGTTCGGGATCCTCGCCCAGGGCCTGGAGGTTGGCCCCGAACACGATGGTGGTGACCAGGACGATCACCACGACGGTGGTCGACACCAGCACGGAGCGCGTCGGTACGTAGGACCGGCCTCGCCCCGGATCAACGGTCAGGCGGACCCCGGCCACGATCGGCTCGGGGACCCCCGACCTCGAGACGGCATCCAGCACCCGTGACGAGCGGGGCCGGGCCGTGGTGGGGGCCAGCAGCGTCCGGGCCTCGTGGCGGGCGACCATGGCCACGGCCACCATCGGGACCAAGACCAGCGCGGCCAGTCCGAGGCCGAACACGACGAGGTCGGCCTGTCGCCCCGGGTCCGGCTCCACGACGGTGAACGGCCCGATGGGAAACGAGGCCGAGATGCCCCAGGCGACACCCGCCGCGAACAGGCCGCCGAGCCCGAGGGCCAGGTCCGGCCCGGCCGTCGCCACTCCGGTCAGCCGTCGGGTGCCGAGGCCGAGGATGCAGGCAATGCGGAGGTCCTCCCGCCGGACGCGCACCGACCGGATCAGGGCCTGGGCCCCCAGCAGGGCGGCGGCCGAGGGTGACGAGGAGGCCGAAGGCGCCGACGGCCACGACCAGTGGCCGCACCGCCCGGTCCGCCTTCTTCTGCAGGTCCGAAGCCCGGTGGACCACGCTCAGCCAGCGGGCGTTCGGGTCCCGACTCGCGGCGTTGTGCTCGGCGACGATGGCCTGCCAGTCCTCGATGAGCTGGTCCTCAGTCGGCCTGGCCGTTCTCCAACCGGAGGCCGTACCAGGCGAAGCCGTAGTAGGTCGACAGCGGGACATCGGGCGGCGGCTCGAACGCCGGGCTCACGAACATGCGGGGGATCGTGTTGTCCAGCTCCTCGCCGGTGACGTCCTCGTTGAGGGCCATGATCCCCACCACCCGGGCCATGACCTGGCGGTCGGGGCGCCGGCTGGTCGGCCAGCCGTTCTCGTCGGTGGCGAACAGGCCGAGGGGGAACTCGGCGCCGACGCCGACGCCAGCGCGTCGGCCCAGGCCGGGTTGAGCATGACCTCGTCCTCGGCCTCGGGGTCGAGGAGCCGGCCCTCCTGCACGGCAACACGATCCATGTCGAGGTAACGGCCGTCCGTGGTGAAGGACAGCGCGCCCACATACTCCTCGTCCAGGCGACCGCGGTCGTCGAGGGGGTAGGCGCTGATCGTGGCCCACCAGCTTGCCTCCTCGACGCCCGGGGAGCGCTCGGATCGCCCGGTCCGAATCCTCGTTCGAGCGTCCCGGGATCGATCTCGACATCGGCGGCTCGGGAGGACTCGAGGTGCCGCTCGAACAGCGTGGCCGAGCGGCGCGCCCCCGCGATGCTGGCCAGCCCCACCCCGCCGGCGATCCCCATGAGGAGGGCGACGGCGAGGAGACCCAGCCACCGCCGGCGTAGGTCGGCGCGGATCGAGCACCCGCGTCGCGCGGTCCTGCCCCGTCCGGACATCGGGCGCCATCGGACCACATCGGCGGTGAGCGACCAAGGGCGCACGCCTCATGGTCGAGGTGGGGTCAGCACCCCTGCGGGTCGACGCGGACCCGGCACCGGCCCGGCGGGCCTGTCTACCTGGCGACGAAGTACTTGGCCCTCGGGTGGTGGCAGATGAGGGCGCAGGTGGTCTGCTCGGGCTGGAACTGGAAGCCGGTGTCCTCGCTGACCTCGATGCCCAGGCGGGCGCCGTCGAGGATCTCCCAGGCCTTCTCGTTGTCGGCCAGGTCCGGGCAGGCCGGGTAGCCGAAGGAGTAGCGACCGCCGCGGTACTTCTGGCGGAAGAGGCCGTTGAGGTCGGGGCCGTCCTCGTCGGCGAAGCCCCACTCCTCACGGATGCGGCGGTGCCAGAACTCGGCCAGGGCCTCGGCCATCTCCACGCCGAGGCCGTGCAGCAGGAGGTAGTCCTGGTAGCGATCGGCGGCGAACAGCTCGGCGGTGCGCTCGCTGACCGGGGCGCCCATGGTGACCAGGTGGAAGGCGGCGTAGTCGGCCTCACCGGAGTCGACCGAGCGGAAGAAGTCGCTGATGCAGAGGAACGGCTCGACGCTCTGGCGAGGGAAGCTGAACCGGGCCAGCTCGCCGGTGCGGGTCTCGTCCTTCCAGATCACGAGGTCATCGCCGTCCTTGTTGGCGGCGAAGAACCCGTAGGCGACCTGGGGCACGAGCAGGTCGTCGGCCTTGGCCAGCGCCAGTTGCTCGCGGCAGGGTCGGGCGGATCCGCGCCTTGAAGGCGGCGTCGTCCTCGCCGTTCTCGGGCCGGAACTGCCACTGGTTCCGGAACAGCGCCGTCTCGTTGATGTAGCCCGCGATGTCGTCGATGGCGATGCCCTTGATGACCCGGGTGCCGAGGAAGGGCGGCTCGAACACGGGGTTGTCCTCGACCACTTCGGGTGAGCGCTCGGGGAGGTCGACCGGCGGCTTGTCCCCCGAGGTGAACTGCTCCTTGATCCGGGACGGGACCTTGGACTCGCTGGGGACGAGGCCCCAGTCACCCAGTTCCTCGCCGGTGCGACGGGACTCGCCGATGCGGTCCATGACGTGGAGGCCCTCGAAGGCGTCCTTGCCGTAGAACAGGCGCCCGTCGTAGACCTCCCGCAGGTCCCGCTCGACGTAGGAGCGGGTCAGCGCGGCGCCGCCGAGCATGACCGGGATCTCGGCCAGACCCTGGGCGTTCAGCTCCTCGAGGTTGTCGCGCATGATCAGCGTGCTCTTGACCAGCAGCCCGCTCATCCCGATGGCATCGGCGCTGACGGCCTTGGCCTTCTCGATCATCTCGCTGATCGAGATCTTGATGCCGAGGTTGTGCACCTCGTAGCCGTTGTTGGTGAGGATGATGTCGACGAGGTTCTTGCCGATGTCGTGGACATCGCCTTTGACGGTGGCCAGCACGAGGCGACCCTTGCCGGCGTCGTCCGCCTTCTCCATGTGCGGCTCGAGGTACTTGACCGAGGCCTTCATGGTCTCCGCGGATTGCAGCACGAAGGGCAGCTGCATCTCACCGGAGGCGAAGAGCTCACCCACCACCTTCATGCCGGCCAGCAAGGTGTCGTTGATGATCAGCAGGGCCGGGGTTCCGTTGGCCAGGGCCTCGTCGAGGTCGGCCTCGAGGCCGTCCCGCTCGCCGTCGATGATCCGCTGGGACAGGCGCTGCTCGACCGGCCACCCCGAGCGGTCCTCCTTGACCACTTCGCCGACCTCGACGTCCTCGAAGAGGGCGAGCAGACGGTGCAGGGGGTCGTAGTCGGGATCGGTCCCGTCGCCTCCCGCGGTGCCGCGGCGGTCGTAGACCAGGTCGAGGGCGACCTGCCGCTGCTCGTCGGGGATCCGGTTCAGCGGCATGATCCGCGCCGCGTGGACGATGGCGGAGTCCAGGCCGGCCTCGACGCACTCGTGCAGGAACACCGAGTTGAGGACGTGGCGAGCGGCCGGCTTGAGGCCGAACGAGACGTTGGACACGCCGAGGGTCGTGTGGACGCCGGGCAGCTCCGCCTTGATCCGGCGGATCGCCTCCATGGTGGCGGTGGCGTCCTTGCGGAGGTCCTCGTCGCCGGTCGAGAGCGGGAAGGTCAGCGCGTCGAAGACGAGGTCGGAGGGCTCGAGGCCGTAGCGCTCGATGGCGATGTCGTGGATGCGGTGGGCGACCCGCAGCTTCCACTCGACGTCGCGGGCCTGACCCTCCTCGTCGATGAGGAGGCAGATGGCGGCCGCTCCGTACTCCTGGCAGAGGGTGAAGACCCGGTCCATGCGGGAACCCGGGGCGTCGCCGTCCTCGAGGTTGGCCGAGTTGAGCAGGGACCGGCCCCCGATGTGCTGCAGCCCGGCTTCGAGGACCTGGGGCTCGGTGGAGTCCAGGACGAGGGGGGCGGCGATCTGGGTCCCGAAGCGGGAGGCCAGCTCGTCCATGTCCAGCGCGCCGTCACGGCCGACGTAGTCGACGCAGACGTCGAGGATGTGGGCCCCCTCGGCCAGTTGGTCCTTGCCCATCTGCAGGCAGGTGTCCCAGTCACCCTCGAGCATGGCGTCGCGGAACTTCTTGGAGCCGTTGGCGTTCGTGCGCTCGCCGATGATCAGGAACGACGTGTCCTGCTCGAAGGGCACCTGGCTGTAGATCGACGTGGCCCCGGCCTCGTGCACCGGGGTGCGGGGGGCCGGCGTGAGGTCCCGGCAGACCTCCACGATCCGCTTGATGTGCTCGGGCCCGGTGCCACAGCAGCCGCCGACGACCTGGACGCCGAGCTCGGTGATGAAGCGCTTGTGGTGCTCGGCCAGCTGGTCGGGCGTCAGGTCATAGGCCATCTTCCCGTCGATGACCTGGGGCAGGCCGGCGTTGGGCAGACAGGAGATGGGCATGCGGGCGTGCTGGGACAGGTGGCGGAGGTGCTCGCCCATCTCGGAGGGGCCGGTGGCGCAGTTCAGGCCGATGATCGCCGGGTGCAGCGGGTCGATGGCGGACAGGGCCGCGCCGATCTCGGTGCCGGGCAGCATGCGGCCGGTCAGCTCGATGGTGACCTGGGCCTGGATCGGGACCTCGCGACCCTGGGCGGCCATGGCCCGACGGGCGGCGACGACGGCGGCCTTCAGCCCGAGCAGGTCGAACTGGGTCTCGATGATCAGGAGGTCGACCCCGCCCTCGAGGAGGCCGTCCATCTGGACCTGGTAGGCGTCCCGGAGCTCGGCGAAGGTGATGTGGCCGAGCGAGGGCATCTTGGTGCCGGGGCCGACCGAGCCGGCGACGAAACGGGGGTGGTCGGGGGTCGAGAAGTCGTCGACGACCTCCCGGGCCAGGCGGGCGGCGGTGACGTTCAGCTCGTGGGTCCGGTCGGCGAGGTCGTACTCGGCGAGCGGGATGGCGAAGGCCCCGAAGGTGTTCGTCTCCACGACGTCACACCCGACGTCGAGGTAGGCGGCGTGGAACTGGCGGATGGCGTCGGGCCGGGTGACCACGAGGAACTCGTTGCAGCCCTCCAGCTCCGGGCCACCGAAGTCGTCGGCGGTGAGGTCGAGGCCCTGGAGGAACGTGCCCGTCGCCCCGTCGTAGGTGACGACGCGTTCGTTCACGAGATCCAGGAACCGAGCCATCCCCAGAGGCTACCGAGGGGGGTCGTCGGCCCCCTGGGGGGATTCCTTCCGGTGACCGAACCGCGCCTGGAGCCGTTGGATCACCGAACGGGAGGCCGTGCGGGGTTTGGTGCGGGCCTGGCCCGTGGCCTCGAGGTAGATGGCCTTGCCCGCACCGAGCAGGGGCACCGACACCAGCGCTCCGGGGACGCCGGCGACCGACGCGCCGACGATGGCGCCGACCATCGTCGTCGGGGCCGACAGGTCCACGGCCTCGCCCACGATGATCGGGCTGAGGATGTGGTTCTCGAAGTTCAGGTAGAGGACGAAGGCGATCAGGCAGATCACGCCGGTCGTCGCGCCCTCGGTGAAGCCGAGGAGGACGAAGGGGGCCCCGGCCAGCGCGCCCCCGATCTGGGGGATGAGGCTGGCGACCGCGGCCCACAGGCCGAGCATGGGGGCCAGGGGCACGCCGAGGATCAAGCCGACGCTGAGCACGTACAAGCCGTGCAGGAGGGCGACGAACAGCGAGCCCGCGAAGTACTTGCCGACGATCTCGTAGAACTGGCGGCCGGCCCGGTTCATCCGGACGCGGTGACGGACCGGCGTCAGGCGCTGGAAGGAGGCGATGAGGCGGTCGCCGTCGAGCAGCAGGCCTATGACCACCAGGCCCGTGGCCACCGCGGCCAGCACACCCGAGAGGATGGACTCGGCCCGGTCCCCGATGTTGGCGTCGGGCCCCGCCAGGGTCTCGGGCAGGTCGTTGATCCAGTCCTCGACCTTCTGGGGCACGTCATTGCGCTCGAAGCTCTCACCCACCAGCGGCAAGTCGTTGAGCTGGTCGACGACCTCGGGGAGGTCCTCGCTCAAGGTGCGGGCCTGTCGGGCCGTCTCGGGGCCGAGCAGGAGGGCGACCACGCTCACCGCCACGAAGAACCCGGCCAGCACCCCGCCGACCGCGATGCCCCGGCGCACGCCGGCGACGGTCTGCAGGCGGTCCACGAGGGGATCGAGGGCGAGGGCCAGGAGGAGGCCGATGACCACCCAGGTGAGGGTGCGACTGGTGGCGCTGACCACGGCGAACACGGCGACGAGCCCGACGACGCCGGCGCACGCGAGGCCTGCGGAGTGCCAGTCGAGGTCGACCCGCAGGACCTCCTGGCCGCCGCTCGATCCTCCCTCGGCGTCGCGGTCCACGTGGTTACGGTAGGCCGGGTGGAGCGGCCGCCGGGGGACTCGACGAGTGGGCGGCTCGGTGGCCCCGTCCCGGACTCGACGGTGCTGCTCCGCTTCAGTGCCGCATCGGTCATCCGAGCGGTCGTCATGGTCGCGGTCACCCTCCTCGCCCTGGCCGTGTTCCGCGCCGCCACGCGGCCCCTCGGTTGGTTGTTGGTGGCGGCCATCGGCGCGGCGTTGCTCGGACCGCTGGTGTCGCTCCTCCAGCGGGCCCTGCCCCGGGGCCTGGCCGTCATGGCCGCACTGCTCCTCGCCGCGTTGGCGTTCGGGGGGATCGCTTATGTGGCCGTCGAGGACCTCAGCCACGAGCTGGAGCGGGTCCAGCGCATCGCCCCGCGCGCCGCGGGGGAGATCGAGCGATCGGACCGCTTCGGGGAGTTCGCCCGGGAGATCGACCTGCGGGACCGGGTCAAGGCGTTCGTCGACGAGCTGCCGGACCGGCTCCGGGGCGGCTCCGACGTCGCCGCCATCCAGTCCGCCGCCTCACGGGGCGTCTCGTTCCTGATCACCTTCGTCCTGCTGCTCTTCCTCCTCGCCAGCGGGCCGAAGTTCGTGGATGCGGGCCTGGCCCAGATCGACGACGAGAACCGACGGGCGCGGTTCCACGCCGTGCTCGTCGGGGCGTACGGACGCTTTTGGCGGTACGTGGCCGCCACCCTCGGCCGGGCGGTGCTGGCCGGCGCGTTCACCTATCTGGTCGTCACCGCTCGTCGATCTGCCGGCGCCGGTGATCCTGGCCGTGTGGGTCGGGGCCTGGAGCATCGTGCCCGCCCTCGGCGTCGTGGTCGGGGCCCTGGCGGTCGCGCTGATGGCCATCCCCGAGTCGCTCTCCCTGGCGCTCTGGCTGATGGTCCTGTTCATCGGCTACCAGGTCTTCGACGCCCTCGTCCTGGAGAAGCGGATCGACCGGCAGGTCCTGCACCTGGGGTCGTTCGGGACCTTCGTCGCCGCCGCGCTCGGCCTCGAGGCCTACGGCCTCGGGGGCCTGATCGTGGCCACGCTGTTGGCCATCTTCGCCGCCGCCGTCGTGCGCACCATCACCACCGGGTCGGTGAGCGCCCGGGCCCTGGCCGTCGATGTCGGCGAGGTGGTCGCAGGAGGTCGGTAGCCTCGCCCCGGCGTGACGATCTACACCAAGAAGGGCGACGACGGGACCACCGGGCTGTTCTACGGCGGCCGGGTCCCCAAGGACGCCGAGCGCCCGACGGCCTACGGCGAGGTGGATGAGGCACAGGCGTTCCTCGGCGTCGTGCGGGCCGCAGCCGGTGCCGAGCTGGCCGAGATCGTGCTCGGCATCCAGCGCGACCTCTGGGTGGTCATGGCCGAGCTGGCGACCGGCGTCGACAACGCCGGGAAGCTGGTGGACGGCCAGACCCGACCGACCGAGGCCATGGTCGACGCCCTCACCGAGCGCATCGACGAGATCTCGGCCCGGTTCGAGCCCCCGACCGAGTTCGTGGTGCCCGGCGAGACCCTCGTCGCCGCCCACCTGGACGTCGCCCGCACCGTGGTCCGACGGGCCGAGCGGGCTGCGGTGGCCGCGTTGCGGGACCAGCCCTCCTGGGTCATCCCCTACCTCAACCGCCTGAGTGACCTGCTGTGGACCCTGGCCCGCTGGCAGGAGGGCGAATCCCTGACGACGAAATCGCTACCCGAAGGATGACGATGATCGAGTTCTCCCTGACCGACGACCCCGGCGATGCCCAGGTCCTGGTGTCCGGCGTGATCAAGGACGGCGTGGCCGACGCCCCCGACGGCCTGGGTGCGCACCTGGCCGCCCGGGGCTTCAAGGCCGAGGCCGGATCGACGGTCCTGGTGCCCCGCGACGGCGGTGGCTCGCGCCTGCTCGTGGGTCTCGGGGAGGGCGACGTCGATGACCGCTCGCTCTGCCGGGCGGCGGCCGCGGCGGCGAAGGCCCTCGGGCACTACGCCACGGCGGCCACGACCCTGCTGGCCGACGCCGGTCGGGCCGACGCCCGGGGGGCGCAGGCCCTGGCCGAGGGCTTCGCCCTCGGCGCCTACCGCTACGGCGAGTACAAGTCCGAGTTCGAGCCCCACGAGTTGGCGACGGTCAGCGTGGTGGGTGGCGGCGACGACCTGGCGGCCGGCCTCGCCCGGGGCGCCCGCGTGGCTGAAGCGGTCATCGTGGCCCGGGACCTGGTGAACGCGCCCGGCGGGGACCTGACGCCTCCGGTGCTGGCGGACCGGGCCGTGGCCCTCGGCGAAGCCGGCGGTCTGACCGTCGACATCATGGACAAGGCGGCCATCGAGGCCGCCGGCTTCGGTGGCCTGCTCGGGGTCAACCGGGGTTCGCTGCACGAGCCCCGCTTCATCCGCATGACCCATGCTCCCGAGGGGGCGATGGGCCACGTGGTGCTCGTGGGCAAGGGCATCACCTTCGATGCGGGTGGCCTGTCCATCAAGACCGCCGACGGCATGTACGGGATGAACGGCGACATGGGCGGCGGGGCCGCCGTCATCGCCACGATGTCCGCAGTGGCCGAGCTGGCCCCGGGCGTGAAGGTGACCGGCCTCGTGCCGGCCACCGACAACATGCTCGGCCCGGACGCCACCCGCCCCGGCGACGTCCTGACCATCTCCAACGGCAAGACCGTCGAGGTCGTCAACACCGACGCCGAGGGCCGCCTGATCCTGGCCGACGGCCTGGCCGAGGCCACCAAGGAGGCGCCCGACGCCATCATCGACCTCGCCACCCTGACCGGGGCGTGCATGGTCGCCCTCGGCGCCCGCATCGCCGGCCTGATGAGCAACGACGACGCCCTGGCCGCCAAGGTCGCCGGCGCCGCCGAGGGCGCGGGGGAGCGGGTCTGGCGCCTGCCCCTGCCGGCCGACATGGAGAAGGCCATCGAGTCGCCCGTGGCCGACATCAAGAACATGGGCAACCGCTACGGCGGCGCGCTGGCCGCCGGCCTGTTCCTCCAGCACTTCGTCGGCGAGGGCATCCCCTGGGTCCACCTCGACATCGCCGGCCCCGCCTGGTTCGACGAGCCCGACGGCGAGAACCCCAAGCACGCCACCGGCTTCGGCGTCCGCACCCTCCTCGAGCTCCTGACCACCTGGTCCGACTGACCCGGCCGGGCGTAGCTGTCGGGCTCGGCTCGTCGGGGCGGGCAAGCCGGTCGACGGGCTCGAACCCACGCCCCCGTCGTTTGCCGTCGGTTTCGGTTGGTCCAGCGGTTCAGCAGTCGGCGGTGGCGCGGAGGGCGGCGCAGAGCTCGGGGCGGCGGGTCGACGTCCAGGGCGCCCAGGCGGCGGACCAGCAGCGCGCGCTCGAAGACCCGGAGGTTGTCGAAGGTCGCGGCGGACTCGACGAGAAGCCCTTCGTCTCCGCCGAGCGTGACCTCCGTGGGGATGGAGCGGCTCGGACCGGGTCACGGGTGCCACGAGGATGGCCGGGAGGACGCCGATCACGCCGTTGCGGCTGACCACCAGATAGGGCCGACCCTTCTCGTCCGGGGTCTCGCCCCACCAGACCTCGCCTTGTCGAGCGGAGCGCTCACCACCACTTCTCCCAGGGCTCCTCCTCGATGGACCGGATGGCCCTCCTAGCACTCCCGCGACCTCCTCGTCGGTCTGGCGGGATCCGGCGGTAGCCCTCGGCGATGGCTTCGCCGTGCGGTGGCGTTCTTCGCGGTCGACCAGTTCCTCGATGGCTGAGCGGACGGCGTCGGCCTTGGTCACGAACCGACCGCGGGGCGCCACCAGTGCGTCCAGCGACGCGGCCAGCTCGTCCGGCAGACGGACGGCGATCTGCTCTGACATGCAATCAGCATACCGAACTGCAGTACATCGATCAGCCGGCGTCCGACGGCTCGAGGGCGGGCCCGGCGGCGAGGGCCACCGCGGCATCGCGGTGGCGGTCGAGGGCCCAGGTGGTGGCGGCGCTGGCCAGGGCGGGGTGGTACTGCCAGCGGTGGAGCTCCCGTTCGACCTGGTCGGGCTCGTGGCCGGTCTCGAACAGGCTGAGGGCCAGGCGCCGGGCGCGACGCTGGGACTCCTCGAAGCCGTTGCGGACCAGGAGCTGCTCCTGCCAGTCCTGGTGGGCGCTCTGGACGACCCTCGGCAGGCGGGCCACCTGACCGCGGTTCAGCGGCGGGATCCGACGCCGGACGTCGATGCCGTCGTGGCCGACCATGCGGGCCAGACCGAAGCGCACCGTGCGCTCGATCGCCCGGTGGATGGGGGAGTGGGCGCTGGTCGGCCGGCCGAGGCCCAGGTGCCGGGCGGTGCGGTCCAGGTCCAGGTCGAAGCCCTCGGGCTCACGGTCGAGGCGATGGCCCACGTGCCGGATGAACCAGGTGGTCGACGGTCCCAGGATGCCCAACCAGAACTGCTCCACGTACTGGGACCGGGGGTCATGGCCCACCCTGTCGATGACCTTGTCGGCCCAGGGGCGCAGGTGGAGGAGGGTGGGCGGGACGGCGGGTTCCATGCCGCCATGAGATCATTTCATGTAGTTTCAGTCAATACCGAACTGGTCAGACGTCGAAGACCCCGTCGAAGAGCAGCCCGAACCCGGCCAGGACCAGCAGGCCGCAGCAGAGCAGGGCGAGGCCCCACCGCACCCGGTACGGCACCGGACCGGTCTTGCGGCCCAGGAGGAGCGCCGTCAGGGGAAGGGTCGCGACGGCCAACGCGGTCACCGCCACGGTGACCACGATCCCCAGGTCGACCGAGGCGATCACGACGAGCAGCGTGAGGCCTGGTGTCAGCAGCGTCGGGAAGGCCACGGGCACGAGGGCTGCCTTGCGCCCGGGCAGGGCCGGCTCGGGCCCCGGGGGTGGCCAGCCGAAGGTCACGATGCCGCTGACGACGAGCAGGAGCCCGACCGCGATGCGGGCGGTCGGCGCCGAGATGTCCAGCAGGTCGAGCAGCGGTCCGGCCAGTAGGGCGACGGGGACGAGGACCACGCCCGTGAGGACGCTGCCCTCGATCGCCAAACGACGTCCGGCGGGGCTGACGAGCACCGCCCGGCTGTACGCCAGGGCCCGGGTCGACCCGCCCCGACCGTCGGGCTTCTGGGGCCCTGGAGGCGAGACGGCGAACCAGCCCTCATCGCCGCCCGGGACGGCGGAGATCGATCGGGGGGCGTTGACCGCGGCAGATGGCGGCGAGGACGAAGAGGGACAGGGTCACGGGTCCTCCAGGACGGCGGTGGCGGCGAGCAGGGCGGAGATGGCGTGTTGCTGGTCGTCGACCTGGGTGATGTCGTTGCGGAACCAGGCGCCGTCCAGGCGGGGGTCGTCGCTCTGGGTCTGGCGGGCCACGAGCATCCCCGCGACGCAGGCCAGCCGGGCGGCGACGTCGTCGCGGTCCACGTCGAGGTCGGGGTCGCGCTCGGCCAGCCGGTGGATGCCGCCCAGGCCCTCTCCGAGGGTGCCGAGCCCGGCGGTCAGGGCGAAGGGCCCGCGGGTCAGGGCCACGATGCCGTCCGCCCGGCGTTGGGACTCGTAGCGGACCTGGAGGCCGAAGAGGCCGGCTTGGCGCTCGGCGTAGGCCTGCTCGTCGTCGGTCAGCTCGGTCGGCCACGCCGAGATCTCGTCCCAGCCGTACGCACCCCAGTGGTCCGACACCGGCGGGAAGCGGCGCTCGGCGTCGTCGCGTTCGGTGGCGAGGTAGGCCGAGATGCGGCGGGCGGGCTCGTCCCAGCCCTCGTCGGGGAACTCGGCGTGGAGACGGGCGAGGGCCCAGAGGATCTCCCCCGTGAAGAACGGCGAGCGGGAGCCCTCGACCGCTTCGTCGGCCTCCAGGTCCCACAAGGCGACCACCGCCCCCTCGTCGGTCACGGTGCTGACCAGGAAGCGGCCCAGGCCCCGCAGCAGGGGGTCTCGGGCGGCGGATCCCGTGGCCCGACGGTGCTCCACCAGCGCCGCGACCAAGAGGCCGGTGCCCCCCGTGTCGGCGGTGAAGGCCCACCGGTCCCCGTCCAGCTCGGTCAGCTCGTCGACGGCGAAGTCGGTGGCCCGCTCGGCGGCGGCGGTGGCGTGGTCCAGGCCGGCGGCGTCGGCCTGCTCGAGGGCCAGCAGGGTGCCGGCGTGGCGGACGTAGTTGTACCCGGGCAGCACCTCGCCCTCGGCCCGGTCATAGCGGTAGAGGAAGCGACCGTCGGCCGTCTGGTTCTCGGCGATCCAGTCGATCCCCGCCTGGGCCGACGCCCGGGCCTCCTCGACCGTCACCGTCGGGCACCCCTCCGGATGCGCCGCGGCGGCGACCACCGCCAACCCCCCGACCCACGCCAGCACCCCGGCCCCCACCCGCCGCCGCACCGTCGCCCCCACGCCCCCGAACCTAGTGAGCGTCTCGGGGCGGGAAGCCCCGATGGGGGCAGAACCGACCGCAGGGATGGGGGCGTGGGGTCAGGCTGCACGTCGTCGGGGGCGGTTCGGCGGGTCGGCCGGCAGAACCGATGGCAACCCCGTCGCTGGCAAGCCGCCAGGAGCGGTTTCCCAGTGCGCAAAAGGTCCAGACCGCCTCAACGTCCCGAAATCGTCTCTCGTGCCTTCAGCCTGCCCAGCTGACCCGCCGGCCCGCCCACGTCGAGCTCGCCGCCCGTCCCCCCGCCCCTTTCTTGCCATCGCTTGGCCTTGCTGGGCGAGTCGAACGGGGCGCAGCGGGTGCGGCACCACGAGGATGGTGGGGACGCCCGTCTGAACGGGCGCACCTACGCTCGGGGGGCGTGACGAACCGGGGGCGGTGGGTGGTGGCGGTGGGGGCGGTGGCGCTGGTGGCCGCTCCGGCGGTGCTCCCGGATCCGGCGGACGACTTCCCGATCTCGACCTATCCCATGTTCACCACCGAGCGGGGGCGGGTGGTCGACCTGGACACGGCCGTTCTGGTCGATGCGGAGGGGCGCCACCGCCTGTCGCCCGAAGAGGTCGGCGGCACCGACGAGATCGTGGCCGCGGCCGTCGCGGTGTCCCGGGCGATCGCCGGCGGGCCCGAGGCGCTGGCGACCCTCTGCGAGGACATCGCCGAGCGGGTGGACGGTCCCGGGACCCTTGAGATCGTCACCGAGCGCCACGACGCCGTGGCCCTCCTCCAGGACGACGCCCCGCCGGTCGACATCACCGTCCACGAGCAGTGTGAGGTCGGGTGAACCAGGTCGCGCCCGCTCGTCGCCTCGCCGCCTTTCGCGTCCTGACGGGCGTGTTCGCCCTCACCTACCTGGTCGTGCGCCTGCCGTACTTCCTCGGCCTCCCGGACCTCGATCCCGGCCGGTGGGACCCGCCTGGGGTCCTCGGCCCCCTGGCGACACCGCCGGCCCCCTGGGTCGTCGCCGTGGTCCTGGCGGTGGCCGTGGCCAGCGGTGTGGCCTACACCGCGGGCTGGCGGTTCCGTGGGAGCGGTCCCGTCTTCGCCCTGTCCCTGCTCGCCGTCCTCAGTTACCGCAACGGCTGGGGCCACCTCTTCCACAACGACAACCTCCTGGTCCTGCACGTCCTGGTGGTCGGTCTGGCCCCGGCGGCCGACGCCTGGAGCCTCGATGCCCGTCAGCGGGCGGAGCCGGCCGAGGACGTCCGGTACGGCTTCCCCCTCCGCCTGGCGGCCGTGCTGACGGTCACGACCTACGTCGTGACCGGCATCGCGAAGCTCCGCTACGCCGGCGGTGACTGGCTGGCGGGGGACACGCTCCTGCACCAGATCGCCTTCGACAACGCCCGCAAGGCGGTCCTGGGTGACGCCTTCTCGCCGTTCGCGTCGACGGTGGTCGGGCACCCGGGACTGTTCCGCCCGATGGGGGCGCTGACCATCCTGGTCGAGCTGGGGGCGCCGGTCGCCCTCCTGGGACGGCGGTGGGCGGCGTGGTGGTCGGCGTCGGCCTGGCTGTTCCACGTCGGGATCGTGGCCCTGATGTGGATCTCGTTCGCCTACCCGCTGAGCTTCATCGCCTTCGCCCCGTTCTTCCGGCTCGAGTTGCTCGGGGAGCGGCTGCTGGCGTTGCGTCCGGTTCGTAGGCTGGCCCCGACATGAGCGCGATCGAGGACGCCCGCCGGCTGGTGGCCGAGGCCGAGGCCGTCGCCGTGCTGACCGGGGCGGGGATCTCGACCGACAGCGGCATCCCCGACTTCCGGGGGCCGAACGGGGTCTGGACCAAGAACCCGGGCGCCGAGAAGTCGGCCAACATCCAGAACTACCTGGCCGACCCCGAGGTGCGGAAGCGGGCCTGGCGCAACCGGCTGGACTCCCAGGCCTGGGCTGCCGAGCCCAACGACGGTCACCGGGCACTGGTCGACCTGGAACAGCAGGGCAAGCTCCACACGCTCATCACCCAGAACATCGACGGCCTCCACCAGGCGGCCGGCAGCGACCCCGATCTGGTCGTCGAGGTCCACGGCACCATCCGCGAGGTGGGCTGCCTGAACTGCGGCGAGCGGGCACCCATGGAGCGGGCGCTCGAGCGGGTGCGGGCAGGGGAGGAGGACCCCGAGTGCCGGACCTGCGGCGGGATCCTCAAGTCGGCGACCATCTCCTTCGGCCAGTCCCTCGTGGCTGACGACCTCGGTCGAGCCGAGCGGGCGGCCCGGGACTGTGACCTGCTCCTCGCCGTCGGCTCGACGCTCAGCGTCCACCCCATCTGCGACGTGGTCCCCATCGCCAAGCGCCTCGGCGCCGCCCTGGTCATCGTCAACGCCGAGCCGACCCAGTTCGACCACCTCGCCGACGCCGTCGTCCGAGACCCCATCAGCCACGCCCTCCCGGAGATCATCACCTCTGGCCCCTGATTCGGCTCCCCGGAGAGCCGAATCAGAGGCCAGAACGGTGGGTCAGGCAGTGGGGTCCATGATGCGGCCGAGGAACAGCGTGGCGCCGGTGTGGGTGTCGACGATGCGGAAGAGGAACGGCCGGTCGAGGACGACCGAAATCGGCTCGCCGGCAGGCGCGCTGGTCTCTCCGATGATCACCGCGGTCGCCGCCGCCGCCTCCGTGCCCTCCTCATCCATGGCCACGTAGGTCTGGTGCAGCACGTCGGTGACGGCCAAGGAGGGTTCGTCGGCGATCCCGAGGAGGTAGCCGCCCTCGAAGGGTGCGGTCAGCCCGAGGGACTGGAGTGGCTCGTTCAGGCCGGCCTCGGTCGTGGTCTCGAACCGGGGCGCGGCGAGCTCGCCGCCGCCGGCGACGGATGCGTCGAGGTCGGCGAACACGGCGGGCAGGTCAGCGGCGACCTCCTCGAACCTCCCGTCATCGGGTAGGACGAACTGGGCGGCCAACCCGCCGACGTAGGCCTTCGTGGCGGCGACCCACCCGTCACCCCCGGCGGAGCCGTCACCGGACCCGTGCATCAGCGGCATCGTCACCACACTGCCGTCCAGCCGGGTGAAGGCATCGTCGGCGGTCTGGTCGGCAGGGAAGGGGTCCAGCCAGGAGGCGTTGAGGTAGAGGGCGTTGACGAGGGCGAGGACGGTGTCGACCGTCAGGGTCCCGTCGGGGATGAGGTCGGTGATGCGGTCCTCGGTCTCGTCGGCGACCCACTGGTTGATCTCGTCGGCCACGGCATCGGGGTCGGTGCTGAAGTCCACCTCGTTCAGGACGGGGCCGTAGTACCGCCCGACCGTGTCGAGGTAAGCCGGCTCGAAGGGGTAGCCCTGCTGCAGATAGGCGGCGTTGGCGATGCGGAGGGTCAGGTCACCGGAGTCCCCGGGATCGCGGCCCTCGAGGCTCTGTTCGAGAGCGTTCATTGCCGCGTGATAGGTGTCGGGATCCTCGATGCCGAGCAGGTCGGCGAGTTGGGTGGTGGCCTCGTCCACCGTTCCCGGCTCCAGCATCGCAAGAGCCGTCGCCACACTGGCCGGCGAGACGATGACGTTGGTCGAGTCGTCGGCATCGCGTGCTACTGCGCTGAGGAGGTCAGCGCCGAAACCGAGCATGGGGTCACCCGCGAGGTGAGGATCGGTGTCCTGGTCGGGCTCGGTGCGCTCGGCCACCGCGACGGCGTCGACCGTGGACGGCGCGTCGGAGGCGTCGTCAGGCACGGTCTCGTCGTCGCCGCCACACCCGGTGCCCAGCAGCGCGAGGACGAGCATCGGGACGGTGAGGTGGAGTCGTCGGCGCATGTCGGTTGGACGCTACGCCCTCCGCCCAGGGTTCCCCGGCAGCGGAAATAGCGAGAAGGGGCCGATTGTTGACCGGATCGCTAGGCTTTTACCGCCCGACAGAGTGACGACGAGGTCGCGACACCGATGCCCAACTACCGAGACCTGCTGAACCGGACCAAGGCTCGCATCCGAGAGATCTCCACCGAGGAGGCCGAGGCCGCCCGGGAGGCCGATCGGGCGGTCGTGCTCGACGTGCGGGAGCCCGAGGAGTACGAGCAGGGGGCCATCCCCGGCTCGGTGCACATCGCCCGGGGCCAACTCGAGAGCCAGGTCGAGGGTCGTCTCCTCGACAAGGACGCCCCCGTGCTCATCGTCTGTGCCGGCGGCCACCGGTCGGCCTTCGCGGCCGAGACCCTCGGCGAGCTCGGCTACACCGACGTGGTCTCGGTGGTCGGTGGCTTCAACCGGTGGAAGGACGAGGGCCGGGACTGGAGGGTCCCGTCGGTCCTGAGCCCCGAACAGCGCAACCGCTACCAGCGCCACCTGCTCCTGCCCGAGGTCGGCGTGGAGGGCCAGCAGAAGCTGCTCGGGGCCCGCGTGCTCCTCCTCGGCGCCGGCGGCCTGGGCTCGCCCGCCGCCCTGTACCTCGCCGCGGCCGGCGTCGGCACCCTCGGCATCATCGACATGGACGTGGTCGACGAGTCCAACCTGCAGCGCCAGATCCTCCACAACATGGACCGCATCGGCGAACGCAAGGTCGACTCGGCCAAGAAGACCCTGACCGCCATCAACCCCGACGTCGACGTGGTCACCTACGACATGCGCCTCGACGCCGGCAACGTGGTGGAGCTCCTGTCCCAGTTCGACATCGTCATCGACGGGGCCGACAACTTCCCCAGCCGGTACCTGCTCAACGACGCGTCACTCAAGACCAACACCCCGGTGGTCCACGGCTCGATCTTCCGCTTCGAGGGCCAGGCCACGGTGTTCAAGCCCTTCGACGGGCCCTGCTACCGCTGCATGATCCCCGAGCCGCCACCGGCCGACCTCGCCCCCTCCTGCGCCGAAGCCGGCGTGCTGGGCGTGTTGCCCGGCATCATCGGCTCGATCCAGGCCCTCGAGGCCATCAAGCTCATCCTCGGCATCGGCGACGACCTGTCCGGCCGCCTGCTGGCCTACGACTCCCTCGAGCAGTCGTTCCGGACCTTCAAGGTCAACCGCGATCCCGAGTGCCCGGCCTGCTCGCTGGATCCCGAGCAGATCGTCATCGCCGAGTACGACGAGTTCTGCATGCCCCACGCCGTGCTCGCCGGCTGATCGGCTCCCGGCTCCCGATCGTGGGGAGTCGGCCGGCTCGCTCGTAGGATCGTCGGCCGTGTCGAACGCCGAGACCGTGCCTGAGCGCGCCCGCGCCGGCACCTCCCCGGCGTAGCGGTGTTCCTGGTCGTCGGGCAGCGCCCGTCGGGTTCCGGCGTGGTCGCCGACGCCCTCGACTCGCACCCGGATCTCCTGGTGCTGGGCGCCGGCGATCTGCTCGTCCCGCTGGCGTTCCTGCTCGAGCGGGTGCGCGACCCGGATGCGGCTCGGCGCCTGTTCGGCGATCTCGTGGTGGCGTCGCGGGAGTTCGATGACGGCATCGGTCGGCATCTCGATGCCGAGGGGGTCCATCGGGCGCTGGCCGGTGTCCCGGTACGGCTCGGGGCGCTGCTGAGCGCGGTCTACGACGCGGTCGCGACCGCCGCCGGGGTGCACGCCGCCGGCACCGTGTTGCCCCGGATGGGGATGGCGGTGCTCACCCGCACCGGCCTGCACGAGGCCGGGATCCCCTACGTGCACGTGGTCCGCGACATCCGGACGATCGTGGCGGCGGGGCTGGGCGGAGACGAGGGCCCGGCCATCGCGGCCCGACGGTGGGACACCCAGAACCGGATGTTCCGTCAGCGGTGGGGCACCGACGCGGGCCGATACCGGACCGTTCGCTACGAGGACCTCGTCGCCGATCCGGTCGGCACCGTCCGCGCCTTGGGCCGCTTTCTCGGCGCCGAGGTCGGCCCGGACACCGTGCCGATCCCGGACCAGGACGCCATCGAGACCCTCGATGCCGCGACCAGGGCGATCGTCACCGCCGAGGCGGCCGAGGGCCTCTACGACTTCGGCTATGACCCACCCGCCGGCTCGCCCCGGCGCCTGGTGCGGGCCATGGCCCGGCGGGCCGACGCCGGGATCCAGCGCTCCCGCCGCGTGGTGGCGGCGGCGAGGGACCGGGCCTGGGTCCTGCGGGCCCCCGCGCCGGGCCGCCCGTCACGGCGCGATGACGACCTCGCGCCGGCGTGGTGCAACATCTGTCGCTGGGCGGGGGAGGCGTTCAGCGGCGTGCCCCACGCCGAGAGCGCCGATTGCCCGCGGTGCGGGACCATCGCCCGCCAGCGGTTCCACCTCCACGCCCTCGGCCGAGAGACCGCCGGTGGACGGCGGGTCCTCGAGACCGCCCCCCGATCCGCCGGTCAGTACGCCCGGGCCATGGGGCGCTGGTACGACTACTCGGTCCTCGATCCGACCCCCGTGTCGGGGCCGCTCGGTCATCTGGCGGCCCTCTCGGATCGGCCGACCGCGTCGGTCGACGGCGTGCTCAGCGCCCACGATCTGCAGGCGGTCCCCGAACCCGACGCCGTCCTCGCCGAGTTCGCCCGCGTCCTGGCCCCCGGCGGGGCCCTGCTGCTCCAGGTCCCCGTCCTGTCCGGGGCCACCACGGCGATCGAGGTGGCCGACACCGCGGCGCCGGGCACCGCCCGCTGGTCCTTCGGCGTCGACATCCACGAGCGGGTCACCGCGGCCGGCTTCACCACCGACGTGCTCGTCACCGAGGAACTGGCCGACCTCGTGGCCGCCGACCCGGCGACCTGGGCCAAGGCCCCGGGGAGCGGCGAGGTCGATGTCGAGTCGCTGCTGGCCGGTCTGGGTGACGTCACGCTCGACGCCGTAGCCGATCGACGCACCGCTCGTCGTGCGGGCTGGCTCCCGCCGGTGCTCTTCGTCACGATCCGGGGCCGCCGGCCATTGGCGGTGACCCCATGATGTTCACCGTCCAGGGCATGCCGCGCTCGGGCACGACGCTCCTGGCCCAGTGCCTCAACGCCCACCCGGCGCTGGTCGTCCCCGACGAGACCGACTTCATGGTCCCGGCCGCCCACGCCTTCAACCTCATCGATGACGCGGAGGTGGGCCGGGCCTTCCTCGCGGATCTGATCACCGCCACGGCCCGCTTCGAGGTGACCCTCGGGCGGTGGTTGACCGCCGAGCGGGTGAGGGAGGTGATCGCGGCGGCGCCGTACCGCTTCGATGCCCTGATCGCTAGCCTCTATGAGGCCCTCGCCGTCGAGGCGGGTGCCACCCTCGCCGGCGACAAGTCACCCAATGACCTGGCCCAGAGCGAGGTCCTTGGACACGCCGGGTTCTTCACCGGTGCCGTGCGCACGGTGCACCTGGTGCGAGACCCCCGCGACGTCATGGTGTCGATGGCCCGACTGGGATGGCTGAACGGACTCGATGTGAACTACGCAAGCCAGTGGCGCAATGCCAACCTGCACCTGCATCGTCGGCTGGCCGCTGCCGGTGACCGGTACCACCTCATCCGCTACGAGGACGTCGTGGCCGATCCGGAGCCGGTGTTCCGGTCGCTCTGTGCCTTCCTCGACGTCGACTACGACCCCGCCATGACCAGTGACGACGCCCGGTTCTCACAGTTCCCGGAGCACCGGGGCATGACCCAACACGCGGCCACCTACCGACCGATCGGCGCCGAGAGCGTCGGGCGCTACGCGTCGGTGTTCGACCGCCAGACCCTGGACCTGATCGACGCCCGCGCGGGTGACGCGCTGTCGGTCTTCGGTTATGACCGCTAGGAGCCCACGATGCTGACCGCCACCCAGGAGCTCTGGGGCTATCGGGCCCTGGTCCTCAACCTCACCAACCGCGAGATCAAGTCGCAGTTCAAGATGACGTTCCTGGGCAACCTCTGGGCGCTCATCAACCCGATGCTGACCCTCGCGGTCTACTCACTGGTCTTCGGGTACTTCCTGAGCTTCCACAAGAACACCCCGGAGGCCTGGGCCAGCGGCCTCCAGAGCTTCCCGCTCTACCTGTTCTGTGCGCTGATGATGTGGTGGCTGTTCAACCGCGTCGCCATCGGGGCCACCTCGGCCTTCACGTCCATGGGCAGCCTGCTGCGGAAGGTCTACTTCCCGCCCTCGGCGCCCATCGTCGCCCACGGCATCGCCCAGGTTCGCCAGACGATGCTCGAGGGTCTCGTGGCCATGCTCGTCATGTGCCTGGTGGGCAACACGCCGTGGACCTTCATCCTCTGGCCGCTGCTCATCCCGCTCATGCTGGCGTTCGGGCTCGGCATGGGCATGCTGCTGGCCCTGGCCAACGCCTACTACAAGGACGTCGGGTACCTCACGACGATCCTCAACATGCTGCTCTTCTACGTGACGCCGATCATCTACTCCGTCGACGCCGTCGGCGACACCGAGTTCATGGGGGTCCCGGTCAAGACCCTGATGCAGCTGAACCCGCTCACCCAGTTCGTGGAGGCCAGCCGTGAGCTCCTCTACCTGGGCGTGGTGCCCGGTGTCTGGCGGATGGTCGCCCTGGCGAGCATCTCGGTCCTGAGCCTCGTCGTGGGCTGGGTCCTGTTCGTCCGGTACTCCAAGGACGTGAGCGAGGTCGTATGACGGAGAACGCCAACCATGAGTGAGAACGACATCGCCATACGGGTCGATGATGTCACCAAGCGGTTCCGGCTGAACCAGAACCGCGCGTCGTACCTGAAGGAAGCCATCATCCACAAGGCCGACACCTCCCAGTGGCGGGAGTTCTGGGCCCTCAAGGGCGTGTCCTTCGACATCCAGGAGGGCTCGATGCACGGCATCATCGGCCACAACGGGTCGGGCAAGTCGACCCTGTTGCGGCTGATGGCCAGCATCCACCGCCCGACGACCGGGACGATCACCGCGAACGGTCGCATCTCGGCCCTGCTCGAGCTGGGCACCGGCTTCCACCCCCAGCTCACCGGCCGGGAGAACATCTACCTGAACGCCTCGATCCTGGGCATCTCGCCCCGCGAGATCGGGCGCCGGGTCGACGACATCATCGACTTCGCCGGCATCGGGGAGTTCATCGACTCGCCCGTCCGCATCTACTCCAGCGGCATGAAGGTCCGCCTCGGCTTCTCGGTCGCGGTCCACGTCGACCCGGAGATCCTCCTGCTCGACGAGGTGATCGCGGTCGGCGACGAGCGCTTCAAGCGGCGCTGCTTCGACCACGTCTACCAGCTGCGCAAGAAGGGCGTCACCATCGTCCTGGTCACCCACAGCCTCGGTCAGGTCCAGTCCATGTGCGACCGGGCGACCTGGCTGGAGGGCGGTGAGCTCAAGATGGACGGCGACGCCATCGAGGTGGCCCGGGCCTACCTCCAGCAGGTCAACAGCTCCGAGAGCGGTACCGACGACGACCAGCACGAGGTCGGGCTCGAGATGCAGGGCCGGGGCGAGCGGCGCGGCACCGGCGAGATCACCATCGAGGCGCTCACCTTCATCAGCGCCCACAACCGGCCGACGCCGTTCGTGAACTCGGGCCGGCCCCTGGTGGCCCGGGTCCGGTACAAGGCGGCCCAGCCGATCCAGAACCCGACCTTCGGCCTGCGCTTCTTCACTGATGGTGGGACCCTCGTGGCCGCCCCCAACAGCCGCCGGGCCCGCTTCGACGCCGGGACCCCCGACGGCGAGGGCGAGATCGTCTACAAGATCCCGCGGGTGAGCCTCACGCCCGGCACCTACCACGTGACCGCGGGCATCTACGACGAGAACAACCTCCACGTCTACGACGAACGCCAGCGGGAGTTCGAGCTCCGGGTCCAGCCCGGCGACGCCCCCGACACCGAGGGCTTCATCGACATGGGCGGGGAGTGGGCCAAGGCCCGCAAGAAGGTCGGCGACGGCCCCCAGGGCGACTAGTGCCACCGAGCCGACGGTGAGCGACGGGAGCCGCGCGGCCTGGCTGCGTGAGCGCAATCCCCTGCCGGACGGCACGCTGACCGTCGGCGCGGGCCTGATCATCAACGGCGTCACCGCCTACGCCTTCTTGGGCCTGGCCGGCCGGAGCCTCGGCGCGGAGGCCTTCGAGCCCCTGTCGGTCCTCTGGGCGATGATCTACCTGCTCAGCCCGGGCTTCTTCCTGCCCCTCGAACAGGAGGTGAGTCGGGCCCTGGCCAACCGCTGGGCCCGGGGCGTGGGGGTCGGCCCCCTCATCAACCAGGCGGGCACCATCGGGGCCGGTCTGCTGGGTGCGGTCCTGGTGGGCACGATCATCGCCGGGCCGTTCCTGGTCGAGCACCTCTTCGACGGCCAGGTCATGGTCCTGGTCGGCCTGCTCCTGGCCCTCACCGGCTACGCCGCGGTCCACCTCGCCCGCGGGACGCTGGCCGGCCTCGGGCGCTTCCGGGGCTACGCCGCCTACTACGTGTACGAGAACACCCTGCGGCTCGCGGCGTGCGCCGTGCTGGTGGTCGCCGGTGTCGACACCGCGGGCCCGTATGCGCTGGTCGTCGGCCTCGCCCCGGCTTTCGCCCTCGCCTGCGCAATGCGCAAGGAGCGCAACCTCGTCTCTCCGGGACCGGCGGCGCCCCGTTCCGAGCTCACCGCGGCCCTGGGCTCGCTGCTGTTCGCATCGCTCTTCTCCGCCTTCCTGCTCTACGGCGGGGTGGTCGCGGTGAGCCTCCTCGCCGAAGAGGACCAGGCGGGCGACGCCAGCGTGTTCCTGGCCGGCCTGGCCATCGCCCGGGTGCCGGTGTTCCTGTTCCAGGCGGTGCAGGCCGCCCTCCTGCCCAAGCTGTCGGCGCTGGCCGGCGCCGGCCGCTTCGCGGACTTCCGGACCCGGCTCTGGCGCCTCCTGGGCGCCGTGGCCGCCGTCGGCGCGGCCGGTGTGTTGGGGGCGCTGCTGCTCGGCTCCCAGGTGATCCACCTGCTGTTCGGGTCGGACTACGCGATCTCCTCGACCGACCTGGCGCTGTTGGCCCTCTCCAGCGCCGGCTTCATGCTCGCCGTGGCGCTGGGCCAAGCCCTCATCGCGCTGTCGGCCCAGTCCTGGGTGGGGATCGGCTGGCTCGTGGGGTCGATCGTCTTCGTCGTGGTGACGGCGCTGGGCCACGACCTCTTCCTCCGCGTCGAGGCCGGGATGGTCGCCGGTTCGGTGGCCGCCGCCCTGGTCATCGGGGGGCTGGCGGAGATCCGCTTGCACGCCCGGCTGGTCGAACCCGCCCACTGAGCCGGCGGACCTCGCGCGTCAGGGTGCGGGATGCAGCTCCAGGCGGCTGAAGGCCACCCCGAGCTGACGGCGATCCGGCGCCCGACCGAGGGCGGCCGGCGAGTTCGTGGACTCGACCGAGAACCGCAGGCGGGCCGTGTCCGCCGGCGTACCGCTGGTCGCCGGGACCCGGCCGACCAGGAGCAGCGGCGGCTCCCCGTCCCCGGCGTCGGGCTCGGCCCGCAGCGCCACCTCGTGGTCGTCGACCCGGAGGCGGAGGCCGGCCAGCACCTCCGGCGTGATCGCCTTCTGGACGGTGAGCCGGAGCTCGAGCTGGCGCGAGCGACGGAGGGGGAGGAAAAGGGTCGCCTCCGGTAGCGGGCCGATCCAACGGAACCCAGCGCCGGTCACGGGGTGGGTCTCGGGCATCTGCCAGCCGAACCCGGGCACGGGGCCGGAGAAGTCGAGGTCGATCGCTTCGGTGAGCTCGGCCGAGAAGGGGCTGCGGTCCACCTGGGAGATCGTGGGGGTGCCGTGGTCGAAGCGGTCGAGGGCCCCCTCGTGCAGGGCCCGGTCGAGGACCGTGAGCTCCAGGATGCGATCCAGCACGCCCGGGGCCAACTCGTCGCGGTGGAGGCGTCCTTGGGAGACGTTGACCCGATCACCGGCGTGTTCGGTCATCCAGTCGAAGAGCGGCCAGCCCAACGTGTCCATCATCTGCTGGACCGAGGCCTCGAAGCGCTCGACGAGGCCCACGAACGCGTAGCTGTCGAGCTGGGCCCGGGCGGTCACCAGGGGGTCGAGATCCAGCAGGGCCAGCTGGTGTTCCATGTCCTTGAGGTTGTCGCACGGGAAGGCGTTGGCCAGGATCCAACGGGTCTGGAGGTCTCGCACGGTGCCGACGGTGTCGGGGTCGTGCAGGAAGGTCTCGAGGTCCATCGTGGTGGCGGCCCGGTGGAGGCGATGGCGGTCGTTGCGCCGGATGTAGTCGTAGGTCGACAGGGTGCGCTCGACGGGGTCCCGCAGGAAGGTCACGATCCAGGGCCGGGCGGGCAGCCACTGGCTGAAGGCGAGGAGGTGGCCGCGGAACAGCCGGTACTGCGCCAGATCGCCGTGGGGCAGCGCCAGGAGCTGCTGCCAGGTCTGGGGCGGGCAGATCTGGCCCTGGCCGAAGTGGGTCTCCAGGATGCGGGCCAGCATCGAGCCCGCGGTCTTGTGGATGTGCAGGAAGTACAGGCGCTGGTCGGGCCCGAATCCGCCAGACCGGTCGGGGGCCTCCACGTCCAGGGCCCGGAGCACGCGTCGGCGCCGGCGGCGGGTGGTGAGCGAGGAACGGAGCGGCACGGCGATGGTCGTCGGGGATGTTCCCGGACGAAGGGGGACGATACCCGCCCGGCCGCAAGCGACCCTATCCTGGGCCGCCGCCCGGCCGGGGCGGACTGCCCGGGCGAGATGGCCCCCTCCTCCCGCATGACCACACCGATCGACGGCACCCCCACCCAGAGCGCGGCACGGCGGTGATGCACCCCACCGACGGGGACCGGTCGACGGTGCGCGACCGAGCCGGCCTGGTCCGCGGGCATCTCACGTCGCGGGGCCCAGAGCTGCTCGCCCTCTCGGCGCTGGCCGTGGCCCAGCCCCTCCTCGACCTCTTCGGGCGCAACCCGGAGTTCTTCGTCGCCTCCGACAGCACGCGTCCCGAGATCCTGGCGTTCGCCCTGATGGTGACCTTCGCGGTGCCGGCCCTCGCCCTCGCCACCGAGGTCGTCGCGTTGCTGCTGGCCGGGCCGAAGGCCGCGGCGGTCGTGCATGGCCTCTGGTTCGGGTTGCTGGGCTTCGTATTCGGCCTCGCCCTGGCGGCCGACCTCGGTCAGGACAGCACGGTGACGGCCGTGGGCTTCGGCCTCGTGGTCTCGGGTGGCCTCGTCCTCCTGCGTCGCCGCTTCAACGGTGTGCGGCTCATGCTGCGCTACCTCGGCTTCGCTCCGGTGTTCTTCCTCGCCCTCTTCCTGTTCACCTCGGCGACCGGCGACCTCTTCTGGGCGGGGGAGGCGGGGGCCGAGGCCGATGTCCGCGTCGGCGGCGACGCTCCCGTCGTCTTCGTCATGTTCGACGAACTGCCGCTGGCCAGCCTCCTGCGGGAGGACGGCACGATCAACCAGCAGCGCTTCCCCAACTTCGCCCGGCTGGCCGCGGCCGGGACCTGGTACCGCAACGCCACGAGCGTGTCGGCCACCACCGTGCGGTCAGTGCCGTCCACGCTGGCGGGGGACTTCCCCGAGGAGGGGGCCGTCCCGACCTCCAGCGACTACCCGGAGAACCTCTTCACGCTCCTGGGCGAGGACTACGAGATGGACGTCCACGAAACGATCACCGACCTCTGTCCGAGCAGCATCTGCGCCGCCGAGCACGCCGCCGGCGTCGGCCAGTTCTTCACCCACCTCCGCCAGTCACTGGCCGATGCCACCGTCGTGTACGGCCACGTCGTGTTACCCGAGAGCTGGCGGACGGACCTGCCCACCGTCGACCAGTCCTGGGAGGGGTTCCTGGAGACCGCGGAGGAGGGCGACCTGGACGAGGTGTCGGTCGACCCGGGCTCCCTCGACACGAGCGCTCTGGCCGACGAGGACCGGACCGAGTTCTTCGACCGGATGCGGGCCCAGAACCGTGACGCGTTCGCGGGGTTCAAGGGCGAGGCCCTCCTGCGCTCGATCGAGGGCGCAACCTTCGCGCCCCGGCACCTGTTCTTCTCCCACGAGTCGTTCCCGCACTTCGACTGGGAGAGGACGCCCGAAGGCGGCGTCTACCGCGGTGACGGCGGCCCGCCGGGCACGGTGGACGGCCGCTGGCAGGAGGAGCCCTTCCTGGTCCGACAGGGATTGCAGCGCCACCTCCTCCAGGTCGGGTACGCCGACACCGTCCTCGGCCGGCTGATCGACCGGCTGGAGGCCGAGGGCCTCTGGGACGACGCCCTGGTCGTGGTCGCCGCCGATCACGGCATCGCCTTCGAGGCCGGCTCACCGACCCGTCAGCCCACCGGGCAGAACCTCCAGGAGATCTACCGGGTGCCGCTCCTCATCAAGGCCCCCGGTCAGATCGACGGCCGCACCGATGATCGCAACGCCATGCTCGTCGATGTCGTGCCGACGATCGTGGACCTGCTCGACGTCGAGGTCGACTGGGACCTCGACGGGCAGTCGTTGGTCGGCCCGCCGCGGACCGACCCCACCAAGCCGGTCATCTACTCCGGGCCCGCCGAGGTCACCGGGGGGTTCGATGAAGCGGTGCGGACCGCGCAGCGGAACGCCTTCCTGATCCCGTTCCAGGGGCCGTGGCCGACGGTGGCCCGGGTCGGTCCGTACGCAAGGCTGATCGGGCGTCACGTGCAGGACCTGCGGGTCATCGGGCCGTCCGCGCTCCGGTGGTCGGTCGACGAGGCCGACACCCTGCAGGACTATGCACCCGGCGCCGACCTCATCCCGCTCGTGCTGCACGGCACTGCCGTCCTCGACGGCGACGACCCGCCCACCGACGGCCTGATCGTGCTCAACGGTCGCGTGGCCGGGGCCCTCGAACTGGCCCCCGTGGACGACGGCGACGACGGTGAACTGGCCTTCACGGTGCTCATCGACCACTCCCGACTCCGGGTGGGCGAGAACACCGTCCAACTGCTGGTGCCCGACGCCGAGGAGCGTCTGCCCAGTTGGCTGGTGGCCGTCGCCGCCTGAGCATCACGTGGAGTGATTGAACCAACCACTCAAAGTGGTTGCCTGGCCTCCGATGGTCCAGGCACATGCGTTCTCGTGCCCCCTGGATCCTCATCGCCGTCGTAGCGACCGGCCTCGCCTGTCCGGGCGTGACCCTCGTCGCGGGCGCCGACGACCCGGCACCGACCCCCACGCTGCCCGAACTGCCCTCCATCGCGGAGCAGGTGGACGGCCTGTACGACGGGGACGGCTGCCTGCAGACCGGCCAGGACGAAGCCGACTGCTCGGTGCGGGCCGCGGAGGTCGATGCCGCACTGAGCGAGGGAGCGGCGGGCGAGACCCGCCACCTCGAGGGCTTCGTCGGGTCCCGCTGGCTGGGTGTGGTCGACGGTGGTGGCCCGACCGTCCTGCCCGCGACCGTCGACCAGCGCCCGTCCGGAGCTTTCACGGCCACGGGGCTGGCCCGCAACGAGGGCACAGAGGTCCTGGCCGACCTCGCGGTCACGGCCCGCCTCCTGGACACCGCCGGCCAGGAGCTGGCCGTGGTCACCGCCGTCAGCCCGGTGCACGACGTCCGTCCGGGTGAGCCGGTCCCCTTCACGGTGCGGGCCGAGGTCGACGCCGCGTCCGTGGCGCGGGTCGAGTGGTCGGTGGCGGGTGGGGCGACCGGCGACGGTGGACATCGGGCGATGGCCTGGACGTCCTACTGGGAGCGTCCCGTGGGCGGCGATCCCGTCGACCTCTACCTGTACCGGGACGGCACCGGGCCTCGTCCGCACCTGGTGTTCGGCAGCGTGGCGTCGGTCGGCGCCCAGCCGGTCGAGCACCCGGAGGTCGTGGTCGGGTGGCTGAGCCCCGAAGGTCGCCTGGTCGGGCTGGTGACGACGCCCGTGCGGGGGGCTGACGGGACGCCGCTGGGGCGCCTGGCCGCAGGGGGGGCCGCCGATGCCCTCGTGGTGAGCCCGACGGCGCCACCGGCAGGCAGCGAGATGCTCGTCTGGGCGCAGGGCACATGATGCGGCGACTCGCCCGGCTGGGTGCCGTGGCCGTCCTACTCGGGGTCCTGGGGCCCTTGGCCCCGCTGGCGCCGGGCGCCTCGTCGGTGGCGGCGGCGCCGACCTTCGGCGACGACCCGCTCGACGATGTCCTGCACTGGGCGGCGGAGGAGCGGCGGTGCGGGCTGACCACCAACAAGCTGGCTGCCCTGATGCTGGCGCCGACCTATCCGGAGACGGGAGCGCCGTCCGGGCAGGCGCCGTCACCCATGACGCTGTCGCGCTGGGACAACCAGGCCGGACTGCACTCGTTCGGGACCGTGAGTGGCCAGCCCCGGGCGTTCTGGCACCCGGGTGTCGGCATGTGGCAGTTCGACTCGGCTGGCCTGGGCGCCCCCTTCACTGCCGCCCAACGCATCGACACCTACGTGGTGGCGGCCCAGACGGCGGCGACCATGGCGGCCCGATGGTGCACCAACCCCACCCTCGCCTACGTCTGGGCGCCGTGGTACGGCTGTGGTGCGACCACCTGTCGTGACATCTTCGGGTCCATCTACCGGCCGGCCACCGACCGTCTCGTGGGTGTCGCCCGGGATGTCGGCGTCCATGCCCGGGGCGGGATGGCCCGGCGGACCTGCACCGGGCCGGCCCAGACCGGCTCGTTCACCTGCTGGCGGGTGGATCCGGCCCGAGCGGAGGGCTACGCCGCGTTCACGGCCCCCGGGTTCGGCCCGTCGCCCATCACCGCGCCGTTCTACGTCTATGCCTCCGGCGGCCGCGAGTACCGCCATTGGTTGGCGGCCGACACCGGCTACGCGCGGGGCATCTGGGCCACTCGTCCCCTCGGTAGCAATGCCCGCACCAGCTTGGCCTGGCACTGGGGCGACAACCTGGTCGACGTCGGGGCCGGCGGTGGCGGTGGCGGTGGCGGTGGCGGTGGCGGTGGCGGTGGCGGTGGTGCCGGCTTCCGCGACGTGCCCACCGACGCCTGGTACCTGGACGCCCCGACCTGGGGCCTGGAGGCCGGCATCGTCAACGGCTACGACGACGGCACGTTCCGGCCCGATGGCGCCATCACCCGTTCCCAGGCCGTGATGTGGCTGTGGTCGCTCGGCGGGCGTCCGGCCCCGGCGGCGACGGCGTCCTTCACCGACGTGCGGGCCGACGCCTGGTTCGCCGATGCCCTCGACTGGGCCGTGGGCGAGGGCGTGGTGTCCGGCTTCCCGGACGGCACCTATCGGCCCGGGGCACCCGTGAACCGGGCGCAGTTGGCGGCGATGATCTGGAACGGTGCGGACCGCCCTGTGCCCGCCGGCACCGCGCCGTTCACCGACGTGCGGCCGGCGGCCTGGTACGCACCGGCGGTGGCCTGGCTCACCGAGATGGGCTACGCCACGGGCTTCCCCGACCGCACGTTCCGCCCGGGTGAGGAGGTGAAGCGGGCCCAGGGGCTGAGCTGGGTGTATGCCGCCCGACCGTTCGAGGACGTGGCGGCCGGCGCCTGGTACGAGGCCGACGTCGAGTGGGGCCGTCTCCGACCGCGTCGTGACCGGGTACGACGACCACACGTTCCGCGGCGATCTGCACGCCGACCGCCGCGCCACGGTGGACACGCTCTGGGGGCTCATGGCGGCGCCGACGGGGGCGGCTGGCCACGGCTTCGCTGACCTCGGTGCGGACCCGGCGATCTCCTGGGCCGCGGCCGCCAACGTGGTGCGCGGCTATCCGGACGGGACCTTCCGACCGGCCGAGGGCGTCACCCGGGCCCAGGCCGTCGTGATGCTGTGGAAGGTGGCGGGTCGGCCCGTGGCCGTGGGCCCGCCACCCTTCACCGATGTCCGCGCCGATGCCTGGTTCGCCGACGCCCTGAGCTGGGCCGACGCCCACGGCATCGTGACCGGCTTCCCCGACGGGACGTTCCGAGGCGGGGCCCCGGTGAGCCGGGCCCAGCTCACCACCCAGGTCAGCGCCCTGGCCCACACCGAGGCGGCCTGGGCCCCCGGGGCCACCGTCCCCCGCACCGTGGTCTTCGCTCCCTGAACGCAGTCGTGGATGCTGTGGGACGGGCGCCCCGAACGGGTCAGCCGAAGGCGTCCTCGCAGAACTGGCCGGTGCCCAGGTCCTGCAGGCCGGCGCAGGTGTCGCCGTAGGCCTCGTACCCGCTGCCGCTGGCCGACTGCGAGTAGAGGTCGTCGCACGAGGCGTAGTCCCCGGCGTAGCAGGCGTCGGCGAGGGCATCGAGGGCCGGATCCGAGCCGTACTCGGGGATGGCGTCCTCGGGAGCGACACCGGCACCGATGTCACCGTCGGAGAAGTCATCGCTGAAGTCATCGGAGAAGTCGTCGCTGAAGTCGCTGCTGGTGTCGTCGGAGAAGTCGCTGGTGAGGTCCTCCTCGTCGACGAAGCAGTCGATGCCGAGGTCTTCGGCGATGGCGTCGATGTCGTCGTCGATGTCGTTGCCTTCGTCGATGACCTCCTGGATGGCCTCGTCGTCTTCGTCCTCGGCGGCGGCGACCAGGTCCTCGTTGAGCGCCAGACGGTCCTCGAGGAGGCCGATCAGCTCGTCCACGTCGTCAGCCAGGTCCTCCGGCGGCACGATCTCCTGGAGGGTCTCGATGCCCTCGGTGGCGATGTCGGTGGCCTCGGGGGCGAGCTCGAGGATGTCGTCGTAGCTCTCGGGATCGGGGAGGTCGTCGAGGTCGTCGTCGGTCTCGGTGCAGGCGTCGTTGAACTGCTCGACGAAGTCGTCCTCGGAGAGGGGCTCGGCGGTCTCCTGGTCGTCGGAGGAGTCGCTGTTGCCGGAGGACGAGTCGTCCCCGCCGCAGCCCACGGCGAGGAACGCCAGGATGCCGATCAGCAGGAACCAGATCGATCGAGGGGTCTTGCTTGCCATGGGGCAGTGCCTTTCTCGCCGTGTGCACCGGTGGGACGGGCGCACGTTAGTGGCTTCGGCGCCGTCGGTCCGAAGCCGGGGCGGTCAGCCCAGGAGGTGGTCCACGAGCCGCTGCAGCGGGACCTCGTGGTGGTCGAGCAGGGGGATCCCACTCAATCGCAGGGCGGCGTTGTCGAGGACCGAGTTTGCGGGCCGCGGGGCGGGCCGGGGTGGGTCGAGGTCGGTGGTGGCGATCGGCGCCACGCGGGCCGGGTCGTCGCCCGCCGCGGCCAGCACGGACCGGGCGAACTCGTACCAGGACACCGCGCCCTGGTTGGTGACGTGGAAGAGGCCCTGGCGCCGCTCGGTGACGAGGCGGGCGATCATCGCCGCCAGGTCGTCGGCGAAGGTGGGGTGGCCCCGCTGGTCGTCGACGAAGCGCAGGGGGCCGGGCTGGGCGGCCAGGCGCAGGATGGTGCCCACCATGTTCGCCCCGAACCGGCCACATACCCAGGACGTGCGCACGACGGTGTCCTCGGGGCCGAGCTCGAGCTCGCCGCCCCGCTTGGAGTGGCCGTACACCGACTGCGGGGCGGTGGGGTCCCACTCGTCGTAGGGCTCGACCTTCGTGCCGTCGAAGACGTAGTCGGTCGAGAGGTAGCAGACCCGGGCGTCGACCCGCCGGGCGGCTTCGACGACGAAGCGAGTCCCGAGGGCGTTGATCTGCAGGGCCCGGTCGGGGTCACCTTCGCAGGCGTCGACCGCGGTCCAGGCCGCAGCGTGCACGATCGCGTCGGGCGCCTCGGCGGTGACCGCGGCGTGCACGGCGTCCCGGTCCCCCACGTCGAGGCCGCCGTGGTCGAAGCCGACGACGTCGTGGCCGGGGAAGGCGGCGAGCAGCTCGGTGCCGACCTGTCCGCCGGCGCCGGTGACGAGGATCTTCACGGGCGGTCGCTCACGAGCCGAGCAGGGGTTCCCACCACCAGCGGTTGTCCCGGTACCAGGCGACGGTGGCGTCGAGAGCGGCATCGAGCTCATGGCGGGGGGCCCAACCGAGCGCCCGGACCTTGCTGCAGTCCACCGAGTAGCGGCGGTCATGACCCAGACGGTCGGCCACCGGCTCGATCATCGAGTCGTCCGCACCGACCCGGGCCAGCAGGCGGTGGGTCAGTTCCTTGTTGGTGATCTCGTTGCCGGCACCGATGTTGTAGATCTCCCCGACGGTCCCCGTCTCGAGGACGAGCTGCACGGCCTCGCAGTTGTCGTCGACGAAGCACCAGTCCCGGATGTTCAGGCCGTCCCCGTAGAGGGGGACCTTCTTGCCGTCGAGCAGGTTGGTGACAAAGAGGGGGATGACCTTCTCGGGGAACTGGTTCGGCCCGAAGTTGTTGCTGGTCCGGGTCACGAGCACCGGGAGGCCGTAGGTCTCGTGGTAGGCGAGGGCGATCAGGTCCGAGCCCGCCTTGGCCGCCGAATAGGGCGAACGTGGGGTCAGGGGATCGGTCTCGACGAACGAGCCCTCGTCGATCGAGCCGTAGACCTCGTCGGTGGAGATGTGCAGGAACCGCTCGACCTCGTGCTGGCGGGCGATGTCGCAGACCACGTTGGTCCCGCTGCAGTTGGTGCTCACGAAGGCGTCGGGGTCCACGATCGAGCGGTCGACGTGGGTCTCGGCGGCGAAGTGCACGACGCGGTCGTGGCCGGCCATGGCGTCGGCCACCGCGGTGCGATCCCGGATGTCACCCTTGACGAAGCGGAAGCGGGGGTCGTCCTCGAACGGACGGAAGTTGTCGGTGTTGCCGGCGTAGGTCAGTGCGTCGAAGACGGTGATCTCGTCGTCGCTGTGGGCCAGGGACCAGCGCGACGAAGTTCGAGCCGATGAAGCCGGCGCCACCGGTGACGAAGAGCTTGCTCATGGGGAGGTCCTCAGGTGCGGAGGTCGGCGTGGGGCCGACGGTCCTTGGGCAGTCTGGCCCGCTTCGGGTTCTTCTTGTCCCGGTCCGACAGGACCGGCGCCTCGACCCCCCAGTCCCCGGCGATCTCGGGGTCGTCCCAGGCCACGCCGAGCTCGTCGGCCGGGTTGTAGTAGCCGTCCACGAGGTAGGTCATGACGACATCGGTCAGGGCGGCGAAGCCGTGGGCCACGCCCGGAGGGATGAACACCCCCCGATGCTTGTTGTCACCCTTCGCGTCCTCGCCGAGGTCGAGCATCAGGGTGTTGCCGTCGGTGGGGGAGCCCTCCCGCAGGTCGTGGAGCACGACCCGGGCGCGGCCCTCGGGCACGTACCAGTAGTCGGCCTGGTGCAGGTGGTAGTGCAGGCCGACGACCGAGCCGGCCCGGCGGTTGCTGCGGTTGCCCTGCACCATCTCGCGGCCGAGCGGGAACCATTCGCGGCGATAGGTCTCGACGAAGACGCCCCGCTCGTCGCCGAAGAGCTGCGGCTCCACGACGACGACGCCCTGGATCTTGCGGGATCTGGTGACCTTTGCCATCACGGCCTCATTCGATGTCGACGCGGGAGTGGTCGCCGAGCATGAGGCGGGTCGCCCGGGGCACACGGCCCGAGCGCACGACCTCGACCTCTCGGCCGATCAGCGAGTCCTGCACGTGGGGGATGTTGACGATGCGGCTGTCCTCGAGGATCACCGAGTGCTGGATCTCCGAGTCGAGGATCTCGCAGCCGGCGGCCACCGAGGTGTAGGGACCGACGTAGCTGTTCACGATACGGGCACCCGGCCCGATGATGGCCGGGCCGCGGACCGTGCTGTTGATGATCTCGGCCCCGTCGTCGACCACGACCCGACCCTCGACGAGGGAGGTGTCGTCGATGGTGCCCCGGTTGGCGGGCTCCAGGGTCTCCAGGATGAGCCGGTTGCCCTCGAGGAGCGGGTCCAGCTTCCCGGTGTCCTTCCACCAGCCGTCGAGGATCTCGTGACGGACCCGCTTGCCGTTGTCGATCAGCCACTGGATGGCGTCGGTGATCTCCAGCTCGCCCCGGGGGGACGGCTCGATGGCGGCCACGGCCTCGTGGATGGTGGCGTCGAAGAGGTAGACGCCGACGAGGGCGAGGTCCGACGGCGGCTCGTCGGGCTTCTCGAGCAGTTGGAGGACCTCGCCGTCGGGACCGATCTCGGCCACGCCGAAGCGCTGGGGATCCGGGACCCGGGCCAGCAGGATCTGGGCGGTGGGGGGAACGGTCGCGCCGTCGAGGGAGGGGACCGAGGAGGCGTGGCGGTCGGCCTCGAAGCTGGCGACGAACTCGGCGATGCCCTGGCGCAGGAGGTTGTCGCCGAGGTACATGACGAAGTCGTCGTCGCCGAGGAAGTCCTGGGCGATGAGGACGCAGTGGGCGAGGCCGAGGGGCTCGTCCTGGGGGATGTAGGTGACCTCGAGGCCCCAGGTCGACCCGTCGCCCACGGCGGCCCGGATCTCGTCGCCCGTCTCGCCGATGACGATGCCGACCTCGCGGATCCCCGCTTCGGCCATGTCCTCGAGCCCGTAGAACAGGATCGGCTTGTTGGCCACCGGCACCAGTTGCTTGGCGCTGGTGTGGGTGATCGGTCGCAGGCGCGTGCCGGCCCCGCCGGAGAGGATGAGGCCCTTCACGGCCGTCGTTGTACCACGCGCCACCCTCGCCCCCACCGGGAGCCGGGGGCGCGAGGCCGAGGGGGGTCGCCCTATCCTCACGGCCCCGTGTCCCCCCGTGTCCGTGCCGTCGTCCTGAACTACAACGGCGGTCGCCATGTCGTCGACTGTGTGGCGGCCCTCCGCGCCACCGCCTGGCCGGCCGGGGACCTGGAGATCGTGGTGGTCGACAACGCCTCCTCCGACGGCTCCGACGGCGAGATCCGGGAGCGCTTCCCCGACGTGGAGATCCGGCCCACGGGGGCCAACCTCGGGTTCCCGGCCAACAACGTGGCCATGGCCGACCTGGACGACGTCGACTTCGTGGCGCTGGTCAACAACGACGCCTTCGTGGACCCGGGGTGGCTGGGGCCGCTGATCGATGCCCTGCACGCCGACGAGGGCCTGGGGGCGGCGTGTCCGCGGATCCTGTTCGCGCCGCGCTTCCTCGACCTGACGCTCATCTCACCCACGTTCCGGCCGGGGACGGGCGACGGTCGGGACCTGGGTGTGCGCCTCTCGGGGATCGAGGTGGCGGGCGAGGACCTCTGGCGGGACGCGCAACGGGTCGAGGGCTTCTGGGGCCAGGAGCACGGCTCGGGGGACGAGGAGCGGTTCGAATGGACCGGGGAGCGGGCGGTGGTCCGGGTGCCGGTGCCCGACGGTGTCGTCGGGCCCACCTCGGTGGTGCTGCGGCTCCGGCTGGCGGCGGAAGGGGCCAAGACGGTCACCGTCTCGGGCGGTTCTGAACCGGTCGAGGTGGCGGTGGGCGTCACCCCGACCTGGGTCGAGGTGACGGTGAGCGGCGAGCCCTACGACGTGGTCAACAACGTCGGGTCGCTGCTGATCGAGGGCGGGTACGGCGCCGACCGCGGGTTCCTCCAGCCGGACGAAGGGCAGTTCGACGAGCCGGCCGACGTGTTCGCCTGGTGCGGCGGTGGGGTGCTGTTGCGGAAGCGCTACCTGGAGGAGGTCGGCCTCTTCGACGAGCGCTTCTTCCTGTACTACGAGGACACCGACCTGGCCTGGCGGGGCCGGAGCCGCGGCTGGCGGTACGGCTACGTGCCCGAGTCCCGGTTCCGCCACATCCACGCGGCCAGCAGCGGCGAGGGTTCGGCCCTGTTCCAGCACTTCGTCGAGCGCAACCGCCTGCTGATGTTGGTGAAGAACGCCCCCTTCGGCCTGGCGGCCGGCGCGGTGGGACGGTACGTGCTCATCACCGCCAGCTACGCCCGGCGGGACGTGGTGTCCCCGATGCTGCGGGCCCACCGGCCCAACACCGTGCTGCTGCGCCGACGGACCAAGTCGTTCCTGGCCTTCCTGCGGTTGCTCCCCGCGATGCTGGTGGCCCGCTTCCGGAACCGGCGCCAGCAGGTGGTCGACGACGCCGAACTGGTCGGCTGGGCGGTGCCGCAACCGTGAAGATCGGCGTCTACAACCGCTACTGGCGCACCGGCGGCGGGGCCGAGACCTACGGGGCCGCCGTGGCCCAGGTCCTGGCCCGCCATCATGACGTGGACCTGCTGGGCCCTGACGACGTCGACCTCGACCACCTGGCCGAGCGCCTGCGGCTGGACCTGAGTGGGATCGGCATGGTCGTGCTCCGGGACCGCCCGGGCGCCGTGCTGCGGGCCAGCCGGGGCTACGACCTGTTCATCAACGTGTCGTTCATGAGCGACGACGACGCCGGGGCGCCCCACAACCTCTACATCACCCACTTCCCGGCCCGGTCGGCGGGGGACCTGAACGCGGCCCAGCGCCTGGCCATCCGGGTGTTCGGGCCGCTGGTGCGGGCCCAGGCCGTCGACACCGCGTGGGGCGAGGGCTTCTACCCCCGTGAGGGGCGTCGGCCCCGCTACTTCTGGACCGCGGCCGAGGCATCCTTCTTCGTCGAGGCCCGGGCCGACCGGGACGTCGCCGTGCGGCTGGTGTTCCGGGACCAGCGCCCCGCGGGTCTGCCCCCGGCCGAGGTGTCGGTCCTGGTGGACGGGTCGCCGGCGTCGTCGTTGACGGTCGGCGGCGGGTCGGCGCTGGCTCGTCGTCGGGGGACACCGGTGATCGTCACGGTGCCGGCGCGCCCGCAGTTGGGCGAGGTCGAGGTGACGATCCGCTCCACGACCTTCGTGCCCGCCGAGCAGGGCCTCGGCGACGACGACCGGGTCCTGGGCGTGGCGCTGTCGACGTTGCACACGGGGGAGCGGATCCCGGATCGGGTGGGGGCCACGCTGGGATCCTGGCTGCCGCTGCTCTACCGGCCGTTGCCGAACAAGAACTTCCTCGACACCTACGACACGTTGGTGGCCAACTCCGAGTTCACCCGGGGCTGGATCCGGCGATGGTGGAACCGGGACGCCACGGTCCTCTACCCGCCGGTGCGCCTGCAGTCGCCGGGGCCCAAGGACCCGATCATCCTGGGGGTGGGGCGGTTCTTCGCCCCGAAGGCGGGCCACTCCAAGAAGCAGTTGGAGATGGTGTCGGCCTTCCGTGCCCTGGTCGCGACCGGTGCCGCGGAGGGGTGGTCACTGCACCTGGTGGGCGGCTGCAGCGAGGCCGACCAGGGCTACCTGGACGAGGTGCAGGCCGCGGCGGCGGGCCTGCCGGTGGCGTTCCACGTGGACGCGCCCGGGGCCGAGTTGGCCGACCTCTACGGCCGGGCGTCGATCTTCTGGCACGCCACCGGGCTCGGGGAGGACGCCGAGTCGGACCCCAACCGCATGGAGCACTTCGGCATCTCGATCGTGGAGGCCATGTCCGCGGGGGCGGTGCCGGTGGTGCTGGGGGAGGCGGGTCCGGCGGAGGTCGTGGAGCCGGGCGTGAACGGGCGGCACTTCGCCGGGTTGTCGGACCTCGTGGCCCAGACGGTGGAGCTGATCGGGGATCCCGACGAGCTGGCGCGGCTGTCGGCCGGGGCGGTGGAGCGGGCCCAGTACTTCGGCCTGGAGGCGTTCGCGGAGCGCCTCGACGCGATCGTGGGCCGGGCCACCGCGGACTGAGGACCGAGCCGGTCGGTCGCGCCCTCGACCGTGCCCTACGGTGAGTAGGTCGAGCTCGGGACGGAGGTGCGGTGATGGCCAGGCTGATCTACGGGTCGAACATGTCCCTCGACGGTTGCACCGAGGACGACCGCGGCGGCTTCGACTGGGCCCCGCCGGACGACGACGTCTTCGTGTCCATCACCGAGCTCATGCGGTCCGCCGGCACGTATCTGTACGGGCGGCGCATGTACGAGACGCTGGCGGTGTGGGAGACCGACCCCGCCCTGGGCACTCGTTCGGAGCTGACCGCCGCCTACGCGGCTGCCTGGCAGGCGGCGGACAAGGTCGTCTACTCCTCGACCCTGGCCGCGCCGCTCACGGCGAACACCCGGATCGAGCGCCACTTCCATGCCGACACCGTCGCCGACATGAAGGCCACCGCCACCAGCGACCTGTTGGTCGGCGGCCCGCACCTCGCGGCACAGGCGTTCGCCGCCGGCCTGGTCGACGAGGTCGTCCTCTACGTCTGGCCGATCAGCCTCGGAGGGCGCAACCCCGCCCTGCCGACCGACGTGCGGGTGGACCTCGAGCTCGTCGACGAGCGCCGGTTCCGCAACGGCGTCATGCAGCTCAGCTACCGCGTGCGCTGACCCCGGGCGCCGGGTCGCCGAACCGATGAGCACCTGAGGGGTCCCGGGTCCTCCCGGAAGGTTCGGTCTGCTCAGGTCGGGACCGGCCTGGCTGGTCTCGGCGCTGGTCTTGTGGCGGGTGGGGGCGCTCGGCGGGTCACCCAACCGATGGCACGTAGGGGGTGCCGGGTCGGGTCCGTCCCGGAGGGGTCCGGCCGGTGGGTGTGGGCGGCTCGGGCACGAATGTCACGGATGGTGTCCGCCGGCGTTCGTCTCGAGGCAATACCTTGCGGAATCCGCAAGCTATTGCCTCAAGACCCCCCGAAACGGCCGTCATTGCCAGGCCATTACCACCGAGCGTGACATACGGCGATCGTCCGGCCCGATCGGGCCGGATGTCGCCGGGGAGCACTACCCACAACCCTTCACCCGCTTCGGTTTCCCGCCGCCCGACCACCCCGCACCCGCCCGACCCGCTGCCGTGAAGAAGTCTCGGGATTTCTTTCCCCGACCGGCCCGATTTGGCCGATGACTGTCCCACCCCCTGGGGAGAATGGGGGCTATGAAGGACGTGGTCGCCGAGCTGCGGGTGGGGGTCAAAGACCTCGCCGGCGAGGACCGGGCCGGCTGGTCGCCGCTCGCCTTGTCGGACCGGGTCCGGGACCTGGTCGGCCTGTCTGAGGTGATGCAGGTCGAGCTCGTGCGGGGCTTGGCGGGGTGGGATCGGGTGGCGGCGTGGGCTGAGGACGGGGCGGTCACCGCGGTGACCTGGTTGAAGAACAACACCACCCTCACCGAAGCCGAGGCCTCCGGGCTGCTGCGGGTCTCCCGCCTCTATGCCCAGCACGCCTCGGTGGCCGCCGGCCTCGACGGCGGCGAGCTGACGGTGGCCAAGGCCCGGATCCTGTGGCGGGCCGAACGCAACCGGGAGACCGCCTTCGCCGAGGTGGTGGACGGCTTCGTGGAGCTCGCCCGGGACCTGTCCGCCGCGGACTTCGCCCAGGTCCTGGGCCGGTGGGTGGAACTGGTCGATGACCAGGCCCCACCCGATGATTCGAAGCGCCGGTTCTCGAGTGCGGACACCTACGGCGGGTCCGCCCACACCGACCTGTTCGGCCCCGCCGATGACGCCGCCATCATCCGCGCCGCCATCGAAGCACTGGACACCCCGGATCCGAAGGACTGCCCCGAAGGACCCCGCACCCGCCAGCAACGCCACTACGACATCGTGATCGACATCTTCCGTCGGGCCCTGGCCGACAAGCTCGGCGATGACCCCATGACCCCGGGCAGCGCCGACATCATCCTCGACGCCGACACCGCCGCGGAGCTCCTCGCCGACCCCACCACCCTCGACCTCGAGGGCACCGACCCCATGGCCGACCTCCTCGCCCCCTACCGGCCGCATGCCGCCGGCGAACACGCCCTCCGCGCCGGCCCGGCGCTGCCAGTACCCCGACGGCGGCCCCGCCCTGCGGGCGGTGGCCTCGGTGCTGTTGTGCACCGGCTGGGTCCGCCGCCTGCTCCGGGACCCGAACACCGGCCAGCCGTTGGACTACAACCGGGCCCAACGCCGCTTCTCCACCCGCCAACGACGCGCCCTCGTCGTCCGTGACGGCGGCTGCGTGTTCCCGGGCTGTGACCGGAAGCCGAAGTGGTGCGACGCCCACCACCTCCGCCCCTGGGAAGACGACGGCCCCACCAACCTCGACAACGGCTGCCTCCTCTGCCGAAGGCACCACAACCTCATCCACCACAAGGGCTGGACCCTCCAACGCGACCCCGCCACCGGGATCTTCACCGCCACCGCCCCCGACGGCCGCCAATTCACCCGCAGCCCCCACGACCGATGTCGACCCTGACCGGTTGCGCCACCCCACCCCTCACAGGACCCGGTCCCGACACCACCCCACGCGGACCCACGGCGCACCGGAACACCCCCCGAACCTCAAGCACACCCAGTCAGCCGTCCTGCCACGCCCCGACCCGGCACGACTGCCCACCGCAGCATGGCGATCGTGGCCGACCCTCACCCCGCGACAGCCGATCGGCCCGGGCCCCTCGAACCGGCGGCAAATCCCGCCCCCCGCAGGGCTGAAACTGCCATCGGTTCGCCCAGCCCGACGCCCGGCGTGCCGCCGTCGATCAGCGGCTCGACCCGACGCCACCGTGGTTGCCTCGGTCGGCCTGGCCCGACGCTGGGTGCCCTCGACGAGCCACGACCCCCCGAACAATCACGCCCTATTTCCTGCGATCGGTGTCGCAGTGGCCGGCTGGCGCTAGGGGGCCTTGATGGCCTCGAAGGTGAGGAACATGTAGCTGGGGACGAAGCCGAGGCGGCTGGCGGTGGGGGCGTCGGCGACGCTGAGGAGGTCGTCGGCGATGGAGCCGCCGAGCAGGGACGTGACGTCGAACTCCTTGGAGGTGCCGGCGCCCCAGTCCTGGTCGCCGGCGTCGACCCGTCGCTTCCAGTCCTCGGTGCAGAGGAGGGTGGTGGTGAAGCCGTGGTCGCGGAGGCGGGCGGTCAGGTCGGGCCCGAAGCGCCAGAAGACCGGGGTGTCGTCGCCGTGGAACTCGGGCTCGGTGGGCGGGGCGGTGGCGCCCTGGAGGACCGGGACCTGGAGGTACATGCGGCCGCCGGGGGCGAGGACCCGGGCGATCTCGCCCAGGGCCGTGTCGGTCTCGGGGACGTGCTCGAGGACGTGGGGGGTGAGCAGCACGTCGAGGGAGGCGTCGGGCAGGTCGATGGCCTGGAGGTCGATGCGCACGGTGCCGGCATGGGCCCGCTCGTCGAAGTCCGAGCAGGTGTAGGTGAACCAGCGGGCCATGGCCTGGCGGTAGTCGGCGCCCATGCGAGGGCTGGTCTCCAGCAGGCGGGTGCGGAGGCTGGGCGGGGTGCGCTCGACGAAGCACCAGAACAGGAAGCGGTCCCGGGCGATGCTGCCGCAGCGGGGGCAGGTGGCGAACTCGCAGTGCTGGGGCCCGTCGAACCCGGCGCCGGTCCAGCGGCAGATGTTGCACCACGCCGCGGCCCGCACTTCGGCGCCGGTTGCGGCATCCCAGGGCGACGGCGCGGTGTCCACCCAGGTGGTGGGAGCGGGCGCCGATTCGGCGGCGGGAGCGGGTGCGCCGCCGGGGAGTCGTCGTCGGATGGCGTCGATGTACCGCTGGCCACGCATGCGGCCGGGAGGCTACCGGCGGATGTCGCCGGCCTGTGGATCTGGGTCGTTCGACCCATGGTTGGTCACGGAGAGTGGTCGTACTATCACTCATATGGATGGGGAAGGCACGCGCACCGGGCAGGCCTGGCGTCGGCGCCCTGTGCTGGGGAACCTCGTGCGGACGTTGATCGTGCTGGGTCCCCTGGCGTTCTCGGTTGTCGTCGGCCTCCTGGTCGCCTCTGCGCTGCCGCGGCCCTCGGCCGCCCTGGTCATGAGGGCCGGCTGGTCGCTCGTGGTGATGTCGGCCTCGACGCTCGCTCTGATCGTCGCCGGTCGGATGGCCCGACGCCTGCTTCCGCTCTCGCTCCTGCTGCGCGTCGGGATCGTCTTCCCCGATGCCGCGCCCCGGCGTTTCGGGATCGCGCTGCGCGCGGTGCGCCCGGGGAAGGGCGGTGACGACCAGGACCCGGCCTCAGCCCTCAGCCTGCTCGCCGCCCTGCTGACCCACGACCGGCGGACCCGAGGCCACTCCGAGCGGGTCGCCGCCTACGCGCTGCTGATCGCCGACGAGCTCGGGTTGGACGAGTCGGCTCGTAACGAGGTGCGGTGGGCCGGCCTGCTTCATGACGTCGGCAAGATCGACGTCCCCCCCGAGATCCTGAACAAGCCGGGTGGCCTGGACGAGGACGAGTGGGCGGTCATGTCGTCCCACCCCGCCTCGGGTGCCGTCCGGGTCGCCCCCCTCGGGCCCTGGTTGGGCGACGCGGTGGCGGCGGTGGATGGTCACCACGAGCGCTGGGACGGCACGGGCTATCCCCGCGGCTTGGTGGCCGCGGACCTGCCGCTCTCGACCCGGATCGTGGCCCTCGCTGACGCCGTCGAGACGATGACGGCGGCTCGCTCCTACAAGACCCCGATGTCCATGCACGAGGCGCGCACCGAGGTGGCGGGCTGCTCGGGTGGGCAGTTCGATCCGGCAGTGGCCCGCGCCTTCCTCGGGGTGTCGGTGCCGAGGCTCTGGCGGGTCGCCGGGCCCCTGGCCTGGCTGGCCCAGGTCCCTCTGCTCGGCGCGGTCCTGCAGGGGTCCTTGGCCCCGGGTGCGGCCTTCGCGCAGGCCGCGGCCGTCACGGCGGGCCAGATGGCGGCCACGGCCGCTTTGGTCGGCACCGCGTTGGTGACAACCGGCGGCGGCCCGCCCCCGCAGGCGCCAGTCGAGCGCTCCGCGGCGACGGCGATGACGCTCACCAGCAGGTCCCATGACGATGTCGGAAGCGTGAGGGGCACCGACGAGGCCGAGTCGGACCGGGTCCTGCGCGCGGGAATCACCGCGACGAACGGTCTCGACCGACCGATGGCAGGTCATGGGCCGGACGATGGCCCCGGGAGCCCGTCGGGCGGGGATGCCTCGGACGGGGGGTCGACGGCCCCGGTCGGCGGGGACGACACCAGGGTGCCCACGGTCACGACCCCACCGCCGGTCGTTCCGCCCGCCGATCCACCGGGTCCGGTCCTGCCGCCTCCAGGTCAGGGCGGCGTCCCTCCGGGGCAGGGTGGTGTCCCGCCCGGTAACGGGGGGGTCCCCCCGGGTCAGGGCGATGGCGGCGAGCCGCCGGGCCAGGGCAACGGGAACGGGAACGGGAACGGGAACGGGAACGGGAACGGTGGTGTGCCGCCCGGCAACGGCCAGGGCCAGGGCAACGACCCGGGCCAGGGCCAGGGCAACGACCCGGGCCAGGGCCAGGGCAACGACAACGGCGGCGTGGCGCCCGGCATCGGCAACGGCAACGGCAACGGCAACGGCAACGGCAACGGCAACGGGCACAGCTGACCGTCGAGGGCCCAGCAGACGCTGGGCGCAGTCGTGGCGTGGCGGTGGCGGTGACGGCTCGGCCGCTCCACGGTGAACCGCGGGTGAACGGCCTGGCTGCCTTTCCACCGCACCAGCGCCTATCCTTGGCCAGCCGGCCCCATCTGCCGGGCGGCGCTCACATCCCCACGCGAAGGAACCCCCTCCCCACATGCTTGCTTATCTCGATCCCGGTAGCGGGAGCATGCTCCTCGGTCTCATCGCCAGCGGCATGGCCGGCATCGTCGTCGTGTTCAAGACCTTCGGTCATCGCATCATGAGCACGCTGATGTTCTGGAAGAAGGACGAGCCCGCGGTGGCCGAGCCCACGGTCAGCACCGAGGACGCCGACCCGGCGAGCACCTCCGCCTCCTGAGTGCCGGCCACGCTCGGCGTGGCCACCCTGACCCACCGGACGTCGAGACCCCAGGCCCCCCCATGTGTCCCACTGCTGAGCCCGATCCCGGGTCGTTCCGCGACCCGACGAGCCGGGTGTACCTGTCCGATGACGCCGTCTGGCGGGGCCTCGACGCCGACGCCCTGGCTGACTTCGAGACGCTGTCGGCCACGCCCTTCTTCGCCGACGCCGTCGCCGCGGGCCAGATCGTCGGCACCGAGCTGGCCACCGAGACGCCCGAGGGCCTCGATGGCTGGGCCGGTGTCCTGCGTCACGACCGCATCCCGGTCATCTCCTACCCCTACGAGTGGTCCTTCGAGATGCTGCGGGACGCGGCCCGGCTGCAGTTGGACCTCGTGCTGGCCGCGCTCGACCAGGAGCTGACGACCAAGGACGCCTCCGCATACAACCTGCAGTTCGTGGGCTCGTCACCCCGCTTCATCGACATCGGTTCCTTCGAGCGCCTGCGGGAGGGCGAGCCGTGGTACGGCTACCGCCAGTTCCACATGCACTTCCTGCTCCCGCTGATGCTCCAGGCCCATCGGGGCATCGCGTTCCAGCCCCTGCTGCGGGCCGACGTCGAAGGCGTGAGCCCGATCGATGCCCGCCGGATGATGTCGCGGTGGGACCTCTGGAGCCCCCGTCGGTCCGGGACGCTGCTGCACGTGGCGGGCATGGCCGGCGCCGAGCGGGCCACCAGTTCCCGGGACGTGAAGTCCGAGCTCAAGCGGGCCGGGATGAACAAGGCGGTCGTGGTCGGCCAGGTCCGGAAGCTGCGCAAGCTGGTCGACAAGCTCAGCATCGGCAAGGGCGACACCGAGTGGGGCGGCTACAGCGACCGGGCCCACTACACCGACGTGGACCTGGCGGCCAAGGAGGACTTCGTCTCCTCGGTGGCCGCCGCGGTGCAGCCGAAGGTGGCCTGGGACCTCGGGGCCAACGACGGCCACTTCTCCCGCCTGGTGGCCGAGCACGGCGCCTACGTGATCGCCGCCGACGGCGACCACGAGGCCATCGACGGCCTCTACCGGGCCCTGCGGGCCGCCGGTGACGAGCGCATCCTGCCCCTGGTGTTGAACCTGGCCGATCCCTCGCCGAACCGGGGTTGGCGCTCCAAGGAGCGGTCGGCCTTCATGGAGCGCAGCCGGCCCGACCTGACCCTCGCTCTGGCCCTCATCCACCACCTCTGCATCAGCCGCAACGTGCCGCTGCAGGAGTTCGTGGACTTCCTGGCCGATCGCCGGTGGCCAGCTGGTCGTCGAGTTCCCGACCCCCGAGGACCCGATGGTCCAGGGTCTCGTGCGCAACAAGCGCGAGGGGATCCACGACGACTACACGGTGCCGAACTTCGAGGCCGCGCTCAGTCGACGGTATGACGTCGTGCGCCGCCAGGAGCTGCCCGGCGGCACCCGCATCTGCTACCACGCCACCCCGAAGTGAGCTGGAGGGTGGACAACCACCCGTCCCCGTGGGCACGCTGACCACCCTTGTTCCTCGTCCTCGGTCAGCCCCGCTCCGGCACCACCCTGGTGGCCCAGTGCCTCAATGCGCACCCCGACCTCGTCGTCCCCGACGAGACCGACATCGTGGTGCCGCTGGCCTTCCTGGTCGATCGCATCGAGGACCCCGACGTCGGCCGGGACCTCGCCGCCACGCTGGTCAGCGCCAGCAAGCGCTTCACCGGCAGCCTGGGGGAGTACCTCAGTGCCGAGCAGGCGGCCGAGGTCGTGCGATCGGCGCCGTGGAGCCTGCGGGGGGTGCTCGACGCCCTCTACGCTGCGGTGGCCGCGTCCGGCGGCGGCCGCCTCGGTGGTGACAAGTCGCCCAACGACCTCAAGTACCTGCGGGCGCTGCTCGCCGTCGACCTCTTCGGCGAGGACCTGCCGGTCATCCACGTCATCCGGGACATCCGGGACGTGCTGGTCTCCTTCCATGACCTGGGCTGGGCCAACGGTCTCCCTGAGGGGATGGTCCGGATGTGGACCGCCAACAACCTGATGGTGCGGGGCACCGTGCCCCGCCGGGGCAGCCCCTACCTCCTCGTGCGCTACGAGGACGTGGTCGCCGACCCCGAGGGTCGCTTCCGGGCGATGTGTGACCTGCTCGGCGTCGACTTCGTCCCCGAGATGCTCGATGACGAGCGCCGCTACGAGCAGTTCGCCGGCCATCGCGAGATCGGCCAGCACGCCCAGACCTTTCAACCCATCAGCGCCAGCCGGATCGGCCGCTACCGCGACGCCTTCGACGCGGTCACCATCGCCCGCATCGAGCAGGTCGCGGGCGAGGGTCTCGAGGTCTTCGGCTACCGCTGACCCCTCGTTCTGGCGCCCGATTGCGGCGCTCGGACGCCTCGATCAGGCGCCAGAACGGAACTGCTGGAGGAGCTGGGCCGCGGCGGCGGCGGGGGAGAGGGTGCCGGCGGTGACCTCGGCCTCCAGGGTCGGGGACAGGGCGGCCACGCCGGGGTCGGTGCGCAGCTCGTCGAGCAGGGTCTCCCGAACCTCGTCCCAGAGCCAGCTGCGGGCCTGCGCAGACCGTCGGTCGGTCTGCTCGCCGCTCGCCGCCCGGCGGTCGTGGACCTCCCGGACGGCGGCCCAGGCGTCGTCGATGCCCTCGCCGGTGATCGCCGAGCAGCTCACCACGGGCGGTGGGTCGGCGCCGTGCAGGAGGTGGACGGCGTGACGGTGGTCGGCGGCCGTGCGGTTGGCCGCCGGGACGAGGTCGCCGTCGGCCTTGGTGACCACGACCACGTCGGCCAGCTCCATGATCCCCCGCTTGATGCCCTGGAGCTCATCGCCGCCGGCCGGAGGGACCAGCAGCACGAAGACGTCGACCAGCTCGGCCACGGCCACGTCGGACTGGCCGGACCCGACGGTCTCCACGATCACCACGTCGAAGCCCGCGGCCTCACAGAGCAGCAGCGCCTCGCGGGTGCGGCGGGCCACACCGCCGACCGTGCGCCCCGACGGCGAGGGACGGATGTAGGCCTCCTCCCGACGGGAGAGCTCCTCCATCCGGGTCTTGTCGCCCAGGATCGATCCGCCCGAGCGGGTGCTGGACGGGTCGACGGCGAGGACGGCCACCCGGTGGCCGGCATCGACGAGGTGCACGCCTAGGGCCTCGATGAAGGTGGACTTGCCGGCCCCGGGCTGGCCGGTGATGCCCACCCGCACGGCGCCGCCGGTGGCGGCCAGGAGCTCCTCGATGAGGGCGACGGCGTCGGCCCGGTGGTCGGCCCGCTCGGACTCCACCAGGGTGATGGCCCGGGCCAGGGCCCGGCGGTCGCCGGCGCGGACGGCCTCCGCCGTGGTCGTCACGGCCGCGCTACTGCGCTTCGAGGAGCTCGAGCACCCGGAGGGCGGCCTTGGGGATGTTGGTCCCCGGGCCGAACACGGCGGCCACCCCGGCCTCGTGCAGCTTGGCATGGTCGCCCGGCGGGATCACCCCACCGCAGACGACCAGGACCTCACCCGCCCCGGCGTCCCGGAGCTCGCCGATGAGCTGGGGCACCAGGGTCTTGTGGCCGGCGGCCTGGCTGGAGACGCCGACCACGTGGACGTCGTTCTCGACGGCGTCGCGGGCCGCCTCGGCCGGGGTCTGGAACAGGGGGCCGACATCGACGTCGAAGCCGAGGTCGGCGAAGGCGGTGGCGATGACCTTGGCGCCGCGGTCGTGGCCGTCCTGGCCCATCTTGACGACCAGCATGCGCGGCCGTCGGCCGTGCGCCTCGGCGAAGCGCTCGACGGCCGCCTGGGCCGTCTCGAAGTCCTCGAATCCCTCCGCCGCCGCACCGTAGACCCCGGAGATGGAGCGGATCTCGGCCTTGTGGCGGCCGAAGACCTCCTCCATGGCGTCGGACATCTCGCCCACGGTGGCCCGGGCCCGGGCGGCGTCGATGCAGAGGGCAAGCAGGTCACCGTCGCCGCGGGCGCCCTCGGTCAGCGCATCGAGGGCGGCCCGGGTGGCCGTGTCGTCGCGCTCGGCCCGGACGCGGGCGAGGCGCTCGACCTGCTGGCGGCGGACGTCGGTGTTGTCGATGTCGAGCACGTCGACCTGGTCGGGGTGCTCGGCCACGTACTTGTTGACCCCGACCACGACCTCGTCGCCGCGGTCGACCCGGGCCTGGCGGCGGGCGGCGCTCTCCTCGATGCGGAGCTTGGGCATGCCGGAGGCGACGGCCTCGGTCATGCCCCCGAGCTCCTCGACCTCCTCGATGAGGGCCCAGGCCTTCTCGGCCAGGTCGTGGGTCAGCTTCTCGACGTAGTAGCTGCCGGCCGAGGGGGTCCACGACGTTGGGCACGCCCGTCTCCTCGGCCAGGATCAGCTGGGTGTTGCGGGCGATCTTGGCGGAGAAGTCGGTGGGCAGGCCGAGGGCCTCGTCGAAGGCGTTGGTGTGCAGGCTCTGGGTGCCACCGAGGACGGCGGCGAGGGCCTCGTAGGCCGTGCGCACGATGTTGTTGTACGGGTCCTGCTCGGTGAGGGACACACCCGAGGTCTGGCAGTGGGTGCGCAGCATGAGGGACTTCTCGTCCTTGGGATCAAAGCCCTCCATGACCCGGGCCCACAGCAGGCGGGCGGCTCGCAGCTTGGCCACCTCCATGAACAGGTTCATGCCGATGGCGAAGAAGAACGACAGGCGGGGGGCGAAGGCGTCCACGTCGAGGCCGCGGGCGTGCGCCGTGCGGACGTACTCGAGGCCGTCGGCGATGGTGAAGGCCAGCTCCTGGTCGGCGGTCGCCCCCGCCTCCTGCATGTGGTAGCCGGAGATGGAGATCGAGTTGAACTTCGGCATGTGGGTGGCCGTGTGCTCGATGATGTCGGCCACGATCCGCATGCTCGGCGCAGGCGGGTAGATGTAGGTGTTGCGGACCATGAACTCCTTGAGGATGTCGTTCTGGATGGTCCCGCTGAGCTGGTCCTGGGTGACGCCCTGCTCCTCGGCCGACACCACGTAACAGGCCAGGACGGGGAGCACGGCCCCGTTCATCGTCATGGAGACGCTGACCTTGTCGAGGGGGATGTCGGCGAAGAGGATGTTGGTGTCCTCGACCGAGTCGATGGCCACCCCGGCCATGCCGACGTCGCCCTCGACCCGGGGGTGGTCGGAGTCATAGCCCCGGTGGGTGGCCAGGTCGAAGGCCACCGACAGCCCGGTCTGGCCGGCGGCCAGGTTGCGCTTGTAGAAGGCGTTGGACTCCTCGGCGGTGGAGAAGCCGCCGTACTGGCGCAGTGTCCAGGGCCGGTTGGCGTACATGGTGGCCCGCACGCCCCGCACGAAGGGGGGGAAGCCGGGGAGCCCACCGAGGTGCTCGACCCCGGTCAGGTCGGCCTCGGTGTACAGGGGGGCGACGGGGATGCCCTCGGGGGTGGCCCAGGTCAGCTCGTCGGGGCTGGTGCCCCGCAGCTCCTTCTCGGCCCGGGACCGCCAGGCAGCGGGATCAGGTGCGTCCATGATGGCGATCAGGCTATTGGCGCTGCCGATCACCCATAGAAATCGGTGACGCGTCGTAACCTGCGCCGGGTGGCAACGCGGTTCGTGATCATCGGTGGTGGTCCTGCGGGGAACGCGGCGGCCACCCGGGCGGCGACGCTCGGCGCCGAGGTCACCCTCGTGGAGCGGGACATCATCGGTGGGGCCGCCCACCTCTGGGACTGCGTGCCCTCCAAGGCGATGATCGCCACGGGCGGGGCCATGTCCTACCTGCACCGGGTCGAGCAGATGGGCCTGCGCGAGGTCGGCGCCGAGATCGACCTGGAGGCCCTGCGGGAGCGCCTGACGTCCATCGAGGACCGCCTGGAGGCCTCGGTCACCGACCTGTTGGACCGCCAGAAGGTGCGCATCCTGCGGGGCACCGGGCGCCTCACCGGCCCGAACACGGTGGTGGCCGACACCGCGGACGGCGAGGTCACCGTGGCCGCCGACGCCGTGCTGCTGGCCACCGGCAGCCGGCCTCGCATCCCGGACTGGGCCGAGCCCGACGGCGATCGGGTCCTCACCACCCGCCAGGCCTACCCCCCGAAGGTCCTGCCCGAGCACGTGGCGGTCATCGGCTCCGGCGTCACCGGCGTGGAGTTCGTCCACCTGTTCGCCTCGCTGGGCTCGAAGGTCACCCTGATCGTGAGCCGCCAGCAGGTCCTGCCCCAGAAGGACCCCGAGGTGGCCGCCGCCCTGGAGGAGAACTTCCTCTCCCGCGGTGTCCAGTTGCTCAAGGGCGCCCGGGCCGCCGGCCTCGAGCGGCGGGACGACGGCGTGACCGTGCTCTGTGACGACGGCCGCCGGGTCGAGTGCTCCCACGTGCTACTGGCGATCGGTTCCCTGCCCAACTCCGAGGGGCTGGGCCTCGAGGCCGCGGGGGTCGAGAGTGACAACGGGTACGTGCCGGTTGACCGCCACCTGCGTTCGAGCGTGGCCCACATCTACGCCGCCGGCGACCTGTCCGGGAAGCTGCCACTGTCTTCGGTGGCGGCCATGCAGGGGCGCAAGATCGCCGACCACGTCATGGGCCTGCACACCCGGGAGCACCGCCACCTGGACTACGACAAGGCGGCCTCGGCCATCTTCACCGAGCCCGAGATCGCCGATGTGGGCCTGGCCGAGGCCGACGCCTTCGCCATCGGGCGCAAGGTCCGGGTCACCAAGGTCCCGTTCTCGGCCAACGCCAAGGCCATGATCAACGACGCCACGCCGGGCTTCGTGAAGCTGGTGTCGGACCCGGCCACCGGCCAGGTCCTCGGGGGCTCCATCGTCGGCGCCAACGCCGCGGAGCTCATCTCGGTCGTGGCCCTCGCCGTCAGTGCCGGCCTGACCGTCACCGACCTCGACGACTCGCTCTTCGTGCACCCGACGCTCTCCGAGTCGTTGGCCGAAGCCGCCGACTAGGCCGGGCGATCGCATGGGCGTGCTCGTGCTGGGCATGCATCGCAGCGGGACGTCCGCGCTCACCCGGGTCCTGAACCTGCTCGGCCTCGACGCGGGCCGGGACGTCCTCATGGGGGCCAGCGAGTCCAACCCCACGGGGCACTGGGAGGTCGAGCGTCTGACGTCGTTCAACGACCGCCTGCTCGATGACCTGGGCGGTCGCTGGTCGGCCCCGCCCGCGGTCGACCCCGCGACCCTCGTCGGCCTGGCCGACGGCCCCTGGGGGACCGAGGCGGCGGCCTTGCACGCCGAGGCCTTCGCCGGCACCGCTTGGGTCTGGAAGGACCCCCGGGTGTGCCTGCTGCTGCCGTTCTGGCGGGCCGTCCTCGCTCGGTCCGAGGACGAGGCCCCCCACGAGGTCGTCGCGCTGCGGGACCCGACCGAGATCGCCGGCTCCCTGGCCGCCCGGGACGGGATGGCCCTCGCCTTCGGCCTCGCCTTGTGGGAGCGGTACACCCGGTCGCTGCTCGCCTCGTTGGTGGGGGAGCGGGCCTGCTTCGTGCACTACGAGCGCCTGCTGGCCGAGCCCGAGAACACGGCGCGGGAGCTGGTGGCCTTCTGCGCCGACGCCCTGAGCGACGAGCCCGACCGCCTGGCCGAGGTGAGCGCCTACCTGGACGGCGGCCACCGTCACCAGAAGGCCATCGAGCACGACGTCCTGTCCCCGGCCCAGATGGCCCTGGACGAGGCCCTGCTGGAGCTGTCCGGCCCGGTCGAGTCCTTCACCGCGCCGTCCCTGCCGCCGGAGACCGCCAACCTGCAGCTGGCCTTCGACGAGGCCAAGCGCCTGTCCTTCTTCCTCGAGGAGACCGACCGCCTCACCCAGACCGTCGAGGCCCTCGAGGCCGAACACGCCCGCCAGGCGGCCGCCTACGAAGCCGAGATCGAGAAGCGCTCCGCCGAGGCCGGCGCCCTGGCCGAGCAGGTCACCGCCATCCGGGCCGAAGCCGACGACTACCTCGCCCAGTTGGAGGAGCTCCGGGGCAAGCTCCCGCTGCGCGTGTACGGCAAGGCCAAAGGCCTGCTGGGCCGGTCAGCGGGGCAGTAGCCCGACGAGTCGTTCGTCCCGCACCAACGACCCGTCCGCCAGGCCCGCGGCGACGGCCTCATCCGACAGCAACAGGCCGGCCCACTCCTCGTCGAAGGTGCCGTCCTGTTGGCGGGCGTGGAGGCGGCGCCATTGGTGGCCGACCTCCTGGGGGAGCTCGGTGTTGCGGGCGTAGGCGGCGCCGCCCTTGGCGATCTTGTTGGCGAACTGGGCGTAGCTGCGGACCGGGACGTGGAGGATGTCGATGCGACCGTCGTCCAGGGTCCCACCCGACAGGCCGTCGACCTCGTGGTTGCCCTGGAGGACGGTGATCTCGGGGTGGGCCCGATGGGCCACCTTCGAGGGCAGCGGGCCATCGCCCAGACCGGGGTGCTGGAGTGCTGTCGCCTGGCGGATGACCATCGGCTCCCCGTCGGGGCGGGCGATGAGGTTGTGGCGCTGGGCCACCACGACGTCGACGTCTTCGGGCACGGATGCCAGGGTCGAAGCCAGGTCACCGCTCCGGGGGAACCAGAACTCGTCGGCGTCGTTGTTGATGACCCAGTCGGCCCCGTGCTCGGCGGCCGCCAGGCGGGCCATGCGGGTGACCCACCGGTGCTGGGCGTAGGTGTCCTCGGGCTCGTGGATCAGGCGCAGGCGGCCGGCCCGCTCCTCGGCTTCGAGGATGGCCACCGTGCCGTCCACCGAGCCGTTGTCGGTGGCGATCACGAAGTCGACGCCGTGGTCGTGGTGATGGGCCAGGTTGGCCTCGATCACGTCCTCCTCGTCCCGGACGAGGAGGGTCATGACCAACCTCATGTCTCGAGGTCCGCCAACAGGCGCCGGGCGGCCTCGACGGCCTCCTCGGGGGTCTCGGCCCAGGCCGCCAGCGAGCACTGGTGGGTCCACTCCTCGTACACGGACCGGAGCTTGCCGTAACTGTTGTCCAGCACGACGTGCGGAATGCCCTGGAGGAGCGAGAGCAGGTGACCGTGCAGCCGGTCGGTGACGACCACCCGGCCGCGGGCCAGGATCCGGCAGCCCCGGTCGACCCAGCGCTCGGCCAGGGGCTCGAAGGTGGCGGCGTTCGGCCGCCAGAGGGCCTTGGCCAGGCCGGAGCCGGCCTCGAAGCGGGGGAGCAGGGCCGAGTTCAGCTTCAGGCGCACACGGTCGCTCAGGGGCCACGAGGGCTCGTCGGCCAGCGGGGCCAGCCAGTCCAGGCTCTCGACGGTCAGGCCGTCGGCGGGGGGCAGCGCGTAGCCCGAGGCCTCGGGGTCGGTCCGGGCCAGCCACAGCAGGTCGACCCGGGGCTCGGCGGCCCGGTCCCGCATGCCCAGGGAGAACACGGGGTCGGGGCAGAGCCGGCTCGGCACCGAGAAGTGCTCCTGGGCGTAGGCGAAGCTCTGGGGCTCCCGGGTCAGCAGGGTGAAGTCCGAGTGGTCCTCGCAGAGCCGCCGCAGGCGGTCCCGGTTGGCCGGGTCCTGGAAGTGGATGCTCTGGGGGAGCTGGATCGTGCGGAGATCGGGCAGCTCGGCCAGCAGGCGCTCTCGCGTCGTGGCCTGCCGGTGGGGGTACAGGTCACCGAAGTTGGCCCCGGCGTGGATGAGGACGGTGCCCTCGCCCAGCCGCCGGCGCAGCGTGTCGGCGTCGTAGGAGGCCCAGGACGCCGTGTAGACCACGTCGGCGCCGATGCGGTCCAGGGCGGCTCGCTCGCCCAGCCAGAGGGCGGGGTCCCCCGCGTTGGCGTGGTTGGGGAAGTTGACCAGGGCCACCCGGGTCCCCCGGGGGATCAGATCGCCGTAGATCTGGTCGATCTCGGCGGACCAGCGGCCGACCAGCTCGGCGTCGGGGCGGTGGCTCACGGCGTTCGGCAGGCTATAGCTAGGCCCCATGATCACGTTCTCGGAGGTCCGGGCCTCCGCCGGCGAGGTGCACGGCACCATCCACGTCGACGGCCAGTCCTTCGAGGTGTGGTTCAAGGTGACCGGTGCCCGCGTCGAGGCCACGGCCGAGGCCTTCACCGCCATGGCCCTGCCCGTGGCCATGAGCAAGGGCCTGGCCATCGAGGCCCCGGGCCCTCTCGACGCCGGCTTCCGCCGCAACCTCGACGCCTGGCAGGAGGTCCTGGCCACCTGGTACCCGGACCGCCTGGCGCCGGTCGAGATCGTGGCCGGCTCCCGGCGCCCCAAGAAGCAGTCCCGGGGTCGGGCCTGCTTCTTCACCGGTGGGATCGACTCGTTCTTCAGCGCCCTGCGCCACCTCGACTCGATCGAGGCCCTGGTCTTCGTCCACGGCTTCGACGTGCCGCTCGTCGAGCTGCCCGACCTCCGCGTCGCGGTCACCACCGGCACCCGGGCCGCAGCCGAGGAGCTGGGCAAGCCCCTGGTCGAGATCGAGACCAACCTCCACGACTTCAGCGACGCCATGGCCTCGCCGTGGGGCACGACCTACCACGGCGCCGCCCTCGCCGGGGTGGCCCACCTGCTCGTCCAGTCCTTCGGCGAGATCCTGATCGGTGGGACCCACACCTACTCGGACCTGTTCCCCTGGGGCTCGCACCCGATCTCGGATCCGCTCTTCTCCGGTGACCGGCTGCGGGTCATCCACGACGGTTGCGACGCCGACCGGGTCGAGAAGACGATCGCGGTGGCCGCGTCCGATGTGGCCCTGCGCCACCTGCGGGTGTGTTGGGAGAACAGGGACGGGACCTACAACTGCGGCCAGTGCCGCAAGTGCATCCGCACCCAGATCGCCCTGAAGATCGCCGGCCGGCTGGAGGCCTGCGAGACCCTCCCCGACACCATCGACCTCGACGAGGTCCGCTCGATGCCACTCGGGTGACGTCAACACCATCGCCCGCCACGCCGAGCTGGTGCACCACCTACGGGCATTGGGCACCGAGCCCGAGCTGCTCGAGGCCTGCGAGGACGACCTCCGCCGCCACGACCCGGCGACCACCCGCTGGGGCACCCGGGACTGGACCTCGGTCCTGCCCCTGCTCTGGGAGCGGCCCTAGCCCGACGGGCTATTCGATGACGATGACGACGTCGCCGCTGCCGACAGAGTCGCCGGGGGCGACCTTGACCTCGGTCACGGTGCCGCTGGTCTCGGCGTTGATGTTGTTCTCCATCTTCATGGCCTCGAGCACGCAGACGGCCTGACCGGCCTCGACGGCGTCACCGACCTCGACGAGCACCTTCACGATCGTGCCCTGCATGGGGACGGTCACCGTGCCGGCGCCGGCGCCACCGGCGCCGCTGTCGGCGGCGGCCGCCCGACGGGGTCGGGCCGCCCGTGGGCCGCCGGCCGCGGGGGCGGCGGCGGACTCGGGGACCCACACCTTCACGGCGAAGCGCTTGCCGTTCACCTCGACGTCGACGTCGCGGCGGACCTTGGGCTCGGCCTCCTCGTCCTCGGCGGGAGGCGTCGGGGTGGGGGCGGCCACGCCGGAGAGGTCCAGGGTCTCCTCGACCCACTTGGTGGAGTGGGTGGCGGCCGCGAAGTCCGGGTGGGAGAGGATGGCGACGTGGGCCGGGGCGGTGGTGGCCACGCCCTCCACGACCAGCTCGCGGAGCGCCCGCAGCATCCGCTGGCGGGCGATCTCACGGTCGGCACCCCACACGATGAGCTTGCCGATGAGGTTGTCGTAGAACTGGCTGACCTCGTCGCCTTCGTCGTAGCCACCGTCCCAGCGGACACCGAAGCCCTGGGGGATCGTCAGCTCGGTGATGCGCCCGGGCGAGGGCAGGAAGGCGCCGCCCGCGGGGTCCTCGGCGTTGATGCGGACCTCGATGGCGTGGCCCCGCAGGTCGATGTCGTCCTGGGTGAAGGACAGTGGCTCGCCGGCGGCGACGCGGAGCTGCTCGGTGGCGAGGTCGAGGCCGCTGACCAGCTCGGTCACGGGGTGCTCGACCTGCAGCCGGGTGTTCATCTCCAGGAAGTAGAACTCGCCGTCCTGGTACAGGAACTCGACGGTTCCGGCGTTCACGTAGTTGCAGGCCTGGGCCACCCGGACCGACGCCTCGCCCATGGCCTGACGGATCTCGGCGGGGAAGTCGGGGGCGGGGCTCTCCTCGACCAGCTTCTGGTGACGGCGCTGGGCCGAGCAGTCCCGCTCGCCGACCCAGACGCAGTTGCCGTGGGTGTCGGCGATGACCTGCATCTCGACGTGGCGGGGCCAGGTGAGGTACTTCTCGAGGTAGATCTCGTCGCGACCGAAGTAGGCGAGGGCCTCGCGCTGGGCGGACTCGATGGCCTCGTGCACGCTCTCGGAGTCGTGGACGACCTTCATGCCCCGGCCGCCACCGCCGTAGGCCGCCTTTATGGCCACGGGCCAGCCGTGCTCCTCGGCGAAGGCGTACACCTCGGCCGCGGTGGTGATCGGCTCGTCGGTCCCGGGGACGCCTTCGACGTTCGCCGCAGTGGCCGCATGACGGGACGAGATCTTGTCGCCCATGACCACGATGGCCTCGGGCGGTGGCCCGATCCAGGACACGCCGTCCATCTCGCTGATGGCCCGGGCGAAGTCGGCGTTCTCGGAGAAGAAGCCGTAGCCGGGGTGCACCCCGTCGGCCCCGCTGCGGGCGATGGCGTCGAGGATGGCCTCGGTGTTCAGATAGCTCTCGGCGGCGGTTTCACCCCCCAGGGCAAAGGCTTCATCGGCCAGGCGGACGTGCATCGCGTCCCGGTCGAGCTCGGAGTAGACGGCCACGGTTGCGATGCCGGATTCCTGGCAGGCACGGATGACGCGGACCGCGATCTCGCCTCGGTTGGCGATCAAGACCTTGTTCAGCACCCCATAGGGTTACCGGAATGCGGGGCCGCGACGCCAGAACCGGTCTCTCCGACGGCCAGCTCCAGGCTCTCGCGGGCACCCGGTTCACCGTCCACTGGGTCGACGCGACGGGCTCCACGAACGACGATCTGCGGGCGGCGGCCGCCGACGGCGCTCCCGACGGGAGCGTCCTGCTCGCCGACCACCAGACCTCCGGGCACGGTCGTCAGGGGCGCACCTGGGAGGCGCCGGCGGGCTCCTCGTTGCTGATGTCGATCCTCCTGCGACCCCAGCTCGACCCCGAGCACCTGCACCTGCTGACCACGGCGGCCGGCGTGGCCGCAGCCGAAGCGGTGGACGAGGAGCTGGCCGTGCCCGTCGGGCTCAAGTGGCCCAACGACCTCGTCGTGGCGACCCCGGCGGGGGAGCGGAAGCTGGGGGGGATCCTGGCCGAGGCGACGTGGTCGGGCGACGAGCTCGACGCCGTCGTGGTCGGTCTGGGGCTCAACGTGGACTGGCCCGAGCCGGTGCCCGACGAGCTGGCCGACATCGCCGTGGCCCTCAACCACCTCACCGACGAGGACATCGACCGCGGTGACCTGCTGGTTGCCCTGCTGCTCCGCCTGGAGTCGATCCTGGTCGACCCGGAGCGCTCCGCCCTGCTCGAGCGGTGGTCCCACCTGGCGACGACGCTGGGCCGTGACGTCCGGGTCGAGCTGGCCTCGGGGGGCGAGGTGGTCGGCCGGGCCACGGGGCTCACCGACACGGGTCGATTGGTCGTCGAGACCGCCGGCGGGGTCGAGGAGATCACCGCCGGCGACGTCCACCACCTCCGCCCGGCCTGATCCTCACGGCCAGAGCGGGGATTCTTCTCGGTGGCCAGGCGGTCCCCGGGCTCAGCACCCGGCGCCCACAACCGGAGGTCCAGCACCTGTTGTTCGGATGGTTCGAGCAGACGGGTGCCGTCGGCGACGTAGATGATCGTCATCACGGTTCGGTCCTGGTCGGTGGGGTTGGGGCCGGCGCAGTGCAGGGTCCACCCGGCGTGGAAGGTGGCGTCGCCGGCCGTCATGGCGCCATGGGTGGCGGTCGGCAGGCCCTCGGCCTCGACCAGGTCGGCGAAGGTGGCCTGTGACTCGTCGGAGATCGCCGGCCCCCGGAGGTCGCCGAGACGGTGGGACCCGACGGCGAAGGTCATGGACCCGACCTCGACGGGGATGTCGACCAGGGGCATCCACAGCGTGACGGTCCGGTCGGTGTCGAGTGGCCAGTAGCCCTGGTCCTGGTGCCAGGGCGTGGCGCCACCATGGGCCTCCTTGACCAGCGCCTGGTCGTGGTAGAGGCGGACCCCCGCCACGCCGAGCAACTCGGCGGCCACCCGGGCGAAGCGGGGGGCGTGGACAAAGCGGCGGATGGTCTCGTCGACCTCCCACAGGTTCATCGCCTGCAGGAAGGCGCTGGTGTAGGTGTCCCGCTGGTCCGGGGGGACGTCGCGGTTCCAGGCCCGCTCCGCCGCGGCGGCGACGATCGCGGGTCCGAAGGCGGCCACCTCTTCGGCCGAGGCGAGGCCGCGGATGACGGTGTGGCCCTCGGCGGCGAACTGGGCCACGGTCTCCGGCGCCGACGCCCGGTCCCCCTCCAGCCGCACGGCCGTCACGCGGCGAGGATAGACACTGGTCGCGATGGAGGCGCCCTACGTGCTGGTCTGCAACTGCTGCGGACAGCGGTACCCGGCCGGCGGCGAGTACCTCCTGGACTGCTGTGCCGAGGGGATGCTGGTCGCGGAGTACCCCCGCCTGCAGGTGCGGGACCACCTCCAGGGCCTCTGGCGCTTCACCGACTGGTTGCCGGTGCAGGAGCCGGGCACCGACGACATCGGCGGCAGCACGTTCCGCAGCGAGGACCTTGGCGAGCTCCTCGGCCTCGATGACCTGTGGGTGGCGTTCAACGGCTGGTGGCCCGAGCGGGGGGCGCACTGCCCGACCTGTTCCTTCAAGGACCTCGAGGTGGCGCCAACCCTGCAGCGCCTCGTCGAGGCCGACGCCGCCGGGGTCATCGTCGCCACGGCAGGCAACACCGGCCGGGCCTTCGCCGACCTCGGGGCCGGCGTGGCGTTCCCGGTCGTGGTCGTGACGGCGGAGGACCACGTGGATCGGATCTGGCGATCGGGCCGGCCGACGGCGCCGACCACCGCCGTGGTCGGGATCGCCGGCGGCGACTACAACGACGCCATCGAGGTGGCCGCGGAGGCCGCCGCCCTCGTCGGCTTCGAGCTGGAGGGCGGCGTGAAGAACGTGGCCCGACGCGACGGCATCGGGACGTTGCTCCTCGACGCGGTGACCACGATCGGGCGCATGCCCAACCACTACGTGCAGGCGGTCGGAGGGGGACCGGGGCCCATCGGGGTGTGGGGCGCGGCCGAACGCCTGGCCGCCGACGGTCGCTTCGGTGGGGTCCAGCCCCGGTTCCACCTGGCCCAGAACGCGACGCACCACCCGGTGCACACGGCCTGGCAGGCCGGGCGGTCCACGATCGATCCCGATGACGTCCCCGCATCCGGCGAGGGGGCCTACGCCGACGTCCTGGTCAACCGGCACCCGGCCTATGGGCTGCGGGGCGGGCTGCACGACCTGCTGGTGGCGACCAAGGGCCAGACCTATGCGGTCGAGGCCGACGAGGCGGCGCTCTGGCGGAGGACCTTCACCGAGGTCGAGGGCATCGACATCATGGAGGCGCCCGCGGTGGCCCTCGCCGGCCTGGCCCAGGCCGTGGCGGCCGGCGAGATCGCCCGGGATGACTGCGTGCTGCTCTCGGTGACCGGTGGTGGCGTCGACCGCCTGAACGAGGACGCCCCGATCCAGGGGCCCTCCGACGTCGTGCTCGTGCCGAGGGCCGAAGCGGTCGAGGTCGTGGCGAAGGTGGCCGATGGGCTCGGCTGAGGTCGCCGCCGAGGTCGAGCGCTACCGGGCGGCCACGCCCGGGTCCGCCGCCCTGTTCGCCGCCGCCCAACGGTCGCTGCCGGGTGGGGACTCCCGCAGCACGCTGCACTACCCGCCGCACCCGCTGGGCATGGCCCGGGGCGCCGGAGGCCGGGTGTGGGACGTCGACGGTCACGAACTGGTCGACCTGACCAACAACCACACCGCCCTGGTGCACGGCAACGCCAACCCCGTCGTGCTCGACGCCGTCCGGGCACAGCTGGAGCTCGGCACCTGCTTCTCCGGCCCCGTCCCGCTGCAGGTCGAGGTGGCCGACCGACTCACCGCCCGTCTACCCGGCCTCGAGCAGGTCCGGTTCTGCTCGTCGGGCACCGAGGCCACCCTGCACGCGACCCGGGCGGCGCGGGCCTTCACCGGCCGGCTGCGCATCGCCAAGGCCGAGGGCGCCTACCACGGCAGTCAGGACGACGTCTTCGTCAGCACCCACCCCCGTCCCGATCAGGCCGGTCCGGCTGATCGGCCCGCCTCGGTGGCCCGGGCCGAGGGCCTGCACCGCTCGGCCCTGGACGACACGGTGGTGTTCCCGTTCAACGACCTGGAGGCCACGACGGCTGTGCTGCGGGCGGCAGGCCCCGACCTGGCCGCCGTGCTGGTCGAGCCGGTCATGGGCTCGGCAGGGATGATCGCAGCCGAGCCCGGCTACCTCGCCGGGGTCGCTGAGGTGGCGGCCGAGGTCGGCGCCCTACTCGTCGTCGACGAGGTCATCACCCTCCGGCTCGCTCCGGGCGGCGGTCAGGCCTGGGCCGGCATCACCGCCGACCTGTCCTGCTTCGGCAAGATGCTCGGCGGCGGGTTCCCGCTCGGGGCCTTCGGGGGCCGGGCCGATGTCCTCGCCGGCTTCGACCCCACCGGCGAAGCCGGCCCGGCCGTGGGCCATCCCGGCAGCATGAACGCCTGGGCCGTCGGCCTCGCCGCGGCGGCCGCCACCCTGGACCTGCTGACGCCCGAGGCGATCGAGGGGCTGGGTCGACGGGGCGACGACCTCCGGGCGCGACTGGGGGCGGTGGCGGGGGAGCGGGGCGTGCCGCTGACGGTCACCGGCGCCGGCTCCCTGCTCGGCCTGCACCTGAGGGACGGTCCAGTGCGGTGCTTCCGGGACACGTGGGCCGAGGACCGCGAGCTGGGCCGGGGCGTGTTCCTCGGACTGATCAACGAGGGCGTGCTGACCGACCCCCGGGGTGCCGCCTGCCTCTCGACTGTCACCACCGACGAGGACCTCGACCTCGTGGTCGGGGCGTTCGCCCGCGTGCTCGATCGCCTGGTCTGACCGCCGGCCCGTCGGGCTGGACAGAACGACGGCAGGGATGGGGGGCGCCTCTCGGGGCTGGGGCTCGGTGGTGCCGTTCGGGCCGTCGGGCTGGGGGAACCGACGGCAAGGAATGGGGCGTGGGGTCGGGCGGGGACTCGTCGGGGGCGCATGTCCGGTCCGCTTGCCGCCGATATCTCACTGTGCGTGGACGCAGACTCGCTGAGCGTGGCAGGAGGTCGCCCCTTCCGGGAGGATTCTCACCCCCCGTGACCAGCCCTCGTTCTGGCGCCTGATTCGGGTCCTATAGCACCCAAATCAGGCGCCAGAAGGGGCAGTCAGGCCGAATCGGGTCGCTGTGGCCACGGAGGGTGAGAATCGACCGCTCGAGTGCCCCCGAAGGTCTGCGGCGGCACCCCACGCCCCATCCCTGCCATCGTTCTGCCCGGCGGGCCGGCTCGAGTGCCCCCGACGGCCCATCGGCGACCCCACGCCCCCATCCCCGCCATCGTTTCCTCGAGCCCCGGCGCGCTACTCGGTCAAGCCAGGCGTTCCGGGAAGTACCGCTCCAGCAGCGGCCGGCAGTGGGCCAGGACCCGCTCCCGTACGTAGCCGGGGTCGAGCAGGTCGAGCAGGCCGGACCGGGAGGGGGCGGCGTACTCGTGGGTCTTGCCGGCGTCCAGGGTGGACAGCGGCACGCCGGCGAACTCGGCGATGTCGCCCAGCCGGGCGCCGAGCTGGTCGGTGCGGACCACCAGCAGCCGCGCGGCGGGCACCACGGCCAGGGCCCGCTCGTTGCGCTCGGCCCAAGAGGTCAGGTAGCCGTCGAGGGTGAACAGGCCCGCCTCGGCCAGGGGCTGCTCCTCGGGGGGGTGGACCCGGTCGGCGCCGTAGCGCAGCTCCCGCAGGCGCACGTACGTGGGCGCCGGGTCACCTCGGAGGGAGTGGTCGACCAGCGAGGTCAGCCAGTCGAAGGGGTCGCGGAGGGTCAGGACGAACCGGGCCTTGGGCACGACGTCGACCAACTGCTCGACCACGAGGCCGTTCAGGCCGGCACAGTTGACCTCGAGGCGGAGGCGCCGCTCCCGCGAACGGAGATACGAGCGCAGGTCCGCCTCCGTGGCGGTGCCGTCGGCCATGGCCACGAGGAGGTCGACGAGCACGAGGGCTTCGGGCTCGTGGGCCGTGCGGTAGTGCTCGGCGAACACGGCCTCCAGGGAGTGGGTGCCCGACTTGGGCGAGCCGATCCCGAACAGCCGAAGGCGTCGGCGGTGCCAGCGGCCCCGGGCCGAGGTGATCGGGGCCATCAGAACCCGAGGAGGGCGAGCAGGGGGCCGCAGTGGTGCGCAATGCGTTCCTCGACGTAGCCGGCGTCGAGATCCTCGAGCGCCTCGAAGCGCCCGGCGGCCGGGAACGAGTGCACCCGGTCGTGGTCCAGGCTCTCGGCGGTCACCCCGCAGAAGGCGGCCACCTCGTCCAGCCGGTCGGCCAGGTCTTCGGTGTGCACGATCAGCAGGTCGTCGGCGGGCACGGCATCCAGGACCATGCGGTTGTGCCGGGCCCACGAGCCCAGGTAGCCGTCGACGGTGTAGAGCCCCCGCTCCTGCCAGGCCGCCTCCTCCGGCGGGTGGGTCAGCTCGGCGGCCCGGAAGCGCAGGTCCCGCCACCGCACCCAGTGCGGCGGGGTCGCATGGGCCAGGGAGTGGTTGGCCATCGAGTCCAGCCAGGCGTGCGGTTCCCGCACGGTCAGGACGTAGCGGCTGCCGGGGAACAGGTCGACCAGGTCGGTCACCACCTCGCCGTTCACGAGGGAGGCGTCCATGTCGAGATCGAGGCGGCGGTCCCGCTCGACGAGGTGGTCCCGGACGTCCTGGTGGGTCGCGGTCCCGTCGACCTCGGCGAAGAGGACCTCCATGAGCTCCTTGGCCCCGGCCTCGTGGGCCGCCCGGTGGTCCCGTTCGAACACGGCCGCCACCGAGTGGGTGCCGGTCTTGCCCATGCCGACGCCGTAGAGCCGCCGCCTGTCCGTCACGGATCGAGGGTCAGGGCCAGCAGGGCGGCGAAGGCGTCGGTGGCGGCCATCGACAGTGGTCCGGGGCACTCGGGGAGGGCCCGGCCGTCGACGGTGGAGATGGGCTGGACGTCCCGGGTCGAGGAGGTCAGAAAGGCCTCGTCGGCGTGGGCGAAGTCGTCCATCGTCACGTCGGCCTCGACCGCGTCGGTGGTCTCCAGGACGAGCTCCCGGGTGATCCCGGCCAGGCAGCCGGAGCTGAGGGGCGGGGTCACCAGACGGCCACCGAGGCCCACGAAGATGTTCGACCCGGTGCCCTCGCAGAGGTTTCCGGCCAGGTTGGCGAACAGGGCCTCGCCCGCGCCCCGCTCGGTGGCGTGGGCCAGGGCGACGACGTTCTCGGCGTAGGAGGTCGTCTTGAGGCCGGCCACCGGGCTGCGCTCGTTGCGGGGCCACGGCACGACCACCACGGCGGCGACGGCCGGCCAGGTCCCGGTGGGCCCGGTCGCCATCACCACCGTCGGCCCGTCGTCACCCCGGGCCGAGCCCAGGGGCCCGGGGCCGCCGGTGACCGTGATCCGCAGCCGACCGACCCCCGGCTGGTTGGCCTCGATGACCTCCGCCACGCCGACCCGCAGCTCGTCGTCGGTGCGAGGCAGGGTCAGACCCAGGCCCTGGGCCGACCGTCGGAGCCGGGCCAGGTGCCGCGTGAGGGCGAAGGCCTCGCCGTCGACGACCTTGGCCGTCTCGAAGACGCCGTCGCCCACCAGGAGCCCGTGGTCCGAAGCGTTGATGGCCGGGCGATCGCCGGCGACGAGCGCGCCGTCGAGCCAGATGGTGCTCATGAGCCCACCAGCTCACCGGAGGCCACGGCCAGCAGCCGACGGGCCTTCAGCTCGGTCTCCTGCCATTCGGCCTCGGGATCCGAGTCCCAGGTGATCCCGCCGCCGGTGCCGAAGCGCAACTGCCCCTCCTCGATCCAGAACGTGCGGATGGCCACGTTGAGCTCGCCCACCCCGGCGTCGGCGTCGACCCAGCCCACGGCCCCGCAGTACACCCCGCGGGGCACCGGTTCGAGCCGACGGAGGTGGTCCACGGCCGCCAGTTTGGGGGCTCCGGTGACCGACCCGGGCGGGAAGGTGGCTTCGATCAGTTCCGGCCACCCGAGCCCCGGGCGGAGGCGGCCCTCCACGGTGCTGACGAGGTGGACCAGGCCGGGGTGGGTCTCGACCCGGCAGAGCGACGGCACCTGCATCGAGCCGTACGCGCACACCCGACCGAGGTCGTTGCGCACCAGGTCCACGATCATCACGTTCTCGGCGTGGTCCTTGGGGGTGAGGCGGTCCGCGGTGGTGGCCGTGCCCTTGATGGGCGAGGACCAGACCCGGTCGCCCTCCCGGCGCAGGAACTGCTCGGGGGAGGCGGAGGCCACGGCGAGGTCGGCGCCGGGCACCCGGACCACGGCCGAGTAGGGGGCCGGGTTGCCGGCCGCGAGGGCGGCGCCCAGGGCGGCGATGTCCCCGCTCGTGCCCGGACCGGGGACGTGGGGGGCCGACAGCCGGCGGGTGAGGTTGACCTGGTAGACGTCGCCGCGCCCGATGGCGTCGCGGATGTCCCGGACGCCGGCCTCGAAGGCGGCCTGGTCCAGCGATGTCGTCCACTGGTCCGGGCGCGGGCCCCGCCAGCGCTCACCCGGCCACGGCACGGCGGGACGGACCGTGGCGAAGCGGGCACAGACCGGGACACCGTCGAAGGGGACCACGACGGCCCAGAAGCCCTCCCCGTCCAGCGCGGACAGGTCGTCGGTGAGGTCGACGAGATCGGTGGCCAGGCGGTCGCCCACCACCGCCAGAGCCCCCTCGGAACGGACCGCCTGCACCCAGCGGAGGCTACGGGGCTACCGCCGCCGCCGCCTCCGGACTTCCCGGTCGGGCCGCTAGCCTGGAACCGATGGCCGGTCGACGAGCGCGTGCGCGCCGTACCTGGCCCCAGCGCCTGCTGATCACGTTCAACGTCGGGCTCATCGCCGCGTGCCTGGTCGCCGCCGGGGCCCTCGGGTACCTGAACCAGAAGCTGGACCAGATCCAGCGCATCGACCTCGCGGGCCAGCTCACCCAGGAGCCCACGGACCCGGGTGAGCCGCAGAACTACCTGCTGGTCGGCACCGACAGCGCCGCCGGCTTCGACGAGAGCGATTCGCGGACCGAGGGTCGCGAGAACCTCGGTGTCCTCTCCGACACGATCATGCTCCTGCGGGTCGATCCCAACTCGACCCAGGCCCAGCTCTTGTCCTTTCCCCGCGACCTCTGGGTGACCATCCCCGGCGCGGGCGAGCAGAAGATCAACGCCGCCCTGTCCGCCGGCGGGGCCCAGACCCTCATCGACACCATCACCCAGAACTTCGACGTACCCGTGCACCACTACGTGGAGGTGGACTGGCTCGGCTTCGAGAACCTGGTGGCGGCCGTCGACGGGGTCCCGATGTACTTCGACAAGCCTCTGCGGGACCCCACGACCGGCCTGAACATCCCCCACGCCGGGTGTGTGAACCTCAGCCCGGAGCAGGCGCTGGCCTTCGCCCGTTCGCGCAGCCTCGAGTACTCCGAGGACGGCGGGGCCACCTACGCCGTGGACGGGTCCGGCGACCTCGGCCGCATCTCCCGCCAGCAGGCGTTCATCCGGGTCGCCATCCAGCGGGCCATCGACCAAGGCGTGCGCAACCCGATCACGCTCAACTCGCTGGTGAACGTGGGCATCGATGCCGTCGGCGCCGTCGACACCGAGCTGGGTCCTGACGACCTGATCACCCTGGGCACGGCGTTCCGGAGCTTCGAGCCCGAACAGCTCCAGACCATGTCGCTCGACGTCTACGACGACACCGTGGACGGGGCCGCGATCCTGCGGCTCCAGGACACCGAGGCCAACCAGCAGCGGATCGACATCTTCAAGGGCCTGGGTGATGGCGTCAGCGGCCAGTCGGGCAGCGTTCGGGTGGCGGTCAACAACGGGACCGGCGACTCGGGACAGGCCACCGACGTGGCCGAGGGCCTCGGTGCGCTCGGGTTCGACACCTCGCCGGGCACCGGCGACGCCGAGGACTTCGGGTTCACCCGGACCCTCGTGCGCTACCAGCCCGGCAACGAGGCGGCGGCGCAGTACGTCGCTGCACAATTGGTGAACGGTGCCGATCTAGAGGAGGTGGGAGCCACCTATGTCGCCGACGTCATCGTGGTCACCGGCACGGACTACGCCGGGGTCACCGACAGCCTGCAGCCGCCCCCGACGCCGTTGGGCGACGCCGGCGGCGCCACCGTGCCCGGCGCCGCCCCGACCGACCCGGGAGACGAGGTCGTGACCTCCACCACGTACGCCTATGGCGAGGTGCCCAGCACCCCCGCCGACCAGACCTGCGGGTGACCCATGGCTGAGATCGCGGTCATCGGCACCGGCTACGTCGGGCTCACCACCGGCGCCTGCTTCGCCCACCTGGGCCACGACGTGGTCTGTGCGGACATCGACGTGGACCGCGTCGAGTCGCCTGTCCCGGGGCGAGGTCCCGATCGTCGAGCAGGGCCTCGACGACCTGGTCGGCGAGGGGCTGGACAGTCGGCCGACTGAGCTTCGTCGTCGGGGCCGCGGAGGCGGCCCGGCAGGCGCGAGTTCGTCTACCTGTGCGTGCCCACCCCGCAGGGCGCCGACGGCAGCGCCGACCTGACCTACATCGAGGCCGCCGCCCGGGAGATCGGCCCGGTGCTCGCCCCCGAGGCGATCGTGATCAACAAGTCGACCGTGCCGGTGGGCTCGACCGGCGTCGTCGAGCGGGTGCTCGGGCCGCTCCGACGTGTACGTGGTGTCCAACCCGGAGTTCCTCCGCGAGGGCTCGGCGGTGCACGACTTCCTGCACCCCGACCGGGTCGTGATCGGCGCCGACGACCAGAGCGCGGCCATCCGGGTGGCGTCGCTGTACGTCGGGTGTGCCCGCCCCGCTCATGGTCACCGACCCGGCGTCGGCCGAGACGATCAAGTACGCCAGCAACGCCTTCCTGGCCACCAAGATCTCGTTCATCAACGCCGTCGCCGCGATCTGCGAGGCGGTCGGCGCCGACGTCAACGACGTGGTCGCTCGGCATGGGCTACGACAAGCGCATCGGCCACGACTTCCTGCGCCCGGGCCCGGGCTACGGCGGCTCGCTGCTTCCCGAAGGACACCCCGGCGCTGGTCCGGATCGCCGAGGACGCGGGCTACGACTTCGGCCTGCTCCGCGGCGTCATCGCCGTCAACGAGGAGCAGTTCGACCGGGTCGTCGACAAGATCGCCGACCTCGTCGGCGGCGACCTCGACGGCGCGCCGCATCGCGCGTGCTGGGGCCTCACCTTCAAGGCCCGCACCGACGACCTGCGCGACTCGCCGGCCCTGCGACATCGCCCGACGCCTCCTGGCGGCCGGCGCCAGCGTGCAGGCCTACGACCCGACGGTGGGCGACGGCCCGTCGGCCGAGCTGCCCGGGCGTCGAGGTCGTGCGCCGACCCCTACGCCGCCTGCGAGGGCGCCGACGTGCTCGTCGTGCTCACCGAGTGGGACGAGTTCCGCTGGCTCGACTTCGACAAGGTGGCCGCGGTCATGGCCGCCGCCCGCGGTCGTCGACGCCCGCAACCTGCTCGACCGCGCGGCCTGCGCTCGTCGTCGGGGCTTCGACTATCGACGGGCATCGGGCCGCTGATGGCCCGCATCGTCGTCACCGGCGGCGCCGGCTTCCTCGGCTCCCACCTCTGCGACCGCGCTGCTCGCCCGGGGCGACGAGGTCGTCGCCGTCGACAACCTCATCACCGGCCGGGTCCAGAACATCGAGCACCTCTTCGGCCACGACGGGCTTCCCGTTCGTCGAGCACGACGTCACGCGAGTACCTGTCGGGTGCCCGGCGAGGTCGACGCCGTCCTGCACTTCGCCAGCCCGGCGTCGCCCCGGGACTACCTCGAGCTGCCCATCCAGACCCTGAAGGTCGGCACCCTCGGCACCCACAACGCGCCTCGGCCTGGCCAAGGCCAAGGGCGCCCGGTTCCTCCTGGCGTCCACCAGCGAGGTCTACGGCGACCCCCTGGTGCACCCGCAGCCCGAGACCTACTGGGGCAACGTCAACCCGGTCGGGCCCCGGGGCGTCTACGACGAGGCCAAGCGCTTCGCCGAGGCCATCACCATGGCCTACCACCGCACCCACGGGCGTCGACGTCCGCATCGTGCGCATCTTCAACACCTACGGCCCCCGGATGCGCCCCGAGCGACGGCCGGGTCGTGTCCAACTTCATCGTCCAGGCCCTCGGCGGGCGAGCCGCTCACCATCTACGGCGACGGCACCCAGACCCGCAGCTTCTGCTACGTCGACGACGAGGTCCGCGGCTTCCTGGCCCTGCTCGACAGCGACGTCGACGGGCCCGGTCAACATCGGCAACCCCGACGAGTTCACCATCCGCGAGCTGGCCGACCTGGTGATCGAGGTCACCGGCTCGCACCTCCGAGATCGTGCACGAGCCCCTCCCCGTCGACGACCCCGCCAAGCGCCGCCCCGACATCACGAGGGCCCGCACCGAGCTCGGCTGGGAACCCGAGATCCAGCTCCGCGAAGGCATCGAACGCACCGTCGCCTGGTTCCGCGAGGAGCTCGCTCGAGGCTGACCCGCACCACCGGCCACGGCGACCGACAACCACGCAGCGATCGGGGCAGGGTTCGAGCTGCTGAGGGTCAGCGGCGCCCTTTCAGCGGAATCCGCCACCCTCCGTGGCCGAGATGCCTGGATCTGGTCGAGGTCGGCGAACTGGCACCGGATCTGCGGGTCATGGCCCGTCAATCCGGTGCCAGAACGAGGATCGGTCCCGCCCCCGACGACCGGCAGCCCGACCCCACGCCCCCGTGGTTGCCGTCGGTGTGTCCTGCCCGACGGCCGAAGCTCAGAGGATCCGTTCCTCGGCTTCTTCGCGGTTCGCCAGGTACCAGTCGACGGTTGCCCGGAGGCCCTCGCGAAGGGGGGTGCTGGCCTTGAAGCCGAACTCGGTGGCCGCTCGGGTGGGGTCGACGCGGCGGCGGGGCTGGCCGTCCGGATAGTTGCTGTCCCAGCGGATCTCGCCCTCGAAGCCGGTGGTCTCGGCGACCAGGGGGACGAGGTCCCGGATCCAGGTCTCCTCATCGGCGCCGAGGTTCACCGGGTCGCCGCCGTCGTAGCGCTCGGCGGCCTGGAGGATGCCGTCGGCGGCGTCCTCGACGTAGAGGAACTCCCGGCTGGCGTTGCCGGTGCCCCAGACCACGATGTGGTCCTCGCCCGCCTCGTGGGCGTCCACGCACTTCTTTATGAGGGCGGGGATCACGTGGGAGACCGCGGCGTTGAACTTGTCGCCGGGGCCGTAGAGGTTGGTCGGCATCAGGTAGATGACGTCCTGACCGTACTGCTCCCGGTTGGCCTGGGCCTGGGCGAGTTGGGCCAGCTTGGCGATGCCGTAGGGGGCGTTGGTCTCCTCGGGGTACCCGGTCCAGAGCTGGTCCTCGGAGAAGGGGACCTCGGCGTGCTTCGGGTACGAGCAGATGGTCCCGATCATCACCGTCTTCTCGGTCGCGCGGCGGCGGGCCTCGTCGAGCACGTAGGTGCCCATCAGCAGGTTGTCGAGGTAGAGGTCGGCGGGCCGTTCCCGGTTGGCGCCGATGCCCCCGACTCGGGCCGCCAAGTGGATGACGAGGTCGGGGTCGACATCGTCGAAGAGGCGGACGGCGTCGTCGGCCCGACGCAGGTCGTATTCGTCGCTGCCAGGAGCAGCCACGAGCGCCGGCTCGGTGGCCCGCACCCGCTCCAGCACGGCCCGGCCCAGGAACCCGGAGCCGCCGGTGACGAGGACGCGCTTGTCGGTGAGGAATTCGGCCATCGCCCAACCGTACCGGCCACCGCAGCGAGGCAACGCTGGGCGTGGCGACCGGCTCGCGGGCTGCGAGACTCCGCCGGTGCGGCTCGCGGTGACCCTCGAACAGTGCTGGCACCGGGTGCCCGGGGGGACGGCGACCTCGGTGCTGCGCACCGTCGACGCCCTCACCGAGCGCGAGGACGTCGAGGTCGTGGGCGTGGCCGCCCGCCACGGGGACCCGCCGCCCGAGCCGTTCCAGCCGTCGGTTCCCGTCTGGGAGCTCCCGCTGCCCCGCCGGGCGCTCTATGAGAGCTGGCACCGTCTGCGGCGCCCGGCCGTCGAGCGGGCGACGGGGCCGGTGGACGCCATCTGGGCCAGCGCCGTGGCCGTCCCCCCGCGGTCGGCTCCCCTCGTCGTCACCGTCCACGACCTGGCCCCGCTGCACCATCCCGAGCACACGCCGAAGCGGGCCCGGGCGTTCTACCGGCGGGCCTTCGAGCTGGCCCGGACCGAGGCCGACCTGGTGTGCTGCCCGTCCCTCGCCACGCTGCTGGACTGCGCCGCCCACGGCTTCGACCGGGGTCGTCTGCGTCACGTCCCGTGGGGGGTGACCACGACGGCGGCGACCCCCGAGCAGGTGGCCGAGACCCGGTCCCGCCTGGGCCTGGAGGGCGACTACGTGCTCTGGACGGGGACGATCGAGCCCCGCAAGAACCTGCCGGTACTCGTCGACGCCTTCGCCCGGGTGGCCCGCCCCGGTCTCACCCTCGCCCTCGTCGGTCCCGACGGCTGGAACGAGGACCTCGCCCCCCAGATCGCCGGCCGAGACGACGTCACGACCCTCGGCTTCGTCAGCGACACCGACCTGGCCGCGCTCTACGCCGGGGCCGCGGTGTTCTGCTACCCGAGCCTGCTGGAGGGCTTCGGCCTGCCCGTGCTGGAGGCCATGGCCCAGGGGGCGCCGGTGGTCACCTCCGCCGGAACGGCCACCGAAGAGCTGGTCGAGGGCATCGGCGCCGCCGTGGACCCGAAGGACCCCCAGGCCGTGGCCGACGCCCTCACCGCCGTGCTCGACGACCCGGCTGAGGCTGCCCGGCGGGGAGCGCGGGCCGGGCCCGGGCCGCCGAACGGACCTGGAACGCGACCGCGGCGGCGATGATGGACGTCGTGCACGAGGCCACGACATGACCGACCCCCAGCGTGTCGGGGTCAACCTGCTCTGGCTCGTGCCCGGCGTGGTGGGCGGGAGCGAGGAGTACACGGTGCGGACCCTGGACGGGGTGCTCGACGTGGCCCCGCCCGACATCGAACTGGTCCTGTTCGCGCTCCGGCCCTTCATCGAGGCCCACCCCGAGCTGACCGAGCGCATCGAGACCGTGACGCTCTCGCTGACCGGGCGGGACAAGTCCGTGCGGGTCGCGGCCGAGAGCTCCTGGCTGGCGTACCAGTGCCGTCATCACGGCGTCGGCATGGTCCACCACGCCGGCGGCATCCTGCCTGCTGTCCGTTCCGTGCCCGGTCTGCTGACCGTCCACGACGTCCAGCCGTTGCTGCACCCCGAGAACTTCGCCCCCGCCAAGCGCGCCTTCAGTCGGGCGCGTGCTACCCCGCTCGGCGCGGGCGGCCCGCCTCGTGGTGACCCCGAGCGAGTACAGCCGCCAAGCCCTGCTCTCGGTGGTCGACCTTCCGCCCGAGCACGTGTGGATCGTCCCCCACGGCATCCCGACCCCATCGGTCGGCCCTGGCCGCGATGTGGACCTGGCCCAGGTGGAGGCGGCGTTCGGGATCAAGCCGCCGTTCTTCGTCTACCCGGCCATCACCTATCCCCACAAGAACCACCTGACGTTGGTGCGAGCCTTCGCCCGGGTGGTGCAGGAGCACCCCGAGGCGTCCCTGGTGCTGACTGGTGGCGAGGGCCAGATGGAGGGCGAGATCCACGAGACGATCGCCGACCTCGACCTCGAGGGGCAGGTCCACCGCCTGGGGCGCATCCCCTGGTGGGACCTGGCGGCCATCCTCCGACAGGCCCACGGCCTCGGGTTCCCCTCCCGTTTCGAGGGCTTCGGGGCCCCGGTGATCGAGGCCATGGCCCGCGGCTGTCCGGTGATCGCGGCGGACGCGACGGCCCTGCCCGAGGTGGTGGGCGACGCCGGCGTGCTGGTGGAGCCCGACGACCAGGAGGCATGGGCCACCGAGCTGCTCCGCCTGCTCGATGACCCCGAGCACCACGCCCGGCTCGTCGCCGCCGGCCTGGAACGAGCCGGTCAGTTCAGTGCCGTGGCCTCGGCCGAGGCCCTGCTCGCCGCGTACCGCGAGGTGCTCTCGGGCTCGTGAACCTCACCGTCATCGCCCCCCACTTCACGCCCGACGTCGCCCCCACCGGCGAGGTCATGACCAGCATCGCCGAGCACCTCGTCGCCCGGGGCCACCGGCTGCACGTCGTCACCTCGCTGCCCTGGTACCGCCATCACCGCATCGAGCACGGCTGGCACGGGCGCCTGGTCCGCACCGAGACCACCGACTGGGGTCGGATCTCCCGGGTCCACCCGTTCCCGACCGACAAGACCAACATCCCCGCCCGGGCCGTGGCCTTCGGGGGCTTCACCGTGTTGTCCGCGCTGGTCGGCCTCGTCGGCCGGCAACAGCCCGACGCCGTGCTCGCCATGTCGCCGCCGTTGACCCTCGGCCTGGCCGGTTGGCTCGTGGCCCGGGCCCGCCGGGCGCCCTTCGTCTTCAACATCCAGGACGTCTTCCCGGACGTCGCCATCGAGGCGGGGGTCATCACGGGCCGGCGGGCCATCGCCGGTACCCAGGCGCTCGAGCGGTTCACCTACCGGCGGTCCGACGCGGTCACCGTCCTCTCCGAGGACCTGGCCGACAACCTGCGGGCCAAGCTGAAGCCGCGGGAGCGGGACCGCATCCGGGTCATCCCCAACTTCATCGACATCGGGCGGGTGGCGCCGGGCGACCGTCACAACGACTACCGGGCCGAGTTCGGCCTGGGCGAGCGGCGGGTGGTGATGTACGCCGGCAACCTCGGTTACTCCCAGCCCGTCGGCCTCGTGCTCGAAGCGGCCCGTCGCCTGGCCGGTCGGGAGGATGTCGTCTTCGTCATCAACGGCGCGGGCTCGGCCAAGCTGGCCCTCGAGGAGGAGGGGGCTGACCTGCCGAACGTGGTCTTCGTCGACCTGCAGCCCCGGGAGCGCCTGGCCGAGGTGCTGGCCGCCGCCGACATCCACCTCGTGCTGCTCCGCTCCGGCTTCGCCCGTTCCAGCGTCCCGTCCAAGCTGTACTCGATCCTCGCGGCGGCCCGGCCACTGGTGGCCAGCGTGGACCCCGGCACCGAGGTGGCTCGGGTGGTCGAGGAGGCCGGGGCCGGCACGGCCGTGGCCCCCGACGATCCCGATGCCCTCGTCGAGGCCCTCCTCCCGCTCATCGAGGACCCGGACCGGGCCGAGGCCATGGGTGCCGACGGGAGGCGCTTCGTGGAGACCTGGCCCTCGCCGGCGGACATCGCCCAGCGGTACGAAGCGCTGTTCACCGAGTTGCGGGCGGGGCGCTGACGCCTCGGACGGGGTGGGCGATACCCTCTGCGAGCCATGGGTAAGGCCTCTTCCGCCAAAAAAGTCGCACGTGCGCAGCGAGCCGGTGGCCGCGGGTCCCGCGGCGGTCAGCAGCGCAGCATCCTCTTCCCCGCCACGATCACGATCGTGTGCGTGCTCGGGGTGTCCCTGATCTTCTACGCCCGCACCCAGGACGAGGCCCAGGCGCTCGAGCCGAGCCTCACCGACCACTGGCACGCGGCCTACGGGATCGACATCTGCGGCACGCTCCAGCCCCCCTTCACCAACGACGCCGACCCCAACGGCACCCACACCCACGGCGACGGCGTCATGCACATCCACCCCGGCGCGGCCCAGCAGGTGGCCCGGGCCGGTGAGGACGCCAACCTCGGCGTGTTCATGAACGCGGCCGGCGCCGAGCTGACCGACGATTCGATCACGATCCCCGGTGCGGACGGCCAACCGGTCACCTACACCGAAGGCGAGGACCAGTGCGACGGCGAGGACGGCCAGGTCCAGGTGGCCTACTGGGCCAACGCCTCGGAGGCCAACGACACCGATCCGCAGATCTTCACCGAGGGACTCGCCGAGATCTTCTTCCAGAACGACCGGGAGGCGTACACGATCGCCTTCGTGCCCGAGGGCAGCGACATCCTGGCGCCGTCCACGGTGGACCAGCTCGACGAGCTGGCCGGCGTCGACGGGGGCACCACGGTGAGCACCCCGAGCACCACCGTGCCCGCAACGACCCTGCCCGGCGGCAGCACGACGGTTCCCGGCGACTCCACGACCACCACGGCGCCGCCCGCGGGATGAGAGCCGTCGTCCTGGTCGGTGGCTTCGGTACCCGCCTCCGGCCGTTGACCCTGGGCACGCCCAAGCAGATGTTGCCGGTCGTGGACCGCCCCATGATCGAGTGGGTCGTGGGTCGGCTGGCCGAGCACGGCGTCGACGAAGCCGTCCTCGCCCTCGGCTACCGCCCCGACGCCTTCATCGAGGCCTACCCCGACGACGAGTGCGCCGGCGTGCGCCTGGCCTACGCCGTCGAGGACGTCCCCCTGGACACCGCCGGGGCCATCCGGTTCGCGGCCCGCGAAGCAGAGGTCGACGAGCGGTTCCTGGTCCTCAACGGCGACGTGCTGACCGACCTGGACATCGGGGCGTTGCTCGATGCCCACGACGCGAGCGGTGGGGCCGGGACCATCCACCTCCACCCCGTGGACGATCCCTCTCGCTACGGCGTCGTGCCCATCGATGGCGACGGCCGGGTCCTCGAGTTCGTCGAGAAGCCCCCTCGGGACAGCGCGCCGTCCAACTGGATCAACGCCGGCACCTACGTGCTCGAGCCCGAGGTCCTCGACCTGATCGACCACGAGGGTCCGGTCTCCATCGAGCGGGTCACCTTCCCGGCCCTGGCCGCCGAGGGGAAGTTGTTCGGCTTCCAGAGCGAGACCTACTGGCTGGACGCCGGCACCCCCGCCACCTACCTGCAGGCCCAGCTCGACCTGGTCGACGGCCACCGGGCCGAGACCCCGCCCGCCATCGCCGCCGACGCGTCGGTGGCCGACGGGGCCAAGGTCGAACACGCCGTCCTCATGAGTGGGTCCTCGGTGGCCGACGGGGCCAGCGTGATCGACAGCGTCCTGCTGCCCGGTGCCCGGGTCGAGTCCGGTGCGACCGTCCGTGACGCCATCGTCGGCCCTCACGCCGTCGTCGGCCCCGATGCCGTGGTCGAGGCCGGGACGGTCCTGGGTGACGGTGCCGTCGTCGCGGCCGGCGAGGTCCTGACCGACGCCCGCCGACCCGAGGCCGACTGATGCGGGCGCTGGTCACCGGCGGGGCCGGTTTCATCGGCTCGACGCTGGTCGATCGCCTGCTGGCCGACGGCCACGAGGTCGTGGTGGTGGATGACTTCTCCAGCGGTTCGGAGGCCAACCTGGCCTCCGCCCGCGAGTCCGCGGGGGACCGCCTGGCCGTCCACGCCCAGGACATCCGGGATGACGCCACCATCGCACTCGTCGCGGGCTCCGGAGCCGAGGTGGTCTTCCACCTCGCGGCCCAGGCCGACGTCCGGGTCTCGGTGGCCCGCCCCGCCTACGACGCCGCCATCAACGTGATCGGGTTCCTCCACGTGTTGGAGGGTGCCCGCGAGGGTGGGGCCCGCAAGGTCGTGTTCGCCTCCAGCGGCGGCACCATCTACGGCGAGCCCGATCCCTCGGTCCTGCCGGTGGACGAGTCCCAGCCCGAGCTGCCCATCGCCCCCTACGGGGTGGCCAAGAAGGTCGGCACCGACTACCTGCGGGCCTACCGGGCGGTCCACGGCCTGGACTGGACCTCCCTGGCCCTGGCGAACGTCTACGGCCCCCGCCAGGACCCCCACGGCGAGGCAGGCGTCGTCGCCATCTTCGCCGGCCTGCTCCTGGAACGGAAGCCGTGCACGATCTTCGGCACGGGCGAGGCCACCCGGGACTACGTCTACGTCGATGACGTCGTGGACGCTTTCGCCAAGGCCGCCTCCGCCGGCAGCGAGAACCTCTACAACATCGGCACCGGCCAGGAGACGAGCGTCACCGCCCTCTACGCCGCCATGGCCGCCAACGAGGGCGTCACCGACCCTCCCATCCACGCCGACGCCCGACCCGGCGAGCTGGACCGCTCGTGCCTCGACGCGGGCAAGGCCCATCGGGAGCTGGGTTGGACCCCTCAGGTCAGCCTCGCCGACGGCGTCAAAGCCACCCTCGACTGGACCCGCACCCGCTCCGCCTGATCCACCGAAACTGAGGCAGGGTCGTTCCTCCAGCCCTACACGTCCAAGTGGTGCCCGAGCAGTCGCTCGTACAAGGGCTGGCACTCGTCGACCAGCGCCTGCTGGCTGTCGGTGAGCACGACGGACCCTGTGGGCGGGGGGCCGAAGCCGGTGGAGCGGTGGGCGGAGGCGTACCAGTGCTCGGCCCAGACGCCGTCCTCGGGCTTCGGGCCGGCGGGCCAGGTCAGCATGGCGTCGTCGAAGTCGACGCCGACCGCCGCACACAGCCCCGCCAGCACCTGGGGCGGGTCCGACAGGAGGCGGTGAGCATCGACCACCACCGGTGTCCGGCCGGCGGCGAGCTCGTGCTCGAGGATCGTGACCTGTTGCGGGAGGCCGGTGATGGTCGCCGGGAAGTCGGCGTGCAGGGTGGCGTCGAGCGACGCCACCACTCGGGCGGGGTCCCGGATCAGGAGGGCGTTGGTGAACTCGTCGAGGATCGACGCGGGGAGGGCGTCGAGGTGGTGGCCGATGTTCTTCACGAAGCGCACCGGCTCATCGGCCTCGGCCCGGATCGACGCGAGCGCGGCCTCGACGTCCTCGGGCGTCGCCGCGATGATCTCGTCCCGGCCCGGGTGGCCCGGGTCGTGCCCGTGGAGGTAGATGCCGTAGAAGGGCTCGTCGAACACGAGGGTGTCGGCCCGCTGGCGCCAGCTGTACATGAGGGCGGTGGACACGGTGCGGGGTCCGCACCACATGTTGACCACCGTCGGCGAGCTCACCCGGCCACGGCTCGGTCGAGGGCCTCCCGGTAGAGGCCGGTCAGGCGCCGGGTGATCGGGCCCGCACCCGCTCCTGCGCCGATCGGTCGACCGTCCACCGATGCCACGGGCGTGAGGGCCCCGAAGGTCCCGGTCACGAAGGCCTCGTCGGCGCCGTAGACGTCATCGAGCGTGAAGTCGAGCTCCCGGGCGGTGATCCCCGCGGCGCCGGCCAGCTCGAGCACCAGGCGCCGGGTGATGCCGTTGAGGCAGTGCTCGCCGGTCGAGGTCCACACCTCGCCGCCGGTGACGATGAAGAAGTTCGTGGCGTTGCAGGTGGCCACGTGACCGTTGGTGTCGAGCATGAGCGCCTCGTCCCCGCCGGCATCGATGGCCTGGAGCAGGGCGACCACCTCGTGCAGCTTGCTGTGGCAGTTCCAGCGCTGGTCGAGGGTCTCGGGCGGGGGGCGGCGCACGGCGGCCGTGACGAGATCGACACCGACGTCGGCGATGGCCGGGTCGGCGACCTTGTGCTCGGCGATGATCACGATGGTCGGGCCACCCACGACGAGCCGGGGGTCCTGGGAGGGCGTCTTCTTGGTCCCCCGGGAGACCATCAGCCGGATGTGCACGTTGCTGTGCATCTCGTTGCGGCGAACGGTCTCCTCCAGCAGTCCGACCAGTTCCTCGCGGGTCTGGCCGATGTCGATGCCCACTGCGGCGGCTGTGGCGAAGAGCCGGTCGAGGTGGTGGTCGAGGTGCGGGAAGCCGCCGTCGTGGAGGCGGAGGCCCTCCCACACGCCGTCGCCCACCAGGAAGGCGGAGTCGAAGACCGACACCGTGGCCTCGGCCCGAGGCACCCAGTCGCCGTCCACGTAGATCAGGACGGATTCGTTGCGGGGATCGGGCAGGGAGACGTGGGTGCCCTTCACGACACCCGCTACCGGAAGAGGTCTTCAGAAGGCGGACGGACGATCTCGGCCTTGACGCTGGCTTCGCGGAGCCAGTGCGGGTCCAGGCCCCGCACGATGGCCACGGGCACCCCTTCGGCCTTCCCCATGACCAGCTCGGCGGCCGCCGCGATCTCGTCGGCGACGGCCACCTCGGTGACCTGGAGCTCGTGGCCGGCGGCGTCCTCGGTCCCCCGGAGGTCGACCACCGCCGCGATGCCGGCGCAGCCGATGGCCACGTCGACGAGGCCCTTGCGCCACGGACGGCCGAACGTGTCCGAGACGATCACCCCGACCTCGGCGCCGGTGGCGTCCCGCAGCCGGTCCCGGATGCGACGGGCCGAGCGGTCCGAGTCGTCGGGGGAGGAGGGCGGCCACGCCGTCGTCCAGGTTCGAGCGGTCGATGCCGGCGTTGGCGCACACGAAGCCGTGTTTCGTCTCGCTGATGACCAGGTCGCCCCGACGGCGCAGGACCCGCACCGACTCCTCCTCGACCAGGGCCTTGTGGGAGAGCGGGTCGTCGGGGTCGACGGCCACCAGTTGGTTCTCGGCCTTGGACACGATCTTCTGGGTGACCACCAGCACGTCGCCATCCCGCACCTCGGCCGCGGCGGCGATGAGCGTGGCGATGTCGTCCCCGGGCCGCACCTCCGGCATCCCCGCCACCGCGATCAGCTCCACGCTCACGCCCCTTCCCCCTCTCGTTCTGGTTGCGAAACCGCGCGCTGCAGGCGCGCGATCCCGCAACCAGAACGGCGGAATCGGCGGGATCGTCACGCCAGGACGACGCGGGCGAGGGCGGCGGCTTCGGGGGGGCCGTACATCATCGTGGGGGCGACGACGGCTTCGATGCCCTCGGCGCGCACGGCGTCGGCCAGGTCGGCGTCGGCCTCGTCGATCACGAGCTCGGCCGCCAACGGGGCGTAGAGGCGGGCCACACCGACGACGGAGGCGTCGTGGCCCAGTTCGGTCAGGAGGCGGTCGGCCGGGCCCTTCACCGTGGTCCCGGCGATGATCGGGGAGACGGCCACGCAGTCCCCCCGTCGGGCCTCGACCGCCGCCCGCAGACCGGGCACGGCGAGCACCGGAGCGATGGACACGAGCGGGTTGGACGGGGCGATGATGACCCGTTCGGCGTCGGCCAGGGCGGCGAGGGCGGCGGGGGAGGGGTCGGCGTCCTCCACGCCGGCGAAGCGGATGGCGGTGGCCTCGACGTCGTGGTGGCGGCGCACGAAGTAGTCCTGGAAGCCGATCTCGCCCTCGTCCACGACCGTGATCATGGTCCGGACGGGATCGTCGCTCATGGGCACCAGCGTCAGGCCCAGGTCCCAGGCGGCGACGATCTCGCCGGTGACCTCGGTCAGGGTGGCGCCCTCCCGCAGCCGCTGGGTCCGGTAGAGGTGGGTACCCAGGTCCCGATCGCCCAGGTTGAACCAGGTCACCCCGCCGTAGCGCCCGAGGGCCTCCATGGCCTGCCAGGTCTCGCCGACCAGGCCCCAGCCGGTCTCGGGGTTGACCGCCCCGGCCAGGGTGTAGGTGATCGTGTCGATGTCGGGGCTGATGTGCAGGCCGTGCAGCTCGACATCGTCGCCGGTGTTGACCACCGCGGTGATCGTCGCCGGGTCGACGACCTGCACGAGGCCGCCCAGCATCCGGGCGGCGCCCACCCCTCCGGCCACCACCGCTACGGCGGTCATGGGGTCAGGAGATCCCGCGGAGCTTGCCGTTGAGCAGGTCCAGGTCGGCGTCGACCATCATGGTGACCAGGTCCTGGAAGTCGACCTGCGGGGTCCAGCCCAGCTCGGTGCGGGCCTTCGTCGAGTCGCCGACCAGCAGGTCGACCTCGGCCGGGCGCATGAAGCGCCTCGTCCATCACCACGTACTCCTCCCAGTCGAGGTCGACGTGGCCGAAGGCCACCTCGCAGAACTCGCGGACCGAGTGGGTCTCGCCGGTGGCGATGACGTAGTCGTCGGGATGGTCCTGCTGGAGCATCAGCCACATGGCCTCGACGTAGTCGCCGGCGAAGCCCCAGTCCCGCTGAGCCTCGAGGTTGCCCGAGCCGCAGCTCGCTCGGCCAGCCCGAGCTTGATCTGGGCCACGCCGTGTGACTGATCTTGCGGGTCACGAACTCCATGCCGCGCCGCGGGCGACTCGTGGTTGAAGAGGATCCCCGAGGAGGCGTGCAGGTCGTAGCGACTCGCGGTAGTTGATGGTGATCCAGTGGCCGTAGACCTTGGCCACGCCGTAGGGGCTGCGGGGGTAGAAGGGCGTCGTCTCCGTCTGGGGGACCTCGTGCACCTTGCCGAACATCTCGCTGCTGACGAGGCCTGGTAGAAGCGGATGTCCGGGTCGACGATCCGGATGGCGTCCAGCAGGCGGGTCACGCCCGAGCGCGGTGGTCTCGCCGGTGAGCACGGGCTGCTGGAACGAGGTCTGGCACGAACGACTGCGCGGCGAGGTTGTAGACCTCGTCGGGCCGGTGGCTCGCGAGAGGATCTCGATCATGCGAGATCTCGTCGAGCAGGTCGCCCGGCACGAGCGTCGATGCGGTCCTGGAGGTGGGCGATCCGCTCGAAGTTCACCGTGCTCGATGCGCCGGACCATGCCGACCACCTCGTAGCCCTGGTCGAGCAGGAGCTCGGCCAGGTAGGAACCGTCCTGACCGGTGATGCCGGTGATGAGCGCGCGTCGGGCCATGGGTCCGTTGTACCCTGGGGGCAGGACGACGTCTGCCAACTGGGTTGGCACCGCCCGCTCTAGCCTGGACGGATGCCACGGGGCCCTGAACGCGAGTCGCTGGGGCGGCGCATCGCCGAGCACCGCGGCAAGCGGGGGTGGACCCAGACCGACCTGGCCGAGCGGCTCGGCATCTCCCGGGTAGCGGTGTCCCACCTCGAGACCGACATGTCCCCGCCGGGGGAGCGCACGGTCGCCCTGCTTGGCCGGCCTGTTCAAGCTGGAGCCCCACGAGTTGGTGGCCGGTACCACCTACCCGGTGGCCAAAGCCGACCGGCTGCCGCTCGTGGCCAACCAGTACACCGAGGCCGAGCACCAGGTGGCCCTCTGCGAAGCCGACCTGGCCTGGATCGGACGGGGCCCATCGCTCTACGGCGACCAGCGCCTGGCCCAGTGGGACGTCGCCCTCCGGCGCCTGGCCCAGGACTGCGACCGCCACGACCGCGACCTGGTCGACGCCTGCCACCAGAAGGTCCGGCGCCTGAGGGACGAGCGCTCGGCGGGCTGAGGGAACCGACACCGAGGCACTCAGGGCGGCGGCAGGGCCACGGCGCCCATCCCTGCCGTTGGTGTCGGTGTCGTTCAGGCTTCGCGGACTCGTTTGCGCCAGTCGTCGAGGACATCGGCCAGGGTCTGGTCGAGGGTGATCTCGGGGGACCAGCCGGTGGCCTCGTGGAGGCGGGTGCAGTCGCCCCGTAGGACCGGCGTGTCGACCGGGCGGAGCAGCTCGGGGTCGGGCACCAGGGCCATGGGCCCGTCGGCCAGGGCGACGAGGCGGTCGGCGACCTCCTGGATGGCCACGTCCTGGCCCGAGCACACGTTGTAGGCCTCGCCGGGCACGCCGCGCTCGGCCAGCAGTCGGTAGGCCCGGACCACGTCGCGGACGTCGGTGAAGTCCCGGCGGGCGCTCAGGTTGCCGACGGGGACCTCGGATTCGCCCTCCATCTCGTTGCGGGCGATGCGGGAGGCGACGGCGGAGGCCACGAAGCGGTCGCTCTGGCCGGGCCCGAGGTGGTTGAACGGCCGGGCCCGGATCACCCCGAGGCCGTGGCCGAGGAACGCCTGTAGGGCGACCACGTCCGCGGACGCCTTGCTCGCGCCATAGGGGCTGACGGGCCGCAGCGGGCGGTCCTCGCCGATGGGCAGCTCGGCCTCGGGCACCTGGCCGTAGACATCGGCGCTGGCGACGGCGATCACCCGGTGGACCTCGGCTCCGACCGCGGCCAGCAGCACGTTCATCGTGCCTTCGGCGTTGATGCGGAAGGTCTCGACCGGGCTGGTCCACGAGCCGCCCACATCGGCCTGACCGGCCAGGTGGTAGACGACCTCGGGCCGGGTGGCGGCGAACAGCTCGTCGAGGCCGGCGGGGTCGAGGATGTCGAGGCCCAGGTGGCGGTCGGTCTCGTGCACCTCGTCGCCCGCAGCCCGTAGGCCGGCCACGAGATGGCGGCCGACGAAGCCGGCTGCACCGGTGACCAGGGCTCGCACCGGCGGCAGTCTACGGAGCGCCGCCGGGCGCACCCGCCGCCCGCCGGTAGAGGTCGACGATGCCGTCGGCGAAGGCGTCCCAGGAGTACCGCCTGACCCGCTCGGACCCGCGACGCACCAGCTCGGCCCGGTGGTCGTCGTCGGTGAGGACCCGGGCCAGCGCGGTCGCCAGGGCCGTCGGGTCATGGGGGCCCACCAGGACGGCGGCGTCGCCGAGCACTTCGGGGATCGACCCCACCGTGGTGCTGACGACCGGCACCCCGACGGCCATCGCCTCGAGCGGCGGCAGGCCGAAGCCCTCGTAGAGCGACGGGTAGGCGAGCACGGTGGCGTCCCGCAGGAGGGCGGCGCGGGCCTGGCCGTCGACCCAGCCGGTGAGGCGGATGCGATCCCGATGGCGGGCGTTGGCCACCGCGGTGTGGACGGCCTCGGCCCCCCAGCCGTCGGCGCCGGCGATCACCAGCCCGATGTCGGGGTCCTCCTGGGCCAGCAGGTCGAAGGCGGCCACCAGGCTCGGGAGGTCCTTGCGGGGCTCCAGGGTCCCGAGGGCGAGCACGTAGCGCTTCCGTCCGGCGCGCGCCCGCCCGGCGCCCGAGGGGGCGGCGGGCACCTCGTCGACACCGTTGGCCACCACGACCACCCGGTCGGTGTCCGCGCCGAGGTACTCCACGACCTCTCCGGCCACGGCGGCAGAGGGGACGTGGACCCAGGACCCGGCGGCCACAGCCCGGCGCAGCAGCGGCGGGTAGTGGAGCACGTCGGCGGTGCACAGCTCAGGGTGGTGCACCGCGGTCAGGTCGTGGACGGTGACGACGCGGGCGGCCCGGCGGCTCGGCGGCACGACGAAGTTGGGTCCGTGGACCACCTCGACCGGCCCGGTCCACAGCTCGATGGGGGGCCAGTCGCCGTGCCCCCAGGCCCAGCGCAGGGGCCGGGCCGCCATCGGGCGGCCGGCGACGGCCACGCCGTCCGGCACCAGCTCGGGCAGGCGCCCCCGGCCGTGCCAGGACACCGAGAAGGCGATGGGCTGGACCTCCGCCGAGCGCCCCAGCCGTTCGAGGAGGGCCCGCGTGACCCCGCCCACCCCGGTCGGTTGGTCGAGCAGCGGGGTCGCGTCGACCGCGACCCGGATGGTCATCCGGGCTCGGGCCCCGTCGATCCGCCCAAGCGTCGGCCGATCTCGCGCTCGAGCTCCCGGCGCTGCACCTGAATCTTCTGGACCGCCAGGACCCCGGCGCCGACCGTCACGTAGAGAGCCTCACGGGCCAGGACCAGGCTGTGGCGCAGCGGCGTGGGCAGCGCGGAGGGCGACATGGCGTCCACGATACCGGTGGCCACCCGAGGCGATCGGAGCGCGGGGGTGGCCGATCGGGGGATGTGACGAACGTGGTGCGGGGTGTCCCCCGGGGCCGGGGACCGCGCCGCTAGCCTGCGCGGATCGTGGACGAACCCGCCGCCGACACCGCGGCGCCTACCCCCGGTCCGACCACGCCCGCCGTTGTAGCGGTCGTGGTGACCCACGAACCCGGTCCGTGGTTCGAGGACAGCCTGCGCGCCCTCGCGACGCAGGACTATCCCGACCTCACCGTCCTGGTGATCGACGCCGGCAGCGCCCAGGACCCGACCCAACGGGTCGCCGCGGCCTGCCCCAACGGCTTCGTCCGCCGCATCGAGGCCAACCCCGGGTTCGGCGCGGCCGCCAACGAGGTCATGGAGACCGTCGAGGGGGCCAGCTACCTGCTCTTCTGCCACGACGACGTGGCCCTCAGCCCCGGGGCGGTGACCGCCCTGGTGGAGGAGGCCGGGCGCTCCAATGCCGGACTGGTCGGGCCCAAGGTCGCCGACTGGGACGACGGCCGGCAGCTCCAGGCGGTCGGGATGACCGTCGACCGCATCGGCCATCCGTCCTCCTACGTGGAGGAAGGGGAGTACGACCAGGGCCAGCACGACGCAGTCCGTGACGTCTTCTACCTGCCCGGCGGCTGCCAACTGGTCCGGGCCGATCTCTTCGCCACCCTGGGCGGCTTCGACCCGGCCATGGGCTTCTTCGGCGAGGACCTCGACTTCGGTTGGCGGGCGAAGGTCGCCGGGGCCCGGGTCGTGGTCGCTCCCGCCGCCCACGTCCGTCACGTCGCCGACCTGGCCGACCGTCGCCCCGACCTCGACGCCCATCGGCTCACCGAGCGCCATCGCCTCCGCACCGTCCTCACCTGTTACAGCTTCGGGACCCTGCTCTGGCTGGTCCCGGTGCTGGCCGTCCTGTCCCTGATCGACTTCGGCGCGGGCCTGCTCACCGCCCGCGGCGGACGGGCTCGGGCCGCCCTGGGGGCCTGGACGTGGAACCTGGCCCGCTTCTCGCAGCTGATCGGCCGTCGCCGGCGGCTGGGCAAGCTGCGCCGGACCTCGGACCGTGACCTGCGGGCGCTGCAGGTGCGGGGTCTGGCCCGGGTCCAGGCCTTCCAGCACCGCGATCGGCCGGACCAGCGCCGCTCGGCGGTCACCACCGTCCGCCAAGGGGTCGTCGACTTCGTCCGCTCCGGCCCCAGCGGGATCTCGACGGCGGTCTGGGTCCTGCTCGGGCTGCTGCTCCTCATCGGCAGCCGCCACCTGATCACCCGCTCGATCCCCGCGGTCGGCGAGCTGGCGCCCTTCCCCGGTGGGCCGAGCGAGCTGTGGAACGAGTTCTTCTCGGGCTGGCGCTCCTCCGGGCTGGGGTCCGACGCCCCCGCACCGACGGCGTTCGCCGGATTGGCGGTGTGGGGAACGATGTTCCTGACCGTGATGGGGATGGCCCGCACGGTCTTCATCCTCGGCATGATCCCGCTCGGGGGCTTCGGGGCCTGGCGCCTCCTGCGGGACACCGGTTCCGCCTACGGACGGGTCACCACCCTCGTGGTCTACGTGGCCTCGCCCGTGGCCTACAACGCCATGGCCGACGGCTCGCTGCGCGGTCTCGTCGCGTACGCCGCGGCGCCGTTCCTGCTCCACGGCTTGGTCCAGGTGAGCCACCTGGAGCCCTTCGACGGCGAGGGCCGCACGTTCGTCCAGGCCGGCCTGGCCCTCGGCCTGGTCACTGCGGTGGGGGCCATGTTCCTGCCGATGCTGGTGTTCGTCGTCATCGTGATGGCCCTCGGCCTGGCCCTCGGGATCCTGCTCACCGGCCAGGCCGGCGCCGCGGGCCGCGTCGTCCTGACCGGCCTCATGGGCGCCGCTGTGGCCGTCGTGCTCCACATCCCGTGGAGCCTGGACTTCCTCGGCTCGGCCACCGACTGGACGACCCTCGGTGGGATCCGGGACGGCGCCGGGGTCCTCACCGTGCCGGAGATCCTCCGCTTCGAGTCGGGCCCGGTCGGGGCCGGCCTGGCCGGGTTCGCGTTCCTGGCGCTGGCGGCGGTCCCCATCGTCATCGGCCGGGAGTGGCGGGCCACGTGGACGATCCGGGTCTGGGCCGTGGCCGTGGTCGGCTGGGGCCTGCTGTGGGTGGGTGAGTCGGGATGGTCCCCGATCGCCCTCCCGGCCCCCGAGGTGCTCCTGGCTCCCGCCGCCGCCGGCATCGCCATGGCCGCCGGGCTGGCCGCGGTCTCCTTCGAGCGGGACGTGATCGGCAAGGGCTTCAGCTGGCGCCAACTGGGCCTGGTCGTCGGCCTGGTCGCCCTGTTCGTCGGCCTCGGGCCGTTCCTGGCCGCCACCGGCAACGGTCGGTGGTACCTGCCCCGCAACGACTTCGACGTCGCCCTCAGCTTCCTGCAGGCCGAGGAGGAGGACGCCCCGTTCCGGGTGCTGTGGCTCGGGGACCCCGACGTCCTGCCGCTCACCGGCTGGCGCCTCACCGAGGACACGGCCTACGCCACCTCCGACAACGGCCTGCCCGATGTCACCGAGCTGTTCCCGGGCAGCACCGACGGGGGCACCGAGATCCTGGCCGAGGCGCTCCGCACCGCCACCGACCGCGAGACCAACCGCCTGGGCGACCTCCTCGGGCCCATGGGCATCCGGTACATCGTGGTGCCCGAGCGCCTGGCGCCCCAGCCCTTCGCCGAGGAGGAGTTCCCGCTCGACCCTGCGGTCCGGGACGCTCTGTCGAGCCAGCTCGACCTGGTGCAGATCAACGTCAACCCGGCCGTGACCCTCTACGAGAACGCCGCCTGGATCCCCACCCGGGCGCTGCTGCCCGACTCCGAGGCGGGGGACCTGGGCTCTGAGGACGTGAGCCCGGAGGAGGCGTTGGCCGCGGCCACCGCCACCGACTTCGGTTCGGCCACCGCCGCCCTCGGCGACGAGCGCGGCCCGACGACCTTCCGCGGCCCCGTCGACGGCCAGGGCGAGCTCTACCTGGCCTCGGGCCCCACCTCGGGCTGGCAGCTCGAGGTGAACGGCGAAGAGGCCGACCGACGGACCGTGTTCGGCTGGGCCAACGCCTTCGACCTGCCCCGGGGTGGGACCGCGACGCTGTCCTATGACCGCCCGGCCACCCGCTGGATCTTCCTCGCCGTCCAGGCCGCGCTGTGGCTGTTCGTGATCTCCCGGGTCCGCCGACCGGCTGGGGCCACCAAGGTGAAGAAGGTGGCGACGTGACCTTCTCCCGTTGGCCGGCCGTGGTGATCCTCGTCGGCCTGCTCGCCGGGGCCTGGGTCATCGACCGGGACCACGAGCGCGACCAGTCCTCCGACGACGACGCCACGACCCCGCTCGAGGCTCAGGGCTACCTGCCGGTGAGCGCGCCCGAGGATGCGCTGACCAGCACCTGGTACTGCGCCGGGGGCACCGCGTCGGCCGACGGCCGGGCCGACACCACCATCGTGGTGGCCAACGCCACCGACCGCGAGCTCAACGGCTCGATGACGATCTTCCCGTCCATTCCGTCCCAGATCGTGATCCAGACCGATCCGGCGGAGACGACCGACACGACGGTGGCGCCGGAGACCACGACCACCACCGAGGCCCCCACGACGACGGAGGCCACGACGCCGGCCACGTCCTCGACGACCACCACGGCGCCCCCCCTGACCGAGGCGTCGGTGGCGGTGGACCTGAGCGTGCCCGCCCGGGACCGGGTCGAGCTGCGCCTGGCCGACGAGGTCGACGCCGAGTACGCCGCCGCCCTGGTCGAGCTGCCGGGTGGGGCGGTCTCGGTGGAGCAGCGGGTCGACGGGCCCAACGGTGCCGATGTCAGCCCGTGCACGACCCAGGCCGCCGACGCCTGGTACTTCGCCTCCGGGCGCACGACCGCCGACGCCGTGGAGACCCTCGCCTTCTTCAACCCCTTCCCGGACCCCGCGGTGGTCGATGTGACCTTCCGCACCGAGGAGGACCTCCGCACCCCCATCGAGTTCGAGGCCTACGCCGTCCCCGCCCAGTCCCTGGTCGTGGAGGACATCGGCGACCTCGTGACCCGCCGGAACCACGTGTCGGTGTCGGTGGTGGCCCGCTCCGGGCGCCTGGTGGTCAACCGGGTGCTCGATCTCGACGGCTCCGAAGGCCCCCGGGGCCTGGAGATCTCGGCGGGGGCTCCGGTGCCGGCCACGACCTGGTACTTCCCGGACGGGGTCGTGGCCGAGGGTGTGCGGGAGACCTTCGTGGTCTACAACCCGGGGGACACCGCCGCCGAGATCGACCTGTACATCGAGCCCGACGACCTGGAGGCCTTCGGGGCCATCGAGCCCTTCGGCCTGACCATCCCGCCGGAGGGCTACCAGGAGGTCGCCGTCGAGGACGAGGAGCGCATCGGCACCGCCCTCGCCGGGGCCGAGGGCGAGAGCGTGCTGCGCCACGGCGCCCGGGTGGTGTCGGTCAACGACGTCCCCGTCGTGGTCGAGCGGATCCTCGAAGGCGACGACACCACGGACCGACCCGGGTTCGACCTGATGTTCGGGGCCCCACTGCTCATGGAATCGGCGGTCTTCGCCGCCTCGTCGCCGGACCAGGCGATCGTGGTGGCCAACCCGTCGGGCAGCACCCCGGTGCGGGTCACCTTCCGCTCGGTCGACGGTGGCACCCTGGGCGAGTCCCCGACGGCCACCGACCTCGAGGTCCCGCCCGCCGGGCGCCTGGTCGTGACCCTCGAGGACCTGGGTCTGGGCCCGGACGTGGCCCTCCTGGTGGAGGCCGACGGCCCGGTGAGCATCGAGCGGCGCACGGTGATCGGCGATCCCGCCGACGCCTCCGGCGCCATCGGGGTCCCGCAGGCCGGCACCGTCTCGGAGCCCCCCGACCCCTTCGGCTGATGGGCCGGCTGCTCCTGGCCGTCGGGTTGGCGGCCGTGGTCGCCCTGATGGCCTACGTCCTGCAGCGGCGCCGGCCCGGGGTCGAGCCGGTGGTCGAGCGCCACCACGTGCCGACCGGCGTCGAGCGGTCCGACTTCACCCGTCCGGACACCGACTGGCTGGTCGTGGTCTTCACCTCCGCCAGCTGTGACACCTGCGCCGCCACCTGGGAGGTGGCCCGGCAACTCGAGTCATCCGCGGTCGCCGTCCAGGAGGTCGAGGCGACCCGTGATGCCGCCCTCCACGGCCGGTACGGCATCGATGCAGTACCCATCACCATCGTGTGCGACGCCGAAGGCGGCGTGGCCGACTCGTTCCTCGGTCCGGTCAGCGCCACCCACCTGTGGGCCGCCGTCGCCGAGGCCCGGAGTCCGGGCTCGGTGCCGCCCGGTTGTGGGACCGGTCACGACGATGACCCGGTCGGGGAGGGCCCCCGGGACTAGTTCGGGGGCTCCACGCGGTCCTCGAGGACCGTCACGGGATCGCTGTCCGAGCCGTTGGCGCCGTGGCCGTTGGCCGCCACGCCGATGAGGCGTTCGACTTCCTTGCCGTCGATGGTCTCATGCTCCAGCAGGGCCCGGGCCACCAGGTCCAGGCCGTTGCGGTGGATCGTGAGGGTGTCCCGGCAACGCTCTTCCTGGTCCCGCAGGATCTTCTCGACCTCTTCGTCGATGATCCGGGCGGTGTCGTCGCTGTAGTCCCGGGTGTGCATGAGGTCCTCGCCCAGGAAGACCTGGCCCTGGTTGCCCCAGGCCATCGGCCCGACGCGCTCGCTCATGCCCCACTCGCGGACCATCTTGCGGGCCAGCTCGGTGCTGCCCACGAGGTCGTTGTTGGCGCCGGTGGAGTACACGCCGAAGACCAGCTCCTCGGCGATGCGGCCGCCCATGCGGACCACGAGGCTGTCCTCGATGTAGTCCTGCCGGTGGATGTGGCGCTCCTCGACGGGGAGCTGCTGGGTGACGCCCAGGGCCATGCCGGTGGGCAGGATCGTGACCTTGTGGACGGGGTCGGCGTGCTCGAGCACCACGGCGCAGACCGCGTGGCCGGCCTCGTGGTAGGCGATGGCCTCCTTCTCCTCGTCGGAGAGGACCATCGAGTCCCGGCGCTGGCCCATGAGGACCCGGTCGCGGGCCATCTCGAAGTGCCGCATGTAGATCGGCGTCCTCGCCGTCGCGCACGGCGAAGAGCGCGGCCTCGTTGACCAGGTTGGCCAGGTCGGCGCCGCTCATGCCGGGCGTGCCCCGGGCCACCATGTCCAGGTCGACGTCCTCGGCCAGGCGCTTGTGGGTGGCGTGCACGACCGAGGATCGCCTTGCGGTCGGCCAGCTCGGGCAGGGGGACGGTGACCTGGCGGTCGAAGCGTCCGGGCCGCAGCAGGGCGGAGTCGAGGATGTCGGGCCGGTTGGTCGCCGCCGATCATCACGATGCCCTCGGTGGCCTCGAAGCCGTCCATCTCCGAGAGCATCTGGTTGAGGGTCTGCTCGCGCTCGTCGTGGCCACCGCCGAGGCCGGCGCCGCGCTTGCGGCCGATGGTGTCGATCTCGTCGACGAAGATGATGGCCCGGCCCATCTTGCGGGCGGACTGGAAGAGGTCCCGGACCCGGCTGGCGCCGACGCCGACGAACATCTCCATGAAGTCCGAGCCGGTCACCGACAGGAAGGGCACGCCGGCCTCGCCGGCCACGGCCCGGGCGATGAGGGTCTTGCCGGTGCCCGGGGGGACCGACGAGCAGGATGCCCTTGGGGATGCGGGCGCCGATGTCGCGGAAGCGCTCGGGGTACTTCAGGAAGTCGACCACCTCGGTGATCTCCAGCTTGACGCCGTCGTAGCCGGCGACGTCGTCGAAGGTCGTGCCGGGGCGCTCGGTGGAGTAGGTCTTGGCCTTCGAGCGGCCGATCGACATGATCCCGCCCATCTGGTTCTGGGCCCGGCGGCTCATCCACCAGAAGAAGCCGATGATCAGGATGATCGGCAGGGCGAAGGAGAGGATGCTCCAGAGGGGATTGGGCGTCGGGGTCTCGTAGGTGACCTCGACGTCGTTGGCCCGCAGGGTGGCGAGGTCCTCCTCGGGGATGCCGCTCTGCAGCGGGCCCGTGGTGGTGAACTGGGTGCCGTCCTCGAGCTCGCCGGTGATCTTGGCGTTGTTGTTGTCGAAGGTGATCGAGGCGACCTGGCCCTCGCCGGCCTGCTGGATGAAGTCGTCATAGGCGATGCTCTCGCCCTCGTCACCCCCCAGCAGGGTGGTGAGCAGGAACGAGGCGAGGATGACCCCGACCAGGATCCAGAGGGACCACCGGGGCCACTGGGTGGACGCGCCGGACTTGCCGTCGGCGTTGTTGCCGCTCGGCGGGGGCGGCGGAGGGGGCGGAGGGGGCTGCGCCATCCGTTCATCGTAGAGGCCGACATCCCCGATTCGTGGGTCGCGTCGAACTAGCGTTTTCCCCCATGGCCCGACGTTGCGCCGCGCCCCACCTGCTCCGAAGCGGCCGTGGTCACGCTCTCCTATGACTACACCGCCCGCACCGTCTGGTTGGACGACCTGGCCACCCAGGACGACCCCGCCAACCACGACCTCTGTGAGCGTCACGCCGAGCGGGTCACCGCCCCCCAGGGTTGGGCCCTGCACGACCGGCGGGTGCTCACCCCGGTGTGGCTGGCCGCCGACAGTCGGGCCTCCTGACGTTTCGGCCCTCAGGCCGACCCGCCACACTGCTCGGCCCCGGCCCGCACCCCCTGCGGGCGAGAACCGAGAGGCCCCGCCCATGTCGGTGAACGCCGACAGCACGCCCGTCGAGTCCCTGCCCCCCACCCGCTGGGGTGTGGGCGACGCTGTGGCCGGACTCCTCATCGCCAACGCCGCGGCGCTGTTCATCGGCGCGGCGATCCTCGCGGCCACCGGCTACGTCGAGGAGGGCGCCGACGGCGAGCTGCCGCTCACGATGATCGCCGTGCTGCAGATCCCGTTGTGGGCCGGCTACCTCGGCGCACCGCTCTGGGCGGCCAAGCGCAAGGGCAACGGCGTGGTGGCCGACTTCGGGCTCCGCATGGAGGGCTGGGACGTCCTGCGGGGCATCGGCGCCGGGCTCGGCACCCAGATCATCGCCATCCCGCTGCTCTACGTCGTGCTCTTCGCCATCACCGACGCCCTGGGCTGGGAGTACGACCAGGACCTCTCCGCGGTGGCCCGGGACCTGACCGACAAGGCCACCGACCCCGTCGGGGTGGTCCTGCTGGTCCTCATCGTGGCCATCGCCGCCCCGATCATCGAGGAGCTGTTCTTCCGGGGCCTGCTCCTTCGGGCCATCGAGAAGCGCTCGGGGCCGACGCTGGGCGCTGTGGGCGTCGTCGCTGGTCTTCGGCGCCGTGCACCTGCAGCTCCTCCAGTTCCCCGCCCTGACCTTGATCGGCCTGGTCCTGGGCTGGCTCACCCTCCGCTACGGCCGCCTCGGCCCCGCCATCTGGGCCCACATCGCCTTCAACAGCGTCGCCACCATCACCCTCTTGGTGGACGCCACCTGATCGCCTTCTCGCGTGATCGATCTGGCCACTTTCTGTGGCTGTTCGCCTCAATCCTGGACCGTTGGCTCCGATGGGTGGGGCAAGCGATCACGGAGAGTGAGCATGGTGCAGGAGCGGTGCCCGGGTTGCGGGCGCGCGTACGTCGAGATCCGCCTCGAGGTCGGGGGCCGGATGATGACCATGCGGTCGTGCTCGTACTGCGACACACGGCAGTGGTACACCCCCGACGGCGAGAAGGCCCTGGACGGTGTCCTGGCCGACATCAGCGCCAACACGGGGCGTCGGTAACGCCCTCCGCTCGCGGACCCCTCCACAGCCGGTCGGCGTCTGCCGCCTCAACACCGTCCGCCCCTGCGAGGATGGGGGTCCCATGCGTTCCCGCCTGACCGCTCTGCGCGCCCGGATCATGGCGGCGCCCCTGGAGAGCTGGATCACGTTCGCGGTCGTGCTGGGGGCGGTGGCCTTCACCTTCGCCCAACTGCACCCCCAGCTCGTCTTCCGCAACACCACCCCCACCGGCGGCGACATGGGCGCCCACGTCTGGTCGGGCACCTACCTGCGGGACCACCTCCTGCCCCACGGGCGGCTCAGCGGCTGGACGCCCGACTGGTACGCCGGGGCCCCCGCCTTCCACTTCTACATGGTGGTGCCGTTCCTGGCGATCCTCGCCCTGGACGTCGTCCTGCCCTATGCGGTGGCCTTCAAGCTGGTCGTGGTCAGCGGGGTCGTGCTCATGCCGGCGGCGGCCTGGGCCTTCGGCAAGCTGGCCGGGCTGCGGTTCCCGGGCCCGCCGATGCTGGCGGCGGCCACGGTCTTCTTCCTCTTCGACAGCAGCTTCACGATCTACGGCGGCAACATCGCCTCGACGATGGCGGGCGAGTTCGCCTTCGCCATCAGCCTCTCCCTGGCGCTGGTCTACCTGGGGGTCGTCGCCCGCGGCCTGCAGACCGGCAAGCACCGAGCCCTGGCCGCCGTGCTCCTCGCCCTGGTCGGGCTCTGTCACCTGATCCCCGGCGCTGTTCGCCGTCGTCGGCACGATCGTGATGGTCGGTCTCTACGCCCGCCGCGCCTCGCTGCGGTGGGTCCTGACGGTGGCGCCGGTCGCCGGCCTGCTCGGCGCCTTCTGGGCCCTGCCGTTCGTGTGGCGGCGGTCGTACATGAACGACATGGGCTGGGAGAAGATCCAGCCGTGGTCCAACTACGGCCTGTGGACCACCGACTGGTGGGCCCGGGTGGGCGATTCGCTCTGGCCGTGGGACAACCGGGTGGCCTGGCTGCTGGCCCTCGTCGGCGTGGCCGGGGGCATCGCCGGCCGCAAGCGCCCCCACCTCTTCCTGGCGATCATGACGGTGCTGGCCGGGGTGGCCTTCGTCCTCCTGCCCCAGGGCCGGCTGTGGAACGCCCGCCTCCTGCCCTTCTACTACCTGTGCACCTACCTCCTGGCTGCCCTCGGCGTGGTCGAGGTCGTCCGGGCGCTGGTCGCCCGCTTCGCCGCGCGACCGCCCCGAGACCCGGCGCACGGTGCTGCGGGTGGTGCCGGTGGCCGCCGTGCTGCTCACGTTGGCGTGCGCGTCGGCATGGCCCTGCGCACCCTGCCCTTCGGCCACACCGACAGCGCCAACCAGTACCACTGGATGGGCCTCACCTCCCGCGAGGACAACTTCGTCGACGGCTGGGCCCGCTGGAACTTCACCGGCTACGAGGGCCGGAAGCCGACCGCCGACGGCGGCGGCTACCACGAGTACCGGGACCTCATCGAGACGATGAAGGCCGTGGGGGCCGAGGAGGGCTGCGGTCGGGCCATGTGGGAGTACGAGCCCGAGCTCGTCCGCTACGGCACGCCGATGGCCCTGATGCTGCTGCCGCACTGGACCAACGGCTGCATCGGCTCGATGGAGGGCCTCTACTTCGAGTCGTCGGCCACCACGCCGTTCCACTTCCTGAACCAGTCCGAGCTCTCCGCCGTGCCGTCCCGGGCCCAACGGGACCTGCCCTACGGCCCCCTCGACGTGGCCCGCGGGGTCGAGCACCTCCAGCTGATGGGCGTGAAGTACTACCTCACGACCTCCCAGACCGCTCGGGACCAGGCCGGCGACGTCGAGGACCTGACCGAGGTGGCGTCCTCCGGACCCTGGACGGTGTACGAGGTGGCCGGTTCCGAGCTCGTCGCCCCGCTGGCGAACCAGCCCGCCGTGCTCACCGACGTGGGCCAGGGCCAGGGGGAGTGGTTGGAGCCCGCCGTCGAGTGGTACCTGGACGCGCCGTCCCACGACGTGCTCCTCGCGGCCGACGGCCCGCCCGAGTGGCCCCGGATCGAGGCGGGGGAGGACCCGCCGAGCGTGCCGGTCGAGCCGGTCGAGGTCACGAACATCGAGGCGGGTGACGACCGCATCAGCTTCGACGTGGACCAGGTCGGCCAGCCCGTCCTGGTCCGGGCGTCGTACTTCCCGAACTGGGACGTCTCCGGTGCCGAAGGGCCCTACCGGGTGGCGCCCAACCTCATGGTCGTGGTCCCCACCGACACCCACGTCGAACTGCACTACGGCTGGACGCCGATCGACCTGTTCGCCTGGTTCCTGACCCTGCTCGGCATCGGCGGCGTGGTCCTGCTGGCCCGCCGCCCCGACCTGGTCGTGCCCGCCCCGCCCGTCCCGGTCGCGGCGTCGGTCTACGGCGACGACTCGCCCGACGTCCTCGACGTCGACCCGGAGGCCGCTCCAGGCCCCGATCCGCCCGAGCCCGGGGAGGAGCCGGTCGAGGACGGTGACGAGGACCCGGTCGCGCCCGACGAGGTCCCGGTGGGCACCGGGGACTGATGCGGCGGCTCGGTCCGGGGGTGGCGGTGGTCGCCGCCACCGCCGTCGACGTCGGTGGCCTGCTCGTCCTGAGGGCCGCCACCGGTTGGCCGGTCGCGGTGGCCGACGCCATCGCCCTGGCCGTCGCCGCGCCGCTGTCCTATGTCCTGCACCGGGCGACCGATCGCGGCGCAGACCCGTTCGTCCGCTGGGTCCGTGACCCGGCCCGCTTCGCCCGGGTGGCCCTGGTCGCCGGGATCGTCGACGTGGCCGTCCTGCAGGTGCTCGTCGTCCTCGTCGGGGATCCGACGCTGCTGACGCTGTTCGGGTTGAAGCTGGTCTCGGTGGCGGTGGCCGCGCTGGTCCGGATCGTGGGCCACCGTCGGATCCTGCTGCGGGCCGTGCAGGCCGACCAGGCCGCGCCGGTCGCCCGTCCGCCGGCACCCGGGGACCGTCGCCTCAGCGTCGTGCTCCCGTCCTACCGCCAGGCCGACGTGGTGGGCGACGCCGTGGCCCGGGTGCGGGCGGCCCTCGCGCCCACCCTCGGCGCCGCGGAGATCGAGATCGTCGTGGTCGACGACGGCTCCGGCGACGACACCGAGACCCGGGCCGAAGCGGCCGGCGCCGACCGGGTCGTGGTCCACCCCGTGAACCGGGGGAAGGGGGCCGCGGTGCGGTCCGGGGCGGCGGTGGCCCGCGGGTGCACGGTCGCCTTCACCGACACCGACCTGGCCTACGACCCGGCCCAACTGCTGGCGCTGCTGGCCCGGGTGGAGGCGGGTTGGGACGTGGCGGTGGGCAGCCGTCGCCACACCGATGCCGTCACCCTGGTGCGGGCGCGGCGGGTCCGCGAGGTCGGCGGCCGGTTCATCAACCTCCTCACCCAGGCCGTCCTGCTGGGCCACTACCGGGACACCCAGTGCGGGCTGAAGGCACTGCGCTCCGACGTGGTCCCCGTGGTGCTCGGCCAAGGCCTCGTGGAGGGCTTCGCCTTCGACATCGAGCTGTTCCACCTGGTCGAGCGCAACGGCCTGACCCTCACCGAGGTCCCGGTCCAGGTGGCCAACTCCGAGCAGTCCAGCGTCCACGTGGTGCGGGACGGTGTCCGCCTGGTGCGGGACCTGTTCCGCATCCGCCGCCACGCCGCCGCCGGTCGCTACTCATCCGACGCCGGGCTCCCGGACCCGGTACCGGGAGGTCCCGGTTCGGTAGGGTGACCGGCTTGACCGCTTCGTCCCCCCGCTCCGCCGCGCCCGTGGCCCCGGACCGCCTGGCCGCCGTCTTCAAGGCCTACGACATCCGCGGCCTGGCTCCCGAACAGCTCGACGCCGACCTCTGCGCCGCGGTCGGCGCGGCCTTCGCGGCCTTCGTGGCCGCGGCCGACGGTGCCGACCGGGTGATCATCGCCCGCGACATGCGCCCGACCGGTCCCGCCTTGGTGGAGGCCTTCGCCGAGGGGGTGACCAGTCAGGGCCTCGACGTGGTCGACGTCGGGCTGGGCTCCACCGACATGCTCTACTTCGCGGCGGGAGCCCTGGACGCCCCGGGGGCGATGTTCACCGCTTCGCACAACCCGGCGGCCTACAACGGCATCAAGCTCTGCCTCGCCGGGGCCCGCCCCGTGGGCGAGGACACCGGCCTGGCCGAGATCCGGACCCGGGCCGAGGCCGGTGTCCCGCCGGTCGGCCCACCCGGCGCCCGCTACGAGGACGAGGTCCTCTCCCGCTTTGCGGACCACGTGCGCTCGTTCGTGGACCTCGACGGCCTGCAGCCGCTGAAGGTCGTGGCCGACACGGCCAACGGCATGGGGGGCCTCGTCGTCCCCGAGATCTTCGCGACCCTGCCCTTCGCCCTGGAGATCCTGTTCCCCGAGCTGGACGGCACGTTCCCGAACCACCCGGCCGACCCCATCCAGCCCGAGAACCAGCGGGACCTCCAGGAACGGGTGCTGGCCACGGAAGCCGACGTCGGACTGGCCTTCGACGGCGACGCCGATCGGGTGTTCCTGGTCGACGAGAAGGCCCAGCTGCTCTCGGGCTCCCTGACCACGGCGATCGTGGCCGACGAGATGCTCGCCCGGGAGCCGGGGGGCACGGTCATCCACAACCTGATCTGCTCCAAGACCGTGCCCGAGGTCGTGCGGGAGGCCGGGGGAACGCCGGTGCGGACCCGGGTGGGCCATTCCTTCATCAAGGCCGTCATGGCCGAGACCGGCGCCGTGTTCGGCGGCGAGCACTCCGGCCACTACTACTTCCGGGACAACTACCGGGCCGACTCCGGCCTGATCGCCGCGCTCGTGGTGCTCGACGTGCTCGGCCGCTCCGGGAAGCCCCTGTCGGAGCTGCGCAAGCCCTATGAGCGCTACGTCGCCTCCGGGGAGATCAACACCGAGGTCCCCGACCCCCTTGCGGTCATCGACATCGTGGCCACCCGCTTCCCGGGCGCCGAGCAGGATCGCCTCGACGGCCTGACCGTCGACCTGGGGGACTGGTGGTTCAACCTGCGCCCGTCCAACACCGAGCCGTTGCTCCGCCTCAACCTCGAGGCCCCCGACGCCGAGGCCTGCGCTCGCCGCGTGGCCGAGGTGCAGGCCATCATGGAGCAGGCCGGCCGGGACCTCGGTCCCGCTTGAGCCCCCGTTCGCAACCCGACCACACCTGACACTGGAGACCCTGATGGCGCTCGACCCGCAGCTCCTCGAGATCCTGGCGTGCCCCGATGACAAGGGCCCGCTGCTGTACTTCGAGGACGAGGCCCTGCTCTACAACCCCCGCCTGCAGCGCAAGTACCGCATCGACGACGACATCCCCGTGATGCTGGTCGACGAGGCCGAGACCGCCGACGACGCCGAGCACGAGCGCCTCCTGGCCAAGGCCGAGGCCGCCGGCATCGAACCGACCTTCAGCGACGGCTGAGGATGGCGCAACGAATCGACTCCCTCGGGATGTTCGAGGCGGCGGCCGCCGTCCCCGAGCAGATCGAGACCGCCATCGCCACGGCCCACGCCGTGGAGGGCCTGCCCGACGGCGAGCAGATCGACAACGTCCTCGTGCTCGGGATGGGCGGCAGCGGCGTCTCCGGTGACCTCCTGGCCCACATCGCCGGGCCGTTCATGCCGGTGCCGGTCGTGGTGGTCAAGGGCTACGAGCCGCCGTCGTATGTCAACGAGCGCACGCTCGTGTTCGCCATGTCGTTCTCGGGCAACACCGAGGAGACCCTCGAGGCGGTGAGCACCGCGGCCAACGCCGGCGGGCGCATCGTGGCCGTGACCCAGGGCGGGGCCCTGGGCGACGCCTGCCGGGCGTCGGGCGCACCGATCATCGGCATCGCCGACGACATCCCCCAGCCCCGGGCCGGGCTCGGCGCGCTGGCCGCGCCGATGATGATCGTGCTCGAGCGCCTGGGCCTGTTCCACGGCGCCGAGGGCTGGCTGGGCTTCGCCGTCGAGCAGCTCAAGGTGCGGCGGGACAAGCTCACCGTCGCCGGCAACCCCGCCGAGAAACTGGCCGACGATCTGGCCCGACGGGTGCCGATCATGTACGGCGGCGGCGGCCTCGGCGGCCTGGCCGCCATGCGCTGGAAGACCGAGTTCAACGAGAACAGCCGGTCGCCGGCCTTCGCCAACACCAACCCCGAGCTCTGCCACAACGAGATCGCGGGTTGGGGCCAGAACGGGGATCTGACCCGTCAGGTCTTTGCCCTGATCAACCTCCGCCACGACTTCGAGCACCCCCAGGTGATGCGCCGCTTCGACGTCATGGACCCGTGGCTGGACGAGGTCGTGGGCGACATCTTCGAGGTCCGGGCCGAGGGCGAGGGCAGCCTGGCCCAGCTCCTCGACCTCTGCATGGTCGGCACCTTCACCAGCCTGCACCTGGCCGTCCGCGAAGGCATCGACCCTGGCCCCGTCCCCGTCCTCGACGAGCTCAAAGCCGCCCTCGCCGACTAGATCTGCGCCGGGCGGTCATGCGAGTGCCGTTGCCGGGGGAAACGATGGCAACCACGGGGGCCGATGTCCTCTCGCCGGGCTCCGGGGTGCCCTTCCGCCCTGTCTCACCACCCTCCGTGACCGAATGGCCCGGTAGTTGCCTCACCCGGCGAACTGGCACCGGATTTGCTTGTCGGGGCACGTAGATCCGGTGCCAGAACGACGGGTGGTCGGCCCGGTCACCCCTGGCGGGCGGCGGCTTCCAGCTCTTTGTGCATGCCCTTGGCGATCTCGCGGTCGGTGAGGTTGGGGGCGAAGCGGCTCAGGCGCCAGAGGAGCTTGGCCCGGCCGGGGATGACTTTGGCCTTGTCCTTGCGGACGGCGTCCAGGACGAGGTCGGCCAAGGCCGACGGGGCCATCGGGTTGCCTGCTGAGGCGACCAGGTAGCGACGCACGTCTCCGCCCGGTGTGGGCGTCGGCTCGTCGAGCAGCGGCGTCTCCACGGGCCCGGGACAGACCACCGTCACGCCGATGCCGTGGCGGGCCGCTTCGGGGCGGAGGCTGGCGGCCAGGCCGACTATGGCCGACTTGGTCATGGCGTACGGGGTGAGCAGCGGGGTCCCGGCCAGCCCGGCCAGGGACGCCATGAGCACGATCGAACCCGATCCCTGCTCCTGCAGGCGCTCGTAGGCGGGGAGCACGGTGTTCACCACGCCGCGGATGTTGACCTCGATGCTCCGATCCCAGCCCACGCGGTCGATGTCCTCGACCAGACCCCCGACGCCGATCCCGGCGTTGGCCACGACCACATCGAGGCGGTCCAGGCCGGCGATCGCGGAGGCCACTGCGGCGGCATCGGTGACATCCAGGTCGATGTCCGCACCGAGGCCCGGCAGGTCCGAGGTCACGACTCCTGCTCCGGCCGAGGCGAACGCCGCGGCCAGCGCGGCGCCGATCCCGCCGGTGCCTCCCGTGATGAACACCCCTGCCCCGTTCAGGTCCATGTCTCCCCTTCGCCACCATCGGGTCCTGCGGATCACGTGCTGACCGCCTAGCCTGACCGCTGGGCTGACTGTGAGGCGTCAGTGGACCCCAGCCCCCGCACGCGAAACCCGAGAACCCGCCCGAAAGGCACAACGATGTCCACGAACACTGACGCGCGTCCGACCACGGTCGCCGACGGCGACTACAAGGTCGCCGATCTCTCCCTGGCGGCCTTCGGCCGCAAGGAGATCCAGCTGGCCGAGCACGAGATGCCCGGCCTGATGGCCCTGCGGGCCGAGTACTACGACAGCCAGCCGCTGGCCGGCGCCCGGATCATGGGCTCGCTGCACATGACCATCCAGACCGCAGTGCTCATCGAGACGCTGACCTCGCTCGGGGCCCAGGTCCGCTGGGTCTCCTGCAACATCTTCTCCACCCAGGACCACGCCGCGGCCGCGGTCGTCGTCGGCCCCGAGGGCACCGTGGACAACCCCAAGGGTGTCCCGGTCTACGCCTGGAAGGGTGAGACCCTGGAGGAGTACTGGTGGTGCACCGAGCAGGCGCTGATCTGGCCTGACGCGGACGAAGGCCCGAACATGATCCTGGACGACGGGGGCGACGCCACCATGCTCGTCCACCTCGGCACCGAGTTCGAGCGGGCCGGCGCGGTGCCGGACCCCTCCACCGCCGACAGCGAGGAGTTCGAGGTCGTCCTCCAGACCCTGACCCGCACCCTGGGCGAGGACCCCAAGCTCTGGCACCGCATCGGTGAGCGCATCAAGGGCGTCACCGAGGAGACCACGACCGGCGTCCACCGCCTCTACGAGCGCTTCGCCGCCGGCACGCTGCTCTTCCCGGCGATCAACGTCAACGACTCGGTCACCAAGTCCAAGTTCGACAACCTCTACGGCTGCCGCCACAGCCTCATCGACGGCATCAACCGGGCCACCGACGTGATGATCGGCGGCAAGGTGGCCGTGGTCATGGGCTACGGCGACGTCGGCAAGGGCTGCGCCCAGTCCCTGCGGGGCCAGGGCGCCCGGGTCATCGTCACCGAGGTCGACCCCATCTGCGCCCTGCAGGCGGCGATGGAGGGCTTCCAGGTGACGACCCTCGAGGATGTCGTCGAGACCGCCGACATCTTCGTCACCGCGACCGGCAACAAGGACATCATCTCCGCCGAGCACATGGCCCGGATGAAGCACCAGGCCATCGTGGGCAACATCGGCCACTTCGACAACGAGATCGACATCGCCGGCATCAACAAGATGTCCGATGTGCAGAAGGTCGAGGTCAAGCCCCAGGTGCACGAGTACGTGTTCCCGGACGGGCACTCGGTGATCATGCTGGCCGAGGGGCGCCTGCTGAACCTGGGCTGCGCCACCGGCCACCCCAGCTTCGTGATGTCCAGCAGCTTCACCAACCAGGTGATCGCCCAGATCGAGCTGTGGGCCCACACCGACGCCTACGAGCTCGGCGTGCACGTGCTGCCCAAGCACCTCGACGAGAAGGTGGCCCGCCTGCACCTCGACGCCCTGGGTGTGAAGCTGACCCAGCTCACCGAGGACCAGGCCGCCTACATCGGCGTGAAGCAGAGCGGCCCCTACAAGTCCTCGCACTACCGGTACTAGGAGCAACACGATGGACGACCTCGAGGGGAAGGTCGCGGTCGTCACCGGGGCGGCCAGCGGGATCGGTCGGGCATTGGCCGACCGCTGGGCCGACTCGGGCATGAAGGTCGTCCTGGCCGACATCGAGCAGGGACCGCTCGACGCGGCCCGGGACGAGCTCGACGCGGCCGGGGCCGACGTGCTGGCGGTCTGCACCGACGTGTCCGACGGCGACCAGGTCGATGCCTTGGCCGCGGCCACCATCGAACACTTCGGCGCCGTGCACCTGGTGTGCAACAACGCCGGCGTGGGCGGCGGGGGTCTCTCCTGGGAGGCGACCCGGGAGGACTGGGACTGGGTGCTGGGGGTCAACCTCTGGGGCGTGGTCCACGGCATCCGGGCCTTCGTGCCCCACCTGGTGGCCCAGGACGAGGGCCACGTGGTCAACACCGCGTCGATCGCCGGGTTCGCCTACGGGCCGTTCATGGGTCCCTACAACGCCTCGAAGGCCGCGGTGGTGGCCATCTCCGAGACGCTCAAGGCCGAGCTGGCCCTGCAGGGGTCGAAGGTCGGCGTCAGCGTCCTGTGCCCGGGCTGGGTCAACACCCGGATCCATGAGTCGGACCGGAACCGGCCCGGAGGCCCGGAGTCCGGCGGCCTGCTGGCCGAGGGCCGGGAGGTCATGGCTCAGGTCCTGGCCAATGGCAAGCAGCCCGACGAGGTGGCCCACCTGGTCGCGGCCGCCGTGCGGGAGGGCACGACCCACATCTTCACCGGTGACGAATGGATCGGTCTGGCCCGTGGGCGGATGGAGACGGTGCTGGCCGAGCTGCCCGGGGACGGGTCCTGACCGAGCCGATGGCCGGCGAGGCCGCGAAGCGGAGCGGAGCCACTCGCGTGTCACCGCCCCCCGATCCGATCCCGCCCACCATCGAGTGGGGTGGGGACCGGATCCGGCTCATCGACCAGCGGCTGCTGCCGGGTCGGCTGGCGGTGGTCGAGGCGACGACCGTGGGTGAGCTCTGCGAGCTGATCACCACGCTGGCGATACGGGGCGCGCCGGCGCTGGGTGCGGCCGGGGCGATGGGGGTGGCCTTGGCCCACGTGCAGGGCGAGGACACCGCGGCGGCGGCCGAGGCGCTCATCGCCACCCGACCCACGGCGGTGAACCTGGTGTGGGGGGCCCGGCGGGCGCTGGCCGCGGCCGATCCGGTCGCGGAGGCCGAGGCCATCGCGGCCGACGACGTGGAGCGCTGCCGGGCCATCGGCCGCCACGGGGCCGCATTGGTGCCCGAGGACGGCCGCGTCCTGACCCACTGCAACGCCGGTGGCCTGGCCTGTGTGGGCTACGGGACCGCGGTCGGGGTCATCCGCGGCGCCCAGGCGGCCGGTCGCCGGCCCCGGGTCTGGGTGGACGAGACCCGGCCCGTGCTCCAGGGCGCCCGCCTGACCGCCTGGGAGCTCGGTCGGCTGGGCATCGAGCACACGCTGGTCGTCGACGCCGCGGCTGCCTCCTTGATGGCCGACGGCCTCGTCGACCTGGTCGTGGTCGGTGCCGACCGCATCGCGGCGAACGGTGACGTGGCCAACAAGATCGGCACCTACGCCCTGGCCGTGCTGGCCCACCACCACGACGTGCCGTTCTACGTGGCCGCGCCCCGGTCGACCTTCGACCCCGACTGCCCCGACGGCGCGTCCATCGTGGTCGAGCTCCGCGACGCCGACGAGGTCACGGTCGTGGGCGGCCACCGGATCGCACCGGAGGGGGTCACGGTGGCCAACCGGGCCTTCGACGTCACCCCTGCCGCGCTGGTCACCGGGTACGTGATGGAGGACGGCGTCCACGCCCGTCCCTGAGGGCATGCCACACCGCAGGGGGCCGGCCGCCGTACCCTGACCTCGTCGTGACCGAGTGTGAAGACGGGCCCCTTGGCCGTGTGGGCTGGGCCTGGATCGCCGTGCTGTGCGGCTACTCCCTCGCTCGTGCGGTGGTGGCGTGGCCGTTCCTGGCGCACTACCACATCGATCCGGCGATCTTCCTGGTGCTGGACGTGGGCACGGCGTATCCGTTGGGCCTCGCCCAGGTCCGCATCGTGCAGGGCTTCCGGACGTCGGACTTCGCGGCGGTCCAGATGTGGTCAGCCGTGGCCGGGATCAGCTTCGTGCTGCCCTACGCCTACCTGCTGATCGCCGGCCATCAGGCCCTCCCGGTCTACGTGAAGGCCGGCCTGGTGGCCGTCGTCGCCCTCATCGCCACGGCATCGGTGTTGCGCCTCCGTCAGGCCTGCCTGGCCGACGAGGTCCCCGCGGCGCTGGAGCCCGTCACCGTCGAGCCCTAGTAGGCCTCGAGGGTCGTGGGCCCGACCGGCTCCAGGCTGAGGCGGCGCAGGAAGAAGGCCACCAGCGGCCCGATGGCCAAGGCGAAGAGGACGGTGCCGACGCCGACCGACCCGCCGAGCAGCCAACCGACGGCCAGCACCACGATCTCTATTCCGGTGCGGACCACTCCCACCGACAGGCCCCGCGCCGCCAGTGAGGTCATGACGCCGTCCCGGGGGCCAGGACCGAGTCCGGCGCCGATGTAGAAGCCGGACCCGACGGCGAACAGCAACGTGCCGCCGACGAGGAACGCCCAGCGCAGCGCCGTGTTCTCGGGCTCGTCGAGCGGCCACAGCACGAGGTCGATGGTCGTGCCGATGAGGAGCACGTTCAGGATGGTGCCGACACCGATCTGCTCCCCGAGGGGCAAGGAGATGGCGAACATGGCGAAGCCGACGAGGATCGTGACCATCCCGATGGAGACCCCCGTCTGCCCCTCGATGCCCTGGTGCAGGACATTCCAGGAGTCGAGGCCGAGGTCGGCCCTGATGATGAGCGCCAGGCCGACGCCGCAGATGACCAGCCCGAGCAGGAGGCGGGGGAGGCGTCGTCCGACCTCGGTCGCCGGTGGGGTCTGGAGGAAGCGCACGGGCGCCTGACGGTACCGCTGGGCTGTCACCCCCCGTCCGTAGTTTCCCGTCGTGCTCGTGATGGCGACGTGCGTGGCCTGCGGTGGGGACGGGGGTCCCGTCTGCATCGGTTGCGCGGCCCGGGTGCGGCCCGCGCCCGCAGTGGCGATACCGGATGTGGATCGGGTCTGGGCCCTCATGGCCTACGACGGGGTCGCCCGAGAGCTCATCCGGGGGCTGAAGTACACGAACCGCCGGGGGGCGGTCGGGGCGCTGGTGGGCTCGGCGATCGCCCTGGTGGACGAGGAGCCCGACGTGGTCACCTGGGTGCCGGCCGACCCCGGTCACCGACGGGAACGGGGCTACGACCAGGGCCAGCTGCTCGCCCGTCGGGTGGCCCGCCTGCTGCGGCGCCCGGCCCGCAGCCTGCTCGTGCGCGACCGGTCCCGACCCCAGACGGGACTCGACCGTCGGCGCCGCTTGGACGGTCCGGGGCTGCGGGCCCGGGGCCCGGTCCGGGGCACGGTGCTCGTCGTCGACGACGTGGTGACCACCGGTGGCTCGCTGGGCGCTGCGGCGCGGGCGCTGCGGGCGGCGGGAGCGGAGGGGGTCCTGGCCCTGACCCTCGCCGCCACGCCGGGTTGAGCGCGGGGGCCTCCCTGCCGATGGAGCCGACGTGGAGCCGATCTTCGACGACCCCGATCTCTTCTTCGGGGTGGATGACCTGCCCGAGGACCCGGTCCGGGTCGTCCTCGGCGACGACAACGGCCTGTACCGCCGGGGGTTGCTGACCGCCCTCGAGGACGAGACGGACCTGGAGGTCGTGGCCGAGGCCGGTCCGGGCGCCGACCTGATCGCCGCGGTCCGGGCCCTCGCCCCTGATGTGGTCGTGTGCTCGCTCAGCATGGGCAACGCCGGCGGGGTCGAGACCGCCTACGCCATCACCGAGGTCATGCCCTTGGTGCGGGTGGCGGTGCTGACCACGGATCAGGACCCGCTCGACAAGACGGTCGCCGCGGTCCGGGCGGGGGCCCTGGGTGAGCTGGACAAGGTGGACGCCCTCGAGGAGGCCGCCCGGGTCATCCGGGGTCTGCACGCCGGGTGGCCCGTCTTCGGACCGGGGACGTGGGCGGGCGTGGCCGCGGAGGTCGCGAACTGGTTGGCGCCGGGTGACGCGATGGGGGAGCGGGAGGGAGCGGTGCTCGCCGCATTGGCGAGCGGCGCCGACTGGGCCGAGGCGGCCGACGTCGTCGGCGTCCGGGCCGAGGCCGCCCGGAACCAGGTCCGCAACCTGCTGACCCGGGGCCGGGCGGCCGGTTACCCCGACGCGGCGCGGGCCGCGGTGGGGGCGGGGCTGGTGGCTGCCTGAGGGTCCCGCGCGCACCCCGGTAGCCTCCATCAACCGTGGGTGCTCTCGACCGTCTCCTCCGTGCCGGTGAAGGCAAGAAGCTTCGTGCCATCGCTGCGCTCGTCCCCGACATCAACGCTTTCGAGCCCGAGCTCCAAGCGCTCAGCGACGAGGCCCTGCGGGCCAAGACCGCGGAGTTCAAGGGCCGGATCGAGCGCGGTGAGGAGATCGACGACCTGCTCATCGAGGCGTTCGCGGTCACCCGGGAGGCCGCCAACCGGGTGATCGGCCAGCGTCACTATGACGTCCAGCTCATGGGTGGCGCGGCGCTGCACTTCGGCTGGGTGGCCGAGATGAAGACCGGTGAGGGCAAGACGCTCGTCTCGACCCTGCCCGTCTACCTCAACGCGCTGGCGGGCCAAGGCGTGCACCTGGTCACGGTCAACGACTACCTGGCCACCCGCGACTCGGAGTGGATGGGCCAGGTCCACCAGTTCCTCGGCCTCTCGGTCGGTCTCGTGGTCCCGGGCCAGAGCGATCCGGAGCACAAGCGGGCGCAGTACGCCGCCGACATCACCTACGGCACCAACAACGAGTACGGCTTCGACTACCTGCGGGACAACATGGCCCTCTCCCGGGAGCGCCAGGTCCAGCGGGGTCACTTCTTCGCCATCGTCGACGAGGTCGACTCGATCCTGGTCGACGAGGCCCGGACCCCGCTCATCATCAGCGGGCGGATGGCTGACGCGGCCAAGCTCTACTACCAGTTCGCCAGCGTGGTGAAGACCCTCCAGCGCGACATCGACTACGAGGTCGACGAGGAGAAGCGCACCGTCGCGCCACTGGAGTCCGGCATCGAGAAGGTCGAGGCCCAGCTCGGCATCGAGAACCTCTACGACGAGGTGTCCTCCAACCTGGTCCACCAGCTCCAGGCTGCGCTGCGGGCCAAGGAGCTGTTCAAGCGGGACAAGGACTACATCATCAAGACCGGCGAGGTGAAGATCGTCGACGAGTTCACCGGTCGTGTCCTGGAGGGCCGGCGCTGGTCCGAGGGCCTGCACCAGGCCGTCGAGGCCAAGGAGGGGGTGAAGATCAAGGAGGAGAACCAGACCCTCGCCACCATCACCCTCCAGAACTACTTCCGCCTCTACGACAAGCTCTCGGGCATGACGGGTACGGCCACCACCGAGGCCGCCGAGTTGGCCGGGACCTACGGCCTGGACGTCGTGCCCATCCCCACCAACAAGCCCATCGGGCGGGTGGACCAGGCCGACCTCATCTACAAGACCGAGGACGCCAAGTTCGACGCCGTGGTCGAGGACCTGGCCGAGCGCTACGAGGCGGGCCAGCCCTGCCTGGTCGGCACGGTCTCGGTCGAGAAGTCCGAACGCCTGTCCCGCGCCCTGGAGAAGCGGGGTGTCCGCCACGAGGTGCTGAACGCCAAGCAGCACACCCGGGAGGCCGAGATCGTGGCCCAGGCCGGTCGGCTGCACTCGGTCACGGTGGCCACCAACATGGCCGGTCGGGGCGTCGACATCATCCTCGGCGGCAACCACGAGTCCCTCGCCCTCAAGGAGCTCCACGCCGAGGAGCTCGACCCCGACGAACCCGACGGCGCGGCCCGGCTCGAGGAGCTGACCGCCAAGTTCAAGGCCGAGACCAGCGAGGAGGGCGAGCGGGTCAAGGAGCTCGGCGGCCTCTACGTGCTCGGCACCGAGCGCCACGAGAGCCGCCGGATCGACAACCAGCTCCGCGGCCGTGCCGGCCGCCAGGGCGACCCGGGCGAGAGCCGCTTCTACCTGTCCCTCGAGGACGAGCTGATGCGCCTGTTCGCGACCGGGGCCATGGACTGGGTGATGAACAAGTCCCTGCCCGACGACGTGCCCATCGAGTCCAAGATGGTCTCCAAGGCCATCGAGCGGGCCCAGACCACCGTCGAGCAGCGCAACGCCGAGATCCGCAAGAACGTCCTCAAGTACGACGAGGTCATGAGCGAGCAGCGCCGGGTGATCTACGCCCGCCGCTCCCAGATCCTCGACGGCACCGACCTGCGCACCGAGGCCCTGGAGTACCTGGCCGAGGCCGTCGACCGCGCCATCAGCACCTACTGCGTGTCGGACTTCGCCGAGGAGTGGGACCTGGACGGCTTGGTGGCCGAGGTCCACGCCCTCTGGCCCAGCCGCCTCGACGCGGCCGCCCTCGCCGCGGCCGACGGCACCGACGCCCTCTATGAGGCGCTCATGGCCGAGGCCGTGGCCCACTACGAGTCCCGGGAGGCCGAGGTCGGTCCCGACACCATGCGTCAGCTCGAGCGCGAGGTGATGCTGCGCATCATCGACCAGCGCTGGCGTGAGCACCTGCAGGCCATGGACAACCTGCGGGACGGCATCAACCTGCGGGCCATGGGCCAGAAGGACCCGCTGAACGAATGGCAGCGGGAGGGCTATGAGTTCTTCGGCGAGATGATGGCCGGGATCGCCCAGGACTTCGTCACCTACCTGATGCGCATCCAGGTCACCATCGAGCGCCCCGAGAACCGCCCGGAGCCCGCGGTGCGGGACGTGGAGTACTCGGCGGCCGAGGACCCGGTCCAGGGCTCGTCGGGCATGGCCCGGGCGGCCGCGTCCGGCGGGGGCGGGACCCCCCAGGCCGTCGAGGAGCCGGTCAACGAGCCCACGGTCAAGAGCGAATGGGACAAGACGGGGCGCAACGAGCCCTGCCCGTGTGGATCGGGCAAGAAGTACAAGCTCTGCCACGGCCGGTAGGCCGCGCCGTCATGAAGGACTTCTCCGAGGACGTCGCCGCCCTGCGTCGCCGTCTCGCCGCGGCCGAGGAGTACCTGCGGGCCGACGAGCTGCGGGCCCGCCGCCCCCAGTTGGAGACCGAGGCCTCCCGGCCCGACCTGTGGGACGACCCCGACAAGGCCCGGAAGGTCACTGGTGAGCTGGCCGGGGTGGTCGACGACCTGGAGCTGGTGGACCGGCTGACCAACGACGTCGAGGACGCCGCCACCCTGGCCGAGATGGCCCGGGAGGAGAAGGACGAGTCCCTCGAGCCCGAGATCGACGAGGCCATCACCGGCCTCTCGGCCACCTTCGACGAGCTCGAGCTGCGGGCCCTCTTCCAGGGCGAGTACGACGAGCGCGACGCCGTGGTCGAGGTCCACTCCGGTGCCGGCGGCACCGACTCCCAGGACTGGGCCGAGATGCTGGCCCGCATGTACCAGCGCTGGGCCGAGCGCAAGGGCTTCAAGGTGGAGATGGAGGAGGCCCAGGCCGGCCAGGAGGCGGGGATCAGCTCGGCCACCTTCATGGTCCAGGGCCGTCACGCCTACGGCTGGTTGCAGGGGGAGGGTGGGGTCCACCGCCTGATCCGCATCTCGCCCTTCGACAGCCAGGCCCGGCGCCACACGGCGTTCGCGTCGGTCATGGTCGTGCCCGCGCTGGATCCGGCCGAGGACGACGTCGACATCGACGAGAAGGACCTCCGCATCGACACCTACCGCTCCTCGGGGGCGGGCGGCCAGCACGTCAACGTGACCGACTCGGCGGTGCGCATCACCCACCTGCCCGACCGGCATCGTCACGTCCTGTCAGAACCAGCGCAGCCAGCACCAGAACCGGGACAAGGCCATGGAGATCCTGAAGGCCCGCCTGGCCGACCTCCGCCGCAAGGAGCACCAGGACCACCTCAACGAGCTGGCCGGTGACCAACGCAGCGCGGAGTGGGCCAACCAGATCCGCTCCTACTTCATGCACCCCGAGCAGCGGGTCAAGGACCACCGCAGCAACTACGAGGTGGGCAACATCCAGGCCGTCCTCGACGGTCAGGTGGAGGACCTCATGGAGGCGCACCTGCGGTGGTCGCGGGCCGAAGGAGAGGGGGCGTGATGCCTGACCATCCCGCGGATCGGCGAGGGGCCACTGGTAGATTCCCCCGTCGAGTACGCGGCCTCGGGCGGGACTGCGCTCTGTACACGAGCAGACAACACGGCACCAGCTACCACAGCACCTGCTACCGATACCCGACCCTCCGGTACCCGCATCCCCCCACATGATCAAGCTCGAGAACGTCACCAAGCACTACATGGGTGGGCAGGTCGTCGCCCTCCGTGATGCCAACGCCGAGATCCAGAAGGGCGAGTTCGTCTTCCTGGTCGGCCCCTCGGGGTCCGGTAAGTCGACCTTCATCCGCCTGCTCAACCACGAGGAGGTCCCCGACGAGGGCCGCATCTTCGTGGCGGGCAAGGACATCGTGAAGCTGACCCCCTGGAAGGTGCCCTACCTGCGCCGCAACATCGGGTGTGTCTTCCAGGACTTCAAGCTCCTGCCCAACAAGACGGTCTACGAGAACGTGGCCTTCGCCCTCGAGGTGATCGGCCGGCCCAACAACGTCATCCGCAGCCAGGTGCCCGCGATCCTCGAGCTGGTCGGCTTGTCGGACAAGGACAAGAACATGCCCAACGAGCTCTCGGGTGGTGAGCAGCAGCGGGTGTCCATCGCCCGGGCCTTCGTGAACCGGCCGTTGATCCTGCTGGCCGACGAGCCCACGGGGAACCTCGATCCCAACACCTCGGTGGGCATCATGCGGCTCCTGGACCGGATCAACCGGACCGGGACCACCGTGGTGATGTGCACCCACGACCGTTCGATCGTCGACAGCATGCGCCGCCGCGTGTTGCAGCTGGATCGCGGCGTCATCGTCCGCGACCAGGCTCGCGGCGTGTACGAGTAGGCGGCCATGGCGATCAAGGTCAGCTACCTGTCGCGCGAGGTCGGGATCAACCTCAAGCGCAACATCACCCTCACCATCGCGACCATCGCGACGGTGGCGGTCTCCCTCACCCTGGTGGGCACCGCGTTCCTGATCGGCCGTGGGGTCGAGGGCGCCCAGCAGCAGTTCGAGGGCGGCGTCGAGTTCATCATCTTCATGAACCCGAACGCCACGGACGCGCAGATCGACGCCGTGCGCACCGAGCTGGACGACAACCCCCAGATCCGCTCGGCGGAGTTCTGCGACCAGCAGTGCGCCTACGAGGAGTTCCAGGAGCTCTTCGCCGACGACCCCCAGCTCATCGAGAACGTCGAGCCGGAGATCCTCCCGCCGTCGTTCAAGGTGAAGCCGGTGGACGCCGAGACCGACTCCGTCGAGGCGCTGGGCGCCGTCTTCGAGACCCAGCCCGGCGTGCGCGAGGTGGCCTTCTCCAGCGAGGCCCTCAAGCAGGTCGAGAACTTCTTCGGCTTCCTCTCCTCGCGGTCCGCGGTGGCCGCCGTCCTGCTGGTCGTGGCCGCCACCCTGCTGGTGCTCAACACCATCCAGATGGCCATCTTCAACCGGCGCCGTGACATCGAGGTCATGAAGCTGGTCGGGGCCACCAACTGGTTCATCCGCATCCCGTTCATGGTGGAGGGCTTCATCCAGGGCCTCATCGGCTCCCTGTTCGCCATCGTCCTGACGCGCCTGTTCATCGGCGACCTCCAGGACCAGGCCTCGGGCGACAACGCCGGCATCCTGTCGACCTTCGACGTCAGCAACGGCGACATCGCCATGGCCTCCATGCTCCTCCTGGCTGCCGGCGCCTTCGTGAGCCTCCTCGGCTCCGGCATCGCCGTCAGCCGCTTCCTCAAGGTCTGACGCAGCCGACCAACGAAAGCGAGGCAACCACGGGGGCGTGGTGTCGAGCTGCAGGTCGTCGGGGGCGATACCGGCCTTCAGGATGCCTCGAATCTCACTGGCGGTGGCGAGTTCCGGTTCTGGCGCCTGATTTCGGTCCTATAGGCACGAAATCAGGCGCCAGAACGGTCGGGCTGGTCTGGAGCGCCCCGGTTCGCCACGGAGGGTGGCGAAGTCCGCTGGAGGGCACCGCCGATCCCGGCAGGACGAGCCAGGCCCCGTGGTTGCCGTCGGTTTCGTTGAGCCCGACAGGCCCGATCAGGCCAGCGCCCGCACCGCGGCGGTGACGCCGGCGGCGCTGACGACCACCACCAGGAACGGGGCCCTCAGGGCGACGGCGACGATGCCGGTGAGGAGGCCCGCCGCCCGGGCGTCGAGGACGAGGGTGGTGCCGTCGGCGAAGGTCTGGACCACGACCAGGGCCGCCAGCAGGGCGGGCGGTAGGAGCGCGGTGACCTCGGTGAAGGTGCGGGGCACCCGCACGTGGTCCAACACGAGCAGGCCGGTGGCCTTCAGCCCGTAGGACAGGGCCCCCAGCAGAACGATCGCCGTCCAGCTCACGGCGGTGGCTCGCGGCGGAGAAGCCAGAGGGCGGGGACGACGCCGAGGGAGGCGAGGAGGATGGGGGCGCCGGCGGGAAGCAGGGGGATGCTGACGAAGGCGATGAACCCGCCCGCCACGGCCGCGATCAGGCCGGGCTTCTTGCGCAGGTGGGGGGCCATGAGGGCGACGAAGCCGGCGGGGAAAGCGGCGTCCAGGCCGTAGGTCTCGGGGTCGCCGATGGCGTTGCCGCCGACGGCCCCGAGGAGCGTCCCGAGGTTCCAGAGGATGAAGACGGCCACGCCCGTGTACCAGAAGGCCTTCTCGGCCTCGACCGGGTCCCGTTGGGCCACGGCCATGGCGGTGGACTCGTCGAGGACCACGTGCGCGGCCACGAGACGGCGGGCCCACCCGCCGCGGACGATCGGGTTGAGGACGAGTCCGTACATGCCGTTGCGGGCCGCCAGCAGCCCGGCGGAGGCGAAGGCGGCGGCTGTGGTGCCGCCGGAGCTGATGACCCCCACAGCGGCGAACTGGGACCCACCCGTGAACACGAGCAGGGACATGACCTGGGCCTGGGCCACGCTGAAGCCCGTGGCCACGGCGAAGACGCCGAACGCGATCCCGAACACGCCGACCGCGAAGGCCACGACGAAACCGTCTCGACGGCGAAACGGGGGAGCGGCCTCGGGGGGCGGGGCGGGTTCGGTCATGGCCGGGCGGCCATCATGGTCGATCGTGACCTACGAAGAGATCGACTATCGCGTCCAGGCCGGCGTCGCCACGATCACCCTGGACCGCCCGGAGAAGCTCAACGCCCTCACCGCCCGGATGGCCATGGAGTTGCTCGACGTGTTCGACCGGGTCGACGAGGACGACGCCGTCCGTGCCGTCATCGTCACCGGTCGGGGCCGGGCCTTCTGCGCCGGCGCCGACCTGTCCCTGGGCGCCCAGACCTTCGACTACGACGCGAATGACCCGAGGGGTCCGGCGCCGGAGGAGCGGCGGGATGGCGGAGGGATGATCACCCTCCGCATCTTCGACCTGAAGAAGCCGATCATCGCCGCCATCAACGGGCCCGCAGTCGGCGTCGGCATCACGATGACCCTGGCCATGGACATCCGGCTGGCGGCCGACGACGCTCGCATGGGCTTCGTGTTTGCCCGCCGGGGGATCGTCCCCGAGGCCTGCTCCAGCTGGTTCCTGCCCCGCCTGGTGGGCATCGACCAGGCTCTGGAATGGGCCTACCGGGGGGACGTGTTCCCGGCGACGGAGGCACTCGCCGGTGGCCTGGTCCGCAGCCTGCACCCCGCCCAAGAGTTGGTACCGGCGGCCCGGGAGCTGGCGGAGGGCATCGCCGCCAACACGTCCGCCGTCTCGGTCGCCCTCACCCGTCAGCTCATGTGGCGGATGCTCGGCGCCACCCACCCGATGGAGGCCCACCGGGCCGACTCCCGGGCCATCAACGCCACGGGCCGCTCCGCCGACGCCCTCGAGGGCGTCACGTCCTTCCTGGAGAAGCGGCCACCGGTGTTCACCGGCACGGTGACCGACGACCTCCCCGACGTCTTCCCCGAGTGGGAGCAGCCCGAGTTCCGCTGACTAGAGCGTGGTGCGGTAGCTCTCTTCGACACTCTCGTCGATCAGGGTGACGAGGGCCTCGTCGTCGGCGGCGTCGAGCTTGGCGGCGAGCATGGCGCCGAAGCTGATCTTCTTCTTGGGGGGCCAGGTCTCGTGCTTCCAGAGCTGGGAGCGGATGAACGCCTTGGCGCAGTGGAAGAAGACCTCCTCCACGTGGACCCGGATGGCCAGGACGGCGGGCTTTCCCCGGGCGGCCAGGTTCTCGAGCAGCTGAGGATCCCGGGTCAGCTCGGCCCGGCCGTTCACCCGGAGGGTCTCGGTGGTGCCCGGGATGATGAACAGCAGGCCGACCTGGCCCGTCTCGATGATGTTGGTCAGGCCGAAGGCCAGGTTGTTGCCCGGCCGGTCGGGGATGACCAGGGTGTGATCGTCGTCGACCACGACGAAACCGGGGTCGTCGCCCTTGGGGGAGGCGTCCGCCTTCCCGTCGGCGGAGGCGGTGGCCAGGACGAGGAACGGGCACTCGGCGATGAAGTCCCGGGAGAACGCATCGAGGCGGCCGCCCAGCTTCATGGCCACGCCGTCGCCGGGCGGCGCCACGACCTCCCGCAGCGCTTCGACGGTGCGCGATGGTGTGGTCGGCCGTGGCGGACATGGGCGGCAGCCTACGATCCGGCGCAGAAGCGAGCCGAGGAGGCAGTCAGATGGGTCAGCAGGTCCGGGGGATCGTGTCCCGCGCGAAGGGTGAGCCGGTCACCCTCGAGACGATCGACATCCCCGATCCGGGACCGGGCGAGGCCGTCGTCGCCGTGCAGGCGTGCGGGGTCTGCCACACCGACCTGCACTACCGGGAGGGCGCCATCAACGACGAGTTCCCCTTCCTGCTCGGCCACGAGGCGGCGGGCACCGTCGAGTCGGTCGGTGACGGGGTCGAGGACGTGGCGCCGGGCGACTACGTGATCCTGGCCTGGCGGGCCCCGTGCGGGACCTGTCGCTCCTGTGTGCGGGGCAAGCCCTGGTACTGCTTCGAGTCCGAGAACGCGGCCCAGCCGATGACCCTCGACGGCCAGGCCCTCAGCCCGGCCCTCGGGATCGGCGCCTTCGCCGAGAAGACCCTGGTCCACGCCAAGCAGTGCGTGAAGGTCGATCCCGCGGCGCCGCCGGAGGCCGCCGGCCTCATCGGCTGCGGGGTGATGGCCGGCTTCGGCGCCGCCGTGAACACCGGTGAGGTCCAACGGGGCGAGACCGTGGCCGTCTTCGGCTGCGGTGGTGTCGGCGACGCCGCCATCATGGGCGCGGCAGTGGCCGGCGCCCGTCAGATCATCGCCGTCGACCTCGACGACCAGAAGCTGGAGTGGGCCCGGGGCTTCGGCGCCACCGACACCGTCAACGCCGGTCAGGGCGACGCCGTCGAGGCCATCCAGGCCCTCACCGGCGGGCTCGGGGTGGACGTGGCCATCGAGGCCATCGGCCTTCCCCAGACCTTCGTGCAGGCCTTCAACGCCCGAGACCTGGCCGGCCGGCTGGTGCTGGTCGGCGTGCCGGCCCCCGACGTCACCGTCGAGCTGCCGATGATCGAGATCTTCGGTCGGGGCGGCTCCACCAAGTCGAGCTGGTACGGCGACTGCCTGCCCACCCGGGACTTCCCGCTGCTGATCGACATGCACCTGCAGCGGCCGCATCGACCTGGGGAAGTTCGTGAGCGAGACCATCCCGCTGGACGGGGTCGAGGAGGCGTTCCACAAGATGGAGCGCGGCGAGGTCCTGCGCTCGGTCGTCGTCCTCTGATGGCGCTGCGCATCGACAACGTCGTCACCTCCGGCATCTTCACCCTCGACGGCGAGGACTTCGAGGTCGACAACAACATCTGGCTGGTCGGCGACGACGACGAGGTGATCGTCGTCGACGCCGCCCACGACCACCGGCCGATCGTGGCCGGTGTCGGTTCCCGCCGGGTGGTGGCGGTGGTCTGCACCCACGGCCACAACGACCACATCAACGCCGCGGTGCCCCTGGCCGAGGCCGTCGGCGCGCCGATCTGGGTCCACCCCGACGACCGGATGCTGTGGGACGTGGTCTGGCCGGATCGGGCGCCGGACGCCGAGCTGGCCGACGGTCAGGTCATCGAGGTCGGCGGGTCCAGCCTCGAGGTCCTGCACACGCCGGGGCACTCGCCGGGCGGCTGCTGCCTCTCGGCCACCACCGAGGGGGTCCTCTTCTCGGGCGACACGCTGTTCAACGGTGGTCCCGGCGCCACGGGCCGCAGCTTCTCGGACTACGACACGATCGTGGCCAGCATCCGGTCCCGCCTGCTCGATCTGGCGCCCGAGACCGTCGTCCACACCGGCCACGGCGACGACACGACCATCGGCGCCGAAGCCGCCCGCTCGGCCGACTGGTGACCGTCGAAGTCCGCGGCGTCGACCTGGCGGTCGAGGACACCGGCAGCGGGACCCCGGTCGTCTGGGGCCACGGCCTCACCAGCTCCATGGCGGCCGAGGCGGCCATGGGGATGGGCGTGGCTGACCTCCCCGGGGATCGGTACCGCCTGGTCCGCTACGACGCCCGGGGCCACGGCGAGTCGGGAGCCACCGCAGACCCGGCCGACTACGCCTACCCATCGCTGGCCGCCGACCAGCTCGCGTTGGCCGATGCGCTCGGCATCGACCGCTTCGTCAGCGGCGGGATGTCGATGGGCACCGGGACCGCCCTGCACGTGGCGGTGGCCGCGCCCGACCGGGTGCAGGCGCTGGTCCTCGGCATCCCTCCGACCGCCTGGGAGGGCCGTCGGGCCCGGGGCGCCACCTACCAGGACCGGGGCCGGCTCATCCGCGAGGAGGGCATGGCGGCCTTCGTCGCCGGCGCCATGGCCGAGCCGCTGGCCCCGATCTTCGAGCCGTTTGCCGACCTGGTGCGGGCCGGCATCCGGGATCGCTACGAGGACTACGACCCCGACGTGCTGGCGCCACTGCTCACCGGCGTCGGCGGCTCCGACCTGCCCGGCCGCCGGACGCCATCGCCACCCTGACGATGCCCGTGCTCGTGCTGGCCTGGCAGGGCGACCCGGTCCATCCCGAGGCGACCGCCGACGCGCCTGGCCGAGCTGCTCCCGCAGGCCGAGGTCGTCGTGGCGGCCACCCTGAAGGAGGTCTTCACCTGGAAGGACCGGGTCGTGGCCTTCCTCGACGAGGCGCCTCAGCCGAAGTAGTCGGGCTCGTGGCCGGCGCGCCACTTGATGTTGCAGCCGATGCTGGGGACCTGGTCCTCGGCGACGCTCCCCCCGGCGAGGAGCGCGTCCACGGCGGCGAGGAGGTCGGCGCCGGTCACGGGGAGGTCGTTGGCGGGCCGGGAGGCGTCGAACTGGCCCCGGTAGGCCAGGCGCTGCTCGCCGTCGAAGACGAAGAAGTCCGGGGTGCAGGCGGCCTTGAACGCCTTGGCCACCTCCTGGGAGGCATCCAGCAGGTAGGGGAAGCGGAAGCCGTTGGCCACCGCCTGAGCCGCCATCTGCTCGGGACCGTCCTGGGGGTAGTCCTCGATGGCGTTGCTCTGGATGGCGACCACCACGGCGCCCCGGCTCGTCAGGTCAGTGGCCACCTCGCCGAAGCGGGCCTCGATGTGCTTCACGTACGGGCAGTGCGGACACAGGAAGGCCACGACCAGCGCTGGCGCCCCGACGGCCTCCTCGGTCGACCAGGTCGTGGCGTCGGGCCCCGACAGGCTGAAGGCGGGGAGGGGCGAGCCCAGGGGGAGCATCGTGGACGGGGTGGCGACCATGGGTCCTCCAAGGGTCAGGAAAGGCGTGGGCGACGGCGGCAGGAGCGCCTACCGTGCCGACGTGTCCCCAGGTCTACCCCCCGAGGCCGAGGCCCACTACCGCACGTACGTCGAAGGCGACCGTCTCGATCGGCACTGGGTCGAGCGGGTGCGGACCCAGGCGGTTCTGGCTCGGGCCCTTCCTGACGGCCCGCTCGACGTCCTCGACGTCGGGGGTGGCACCGGCGTCCACGCCGCCTGGCTGGCCGACCGAGGCCACCGGGTCACGCTCGTCGACGCCATGCCGGAGCACGTCGACGAGGCGCTGTCCTTCGGCACCTTCGCGGCCGTGGTCGGTGACGCCCGGGCCCTCGCTCAGACTGACGGTTCGGCTGACGCCGTGCTCCTCCTCGGCCCGCTCTACCACCTGACCGAGGGGGCTGACCGGGTCGGCGCGCTGGCGGAGGCCCGCCGGGTCCTGCGCCCGGGCGGCCTGTTCGTCGCCGGCGCCGTCACCTACACCGCATCACTCCTGGACGGGATCGGGCAGGGCTGGATGGGTGACCCGGCCTTCGTGGACATCGTCCGGGCGGACCTGGGCACCGGCCAGCACCGGAACCCGACGGCGGACCCCCGGTGGTTCACCACGACGTTCTTCCACCGGCCCGACGAGCTGCGGGCCGAGGTCGAGTCGGCCGGCTTCGTCGTGGACCGGATCATCGGTGTTGAAGGCCCGGGGTGGATCGTCGGCGAGCCGGAGGGGTCGCTGAAGGCCGCTGAGCTGGCCGACGCCCACCCTGAGCTGGCGGTGCTCAGCGCCCACCTCTTGGCCATCGGGCACGCCCGGTGAGCGAGTGGGTGGAGGTGGCCGGCGCGGTCGCGCCCGGCCAGATCGTCGACGCCGCCCACGGTGACGTGGACCTGGTCGTGTGGCGGACCTTCGAGGGTGAGCCCTGCGTGATGGAGGCCCGCTGCCCGCACCAGTGGTCCCACCTCGGCGCCGAGGGCGTCGTCGACGGCCCCGAGATCGTCTGCGCGGCGCACTTCTGGCGGTTCGACACCGCTGGGACCGGGACGAAGGTGGGCATGACCGGTCGGCGGGACCCGAAGTCCGACATCGCCGTCTTCCCGTGCCGGGAGGTCGACGGCCGGATCGAGGCCCGGCTCCCCAGCGAGTAGAACGAGGGCGTGACCCAACTGGAGGGCAAGCGCGTCCTGATCACCGGACCGACCGGACAGGTCGGCCTCCCCGTTGCCCTGGCCCTGGCCGAGCACAACGAGGTCTTCGGCGTGGCCCGCTTCGGTGACACGGCGGCCCGCGAGCGGCTCGAGGCGGCGGGCGTGACCTGCATCACCGCCGACCTGGTCGCCGGTGACTTCTCCGCCGTCCCTGCCGACGTCGACCACGTCGCCAACTTCGCGGTGGCCAAGACCGGGGACTTCGAGAAGGACCTGGCGGCCAACGTCGAGTCCCTCGGCATGCTCATGCACCACTGCCGGGAGGCGTCGTCGTTCCTGCACTGCTCGTCGACCGCGGTGTACCAGCCCAACGGCCACCACGACTTCGCCGAGACCGACCCGCTGGGCGACAACCACCGGCCCTTCGGCTTCCTGCCCACCTACTCGATCACCAAGATCGCGGCCGAGGCCATGGCCCGCTACGGCGCCCGCCAGTGGGACCTGCCCACGACCATCGCCCGCCTGTCGGTGCCCTACGGCGACAACGGCGGCTGGCCCGCCTTCCACTTCGAGATGATGCTCGCCGGGCAGCCCGTCCCCGTCCACGAGGACGCCCCCAGCGAGTTCAACCCCATCCACGAGGACGACATCGTCGCCCAGGTCCCCAAGCTCCTCGCGGCGGCGTCGGTGCCGGCCACCGTGGTCAACTGGGCCGGCCCCGACTCGGTGAGCATCGAGGACTGGTGCCTGTACCTGGGGGAGCTGGTCGGGATCATGCCCACCTTCGCCCCGACGACGGCCACCATCGAGAGCGTGCGGGTCGACACCACCCGGATGCACGAGCTGATCGGCCCGGCCGAGATCGGCTGGCAGGTGGGCCTGCGCCGGATGGTCGAGGTCCGCCGCCCGGAGCTGTTCAGTGACTGATCCCACCGACCTGCGGCCCCGCGTCGACCTGACCGGACGGATCGCCCTCGTCACCGGCTCCTCCCGGGGGCTCGGCGCCGCCACCGCCCTGCGCCTCGCCGCGATGGGCGCCGAGGTCATCGTCACCTACCGCAAGCAGGCCGAAGCAGCCGCGGATGTGGCTGCGGCCATTGCAGAGGCCGGCGGGCGGGCCCACGTCCAGCCCTTGGACGCCGGGGACATCGAGTCGATCGACGCCCTCTTCGACTGGATCGAGGCCGACGGCCCCGGTGGCCTGGACATCCTGGTGGCCAACGCCGCTGCGACCAGCCTCAAACCCCTGCTGGAACAGGCCCCCCACAACGTCGAGCGGACCTTCGCCATCACGGTCACCGGCTTCCTCCATGCGGTCCAGCGGGCCGTGCCCCTCATGGAGCCCCGAGGCGGCGGCCGGATCGTGGCCGTCTCCGGCATCGACACCGTCTCCTGGGCGCCGGCCCACGGCCTGCTCGCGGCGGCCAAGGCCTCGATGGAGATGCTCGTCACCTACCTGACGATCGAGTTGGGCAAGCGCGGCATCACCGCGGTGGGCGTGAACCCCGATGCCTTCTTCGGGGACTCGCTCAAGCTCATGCTGGGCGACCACTACGAGGTGATGCTCGGCATCCACGAGCGCAGCCACCCCCTGCGGGAGGCCGCCACCCCCGAGGCGGTGGCCGAGGTCGTGGCCCTGCTCTGCACCGACGCCGCCCGCTGGATGTCCGGCCACACGGTCATGGCCGACGGTGCCGCCTCCTTCGCCGCTCGGGGCACGCTGATCGCCCAGACGGCGAAGATGCCGGCCGACGTGCAGCGCCGCCAGGCCGGCTTGGACCCGGTGGCCGATGACGCACCCCCGCCCGCCGCGGCGCCGAGCGTGCCGGACCTCTGAACCAGGGCGCTGAGGTGGACGATCGGGCGGTCATCGTTCCCTGATCCCCGGGCCCGGAAGGCCCGTGGATCCGGGACCTCCGGCCCTGTCCGGCGGGTTCGTCGACCCGTACGTTGGACCCATGAAGCGACTGGTGATCCTCGGCGGCGGGACCGGCGGCACGATCATGGCCAACCGGCTGCGGTCCGAGTACGCCGAGGAGGCGTTGTCCATCACCGTCGTGGACCAGGACGACCACCACGTCTACCAACCCGGCCTGCTCTTCGTCCCCTTCGGGCTGGCCGATCCCGAGGAGATCTCCCGGACCCGCCACCGCCAGTTCCACAAGGGCATCGACTTCCAGCGGGCCGAGGTGGACCGGGTCGACATCGACCTCGACCGGGTCTACCTGACCGACGGCACGACCCTCGACTACGACGTGTTGATCGTGGCCACGGGCGCCCGCCTGGTCCCCGAGGAGACCGAGGGCCTGCTCGGTGACGGCTGGATGGAGAAGGTCTTCACCTTCTACACGCCGGAGGGTGCCGCCGCGCTGGCCGAAGCCCTCGAGGACTTCGACGGCGGGCGGCTCGTGATCAACATCGTCGACATGCCCATCAAGTGCCCGGTGGCGCCGCTCGAGTTCTCGTTCCTCGCCGACTGGTACTTCACCCAGCGAGGGATCCGGGACCAGGTCGAGCTGGTGTACGTGACCCCCCTCGACGGGGCCTTCACCAAGCCGGTGGCCTCGGCCACGCTGGCCGGCCTGCTCGAGGAGAAGGGCGTCGAGCTCGTCACCGAGTTCAACACCGGCGAGGTGGACGGGGCCGGTGGCCGTCTCATCGGCTACGACGAGCGGGAGGTCCCCTTCGACCTCCTCGTGACGATCCCGGTGCACAGCGGCGCCGAGTACGTCGGCCGGTCGCCGGGCCTGGGCGACGACCTCGACTTCGTCCCGACCGACGAGCGCACCCTGCAGTCCAAGGTGCGGCCCAACATCTTCGCCATCGGCGACGCCACCTCGGTCCCGGCCTCCAAGGCCGGCAGCGTCACCCACTTCGAGGGCGAGACGCTGACCGAGAACGTGCGCCGCTTCCTGGCCGGTCGGGACCTGGAGCCCGGCTTCGACGGCCACGCCAACTGCTTCATCGAGACGGGCTTCCACAAGGCCCTGCTGATCGACTTCAACTACGACACCGAGCCGCTGCCCGGTCGCTTCCCTGGGGCGGCCGGCCCCCTCCAGCTGCTGCGGGAGTCCCGGCTCAACCACCTCGGGAAGCTGATGTTCCAGTGGATCTACTGGCACGTCCTGCTGCCCGGCCACGAGATGCCCGGGATCGGTTCGGACATGACCCTGTCGGGCAAGCACACAGAGGAGACCCCATGAGCACGACCACCGTCGCCGGCGTCGAGGTCCAGGTCAACGACGAAGGGTTCTTCGAGGACCCCGAGCAGTGGACCGAGGCCATGGCGCCCGAGTTGGCCAAGGCCGACGGCATCGACGAGCTGACCGACCAGCACTGGCAGGTGTTGCACTTCATGCGCCAGGAGTACTTCGAGAAGGGCACCGGGCCCACGGTCCGGGTCCTCGGCAAGACCTCCGGCGTGTCGGTCAAGGAGCTCTACCAACTGTTCCCCAAGGGACCGGCCAAGATCGCGGCACGAGTGGCCGGCATCCCCAAGCCCCGCGGCTGCATCTAGCCCTGTCCCCTGAACGAACTGGAGGTCGCCATGGGCGACGAACCGATCACCAAGGTGTCGATCATCATCTCGAAGGGGTCCCTGGACGGGATCTACCCCGGGCTGATCATGGCCAACGGCGCCCGCGCCGAGGGCATCGAGGCCAACCTGTTCTTCACCTTCTTCGGCCTCGATGCCATCCACAAGAAGCGCTACGAGCACATCAAGGTGGCCACGGTCGGCAACCCCGGGATGCACATGGCCACGCTCGTGGGCCTGCTCCCGGGCATGTCGTCCATCGCCACCCACATGATGGACAAGAAGATGGAGTCGCTCGACATCCCCGACATCCCCGAGTTCATCGAGCTGATCGGTGACACGGGGGCGGGCATGTACGCCTGCAAGGCGTCGGTGGACATGTTCGACCTCAGCGAGGACGACTTCGTCGAGCAGGTCGACGAGATCATCACCGTCGGCGAGTTCTACGAGAAGGCCGCCGGCGGTCAGATCATCTTCACGTAGGAGGATCCTGGCACCCCAGGATGGCGGTGACCGAACGGTCGATGTCCTCGGGGGTGGTGGACCAGTTCGACACCGAGAAGCGCATGGCGGCCCGGCCCTGCCAGACGGTGCCGCCCACCCAGCAGGTCCCGTCCTCCTGGACCCGGGCGATCACGTCCCGAGTGACGGCGTCGTCGTCGCCGAAGCGGACCAGGACCTGGTTGAGCACCACGTCGTTGAGCACCTCGACCCCCTCGGCGGCGGCGAACCCCTCCGCGGCGCGGCGGGCCAGGGCACACAGGCGGTCGACCAGGTCCTCGACGCCCTGACGGCCGAGGGAGCGCAGGATCGCCCAGCTGGGCACTGCCCGGGCTCGCCGGCTCATCTCCGGGTTCCAGTCGATGGGCTCGCGGTGCTCGCCGGGGGTGAGGTAGGCCGCGGCGGTGGCCATGGCCGCCCGATGGGCTTCGGGGTGGGCGGTGAGGGCCACCGAGCAGTCGTAGGGGGCGTTGAGCCACTTGTGCATGTCCACCGCCCAGCTGTCGGCGGCCTCGTAGCCCGCGAGGAGATGGCGGTGCTGCGCACTGGCCGCCGCCCACAGGCCGAAGGCACCGTCGACGTGGACCCAGGCGGCGTGCTCGTGGGCGATGGTGCAGATCTCGCCGATGGGGTCGAACGCACCGGTGTTGACGTTGCCGGCCTGGGCGCACACGATCGCCGGCCCGCCGTCGGCGCCGCCGAGCGCCCGAGCGAGGTCGCTCGGGTCCATCCGGCCCTGGTCGTCGACCGCGAGGGAGACGACCCCGGCGGTGCCGAAGCCGAGGTAGCGCAGGGCCCGGTCCACCGCGGCGTGCCGCTCGCCGCCCACGACCACGGTGACCGGCGGGGCGCCGAAGAGCCCGTCGCGTTCGACGTCCCATCCGGCCAGCTCCAGCACCTGATGGCGAGCGGCCATGAGGCCGACCGCGTTGGCCATCTGGCCACCGGTGACGAAGGCGCCCGAGCCCCCGGTGGGCAGGTGCAGCAGCTCGCGCAGCCACTCGAGGACGACCTCCTCGATGACCGCCACCGTGGGGCTCATCACGTGCATGGCGCTGTTCTGGTCCCAGGCCGACACCAGCCAGTCGGCGGCCAGGGCGACGGGCAGCGTCCCGCCGTTGACGAACCCGAAGTAGCGTGGCCCGGCGGTGGCCACGAGGCCGCCCTCGGCCCCCTCCACGAGGGACCGGAGCGCTGGTAGGTCGCCGTCGCCCTCGTCGGTCAGGGGCCGACTGAGGGCGGCTCGGAGTGCGTCCACGTCAGCCGGCAGCCCCACGGGCCGCTCGGGCAGGGACTCGAGGTAGGCGGTGGCCGACCGGACGGCTTCGTCGAGCAGCGGATGGTCCATGGCCTTGAGTCTGCCAAGCTGGCCCCGATGGGGATGCTGCGTTTCAACCACATGGAGCTGACGCTGCCCCGTGGCGCGCTCGACGACGACGGCCGGGCCGACATCAAGGCCTTCTACGGCGAGGTCTTCGACTTCGAGGCCCTCGACGTGCCCATCTTCGACCAGCTCGGCCTGCTGCTGCGCACCGACGACGAGACCAGCCAGTTCCTGCTCCTCATGGAGTCGGACCGGCCGATCGACTCGCCCGGCTATGACCACCTCGGGTTCCTGTACGACACCCGGAAGGAGGTCGACGACCGGCTCGAGGCCGTCCGGCGTTGGCAGGACAAGGACGACCGGGTCCGCATCAAGACCTACGAGGACCTGGTCACCGGCGCCACGACCGTCCACGCCTTCTACGTGCGCCACCTGCTGCCCATCTGGTTCGACGTCCAGTGCATCGAGCACGCTGAGCCGACCGATCCCCGAGAGGACTGACATGGCCATCGACTTCACCCTGACCCCGGAGCTGGAGGACCTGCGGACGAAGGTCCGGAGCTTCCTCGACGAGGTCGTCGTGCCGACCGAGAAGACCCTCGACGAGGGTGATCGGGACGCGTACATCACTGCTCTACTGGGCATGCGCAAAGCGGCCTTCGAGGCCGGGCTCTGGTGTCCGCACATGCCCGAGGAGTGGGGCGGCATGGGGCTCGGCCACGTGGAGATGGCCATGGTCCAGGCCGAGGCGGCGAAGACCTACTACGGGCCGTGGGTCCTCAACTGCCAGGCGCCCGACGAGGGCAACATGCACACCCTGCTGCACTGGGCCACCCCCGAGCAGGCCGAGAAGTACCTGCGGCCGCTGTGTGACGGCAAGGCCTGGTCCTGCTTCGCCATGACCGAGCCCGAGGTGGCCGGCTCGGACCCGACCCTCATCCAGACCCGGGCCTACCAGGACGGCGACGAGTGGGTCATCAACGGCCACAAGTGGTTCATCTCCAACGCCCATCGGGCCAACTTCGCCATCCTCATCGCCCGCACCGAGGACGACCCCGACCTGCCCCAGGCGGCCAACTCCGCCTTCCTGGTGGACATCCCCAGCGAGGGCTGGACCGAGGTCCGCCAGGTCGAGACCATGCACGGCTCGACCGGGCACTCCGAGATCCTCATCGAGGACCTGCGGGTCCACAACGACCAGATGCTCGGCGGCCGGGGCGAGGGCCACCTGCTGGGCCAGTCCCGGCTCGGCCCGGCCCGGCTGGCCCACTGCATGCGCTGGATCGCCCAGGCCGAGACGGCGCTGGACATGATGGTCGACCGGTCCCTGAACCGGTTCTCCCACGGCTCGATCCTGGCCGAGAAGCAGGGCGTCCAGTGGATGATCGCCGACTCGGCCATGGAGCTCTACCAGGCCAAGCTGATGGTCCTGCACGCGGCCTACAAGATCGACCGGGGTGACGACTTCAAGTCCGAGGTGTCGATGGCCAAGCACTTCGTCGCCAACAGCCTGAACCGGATCATCGACCGGGCCATCCAGGTCCACGGCGCCCTCGGCTACTCGACCGACACGCCGCTGGCCGGCATGTTCCAGCACGCCCGCTGGGCCCGCTTCGCCGACGGCGCGGACGAGATCCACCAGATGCGCATCGCCCAGCGCACCATCGCCGCCTACAAGGACTTCGGCACGACGAAAGCGGCCACCGGCGACCTCCCCATCTAGGTCAGGACCAGGGGTCGTCGCGCTCGGGCCATCAGACGTTCTGGCCGCGAAATGTTGCACTTCTCGCGTATATTCCGCGGCCAGAACGGTCGGGGAGTCAGGACCAGGGGTCGTCGCGCTGGGCGAGGCGGCGGAAGAGGTTCGTGATCGTCCAGCGCTGAGGGTCCCACCGCGGGGACAGGGCCTCGTCCCACTCCAGGGGGGCGGCCACCGGGGCGCCGGGGAGGGCCCGCAGGGAGTACGGGGCGACGGCGTGCTGCTGGTAGGCGTTGCGGTTGATGTCGAGCAGGAGCCGGTCGCCCCGCTTGTTCTTGTAGAACTCGAGGGTGAACGTGTCGGGCGCCTCGGCCACGAGCACCTCGCTCACCTCGTCGGCCAGGCCCCGGGCCGTCGGGAAGTCCGGGAGGTCGACGTCGACGACGACGTGCAGCCCCCGGGATCCGCTGGTCTTGACCCGGGGGTCGTAGCCCCGTTCGGTGAACAGCTCCCGCAGCCGACCGGCGGCGGCGCGGATCGGCCCCCGGTCGGTGGTGGTGGGATCGAGGTCGACCATGACCTCGACCGGGCGGTGGGGGGCGTCCGCCCGGCCGAACAGGCTGTGGAAGACGAGGACGCCCTGGCCGGCGAGGTAGACGACCGTCGCCTCGTCCTCGATCACGACGAACTCGGTGCTGCCGTCCCGGGTGCTCAGCTCGACCCGGGGGATCCACTCGGGGAAGTGCTTGCCGACCTGCTTCTGGAAGAAGCCGCCCTTGCCGATCCCGTCCGGGAAGCGGTGCAGGGCGACCGGCCTTCCGGCCGAGTGGCGCACGAGCAGCGGCGCGATGCGCTGGTAGTAGCGCACCATCTCGGCCTTGGTGATGCCGTCGTCGGGGAACAGCACCTTGTCGGGGTTGGAGATCGACAGCTCCCGCCCGTCGACCTCGAGCTCCAGCCGCTTCGCCTTGGCCGCCACGGTGTGGTCCTACCCCGGCTTCCGTCGGACGACCTCGACGACGGCGCCGATGGTCAGCGGTCCGTAGACGTGGGGGAAGAGGGTGCCGTCCTCGGCCGCTTCGTCGACGATCTCGGCGTCGAGGCGGTCAGGATCCAGGGTGAGCACGACCACGTCGTCGAGATCGCCGTAGAAGCGCTGCAGGGTGCCCTCGACCTGGTTGGTGTAGGAGCAGTGGATGAAGCCCTCCTCGGCCAAGGTGCGGTCCCGGGTCGACTGGACCGAGAGGCCGGCGGCCTCGAACCGCGCCCAGTCCTCGAGGGTCATGATGTGGTGGAGGTGCGACACCGGACTCAGCTTCGCAGGTACTGATCGGCCGCGGCCCCGAGAGCGTCGCCGAATCCCTCCACCAGCTCGGCCATGATCTCGGCCACCGGGAGCACCCCGTCGATGCGGCCCGAGACCTGACCGGCCATGGGGATGGCGGCCTCCATGTCCCCACCGAAGTAGAGGTCGGCGGGGGAACCGAAGTCGCCCCAGACGTTGCCCGTCTCCTGCTCCAGCCGGGTGGTGCGCTCGGTGCGCAGGGCCCGCATCCCGGGCTTGGCGAACCGGTTGAGCAGGACGGTGCCCGTCTCCGCCGTGGCCACGATGGCCTGCTTCCAGTTCTCGTGCACCGGTGACTCCACCGACGCGACGAACCGCGTGCCGAGTTGCACACCCTCGGCGCCGAGGACGAAGGCCGCCGCCATCGTGGCGCCGTCCACGATCCCGCCCGCGGCGATCAGGGGCACGTCGACGTGGCTGCGGATGAGGGGGAGCAGGACCATCGTCGATGCGCCCTCCGGGGTCTTGAAGCCGCCGCCCTCGATGCCCTCCACGACGAGGCCGTCCACGCCGGCGGCCACGGCTTTCTGGGCCCCGCGCAGGGTGGGCACGACGTGGAAGACGGTGAGGCCGGCGTCCTTCAGCCGGGCCGTGAAGCGGTTGGGGTCGCCCGCCGACGTGGTGACGAAGCGCACCCCGGCGTCCACGACGATGTCGATGACCGAGTCGTCGCGAACCAGGTTCTGGGCGATGTTCACGCCGAACGGTCGGCTGGTCAGGTCCCGCATGGCGGCGACCTCACGGACGAAGGCGTCCATCTCACCGGAGGAGGTCTCGATGATCCCGAGGCCTCCGGCCGCGGAGACCGCCGACGCGAGCTGTGACCGGGCGATCCAACCCATCGGGGCCTGGACCACGGGGATCTCGACGCCCAGGAGTCGGGTCACCCGGTTGTCGAAGGTCGCTCCGGAGGTCGTCATCGGCGCATCGTAGGGAGGTCAGCGGTCGTGGGCGGACAACCAGGCGACGACCTGGTCGACGCGGGCCTGGCGGTCGCTGACGGCTTCGATCCACGGGGCGGGCTGCGCGGCCAGCGTGTCGCGGAACCAGTCGGTCATCGGGCCGCGGACGTGCTCGCCGTCCCGGAGGCCGTCCTGGACGAAGGGGATGTCCTCGGGCGTGGTGAGCACGTAGAGCACCGGTGGCTCGGCCCGGGCGGCGACGGCCGGGGCGCCGGTGCCCAGGTACCGGAGGTGCCACACCGCCACCGCGAGCACGTCGTTGTCGCACACGACCAGGTCATCACCCCGGTCGGCGGCGACGGCGACGGCCTTGGCCTCCAGGGCGAGCTGACCGTCGGCCACGGCGTCGAAGTCGGCGCTGGTCCAGACGATGTCCCAGATCGAGCCCGCCTGGGCCGCCTTCTCGCCGGCGTGGTCCCGCAGGTACTCGGGGACCCACCCCACCCCCAGACGCCCGCTGAGGTCCTGGGCCAGGGTGGTCGACCCCGTGGACTCCGAGCCGAGGACGACGATCCGGCGGACCGGGGTGAGCGGGGCCACGGCCCCAGACTGGCAGGCCCGCGGGTGACGCCCGCCCGAAGTGGGTAGGGAAGGGGCCTCGACAGCAGGAGGATCCCCCATGGGTGAATGGACCGACCAGGACGAGGCCCGCGACGTGGACGGCCGGATCGCACCGCCGACCACGCCGGACCGGGACACGATCGCCGAAGACCGCAAGGCCCTCGACGACGACCACAGCGCCGACCGTGAGCCGACCCCCGAGGAAGAGGCGGCCGCCGATGCCCATGGCCCCGTCGATCCCGACGTGGCCGAGGCCTACAAGAAGGCCAACGAGCGCGGCGCCGAGATCGAGGGCGAAGGCAAGATCTGAGACCCCTTCTGGCGCCTGATCCGTTCGCCCTGGCCACCGAATCAGGCGCCAGTACCGAGGGTTCGTAGGCTGGGGGGATGGCCGGGTCCCGTTGGTGGTTCCTCCGACGGCGGATCCTCAACGAGGCCATCCACCGGAGCTGGGACTGGATCCAGTCCCGCGGGGCCCTGTACCCGGGCACCGTGCGGGCCGAGCGGTTCGGCTCCTTCGGTGAGAACAGCCTGCTCGGCTTCCCCGTGGCCACCCTCTTCGGCGAGTCCTCGATCCACATCGGTTCGGGCACCCTCATCGCCAGCTGGGTGACGCTGTCGGCGGGCTACGGGCCGGGCCAGCACGATGTCCCGGAGCGGGCGCTGGTCATCGGTGACCGCTGCATGATCAACATCCGCTGCGGCCTGGTGGCCCACGAGTCCATCGAGATCGGCGACGACGTCTGGTTCGGCCCTGGCGTCTACATCACCGACGCCAACCACGGCTTCGAGGACCTCGACGTCCCGATCGGGCGACAGCTCGGCGACCACCAGCCGGTGTCGGTGGGCCGGGGCTCCTGGCTGGGCCACGGGTCGGTGATCCTGCCCGGGGCGCAGATCGGCCGGCACTGCGTGGTGGCCGCGGGATCGGTCGTCCGGGGCCGGGTCCCGGACTTCACCGTCGTCGGCGGCGTGCCCGCCAAGGTCCTCCGCACCCTGACCGACGACCGGCCCCCGCACCAGGAGGGCAAGCTCGAGACCTGGGCCGAGCCCCTGGCCGCCGGATTCGGCACCTGGCAGGCCGAGGACTGATCCCCGGGGCTACTGGCGGTAGCCCTCCACGGTGCCCTCGGCGCGGACCGCAGCCTCATCGGGGTCGAGACCGGCGTTGCGGCGGGCCCGGCGCTGTCGCAACAGGTCCCAACACTGGTCGAGGGCGACCTCGACCTCACCCAGCCGGTCCCGCTCCTCGTCGGACAGGCCCTCGCCGACGTGGCTCTCCTCCAGCCGATGCTCCTCGTCGACCAGGGCGGTGATGCGGCTCAGGATCTCGGCGTCGTCCATGGCCCCATCACACACCCGTCGTCAAGCGGCCGCCTCGCGGGGGAGCGGAACGGACTGTTCGCCGAGCGGTATCCCCGAGTGGGTCGGCGTCCACTCCTCGTCCGGCGAGGCGGCGAAGAGCGGGGGCTCGTCGAGCAGGCGCAGGCCCCGGGCGGGGATGGCCGCCAGCGTCACCAGGACCAGCCCGCCGCTGAGGAGCAGGAACGCCGGGCGCAGGCCGAGGCCTTCCACCAGGGGCCCGACGAGCAGGTAGCCGATGGGTCCGGCCGCGTAGGCGGCCGAGGTCAGCACGCCGAAGGCTCGGCCCCGCATGTCCTCGGGGGTACGGGTCTGCATGGCGTAGTTCTGCAGCGGACCGATCGGGCCGTAGAGGAAGCCCGCGAGTGCGGCGAGCACGACGATGACGCCGAACGGCGGCAGGAACGCCATGCCGAACAGCGGTGCCCCGACCCCGACCATGGCGAACACGAACGCATTGCGCCGTCGGAACCGCACCCCCCACTTGCCGTAGGCCAGCGCGCCGGCGATGCCGCCGAAGCTGAGGGCCATGAGCACGGTGCCCAGGCGGGCGGGCTGGCCCTGCTCGTTGAAGTACGTCGGCAGGATGACGCCCTCGACGGGCAGGTAGAGGGCCACGATGGCCATGCTCAGCAGGGCGGTGGTGCGCAGCAGCGGGTCGTGACGGATGAACCGGAGACCGTCGACGGTGCCCGACCAGAAACCATCGGGACGCTCATGGGCCTCGGGCGCCCCGGCGCCGGGGACCCGGATGCGGGCCGTGAGGGTGAGCGACAGCGCGAACCCGGCGGCCGTGACCCAGAGGGTCGTGGCCGCACCGACGGTGGCGATGAGGAGGCCACCGATCCCCGGACCGACGAGGAAGGCCACGTTCCAGATGGCCTCGTGCACGCTGTTGGCCCGCTCGAGGCCCCAACCTGCCTTGTGGGCCGCGGCGGGCAGCAGCGTCTCCCGGGCGGTGATCCCGGCCGGGTCGAAGGCCGCGCCGAGCGCGGCGAGGGCGACCAGGAGGCCGATGGACAGCCCGACGGTTGCGTCGGCGATCGGGATGGCGGCGACGGCGAGCAGGGACAGCAGGTCGGACACGACCGCGGTACGACGGCGCCCGAACCAGTCCACGACGGTGCCGGACACGAGGCTGGCGGCGATCAGGGGGAGCGCGGCCGCGGTGGCCACAGCGCCGGCGGCGGTGGCGCTACCTGTCAGCTCCAGGGCGAGCCAGGGCAGGGCGACCATCGCCACACCGTTGCCCACGCCCGACACGAGGCACGCCGCCTCGAGCAGCAGGAAGGAACGGCGCTGGGGACTCACCGATCCAGGGTGGCAGACCGCGCACGCGTTCCCCCGGTGATTTCGGTCACCTCATCGGGCTCGGCCCGGGTTCAGACCTGGGTGATCAGCCGGAAGCAGAGCATCCGTGAGAGGTTCATCAGGAGCAGGGCGGCCGCCCGGGGCTCACGGTCGATGAGGCGGCGCAGGTGGCCGTCGCTCAGGCTGAGGACCCGGGTTCCATCGGTGGCCGCGAAGACGTCGCGACTGCGGGGTTGCTCGAGCAGGAAGGCCATCTCCCCGAAGACCTGGCCGGGGCCCAGGACGCTCAGCACCCGGTCCTCGTCGCGGACCTCGAGGAAGCCGTCGAGGACGACGAAGAGGTTCCGGGCCACACCGCCCTTCTTCAGGACGAGGTCACCGGCGCAGCAGTCGATGATGTTGCTGTGATCCAGCAGCAGGGCGACCTCGTCCTCGGTGAGGCCGGCGACGGCGGAGAGGGAGCCGTCGCCCAGTTCGTCGAGGGCCTGACGGACCTCGTGGCCGAAGGTGTCGTCCACGCTCAGGCGATGGCTGCGGACGGCACCACCGGTGGCGATCACCTCGTGGATCACGGACGGCACGTCCTGGAGACCGCGGTCCTCGACGAAGCCGGCGAGCGGGGAGCCGAGCTCCTCCAGGTAGCCGGCGTCGCCGGGTAGCCAGAGGATCGGGATCAGGTAGCCGGCCTCGGCGCTGTTGATGTTCTGGTCGGCGAACGTGCGGGCCCCGAGGCCCAGGTAGAGACTCAGCAGGTGCGGCTCGCAGGCCCCGAACGAGGCCACGATGCGCTTCTCGTTGGCGAAACCGAGCGAGTGCTGCATGAACCGCAGCCAGAGGTCCGTGCCCCGGTGATCCGGGCGGATCATGGCCCGCTCGCCCACGGTGATGCGGTCGGCGGGGATCTCCGCCAGGAAGGGCTCGAGGCCGTACTGCTGAACCTGACGTTCCGAGAAGGGGCCTGCGCCGCCCCAGCTCCCACGCGCGACGCCCACGACATCGCCGCGGTCGTCGACGGCGAAGACGTGGTTGCCGTTGAGGTCCTCGGGCTCGAACAGGCGGCGACGGTCATGATCGGCGGTCGCCTGGTAGCGCCCCATCTCCTCGACGTAGATGTCGTAGCGGAATCGGTAGATGGCCTCGCGCTCGGCCTCCGTCGACGCGATCTGGACCTCGATGCTCATGTTGCCCCTCCCGGTGGGGATCCCCCGACGGAGCATGGCACTTGCCGTCCGGCGGCGGGGGAGGGCGGACACCTACAGTGCGAGGCCTTGGATTGTCCGGGGTGTGGAGGGGAGAACCGGGACGGCGCCCGTTTCTGTGACAGCTGTGGCGGCGCGCTGACCGTCATCGAGCCGAGCACCCCGCGCACGGTGGGCGACGGTCGGTACGAGGTCGGTGACCGGCTCGGCGAGGGCGCCCGCAAGGTGGTGTACCGGGGGACCGACAGCCGGCTCGGGCGCGACGTCGCCGTCGCCCTGATCAAGACCGATGGCCTCGACGCCCACGGCCGGGCTCGGGTGCAGCGTGAGGCCCGGGCGATGGCCCGCCTCGGCGACCACCCGAACGTGGTCGCCGTCCTCGACGCCGGCGAGGAGGACGGGCGACCCTTCATCGTCTCCCAGCTCCTCACGGGCGGCTCGCTGGAGGACCGCCTGGCGGCGGCGGACCGTGGCCTGGAACTGGTCGACGCCGTCCGGATCGGCCGCCAGGTGGCCGAGGGCCTGGCCAGCGCCCACGCGCAAGGCATCGTGCACCGGGACGTCAAGCCGGCCAACATCTGGTTCGACGCCGCCGGCAACGCCCTGCTCGGCGACTTCGGCCTGGCTCAGGTGGCCGACGAGGCCCGGCTGACCACCGAGGGGATGATCGTGGGCACGGCGTCGTACCTGGCGCCCGAGGTCGCCGTCGGACGGGATGCCGACGCCCGCAGTGACCTGTACTCCTTCGGGGCCGTGCTCTACGAGCTGGTGACGGGGCGCCCGCCCTTCCTCGGGGACCTCACCGAAGTCGTGTCCCAGCACGTCAACACCGCCCCGGTGGACCCCGCCTTCCACAACCCCGCCGTCCCGCCCGGACTGGATGCCCTCGTGCGCCGCCTCCTGGCCAAAGACCCCGACGAGCGTCCCCGCGATGCTGCTGACGTCGTCGCCACGCTCATCTCCGTCTCGCTCACGCCGGCTCCTCTGGCGGCGGCTCCGGCCCCGACGCCGTCCCCGGTCGATGCTCGCTTCGTCGGCCGCGCGTCGCAGCTCGACCAGCTGCGGGCCGCCCTCGAAGCGGCGCTGTCGGGGCGCGCCGGCCTCGTCCTCGTCGCCGGCGAGCCGGGCGTCGGCAAGACGACCCTCGTGGAGCAGCTGGTGTCGGAGGCCAAGGTCCGGGGCGCCGAGGTCCTCTGGGGTCGGAGCTACGAGGGGGAGATCGGGGCGCCGTACCTGGCCTTCGCCGAGTGCTTCCGGACCCACGTCCAGACCCAGCCCCAGGACGAGGTCCGCCAGGACCTCGGGGCCACGGCGCCCGAGATCGCCACCCTGGTGTCCGAGGTCCGGGAGAAGTTCGGCGACATCCCGACCCTGCCTCGCCTCGACGGCAACGCCGAGCGGCTCCGGTTGTTCGAGGCCGTGGTCACCTTCCTGCGGACCGCGACCCGCCGCCGACCGGTCGTCCTGGTGCTGGACGACCTGCACTGGGCGGACGAGCCGACGTTGCTGTTGCTCCAGTACCTGGCCCGCAACATCGGGCGCGACCGAATCCTGGTCATCGGCACCTACCGGGACATGGAACTGGACCGCACCCATCCGCTGTCGGACACCATCGCCGTGCTCCGACGGGGCGACCTGATGGAGCGCGTGCTCTTGCGGGGCCTCGTCCGGGAGGAGGTGGCGGCCCTCATCGAGGCAACCGGCGGCCAGCCGCCCCCGGAGGCGTTCGTCGACGCGGTGTACGAGGTGAGTGAGGGCAATCCCTTCTTCGTGGCCGAGATCCTGCGCAACCTGGTGGAGAGCGGGGCCATCCGGGTCGAGGACGGCCGCTACGTCGGGGACCCCGAGAGCATCGCCGCCAACCTCCCCGAGGGCGTACGGGAGGTGGTCGGGCGCCGTCTCGACCGCTTGTCCGAGGAGGCCAATGCCCTGCTGTCGGTGGGCTCGGCCATGCCTGGCGGCTTCGACCTCGACATCTGCGCCTCGGTGGCGGGCTTCGACATCGACAAGGCCCTGGACCTCCTGGACGAGGCGCTCGCCGCGGCCGTCCTCACCGAGCGCACGGCCGCCGCGGGCACCTATGAGTTCAACCATGCGCTCATCCGCCAGGCGCTCTACGGCGAGCTGTCCACGCCTCGCCGGGTGCGGATGCACCAGCGCATCGGCGAGGCCATCGAGGCCAAGCACGCCGACCGGCTCGATCCCCACCTGACCGAGTTGGCCTACCACTTCTTCCAGGCCGCCCCCGCAGGGGAGACCGAACGGGCCCGCGCCTACGCCCGCGGCGCGGGCGACCGGGCCATCGAGGCGGCGGCCTACGAGGAGGCGGCCCGCTACTTCGACATGGTCCTTCAGGTGATCGACCTGGACGAAGAGGCCGACCCTGCGGAGAGGGGCGACATCCTGGTCCGCCTGCTCGAGGCGACGGAGCTGGCCGCCACCCGGTCAGGCGAGTCCCGGGAGCGGTTGCTGGACCAGGCCGTGGCGTGCGCCCGACTGGCCGACGATCCGGGGCTCTTCACCCGGGCCGTGATCACGGTGGGTCGGCGAAGCTTCGGGGGGTCAGAGCGGGCCGACACCCACCTGATCGGACTCTTGCGAGAGGCCATCGGGCGGGTGGCGGCCGACGACCACGCCACCCGGGCCGACCTCGCCTCCTGTCTCACCCGCCAGCTCTTCATCCACGACCTCGCGGCGGCCGGCGAGGCCGCGGCCACGGCCATGGAGGAGGCCGAGGCCTCCGGTGATGCCGCGGTGCGGGCCCGGGCGATGCACGCCGCCACGGTGGGGGTGCTGCCGGGAAGCGAGGGGACCGAGTTCGTAGAACAGCTCCGGGCCCTCGCCGAAGAGGCCGGGGACCTCGAGGCGCAGTACACGGCGGTCACCTCGCTGCTGTTCCGGCACCTGATCGAGGGTCGACGAGTCGAGTATCGACGAGGCGCTGGCCCAGATGGCCGTCCTGGCCGGGAAGCTCCGGTCGCCCCGCTTCGACACCGCCCTGACCCAGAACCGGGCCATGACCGCGGCCATGGACGGTCGGTTCGCTGAGGCCGAGGAGCTGTTCTTCGAGTCGCTCGGTGCGGCCCGCCGCATGGGCAACGACGTCATGGTGGCCAACACCGGCGTCGGTCTGTACCAGCCGTGGCGGGAGCAGGGTCGCCTCGGGGACCTGCTCGATGCCACCCGTCGGGTGGCCGAGGCACCGGACGCCCTGCCGAGCTGGCGGGCCGGACTCATCGGGCTCCTGGCGGAGGTCGGTCGGATCGATCAGGCGACCGAGATGCTCGCGGCGGTCGACCTCGTCGCCGTTCCCGACGATGTCCTGCGCACCTACACGCTGTGCGTGCTGGCCGAAGGGGCGGTGCTGGTCGGAGACCGGGAGCGGGCCACCCTGCTCCGACCGCTCCTCGACGCCGCCGCCGACGTCCACGTGACGATCGCCGGGATCGCCTACTGGGGGGCTCGGAGCCGCTACGTCGGGCTCATCGACCACCTCCTGGGCGACCTCGACGGTGCGGTCGCGCTGCTGCGTCAGGCCGAAGATGAGCACGAGGTCATGCGGTCGCCGCCGTGGGTGGCGCGTACCCGTTACGACCTCGCTCGGGTGCTGATCGACCGGGATGCCGACGGAGACCGGGCTGAGGCGCGGCGCCTGCTCGACGCCGCCCTGGAAACGGCCCGCGAGACGGGAGCCGCCCGGCTCGTCGAGCAGGCCCTCACGGAGAAGGTCGCGCTCCAGGGCCTGTCGGGATCGGACCCGGGCAGCTCCATCGACATGGTGGCGGCGGCCGCCGCCGCCGATCGCGAGGACGTCACCGACAAGGCATCACCCCAGGGGCGGGTGACCGTCGCCTTCTCCGACATCGAGGGCTACACGAGCCTCACCGAACGGGTGGGTGACGCCCGCAGCCAGGAGATCCTCCACGCCCACAACGACCTGATCCGGGCCGCCCTCCGGGACAACGGCGGGACCGAGGTCAAGAGCCAGGGGGACGGGTTCATGGTCGTGTTCGACCAGCCCGCAGGCGGCGGTCGCCTGGGCGATGCAGGTGCACGCCACCGTGGCGGACGCACGAGTTCGGTCCCGACGTCGAGGCGCTGCGGATCCGCATCGGGATGCACGAGGGTGACGTGATCTCCGAGGACGCCGACTTCTACGGCCGCACGGTGATCCTGGCCGCCCGGGTCGGTGCCCTCGCCCGGGGCGGCGACACGCTGGTCACCGATCACCTGCGGAGCCTCCTCGGCGACGACGTGACCTTCGGAGACCCCGTCGAGGTCGAGCTGAAGGGCCTGTCGGGGACCCACCTGCTCCACCCGGTGATCTGAGCTCTCAGCGCTCGTCGACGAGGTTCCAGCGGGTGCCCAGCACGACGAAGCCGAGGGCTCTCGTAGAGGCCACGGGCGGGGTTGTCGAGGGTGACCGCGAGGCCGAGGGTGGGCCGACCGGCGGCGGTGAGGCGCTCGATGGCATGACCGAGGAGGGCCTTGCCGACGCCCTGGCCCTGGGCGGCCGGGTCCACGAAGAGGTCGGTGATCCAGGGGCCGCCGTCGAACTCGTCGTCGGTCGGGCATCTCGGAGACGACGTTCACGCCGACGAGCACACCGTCCAGCCGGGCCTCGGCCGAGGCCTCGGCGATCACCGGCCCGACGATCTCGCCCGACAGGTAGCCCCGGATCGTCGCCGCCGCCCCCTCTGGCGTGGCGTCCCCGTGCTCGTGGTCCGGGTGGTCCGGCGGGTAGGCCCGCCGCATGACCTCGCCGTACTCGTCGGGCGTGTCCTGCAGCGGCCGGAGCTCGACGTGCGGTGGCGGGACGGCGGGGGAGGGGACGGGCAGCGAGAGGACCATGATCGACGCCGCCCGCACCAGGGTCAGTCCCCGTTCGACCAGGGCGTCGGCCAGCGCCGGCATCGTCGACGATCAGCCGATGCCCCGGCAGCGCGCGCCGTGCGGCATCGGCCAGGTCAGCGATCGGGGCATCGGCCGCGGCATGCACCACGGCCCGCGGGAGCGGCTCCTCGGTGGGATCGACCCGAGCCGTCCCGAGCACCGCTCCGTCGACGCCCGTCAGCTCGAGCTCGTCCATCGTCCGATGGTGCCAGGTCAGCAGCCCCGAGGCTCCGTTCAGCGGAGGTCGAGGCGCATGAGGACGCGGGGGAAGCCGTTCAGGACCGAGGTGGTGTCGGCGGCTTTCGTGAACCCGGCTCGTTCGAAGAGGCGCTTCGTGCCGACGTAGGCCATCGTCAGGTCGATCTTCGCCCCCTCGTTGTCGAGGGGATAGCCCTCGATGGCGGGCGCGCCGTTGGTGCGGGCGAACTCGACCGCACCGGCCAGCAGGTGGTGGGAGATGCCCTCGCCCGCGGTGGCCGGGCCGCACCCGGATGCACCACACCGACCAGACGTCGAGGTCGTCGACGTGGGGGATCTTGCGGTTCTTGGCGAAGCTGGTGTCGGCTCGGGGGTGCACCGCGGCCCAGCCGACCACCTCGTCGCCGTCGTAGGCGAGCACGCCGGGCGGCGGGTCCTGGTGCACCAGTTCGAGCACCCGCTCGCCCCGGGCGGGACCGACCAGCTCCCGGTTCTCCTTCGACGACAGCAGGCGGTAGCTCAGGCACCAGCAGACGCTGGCGTCCGGCCGCTTGGGCCCGACCATCGTCCTGACGTCCTCGAACGTCGTGGCCGGCCGCACCTCGATCGCCATGCCCCCACTCTGCCCGTTGACACCGAGAGGGACAGATCTCGAGCCGGGCTCGCGCTCGGTACGGGGCCACGGCAGCTCCAACAACACTCGAACCTGAGCTCGAGTGCTCTTGGAGCTGGAGGGAATCGAACCCTCGTCCGCGAAGTGTGTGATGAACGAGCTACGACCATTCCCGATCTACGGCTTGCGGTCGCCGAGAGGTCGGGTCCTCATGACCGCCGGGTCTTTCCCTGGTGTCAGTGGTCTTTCCCACCGTCAGCGGTCTCTCCCTGCGGTCCTCCACTGCTTCTGTTGCCGGGCTGCAGTGGACAGGCCCCGCGTGGCCTCACGGCTCGCTGGGACTCTCTACCTACTGACTAGGTCAGGCGGCGAGAGCGAAGTCGCCATCGGCGCTTCTTTGGGTGCCCCGTTTAAGGAGTCTGAGCAACTCCGGTCGCCCGTACGCCAGACGGTCTCCACGTCGAAACCGATCAGCCCCGTGCTGTCACTCTCAGATGTCAAGCAACGCCGGGCGCCGAAACGCCCGGATTCACCAGTCTACGGGGCGCCGTGACCGGTCAGCCGACCCAGTTGTTGGGCTGGTTGGGGTCCGCCGCCTGCTGCTCGGCCTTGTGGGCGGCCCAGTAGGTGAAGGCGGCGATGGCCAGGTCGGCGATGCCCAGGATCAGGAACAGGGTCCGGGTGAAGGACCCGAGCGTGAAGGCCAGGACGAGGAACAGGACGCCGGTGAGGGCGAAGATCCCCGCCCGGAGCTTGGAGTTGCCTCCCATGATGATCATTGCGGTCTCCCTTTGGTGCTGCGGAACGACCGAAACGTACGCCCTACCGGCGACCCTGGCCTGAGTAGGCCCTACTCAATTCACGTCATTCTCGGCGGCGGGCGCGGGCCATGTCGCGCTGGGCCTCCCGCTCGGCGTCACGGGTGGCGATGTGGCGACGCTTGTCCACTCCGGTGCGACCCTTGCCGAGGCCGAGCTCCAGCTTGGCCCGGCCGTCCTTGAAGTAGAGCGAGAGGGGGACGAGCGTCAGTCGGTCCTGGTCGACCCGGGCCTTGATGCGGTCGATCTCCAGGCGCTTCAGCAGGAGCTTGCGGTCCCGTTCGGGGTCCAGCTCGGCGAAGGCGCCGCCGGCGTGGCTGTAGGGCGTGATGTGCAGGCCGATGACCCAGGCCTCGTGGTCGATGATCCGGGCGTAGGCGTCGCTCACGGTGACCTTGGCCTCGCGGAGGGACTTGACCTCGCTGCCGCGCAGCACGATGCCCGCCTCGAAGGTGTCGAGGATCTCGAAGTTGCGTCGGGCCTGGCGGTTGGTCGCCACGACCTTGATGCCGTCCGGGCGGGCCATGCCCGCCAGTCAAGCGGATGAACGCAGGGGTTCAGGCCTCGAGTTCGGAGGCGCCGCCGGTGCCCCACCAGGAGGCGGTGAGGCGCAGGCCCTCGATCGAGGCCCGGGGGAAGATCTCCTCGTAGGTCCGCTTGTAGCCGGTGTGCTGGATCTTCCACTCGCCGTCGACCTTGACGTAGTCGTCCTCGTAGAAGGCCGCGCCCTGGATGGTGATGTCCCAGGCGCTCTCCACGACGGTGTCCTCCAGGGCCCAGGTGCCGTGGGCGGTGTCGGGGCCGGTCAGGCGGATCTCGGGGTGGTGCATCCGGTGCGAGGACAGGAAGGTCTCGGCCTTCATGGCCTCGCTGATCCAGCCCACGATGGCGTCGCGGCCCTCGTGGCGGTACTTGCCCGCGGAGTACTCGGCCACGGCGTCCTCGGTGAGGAGGTCACCCATCTGGTCCCAGAGCTTCTGGTCCAGGCACCGGGCGTAGCGGTACTTGAGCTGCTTGATGGCCTCGATCTCGACGAGGTCCTCGGGGGTCAACGGTCGCGTCATCGCCGCGGACAGTACCGGTACGCTCCGCGCCGCTGTGACACGACCCGCGCTGAACCTCGACCGGGGCCCCTGGGCCGAGATGGTCGCCCACGCCTACGACGGCCTCCCGCTGGAGGCCTGTGGCCTGCTGGCGGGACCCCTCGGACGGGACGCGGTGACGGCGTTCTACCCCTGCCGCAACGCCGAGGCGTCCAGCCGGATCTACACCGTGCACCCCCAGGACCACCTGCGGGCCGACCGGGACGCCGAGGACCGGGGGCTGGCGATCGTCGGGGTGATGCACAGCCACACCCACACCGAGGCCTACCCCTCGCCGACCGACGTGGCCCAGGCCCCCGACCCGGACTGGCACTACCTCATCGTGTCCCTGCGCCAGCCCGAGCCGGTGGTGCGCTCCTACCGGATCGTGGACGGGAACATCGACGAGGAGTCGGTGGTTCTGATCGACAGGTAGAATCCCTACCTGTTCGGTCAACAATCGGAGGGGGTGGAGCGGAGATGACGGTGCACGCATCGGTCCTGGACCTGATCGGCAACACGCCGATGGTCGACCTCAGCTCGTTCAGCCCCACCCCGGGCGTCCGCATCATCGGCAAGCTCGAGGGCCAGAACCCCGGCGGCTCGGTCAAGGACCGCATCGCCAAGAAGATGATCGAGGAGGCCGAGGCCGACGGGACCCTGACGCCGGGCAAGACCATCCTCGAGCCCTCGTCGGGCAACACCGGGATCGCCCTGGCCATGATCGGCAAGATCAAGGGCTACCCGGTCAAGATCGTCCTGCCGGGCAACGTGTCACCCGAGCGCCGCCAGCTGCTGGAGGCCTTCGGGGCCGAGATCATCGACTCGCCCGCCGAGGAGGGCTCCAACGGCGCCGTCCGCCGTGCCGAGGTGCTGGCCGCCGAGCACCCCGAATGGGCCTTCCTCTACCAGTACGGCAACGAGGCCAACCCCCGGGCCCACTACGAGGGCACCGGGCCCGAGATCTGGGCCGACTGCCCCGACATCACCCACTTCGTCGCCGGTCTGGGCACCAGCGGCACCCTCCTGGGCGTCGGGACGTTCCTGAAGGAGCAGAACCCGGCAGTGCGGATCTTCGCCGTGGAGCCCCCGATCGGCGAGACCGTGCAGGGCCTGCGCAACATGGACGAGGGCTACATCCCGCCGGTCTACGAGAAGTGGGGCGGCCAGGACCTCCTCGACGGCAAGCGCATCGTCCGGCCCCTGGAGTCGCTGCAGTACACCCGGCGCCTGGCGCACGAGGCCGGGATCTTCGCCGGCATCTCCTCGGGCGCGGCGCTCGCGGGTGCCGTGCGCGTGGCCGAGCGGATCGACGAGGGCGTGATCGTGTTCATCGTCTGTGACGGCGGCTGGAAGTACCTGTCGACCGGCGCCTGGACCGACGACCTCGAGACAGTGGCCGAACGGGTCGAGCGGGTGATCTACTTCTGAACCGTGCCGGTTCCCTTTCCCGCTGACGATCCCGATCCCGAGCCCCGCCCGACCAAGGACGAGGCCTGGCTGACCGCCCGGGCCTACGCCAGCGCGGTCGCCCCCGAGGGGGGCCTGACCCGCCTGCAGGGCTACGTGGTGCGGGGCCTGACCCAGGCCCTCACCGCCGACCTGATCGAGTTGGGTGACCTCAGCCTGCTCGAGCCGATCGGCCCGACCGAGTTCGCCGAGGCCATCGCCCACCGCGGCCGTCACTACCGGGTCCGGCGCGTGCAGGCCATGGTCCTGCTCGAGCTCCTGGTCCGGCCCCTGCCCGACGACGTGGCCGCCCGGGTCGAGGCCTTCGCCGACGAGCTGGGCGTGGGTGAGGACTGCCGTGACGCGGTCACCGCCACGCGCCACCTGGCCTCAGGGGCCACCAGCGCTGCCCTCGCCGACTTCATGCGCAACGGCTACGAGGTCCTCCACCTCGAGCGGGCGGGGGAGGAACCGCCGGCCGACATCGGCGACTACTGGGCGTCGGTGACCGACGACCCGGCGATGGCTGCTCGCTGGGCCGCCCTGGAGCACTGCCCGCCGGGCTCCTTGGGCCGTGGCACCTGGGAGTTCTACAAGGCCCGCGGCTTCAACTTCCCGGGGACCCCCAACAGCGTGTCGCCCCGGCTGGCCCAGCACGACTTCGTCCATGTCCTGTCGGACTACGGCACGACGGTGGAGTCCGAGATCGAGGTGTTCTCGGTCATCGCCCGAGCCGACGAGGACCCTCGGTCCTTCAGCCTCCTGGTCGCCGTCCTCGCCCTCTTCGAGTCCGGCTACCTGGACAAGGGCCTCGGGGCGTTCCGGGCCGATCCGGACCACCTGAGCCATGACCCGGCCGGCATGGGCACGCGACTGGGCAACGCCGTGGCCCGGGGCGGCGAGGTGGCCTGGCGCTTCCGCGAGACCGACGGCATCGACCTCCTGGCGGAGGACTGGTTCGCCCGGGCCGCCGACCCCCTCACCGAGGTCCAGGCCGAGTACGGCTTCACGGGACCGGGGGCCAAGTCCCTGGAGGCGAAGGTCGCCGGCTCGGCCGGCCCGTTCCAGCCCGGCGGCATCACCCCGGACCAATGGGGCTGGGGCCTGGACATGGCCGCGGCGGAGGGTCGCCCCTACGAGTCCTACGGCGCAGCGGTGCGAGAGGAAGAAACCGGTCCCCCCGAGGGTTAGGCCGACACATGCCGGTCCCGTTGCCCACCGCCACCGAAGCGAACCTCGACCCGCCGGAGCCCCCCGAGATCCTCCACGTGGCCCGCGGGGTCGTGACGGCCATCTCGCCGCCGGAGGGGCTGACCCGCCTCCAGACGCTGTGCCTCCGGTCGCTGTCGGATGCGATGACCGGTCACCCGCTCGACCTGACCCAGGTGACCCCCATCACGGCCACGGCGTACGCCGAGGGGCTCGCCCGGCGGGACCGGGCGTTCCGGGTCCGCATGGTGCAGATGATGATCCTCCTCGCCCTGCTGGTCCGGCGGGTGCCCCAGGAGGTGGCTGACCGCCTCCAGGAGTTCGCCGACGAGCTGAGCGTGGGGGACGACTGCCGCGAGCTCCTGCGGGCCACGCGCCACCTCGCCGCCGGCGCGCTGGGCCTGGCGATGGCCGACTTCGAGCGGGCGGGCTACGAGTGCATGGCCTACGAGCGTGACGGGAGCGACGGCGAGGAGCACACCGCCGCCGAGTACTGGACCGCTGCCCCGCACGATCCGGCGTTGGCCGGCCGCTGGCAGGCCCTCGAGCACTGCCCCGAGGGCTCCCTCGGGCTGGCGGTGTGGCGGTTCTACAAGGCGCGGGGCTTCGCCTTCCCCGGCACACCCGGGAGCGCCCCGCCCGCGCTGGCCCAGCACGACTGGATCCACGTCCTGGCCGACTACGGCACGACGGTCGAAGCCGAGTTGGAGGTCTTCGGGCTGATCTCCCGGGCATCAGACGATCCGCGGGCCTTCACCCTCCTGGTCCAGGTCCTGGGCCTCTTCGAAGCGGGGTACCTCCAGACGGGCATGGGCCTCTTCGAGATGGACCTCGGTCACGTCTCCGCCGCCGAGGCGGACATGGCCGTCCGCCTCGCTGACGCGTTCCGGCGCGGTGCCCGCGCCGCCTGGTCCCACAACGACCACCACGGGGTCCAGGAGGGCATCGACTTCCTGGCGGTGGACTGGTTCGCCTTCGCCGACCAGCCGATCGAGGCGGTGCGCTCCCACTTCTTCCTCGACGGCGAGGCGGGCCGCCGGCCGATCGCCGTGGCCGCTGGCTCGGTGGGACCGTGGGAGCCGGGCGGCATCTCGGCATACCAGTACGCCGCGGGCCGGGCCATGGCCGAGGCCGACGGCCGCCCCTATGACAGTCACGGTGCCCTTCCGGCTCCCTAGGGGGTCAGTGGTGGCGGCGGGCGGCCCGGGCCTCCTCGGCCATCTGGAGGTCCTCGCCGATTCGATGACGAAGACGCGGACTGCGCTCCCGCCGGCGGTGACCTCCTCGCCGTGGGCATCGGTCACGAGGTCGACGCCGAGCCACGCCGGTACCGGTCCCCGGAAGGACCTCGTTCGGCCTGCGGGACCCGCGATCTTGCCTAGCCTCTTGCCGGATGGACGTCTGGCCGGGCAACGCCTATCCCCTCGGGGCCACCTACGACGGGACCGGCACCAACTTCTCGGTCTTCTCCGAGGTCGCCGAGAAGGTCGAGCTCTGCCTCGTCAGCAAGAAGGGCAAGGAGACCCGCCTCGAGATGGAGGAGGTGACGGCCCTCTGCTGGCACACCTATCTCCCGGGGGTCGAGCCGGGTCAGCGCTACGGCTTCCGGGTGCACGGCCCGTGGCGCCCGACCGAGGGCCTGGTCGCCAACCCACAGAAGCTGCTCCTCGACCCCTACGCCAAGGCGGTGTGCGGCGGGCTCACGTGGAACGACTCGGTGTTCGCCCATCAGGTCGGGGACCCGGACGGTCCGCCGAGCGCGCTCGACAGTCGGGGGTCGGTTCCCCTCGCGGTGGTCACCAACCCCTACTTCGACTGGGGCGACGACCGTCCGCCCCGCACCCCGTGGCACGAGACCGTGGTCTACGAGCTGCACACCAAGGGCTTCACCAAGACCCATCCGGGCATCCCCCCGCAGCAGCAGGGCACCTTCGCCGGGCTGGCCCACCCCGCCGCCGTCGAGCACCTGCAGCGACTGGGCGTCACTGCCGTCGAGCTGCAGCCGGTGCACCAGTTCGTCGACGAGCACGCGCTGGTGAAGGCCGGCCTCAGCAACTACTGGGGCTACAACTCCATCGCCTTCTTCGCTCCCCACAACGGCTACAGCAGCAGTGGCGACCTCGGGGGCCAGGTCCGCGAGTTCAAGCAGATGGTCCGCACCCTGCACGAGGCGGGCATCGAGGTGATCCTCGACGTGGTCTACAACCACACCGCCGAGGGCGACCGACTGGGGCCGACGCTCTCGCTCAAGGGCATCGACAACCAGGCGTACTACCGGCTGTCTCCCGACGACCCCCGCCTGTTCGTCGACTACACCGGCACCGGCAACACCCTCAACATGCGGCACCCTCACGTGTTGCAGCTGATCATGGACAGCCTGCGCTACTGGGTGACCGAGATGCACGTGGACGGTTTCCGCTTCGACCTCGCCGCCGCTCTCGCCCGCGAGCTGCACGACGTCGACCGGTTGTCGGCCTTCTTCGACCTGATCCAACAGGATCCCGTCGTGAGCCAGGTGAAGCTCATCGCCGAGCCCTGGGACGTCGGTGAGGGCGGCTACCAGGTGGGCAACTTCCCCCCGCTCTGGTCGGAGTGGAACGGGCAGTACCGGGACACGGTCCGCGACTACTGGCGGGGCGAGGAGCAGACCCTGGCCGAGTTCGCCTACCGGTTCACCGGTAGCTCCGACCTCTACCGCACCACGGGTCGCCGACCCTACGCCAGCATCAACTTCGTCACCTGCCACGACGGCTTCACCCTGGCCGATCTCGTGGCCTACAACGACCGGCACAACGAGGCCAACGGCGAGGACAACCAGGACGGGGAGGCCCACAACCGATCGTGGAACTGCGGTGTGGAGGGACCGACCGACGAGCCCCGCATCCGGGCCCTCCGCGACCGCCAACGACGCAACTTCCTGGTCACCCTGCTGCTCTCCCAGGGCGTGCCCATGGTGCTCGCCGGTGACGAGTTGGGCCGGACCCAGCACGGCAACAACAACGCGTACTGCCAGGACAGCGAACTGTCCTGGATCGACTGGTCCGCGACCGACACCGAGCTCCTGGACTTCACCATGCGGCTGATCCGGCTCCGGCGCGACCACCCGGTGTTCCACCGTCGCCGGTGGTTCGACGGGCGCCCGCTCGTCGACGGGAACGGCAGTGCGATCGCCGACATCGGCTGGTTCCGCCCCGACGGCCATCGGATGACCCACGAGAACTGGGACGTCGGCTTCGCCCGGACGATCGGCGTCCTGCTCAACGGCGACCTGATCCCCTCACCCGGCCCTCGGGGCGAGCGCATCGTCGACGACGACTTCTTCCTCGTGTTCAACGCCCACGGCGACGGCATGGACATCCAGTTGCCGTCGGCCCTGCGGGAGGGGCCCTGGCGGTTGGCCGTCGACACCTTCGACCCGGACCGGACGGTCCCACCGTTCGCGGCCGGCGACGTCCTGCGGGTGGAAGGCCACGCATCGATCGTGCTGCACCGCGAGTCCTGACCCTGCCGACGGGGGCCGACGAGCTCAACGGCCGGGCGCGCGCTCCCAGCTGAGGAACAGCACGCCGAGGGGCGGGAGCGTGAGCGACAGCGAGAAGGGCCGACCGTGGACGGCCTCGGCCTCGGCGTCCAGGCCACCCAGGTTCCCCCACCCGGCGCCGCCGTAGGCCTCGGCATCGCTGTTGAGCTCCTCGCGCCAGAAGCCGGCGCGGGGTACGCCGACCCGGTAGGCCTCCCGGGGCGCCGGGGTGTGATTGGCGACCACCAGCACCAGGTCGTCGGGGTCCCGGCCCTTGCGCAGGAAGGCGATCACCGAGTCCTCGGCGGCGTCGGCCAGGACCCACTCGAAGCCGGCGGCTTCGCAGTCGAGATCGTGGAGGGCCGGCAGCCGGCGGTAGCGGTCGTTGCAGTCGGTCACCCACCGGCTCACGCCGGCGTGGCCCGGGTCATCGAGGAGGCCCCAGTCCAACTCGCCGTCGTGGTCCCACTCCGCGACCTGACCGAGCTCGGCACCCATGAACAGCAGCTTCTTGCCCGGGGCGGCGGTCATCGAACCGAGCAGGAGCCGGAGGTTGGCCAGCCGCTGCCACTGGTCCCCGGGCATTCGGCTGAGCAGGGACCCCTTGCCGTGCACGACCTCGTCATGGGAGAGCGGCAGCTCGAAGTTCTCCGTGAACGTGTACACCATGCGGAACGTGAGGTCGTGGTGGTGCCAGCGCCGATGGACGGGGTCCCGGCCGAAGTACTCGAGGGTGTCGTGCATCCAGCCCATGTCCCACTTGAAGCCGAACCCCAGACCCCCGAGATAGGTGGGTCGAGAGACCATCGGCCACGCGGTCGACTCCTCCGCGATGGTCTGGACGCCAGGGAAGCGCTCGTAGAGCGTCTCGTTCAGTTGACGGAGGAAAGCGATGGCGGCCAGGTTCTCGCGACCCCCGTGCTCGTTGGGGACCCATTCGCCCGCCTTCCTCGAGTAGTCGAGGTAGAGCATGGACGCCACGCCGTCGACCCGCAGCCCGTCTGCGTGATAACGGTCGAGCCAGAACGCCGCGCTCGAGACGAGGAAGCTACGGACCTCGTTGCGGCCGTAGTTGAAGATCAAGCTCTTCCAGTCGGGGTGAAAGCCCTGCTTCGGGTCGGCGTGCTCGTAGAGGTGGGTGCCGTCGAAGCGGCCGAGGGCGAACTCGTCGGCGGGGAAGTGCGCCGGCACCCAGTCCAGGATCACGCCGATGCCGTCCTGGTGGAGTCGGTCGATGAGGGCCATGAGGTCCCCCGGTTCGCCGTACCGGGCCGTGGGCGCGAAGTAGCCGGTGGTCTGGTAGCCCCACGATCCGTAGAAGGGGTGCTCGGTCAGCGGGAGGAACTCCACATGGGTGAACCCGTGGGCCCGCACGTGGGCCGAGAGCGGCTCGGCGATCTCGCGGTAGTGCGGGAGCCCTCCGCCGGGCCGGCGCCACGAGCCGAGGTGCACCTCGTACACCGACACCGGGGCATCGTGGGCGTGGCGAGCTCCCCGCTCCGCCATCCACACCCCGTCGCCCCACTCGTGGGCGCCGGTGCCGACCACCGACGCGGTGGCCGGGGGGACCTCGGTGCGCTGCGCAAAGGGATCGGCCTTGTCCTGCTCCCAGGAACCGTTCCTGATGCGGTACTTGTAGCGGTGCCCGTCGGCGGCGTCGGCCACGACGCCCTCCCAGATCCCTGAGGAGCCCCGGGGGACGAGGGGATGGGCGGCGCCGTCCCAGCCGTTGAAGTCGCCGATGACCGCCACCCCATCGGCTGCCGGGGCCCAGACGCCGAACACGGTCCCGGCCGCGACGGGGTGGTTGCCCAGGTGGTCATAGAGGCGACTGTGGGTGCCCTCGTTGAAGAGGTGGAGGTCGTCGTCGCTCAGCCGGCTCACCGGACCCTCACCGGTCGCGGTCACGGACGGACCTCCGAGCGGGCGGCGCGCAGGCGGCCGAGGCGGGCCACCAGGTCCCCGTCGGCCCGGATCTCCTCGAGGGTCCGGGTCATCCGGCGACGCCAGTTCGGCTCCTCCGGTCCGGTGCCGGGCCGGTTCTGCGGTCGCTGCTCGCCCCAGAGGTCCTCGAGGGTCACGACCACGGCGATCGCCTCGCTCTGGCCCAGCCAGCCCAGGAGGGCCTCGAGCACCTCGAGGGGGTCCTCCCCCGATGCGCCCTGGCCATCGCGGCCCAGTTGGTCGAAGATCCGGGCCCGCAGGCCGGGGTCGGCCTCCTCCCAGAACGCGGCGAACGGGGCCATGTCGTGGGTGTTGACCACGGCGAACGTGTCGGGGGTCGGGGGTCGGGCGTGGGGTGCGTCGAGCAGCTCGAACTGGGTGGCGTACATCCCGATCAGGTTGTGCTCCCGGAGCAGGTCGCCGACCTCCGGCGGGACCGTGCCGAGGTTCTCGCCCACCACCGCCGTTCCCGCCCGTGCGGCTTCGAGGGTGACCAGGGCCGCCAGCTCCTCGGCGGGGTAGTGCACGTAGGCGCCCTCGGTCGCCGCCGCGCCCGAGGGCACCCACCAGAGCCGGTGCAGGCCCATCACATGGTCGACGCGGACGACACCGGCGTGGCGGAACTGGTGGGCGAGGGCGGACCGCAGGTACTCGTGGCCGCTGGCGCGGGATGCCGTCGGGAGCAGCGGTGGGAACCCCCAGTCCTGGCCGCCGGTGAAGAAGTCGTCCGGCGGGGCGCCGACACTGGCGCCGGGGGTGAACAGGATGGGGCGTGCCAGACATCGAAGCCCTGGCCGTGCACGCCGAGGGGGAGGTCGAGGTTCAGGGCCACGCCCCGCCGGTCGAGTCGGTCGTGCAGCGCACCCATCTGGGTCTCCATCGCCCACTGCCCGTACCGGTGCGCCAGGACGTCGCGCGGGATCGACCGCGGGGAGGGGACGGCCCACGGGTACCGGTCCCGTGGCATCCACCGCGGCCCGCCATCGAGCCAGCTCGTCGAGGTGAGGTCGCGCCTCGATGAAGCGGTCCAGCTCGGCACGGCGGGCCGGGCTCAGGGCGGCGGCGGCGGCCCGCAGCGCGGCCCGTGAGCGGCACGCGTCGGCCTGGGGGTCGATCAGGTCGCCCTCCGTCGTGCCCGGTGGCGCGTCGCTGACCCATTCGGGGAGATCGGTGAGGTGCAGGAGGCGCTCGTTCCACGCCAGGCGGGAGACGGGGAGGTAGGGGCTCACCTCGCCGTCGAAGGTCGCCAGCAGGGGCAGCGTGGCGACCAGGCCGCCACCGAGGTCCGCCACCCAGTCCGCCAGCGCCCCGAGGTCACCCAGGTCCGCGGGCCGATCCGAGCCCGACCGTCGCAGCCCGTAGAGCGGGGCGAACACCCCCCAACCCCGGCCCGGGGACGGCGCCCGGCGGGGGGCCACCAAGAGGAGCCCGGTGCCCGTGCGGGTTCCGTCGAAGGCGTGGACCCGGTGAGCGCCGATGGGCAGGGCGCGGTCGAGGCGGACGCGCTGGGCGACGTGGTCGACCCCTTCGACCGTGGACCGCTCGAGCTCGACGAACCCCTCCTCGGGCACCACGTGGCGCTCGGTCCCGCCCTGTTCGAGCTCCAGGACGATCTCCACCACGCCGGTGGCCACGGCCAAGGGCCGCCGCAGCACGACCGAGGGCCCGTCGCCGACCCAGCAGACCGTCGTGGGCTCCACCAGGGCCGACCAGCGGCCCTGGTCGTGGGCCCTGATCGAGTCGGCCACCGCCTGCTCGTCGTCGGCGGCGAGGCCCATGGCGGCGATCACGGCTTGCAGCGTCGGGGGGGACGCCTGGTGGGTGATGCCCCGCAGATCCACGTAGCTCGGGGCGATCCCCATCCGGCAGGCCAGCTCGAGGAGCCCCCGGGGCCCGCCGCCGCTCATTGGTGAGGCCTCTTCGCCTGACGGCTCATCGGCTTGCGGGCCTGTTCGGCCCGCCGATCGTCTCCGACGCTCATTGCTGGCCGGGACCCGTTGCCAGGATGTCGAGCAGTCCCACCAGGGGGATCCAGCTCCAGTCCGGTCGATTGCCCAGCTCGTAGGACAGCTCGTAGAAGGCCTTCTCGAGGACGAAGGCATCGAGCAGGAGCCGGAGGGAGGCCGGGTCGGTGGGCAGGAAGTCGGCCCCGTCGGCCTCGCGCAGGTACCCGCGCAGGAAGCGACCGGCGGCCCAGCCGTACCAGGCCCCGGCCCACGCCTCGGCCCGTCGGGCGGGCTCGGTGCCCCGGGTGAGCAGGCCCCGGTCCTCCTCCGTCGGAGCGCGACGAGGGTCGCGTAGTGGAACGAGCGGATCATCCCGGCCACGTCGCGGAGCGGCGACCGCCGCAGTCGACGCTCCGTAGATGGACTGCAGGGGCTCGCCCTCGAAGTCGAGGAAGACCACGTCCCGTCCGGTGAAGAGCACCTGGCCGAGGTGGTAGTCGCCGTGGATGCGGAGCGGCGGCCACCGAGGCGGCTGCTCGCGGAAGGGCTTGAAGCGGTCGAGCAGGTCGGCTTCGCTCGGCCAGCACGGCCGGGCGGCTCGGCGACGTCGCGCGGGCAGGTCACCGATCCGCCGGCGGAGCGGGCCGAGGGTCCGCGCCGCGGAGCTGCGCATGGCCTGGTGCAACGAGCGCTGGTCGAGCAGCGACAGGTCCTCGGAGCCGAAGGCCGGATCGTCGGTCGGCGCCGCGAGGGCCTGGTGCAGCTGGGCGGTGCGCACCCCGAGCAGGTCGCACACCTCGAGGTACGGGCCCGTCGAGCGCAGGGCCACCGTCGCGCGACGGTCGACGTCGGTCTGGTCGAGCGGGTGGACGACCGCGCGGGATCGTCCGGGCGGCACCTCGTCGAAGGTGCTCGCGCGTAGAAGCGGCTGAGCGCGTCGATGGCTGTGCTGCCAGAGGTCACCCTCGTTCGGGACGTACCCCTGGAGGATGGCGACGCGTGGTCGGCTCGGCTTCCGCTCGGACTCGTACTCGATGGCACCCAGGAGCGGCGGGACGTGCGCGAAGCCCCTGGGTCGTTGAGGAAGCGGGAGACCTCGAGATCGGGGTTGGTGCCGGGCTCGAGGCGTCGGAACACCTTCATGATCGCCTGGTCGCCGACCACCACCGAGGTGTTGCTCTGCTCGCCGCGCACCACCGGACCGGTCCTGGTCGGCGAGGTCGGCCGTCATGCGGCGCAGCGCCGGGGTGGGCGACCCGACGAGCGCCCCGGACTCGCCCGCGGCGGGGCCGCCGGCTGCGGCAGCGGTCGAGCAGGGCTCGGCGAGGCCGCGGGCTCCCACAGCGCCTCGCTGAGCACGCGGGTCTCGCCGCCGGGCCGGCGTGAGCTCGGCCACCACGCCGAGGCTGAGCTCGCCGAGCGAGCGCGTCGGCCCGCTCGCCGCCGACGATCGCGAGCGGCAGGGCGAAGGTGGCGGGCTCGCCCTCGCGGAAACGCACCTGCACGAGCACGAGGTACGACGGGACCGCCGCCCCCCGGGTGGTGAGGTGGCATGACGTCGGCGACCCGGACGTCGAGGCGATGGCCCGGTCCTTGCCCGGGAACCAGCGGCGTCTGGCGCAGGTGGTCGCGGCAGGAGGCCTCTCGAGTCGACGTCGGGCGGGGCCGTCGAACGACCGAGTCCCAGGCACCCGTCGAGCTCGAGCGTGGGCACCGGCCCGCCGGTGGCGGCGCCCTGCACCGGGCGCGTCGGTCTCCTGGCGGGTGAGCGCGAACCAGTGGAAGGCGTAGGGGCCGAGGGTGACGAGGTAGGGCAGGTCGCCGACCGGCGGGGAACTCGGTGCGGCCGAACAGCTCGACGGGGCGGGCGCCGGCGTGGTCGGACAGGTCGAGCTCGGCGTACTGGGCCGAGCCGGCGAGGTTGGCCACCACGAGCACGTGCTCGTCCTCGTAGCGAGCGCACGAAGGCGACGATGCGGTGGTTGTCGGGCAGCAGCATGCGCAACGTGCCCCGCCCGAGCTCCGGGTGGCGGCTGCGCACGTGCAGCACCTGGCGCATCCACCGGTAGCAGCGAGTTCTCGTGGGCCTGCTGCACCTCCACGTTGACCATCTCGTAGTGGAACTCGGGGTCGATGATGGTCGGGAGGTAGAGCTTCTGGGGGTTGGCGGTGGAGAAGCCGGCGTTGCGGTCGGGCGACCACTGCATCGGGGTGCGCACGGCGTCGCGGTCGCCGAGGTAGACGTTGTCGCCCATGCCGATCTCGTCGCCGTAGTAGATGACCGGCGTGCCCGGCAGGGCGAGGAGCAGGCCGTTCAGCAGCTCGATCTTGCGGCGGTCGTTGCCCAGCAGCGGGGCGAGGCGGCGGCGGATGCCGGCGTTGATGCGCATCTGCGGGTCGTGGGCGTAGACCCGGTACATGTAGTCCCGCTCCTCCTCGCTGACCATCTCGAGCGTCAGCTCGTCGTGGTTGCGCAGGAAGATGGCCCACTGGCCGCCGTCGGGCACGGCCGGGGTCTGGTCGAGGATGTCGACGATCGGGGAAGCGGTCCTCCATCTGCACCGCCATGAACAGGCGGGGCATCAGGGGGAAGTGGAACGACATGTGGCACTCGGGCTCGTCGTCGTCGCCGAAGTAGGCCGACGGCGTCCTCGGGCCACTGGTTGGCCTCGGCCAGCAGCATGCGCCCGGGGAAGTGCTCGTCGACGTGGCGGCGCAGCTCGCGCAGGAACTCGTGGGTCTCGGGGAGGTTCTCGCAGTTGGTGCCGTCGCGCTCGTAGAGGTAGGGCACGGCGTCGAGCCGAAGGCCGTCGACGCCCATCTCGAACCAGAAGTCGAGGGCGTCGAACACGCGCCTCGTGGACCTCGGGGTTGTCGTAGTTGAGGTCGGGCTGGTGGCTGTAGAAGCGGTGCCAGAAGTACGGCGCTGGCCACCGGGTCCCAGGTCCAGTTCGAGGTCTCGAAGTCCGTGGAAGATGACCCGGGCCTCGGTGTAGCGGTCGGCGGTCGTCGCTCCACACGTAGAAGTCCCGCCACCGGCTGCCCGGGGCGGCCCGCCGGGCGCGCTGGAACCACGCGTGCTGGTCGGAGGTGTGGTTGATGACCAGCTCGGTGATGACCCGGAGGTCCCGCCGGTGCGCCTCGCGCAGCATGCGCCGGAACGCGGCCAGCGTGCCGTAGTCGGGGTTGATGCCGCGGTAGTCGGCGATGTCGTAGCCGTCGTCGCGCAGCGGCGACGGGTAGAACGGCAGGAGCCAGATGGTGTTGACCCCGAGGTCCTGCAGGTAGTCGAGGCGGCGGGTGAGCCCGTCGAAGTCGCCGATGCCGTCGCCGTCGCTGTCCTGGAAGGCCCGGATGTGCAGCTCGTAGACGATCGGCGTCCCGGTACCAGTCGGGACCGTCCGGTCAGGAAGGTGCGACCGGGCAGGGCGCCCGTGGGGCGTGGGTCGGCGCGAGGTGGGCGGTGGTCATCGAGGCTCGTTCGGGGCTCGTTCCGGAAGGCGCGTGAAGACGTGGGCCGGGATGGCCGCGGGGTCGAGCTCGACGTAGTTGTCGGGACCGTGCCACGCGTACGTGGCGTCCGCTGAGCCGGTCGTGGACGGTGAAGGCGTCGTCGGTCCGACGCCGAGCGCGGCGAGGTCGAGGTGCACGACGCCGGCTCGGGCCTGGTGCGGGTCGCATGTTGACCACGACGAGCACGACGTCGGCGCCCGTCGTCGGAGCGCTTGGAGTAGCAGAGCAGGTCGTCGTCGTCGACGTCGTGGAAGCGGCAGTGCCGCGGTTGGTCTGGAGGGCCGGGTGGGCCCGGCGGAGGCCGTTGAGCCGGCCGAGGAGCGGGGCCAGGGAGTCGGGGCTCGTCGAGGTCCCAGTGGCGGACCTCGTACTTCTCGGAGTGCAGGTACTCCTCGCTGCCCGGTGTGGCGGGCTACGTGCTCGCACAGCTCGAACGGCCGGGCCGTAGACGCCGTAGCTGGCGGCGAGGGTGGCGGCCAGCACGGCCCGCGACCGCGAACGCCGCCGCGGCCCCCCGTCCTGCAGGTACTCGGTGAGGATGTCGGGGGTGTTGGGCCAGCAGGTTGGGGCGGAGGTACTCCGCTACCTCGGTCGGTGGTGAGCTCGGTGAAGTACTCGCGCAGCTCCCGGCCGTGTTGCGCCAGGCGAAGTAGGTGTAGGACTGGCTGAAGCCGAGCTTGGCCAGGCGCTCGAGGACCCGGGGCCGGGTGAAGGCCTCGGCCAGGAAGATCACGTCGGGGTGGTCGCGCCCGCACCTCGGCGATCAGCCACTCCCAGAAGGCGAAGGGCTTGGTGTGGGGGTTGTCGACCCGGAAGATCCGCACGCCCTGGTCGATCCAGTGGCGAACGACGCCGAGCAGCGCCGTCCCAGAGCCCCTCGCGGTCGGCGGTGTCGAAGTCGATCGGGTAGATGTCCTCGTAGCGCTTCGGCGGGTTCTCGGCGTACTGGATCGAGCCGTCGGGGCGGTGACGGAACCACTCGGGGTGCTCGGTGACCCAGGGGTGGTCGGGCGAGCACTGGAAGGCGAGGTCGAGGGCGATCTCGAGGTCGTGACGGCCTGCGCCTCGGCGACGAGCGGCCCGGAAGTCGGCCAGGCGTGCCGAGGTCGGGGTGGACCGCGGTGTGGCCCCCCTCGGCCGCGCCGATGGCCCACGGGCTGCCGGGGTCGCCCGGGCGGGCGGCGAGGGCGTTGTTCGGGCCCTTGCGGCCGCGTGACGCCGATGGGGTGGATCGGGCGGCAGGTAGAGCACGTCGAAGCCGATGGCGGCCACGTCGGGAAGCCGGGCGGCGACGTCGGCGAAGGTGCCGTGGGTGCCCTGGCGTCGGTGCCAGTCGAACGCGGGAACAGCTCGTACCAGAGCCGAAGCGGGCCCGCTCCCGCTCGACCAGCACCGTGCAGCTCGGGATGGGTCGTGGCGGCGGCTGCGGTCCGCCGCCGGTCCATCAGCGCGAGCAAGCGGCGTCGCAGGCCGTCCCGAAGCCGGCCGGTCCATCGCCTGCCAGGGGCGGGGCGAGGCCGCGGAGGCGCTCGGCGGTGCGCGCCGGCGCCGCGGTCGGCGGCCTCCTCCACCAGCGTCGGCGCCGATCGGCCAGCTCGACGGCGACGTCCTGGCCCGGCCTCGATCTTGGCCAGGGTCGCGGCCATCCACGGTGCGGAAGGGGTCGACCCACGCCTGGACGGTGAAGCGGTGGCAGGCCGAGGCCGCTCACGGGGAAGGTCGCCGTCCACCGGTCGTTGCCGAGCGGGCGCGACCGCACCTCCGCCCAGCGACGACCCGGCGGCCGGTGGCGCACGACGCCGAGGATGGTGTCGTGGCCGTCGGCGAAGACGTCGGCGGTCACCTCCACCTCCTCGCCGGTGACCCGCTTGACCGGGAAGCGGCCGGCGTCGACCTGCGGGGCGACGTGCCTCGATGACCACCCGGCCGGGCACGAGGGGTCGGCGATGCCGGGCGAGCTCACGGTCCTGGTTCTCCGCGAGGGTCGACGCATGGCATCGGGGCGATCAGGGCGTGCGCGGCCGCGGGAGCTCAGGCGCGAGGTGGGTAGATCTGGTCGCGGTAGTCGTGGACCATCCGGGTGGCCGAGAACCGGGGGCCGTTGGTCTTGAGGCTGTTGCGGACCATGGTCGAGCCACGCCGCGGGGCACGCCGTCGGCGTCGCGGTCGTGGAACAGGGGCACGACCTCGCCCTCGAGCAGGTCGTAGACGGCGGCGGCGTGGCGGCGGTCCTGGGCCTCGTGGTCGGGGTCGGTCTCGCCGTCGATGGCCCAGCCGTTGGTGCCGTCGTAGGCCTCGGCCCACCAGCCGTCGAGCACCGAGCAGGTTGAGCGCCGCCGTTGAGCGCCGCCTTCATCCCGCTCGTGCCGCTGGCCTCCTCGGGCGGACGCGGGCACGTTGACCCAGACGTCGCAGCCCGGCGACGAGCTGGCGCGGCGAAGGACAGGTCGTAGTCCTCGAGGAAGGCGACCTGGTCGGCCGACCGGCGGGCGCGCCCTTCAGCTCGAAGGTGCGCTGGAGGATCGCCTTGGCCTCCTCGTCCAGGGGGTGGGCCTTGCCGGCGAAGACGAACTGCACCGGCCGGTCGCCGGTGAGCAGGCCGACGGCCCGGCTCGGGGTCCAGGGTCAGCAGGTGCAGGCGCTTGTAGGTGGCCAGGCGGCGGGCGAAGCCGATCGTGAGCGCGGTCGGGGTCGAAGCCGTCGGCCGCCGCCTCGACGTAGCCGATGTCCTCGCCTCGCCGGAGCCGGTCGCTGGCGGACCGCTCGCGGATGAACTCGACGAGGCGGTGCCGGCTGGCCGATGCGGGCGCGCCCAGAGCTCGGTCGTCGGGGATGTCGTCGACCGCGTCCCAGGTGGCCGGGTCGTCGGCGCGGTCGAGCCACCGCGTCGCCGAGGTGGCGGTCGAGCACGCGCCTTCATCGGCGGGCCCAGCCACGTGGGGACGTGCACGCCGTTGGTGACGTGGGTGATGGGCACGTCGTCGACCTCGGCCGCCGAACAGCGGCTGCCACATGCTCGCGGGCGACCTCGCCGTGGCGACGGCTGACCCCGTTGGTCGACCGGGCCGCCGCGCAGGGCGAAGCGGCGTCATGCCCGAGCGGCTCGTCCGGAGTCGTCCGGGTCGACCCGGCCCGACCCGAGGAACCGCTCGCGGATCGCCGGTCGGCGCGGCGACCGGGCCGAGCATCGTCGCGGACCTCGGCCGGCGTCGTAGGTCTCGTTGCCCGCGGCGACCGGGGTGTGGGTGGTGAACACGAGCTCGCGCACGCGGCTGCGTCCCAGGCGTCGTCGTAGGCTCGGCCCCGGCGCGCGGGCGTCGGCCATGAGCTCGGCCATGCGCGAGCGCGGGTGGCCCTCGTTGAGGTGGAACACCGACGGGTCGATGCCGAGCGCTCGAGCGCCTGGGCGCCGCCGATAGCCGAGCACGCGCGTACTGGGCCAGGCGGACCGCGCGGATGCCCTCGTAGAGCCGCGACGTGATCCAGCGGCCGACGGTGCGAGTTCTCCGGGCAGTCGGTGTCGAGCAGGTACAGGGGCACCCGGCCGACGTCGACGCGCCAGACCCGGGCCACGACGTCCTCGTCGTCGACCGGGACCCGCACGGCGAGCGGGCGCGCCCCGTGCCGTCGGTGACGGGCACGCAGGGCAGTCGTTCCGGGTCGGTGTCGAGCCAGTACTCGTGCTGGTAGCCGCGGGTGTCGAGGCGCTGGTGGAAGTAGCCGCGTGCGGTACAGCAGCCCGACCGCCGACCATGGGCAGGGCCAGGTCGGAGGCCTCCTTGAGGATGTCGCCGGCGAGCACGCCGAGGCCGCCCGAGTAGATCGGCAGCGACGCGTGGACGGCGAACTCGGCGCAGAGGAAGGCCACCGGGCGGTCGGGGTCGGTCCCCGCGGCGGGCGGGCGGGCTCGATCCTCGCTCGACGAGCGAGGCCAGCGCGGCGACCCGTTCGACGAGGTCGGGGCGGGCGGCGGCGGCCTCCAGCCGGCCCGGAGCGGCCTCGGCGAGGAGGCGGACGGGGTTGGCGCCGACGCGGTGCCCACCGCTCGGGATCGATCGCGCGCGAAGACCCCGGCCCCGTCGTCGGCCCACGCACCACCGGTAGTTGTAGGCCACGCCGGCCAGGGGGGCGAGGGGCTCCGGCAGGCGGTCGGCGAGGTCGGTGACGGCGCGGCCCGGACGTCGTCCTCGCCGGGGTGGGTGAACGCGGTCGGCTCCGGCACGGACGGGACCGTAACGCCTGTCCCACGCCCCGAGTCGGCCGGAGGGTGCGTCGGCTCCGTAGGCTGCCGCGCGGTGCAGGACCGGCCCATCGGGATGTTCGACAGTGGCTTCGGTGGCCTCACGGTGGCCCGGGCCACCATCGACCTGCTCCCGGCCGAGGACCTCGTCTACGTGGGGGACACCGGCCGGTACCCGTACGGGCCCCGTGACCAGCACGAGGTGGCCGGCTACGCCGAGCAGATCACCAAGTACCTCGTGGCCGAACACGACGTGAAGGTCGTGGTCGTGGCCTGCAACACCGCGGCGGCCGCCGCCCTGGCCCGGCTGCAGGCCGACACCCCCGTACCCGTCATCGGGGTCATCGAGCCCGGCGTGCGGGCCCTCGTGTCGGCCACCCACAACGGTCGCATCGGAGTCATCGGCACCGTGGGCACGATCGGCTCCGGGGCCTACCAGCGGGCCGTGGACGATGCGGCCGGGCGCCTCGGGGTGACCGTCGATCCGGTGTTCGCCGCGTGCCCCGGGTTCGTGGAGTTCGTCGAGCGGGGCGAGGCCGACAGCGACCAGGTCCACGTCCTGGCCGAGCGTCTCCTGGCCCCGGTCCGGGACCATGGCGTGGACACCCTCCTGCTCGGTTGCACCCACTACCCCTACCTGGCCCGGACCCTCTCCGACGTGCTGGGCCGGGACGTGGTCCTGGTGTCCTCGGCGGACGAGACGGCCTTCGCCGTCTCCCGCGTGCTCACCGAGCTGGGCCTGACGCGCGAGGGTGGTCACATCGGGGCCCACCGGTTCGTGTCCTCGGGCGACGTCGGCTCGTTCGCCCGCCTGGGCCAACGGCTCCTGGGCCCGGAACTGGTCGACGCCGAGGGGGTCATGTGGGACTGAGCCTGACCGTGCTGGGTTGTGGTGGCACCTACGCCGGGCCGGACAACGCCTGCAGCGGCTACCTGGTGCGCACGGCGGACACGGCGGTGATCTGTGACCTCGGTCCCGGGGCACTGGCCAACGCCCAGCGCCACATCGACCTGGTCGACCTCGATGCCCTCGTGCTGACCCACGAGCACGCGGACCACTGGACGGACCTGCCCGTGACCCGCAACGTCTACCGGTACGTGCTGGACCGCCCGGACCTGCCCGTGTTCACCACGGCGGGGACCCAGGCCCTTGCCCGCCCGCTCTGCGGTGGGGGCGACCCGTTCACGTGGACGACGATCACCGACGGGAGCCGGGTCGAGGTGGGTGACCTGGCCTTCACCTTCAGCCGGACGGACCACCCGGTCGAGACCCTCGCGGTCCTGGTCGAGTCCGGCGGTGCGTCTCTGGTGTACTCCGCCGACACCGGTCCCGGCTGGTCGCCCCGGGCCTTCGGCGTCCGCCCCGACGTGGCCCTCATCGAGGCCACCCTCGACCACGAGCACACCACCCCCGTCCACCTCACGGCGACCCAGGCCGGGGAGCGGGCGGCAGAGGTCGGTGCCCGCGCCCTCGTGCTCACCCACCTGCTGCCGGGCACCGACCCGGCCGAGCAGCGGGCGGCGGCGGCGGCGGCCTACGATGGCCCAGTGCGGGTGGCTGAGCCCGGCCTCACCTTCGCGGTGGACGCTCCGTAGCGGTAGACACGACGGCCATGAACCCCACCCCCGCCCCGCGCGCCGACGGCCGCCTGCCCGACGAGCTGCGCCCCGTCACCTTCGAACGGGACTTCACCGACATGTCCGCCGGTTCGGTCCTGGTCAGCTTCGGCCGGACGCGGGTCCTGTGCACGGCCTCGATCGAGGACGACGTGCCCCGTTGGATGCGGGGCAGCGGCAAGGGCTGGGTCACCGCCGAGTACTCGATGCTGCCCGGCTCCTCGCCGGAGCGGATCCGCCGCGAGGTGAAGGACGGTAAGCCGTCCGGCCGGACCCAGGAGATCCAGCGGCTCATCGGGCGCTCGTTGCGCTCGGTGTGTGACATGACGCTGCTCGGCGAGCGTTCGATCATGGTCGACTGCGACGTGCTCCAGGCCGACGGCGGGACCCGCACGGCGTCGATCTCGGGCGGCTACGTCGCCCTGCACGACGCCCTCAGCCGGTTGGTGGCCACGGGGGAGCTGGCCGAGCACCCGCTGATCGAGAACTGCGCGGCGGTCTCCGTCGGCGTAGTGGGGGGCGGGCGTTGCTCGACCTGCCCTACGTCGAGGACTCCGTCGCCGAGGTGGACATGAACGTGGTGATGACCGCCAGTCGGGAAGTTCGTCGAGGTGCAGGGCACCGCGGAGGGCCTGGCCTTCACCCGGAGTGAGCTGGACGAGCTGCTGGACATCGCCACCGGGGGGATCAACCAGATCGTGGCCCTGCAGGACGAGGCGGTGGCGACCCCGCCCACGCCCCGGTGAGCCTCGTCCTCGTCCTGGCGTCGGCCAACCCGGACAAGGTCACCGAGATCGCCGCGATCCTGGGTGACGGGGTGGACCTCCGGCCCCGGCCCGCAGGCCTGCCGGACGTGGTCGAGGACGCCGACACCCTCGAGGGCAATGCCCGGCTGAAGGCGGTGGCGGTCTGCGAGGCGGCGGGGGAGGGGGCCGTAGCCGACGACACCGGCCTCGAGGTCGACGCCCTCGGGGGCGCCCCCGGCGTCCACACCGCCCGCTTCGCCGGCGAGGACGCCACCTACGCCGACAACGTGGCCAAGATGCTGACCGACCTCGCCGGCGTGCCCGAGGGCGAGCGGGGCGCCCGCTTCCGCACCGTGGCCCTGGTCCGCTTCCCCGACGGGAGCGAGGTCGTGGCCGAGGGCGTGGTCGAGGGCACGATCAGCCCCGAGGCCCGGGGGAGCGCGGCTTCGGCTACGACCCCGTCTTCATCCCCGCCGACGGCGACGGCCGCACCTTCGCCCAGATGACCGCGGACGAAAAGCACGCCGTCTCCCACCGCGGTCGCGCCTTCCGCGCCCTCGCCGACGCCCTCACCGACCGTTCTGGCGCCTGATTTCCCGGCCAGGACCGGCGAATCAGGCGCCAGAAGGGCTCGTGTCGCCCGCCCTACCAGTGGCGGAGGTCGATCGGCCACTCGTCGACGACCTCGTTCCCCCGGACCAGGTGATACCGCTCGTGGAGGGCCACGGTCGGGTCGCAGTGGGCGGGCCGCACCCGGACGCGCTCACCGACCTGGGGTGACCATCCGTCGGCCGGGATGAAGGCGATGTGCTCGTCGGAGCAGTAGAGGACCTCGGCCCCGGGGACGGTCGGCAGGCCGTGGTCCTGGGCCAGGGCCTTGATCCCGGCGTCGGCCACGGCGGCGCCGGCACTGGTGGAGATGACCGTGGCCTCGACGAAGAGGGCCTGGCGGAAGGGGAGGCCCAGCGCGGCGTAGGCGGTGTCCATGACCAGGTAACTGCCGGCCTGGAGCTCGGTCACCGTGTCGTTCAGGTCCCAGGAGCCGGTGCCGCCGCCGGACACGACTTCACCGCCGACCTGGGCGTGGGCGGTCCGGGCCCGGGCCATGGCGCCCTCGACCAGGTGGGCCCGGGTGGCGCGGTCCTCGACCAGGACGGCGTGGGCTTCGTAGGCCATCACGCCGCGAACCGTCAGGCCGGCGGCTCGGGCCCGGTCGGCGAGGCGCCCGGCGTCGTCGGGATGACAACCGCACCGGAAGCCGACGTTGACGTCGATGAGCACGTCGCGGACACCACCACGGGCCGCCGCGTCGACGGTCTCCTCCGAGTCGACCGCGACGGTCACCCGGTGACCGTCCTCGACCAGCGCGCCGAGCCGGGTGGTGTCGAGCACTTCGTTGGCGAGGAGCAGGTCGTCGCCGAGGCCGGCCGCGGCGAGCCCCTCCACCTCCCGGATGGTGGCGCAGCAGAAGGCGGTGTGGCCGGTGTCGGCCAGCCAACCGGCGAAGACCGTCGACTTGAAGCACTTGGCGTGGGGCCGCAGGGACGTGCCGGGCCACCGGGCGGCCATCGTCGCCCGGTTGTGCTCCAGTGCATCCAGGTCGAGCAGCAGCGCCGGTGTCGGGAGGTCCTCGATCTGCACGAGGACGGAACCTACGGGACGCGCCCGGTTGCCATCGGTCGACCGCCCGCGTCGGATGCGAGAAGCTGGTCGACGTGGTCACACCGCCCGACACCCGGTATGCGGAGCGCGCTGGTCAGCACGTCGCCTACCAGGTCGTGGGGGACGGCCCGGTCGACATCGTCTTCATCGCGGAGTGGTGGAACCAGGTCGAGGCCATGTGGGACGAGCCGCTGGTGAGCTCGGTCCTGCACCGCATGGCGTCCTTCAGCCGGCTCATCTGCTTCGACAAGCGGGGCGTCGGGCTGTCCGATCCGGTGGCGCTCGGCGACTCGATGGTGCTCGACGACTGGCTGGACGACCTGGAGTCGGTGATGGACGCCGCCGGCTCGGAGCGGGCGGTCGTGGTCGGCTGCAGCGGGGGCGGCCCCCTCAGCCTCCTGTTCGCGGCCAGCCGGCCGGAGCGGGTGAGCGGGCTGGTCCTCGTCAACTCCTACGCCCGCTTCGCCCGGGCGCCGGACTACCCGATCGGCGTCCCGGCCCACGTCGTCGAGTGGGGCCTCCGGTACATCGAAGAGGGCTGGGGGACCGGCGAGCACCTCGAGGTCCTGGCCCCGAGTCTCGCCGGGGATGCCCAGTTCCGGAAGTGGTGGGCGCGGTACCAGCGACAGGCCCTCAGCCCCGGCTCGGCGGCGGTCATCCAAAGGATGCTCTTCGAGCTCGACGTCCGCCGCGTGCTCCCCGCCGGTGCGCGCCCCGACGTTGGTGCTCCACCGGGCCGATGATGCCTTCATCCGCATCGGGTTCGGGCGGTTCCTGGCCGACCACCTCCCGGAGGGCCGGCTGGTGGAGCTCCCGGGGAGCGATCATGTCTTCTTCGCCGGTGACGCCGACGCGTTGGTCGACGAGATCGAGGCCTTCGCGACCGGGGAGCACCCAGGCCCGTCGGCCGACCGGGTGCTCAGGACGCTGCTCTTCACCGATGTCGTCGGCTCGACCGACCATGCCGTGGCGGTCGGGGACCGGGCGTGGAAGATGCTGCTGGACCGCCACGACGCGGTCGTGCGTCGGGAGATCGACCGGTTCCGGGGCACGGAGGTCGACCGGGCCGGTGACGGGTTCTTCGTCGCCTTCGACGGCCCCGGGCGGGCGGTGCACTGTGCCTTGGCCATCAGCCGGGCCGTGCGCGAGCTCGGCATCGATGTCCGGGCCGGCCTGCACATCGGCGAGGTGGAGCTCCGCCGCGACGGGATCAGCGGGTTGGCCGTCCACGTCGCCGCCCGGGTGTCGTCTCTGGGCGGGGCGGGAGACGTCCTGACCACCTCGACGGTGCGCGACCTCGTCGTCGGCTCCGGTCTGCACTTCACCGATCGCGGCCACCACCCCCTCAAGGGGGTCCCCGACGAGTGGCAGGTCTTCGCCGTGTCGGACTGAGAACGGTCGGGCCGTCGAACAAGGGTGCGGGCGAGAGGACTCGAACCTCCAAGGGGCAGGGCCCCACCGGGACCTAAACCCGGCGCGTCTTCCAGTTCCGCCACGCCCGCGTGGCAACGAACGGCCAACGGTAGCCTCCGCCTCCATGCCGCAGCCCTCTGACTTCCCGAGCATCCCGGTGGCCCAGGGCCCCGGGGGCGACCCGGCCTCGGACATCTACAACCGCCTGCTCCGGGAGCGCATCGTCTTCCTGGGCCAGGAGGTCAACGACCAGATCGCCAACCAGATCACCGCCCAGCTCCTCTACCTCGAGGGCCAGGACGCCGAGAAGGACATCTGGCTCTACATCAACTCGCCCGGCGGCTCGGTGACCGCCGGCATGGCCATCTACGACACCATGCAGTTCGTCGCCCCCGACGTCGGCACCATCTGCATGGGCCTCGGGGCCTCCATGGGTCAGTTCCTGCTCTGTGCCGGCACCCCGGGCAAGCGGTTCGCCCTGCCCCACGCCCGCATCCTCATGCACCAGCCCTCCGGTGGCGTGCAGGGCCAGGCCTCCGACATCGCCATCCAGGCCGAGCAGATGGCCTACACCAAGAAGCTGATGGCCGAGCAGATCGCCGCCCACACCGGCCAGTCCGTCGAGCAGGTCCAGGAGGACTCCGAGCGGGACCGCTGGTTCACCGCCGACGAGGCCAAGGACTACGGCATCATCGACAGCGTGGTCGCCAACCGTCGCGAGCTGGCCTGAGGCGTCCCGTCACCCGGTGACCGGCGGCACCGTCGTCGTCACCACGGAGGCGGGCGGCAAGGTCGTCGGGGGGAGCGTGGTCGGCGAGACCGTCCCTGGCGTCGTCGTCGGCGGCACGGTCGTCACCGAGGCGGCGTTGATGGCGGCCAGGTCGATCCCGCACTCGTCGAGGGCGTAGCCCGTCACCGCCCCCTGGGCGGCCGCGATCTCATCCCCGTCGATGTCGAGCGCCGCGATCTGGTCGGCGGCCTCCGGATCGGAGGGGTCCACCTCGTCGAGGACCGTCGCCACGGCGGCGAACGTGTCGGCCAGCAGTCGCATCTCGGCGGCGACTTCGGCCGGGGCGGCGTCGGCCAGTCGCTCGGTGGCCGCGGCGGTGTCGTCGGGTCCGGCGGGCTGCAGCGGGTCGAAGACCGTCAGGTCCCCCTCGATGGCCGCTCGCAGTTCGGTGCAGAAGGCCTCACGGGTGCCCGTGGCCTCCGCCGGGGCGTCGGCGTCGTCCGAGCACGCCGTCCCCGCGGCCGCGACCACGACGAGGACGAGGACCAGCCGCCGGAGGTGCATCGGGCGAGTATCCCCGATCCCTTCCCCCGGGAGGTGTCACTGGTTGTGGGTACTGTCCGAGACATGGCGCGGCTGGTCCTCACTCCCTTCGGTCGGCCCGCGCTCGAGGCACTGGCGACCGTGGTGGCCGACGCCCAGGGCGAGGACCCGCTGGCCCCCGTCACCGTCGTCGTCCCGTCCGCGCCGGCTGCGGTGTCCGTGCGCCGTGCGCTCGGTCGACGGGCCTCGGCGGGGTTGGCCAACGTGCGGACCCTGGCCCTTCCCCAGCTCGTGAACCTCCTCGGTGACGCCCGCGTGCGCGGGAGGCGGTCGCCGGCTGGTCACCAAGGCCTGGGCCGCAGCCGCCGTACGGGCGGGGCTGGAGGACGCGCCGTCCCCGCTCGATGCGGTCTACGCCTCCGCCGCCGTCGAGGAGGCGCTGATCGCCACCTTCGCCCGGCTCCGGGAGCTCACCGATGCGGAGTTGCGGGCGCTGGAGAAGCGCAGCCCGCGGGCGGCCGCGGTGATCGATCGCTACCGCGACCATCGCGGCCGACTCCAGGACCACCTCGACCACCACGACCTCGCGGTCGCCGCGGTCGAGGCCCTGCGCACCGGTGCACCGGTCTGCGACGATCTGGGTGCGGTCGTGCTGTACCTGCCGCGGCGCATCGGCCGCGACTACCTCGAGCTGATCGAAGCGCTGGCCGCTCGCACCCCCGTGACCGCCGTGGTCGGGGTCACCGGGGACGAGGACGGGGACCGTCCCCTGCGCCGCCTCGTCGAACAGCTCCAGCCGGTCCTCGGCCCGCCCGGAGCGACGCCGGCCGTGCCCGACCCCGTTCCGGCTCGCGTCGTCCTCGCCCCGGACCCCGACGAGGAGGCCCGAGAGGCCGTGCGGATCGTGCTGGCCCGGCTGGAGGCCCAGCCGGTCGACCTCGACCGCATCGCCATCGTCTCCCGGGCGGCGTCGCCCTACCGGCTGCTCCTGCACGAGCATCTCGACGCTGCCGGCCTGCGCCACCACGTGGAGCTGCCCTGGTCGGTGGCGCAGAGCACGCCCGGGCGGGTCCTGCTCGGCCTGCTGGACCTCCCCGAGCACGACTACCGCCGCGTGGACATCGCCCGATGGCTCCGCTCCGGCCCGATCCGCCGGCACGGACGTCCGGTGCCCGCCTCCCGCTGGGACGCCGTGGCCCGGCGGGCCGGTGTCGTCCAGGGCCTCGACCAGTGGCGGGACCGGCTCGACCGACGACGGGAGGAGCTGGCCGAGGCGCTCGAGGCGGGGTGGAGCGACGCCGAGTACGTCCGGTCCCGGACCCGTCAGGTCGATGAGCTCCAGACGTTCGTGGCCGAGGTGGGTGGCCTCGTCGGCACCGGTCGCCGCCCTTGGGCCGAGTGGTCCGCCTGGTCGATCGAGGTCCTCGACCGGTTCCTGCTCGATCGGGACGGCAGTGTCGACTGGCCGGACGAGGCGGCGGCCGACGACTGGCGGGAGGTGCGGGCCAGGGTCGGCGCCCTGGCTGACCTGGACGCCGTGGACGGTCCGGCCGACGCCGGCCGGTTCCGCCGGGTCCTGGCTGACGAGCTCTCCCGCCGCGCCCGGCGGGTGGGCCGCCTCGGCCAGGGGATCCAGGTGGGCGACATGGAGAGCGTGTACGGCCTGGACCTGGACCTCGTCGTGGTCGTGGGCATGGCCGAGGGCTGGTACCCGCCCCGCCACCGGGAGGACCCCCTGCTGCCCGACCGCGAGCTGAGCGAGGCCGGCCTGGCCGACGCCCTTGGTCGTCCCGACCGGTCCGACGAACGCCGGGACCACCTGGCCGCCCGGGTGGCCGGGGCCGAGGTCGTGCTCCTCGCACCCCGCAGCGATCCCCGGGGCCAGCGCGAGCTCCAACCGGCGCGGTGGTTGCTGGAGGAGATGAGTCGCCGCGCCGGACGCACGGTCGGGGTGGGCGACGTGGTCGACCTCGATGTCCCGTGGCTGGACCGGCCCCGCTCCTTCGAGGAGGCGGTGCGCACCGTGTCGGTGCCCCTGGACGCCGGCGAGCGGGACCTGGCCGCACTCCTCGCCTCGACCGTGCCCGGGTCACCGGACCTGCACGCCCACCCCGTGGTGGCGGCCGATCCCCGGCTGGCCCGGGGCCTGCAGGCCGTGGCGGACCGGCGGGACCGGGTGTACGGCGAGTGGACGGGACGGATCGGTCGCCGCGAGGAGCTGCGCGTCAGTGACGAGGCCCTGGCCTCGGCGACGCGTCTGGAGCGATTCGCCCTCTGTCCCTTCCAGTACCTGCTGGGCAACGTCCTGCACGTCCGGGCGCACGAGGACCCCGTCGAGGAGGAGGGCATCACCCCTCGGGACCGGGGCTCGTTGGTCCACCAGGTCCTGGAGCAGTTCTTCGCCGACGCCCTCGGCCGGGCTCCCGAGCAGGGGTGGACCGACGAGGACGTCGCCCGCCTCCACGGGATCCTCGACGAGGTGGGGGAGGCCTACCGGGCCCGGGGCATGACCGGCCGGGACCTCGGCTGGGAGCTGGAGTCCTCGGCGATCCGGCGGTGGCTGGCCGCCGTCCTGGACCGGGACGCCGACGAGCGTGCCACCCGCGGCGCCCGACCCGAGGGGGTGGAGCTGCTGTTCGGGGGCGAGAGCGAGCACCCGGCAGCCGAGGTCAGCCTGCCCGACGGGCGCCGCCTGCGCTTCAAGGGCGCCATCGACCGGGTGGACCGGGCCGACGACGGGTCCCTGCTCGTGATCGACTACAAGACCGGCAAGGGCCTCGGGTATCGCGCCGTCGACAACGACCGTCTCGACCGGGGGCGCAAGCTGCAGCTCCCGATCTACGCCGACGCGGCCCGTCGGGCCCTCGCCGCCGACGAGGACCCGCCGCCGCCGGTCGAGGCCTACTACTGGTTCGTCGAACAGGGCGGGAAGAAGGCCTGGCGGGGCGGGGCCGTGGACGACGCCGTGCAGGAGCGGTTCGAGGACGTGGTGGCCACCGTCGTGGAGGGCATCGAGGGGGGCGACTTCCCGGCGAACCCGGGGGAGGAGGCGTTTCGCGGCCCGACCCACTGCGGCTTCTGTGACTTCAACCGGGTCTGCCCCAGCAGCCGGGTGGACCTCTGGGAGGGCGTGCGCGGGGATCCGGCGCTCGAGCGGTACGTGGATCTGGCCGAGGGGGAGCTGCGGTGACCCTCCTCGACATCCCCTCTGACCAGACCGCCCGGGAGCGCATCCGCACCGACCTCGACCGGACGCTGTTCGTCGAGGCCGGCGCCGGCACCGGCAAGACCACGGCCTTGGTGGGTCGGGTGGCCGAATTGGTGATCCGGGGGCGGGTGACCGTCCCGCGTGAGCTCGCCGCCATCACCTTCACCGAGGCGGCCGCCGCCGAGCTCCGGGACCGGGTCCGCGAGCAGTTGGAGCAGGAGGCCGAGCGGATCGATCTCGACGACGACGAGCGGGCCCGGGTCCGCGGCGTCCTCGCCGATGTGGACGAGATCACGATCACCACCCTCCACGGCTTCGCCAGTCGGCTTCTGGCCGAGTTCCCCCTGGAGGCCGGCCTGCCGCCCGGCTTCGAGGTGGAGGACGAGATCGAGGCCTCGGTGCGCTTCGACCGGCGGTGGCTGGCCCTCGTGGAGGACCTCCACACCGACCCTCGGCTGCGTGAGGTCCTCGGACGGGCGCTCGTCCTCGGCCTGCCCCTCCGTCGCCTCGCCGAGGTGGCTCGGGTCTTCGACGACAACTGGGACCGGCTCGGCCCGCCACGACCGGAGACGGCCCTGCCGCAGGTGGACGTCGGCGCGGTGCTCGAACCGCTGGCGGCAGCGGTGGCCCACCGCGACCATTGCATCGATCCCGACGATCTCCTGTGCGAGCACCTCGACATCGTCGCCGCCCCGGTCCACCGGGACCTGACCCTCCTGGTCGAGGCCGACGATCCCGAAGCCCTGCTCACCGCCCTCATGAGGACGGGCAAGCTCAGCTGCGGCAACGGCAAGCAGGGCGTCTGGGGTGGTCACAAGCCCGACGTCACCACCGCGCTCGAGGCCGCCGAGGCCGCCCGGGTCTCGCTCATCCACCGGCACCGCAGCGAGGTGCTGGGCATCCTGGCCGAGCGCCTTCGGGTCTTCGCGGTCGACGGTGCCGAGGACCGGCGCCGCCGGGGTCTGGTGTCCTACCACGACCTCTTGGTGCGCGCCCGGGACCTGCTCCGGACCGACACCGACGTGCGGGTGGCGCTGGCGGGCCGGTACCGACACCTGCTCATCGACGAGTTCCAGGACACTGATCCGCTGCAGATCGAGATCGCGGCTCTGCTGGCCGCCGCGGACCCCGCTGTGGTGCCGGCTCGCTGGCAGGACGTCGAGGTCGTGGCGGGGAAGTTGTTCTTCGTCGGCGACCCGAAGCAATCCATCTACCGGTTCCGGCGGGCCGACATCGCCCTCTACGCCCAGGCCGAGCACGCGTTCGCCGCCGACGCCGTCCGTCTCACCGCCAACTTCCGGTCGGTGCCCGACGTGCTGACCTGGGTCAACCAGGTGTTCGGCGAGCTCATCGCCGGCGACGGCGATGCCCAACCGCCCTACGTCGAGCTCGCCCCCCACCGACGGGCGCCAGGCCGGCAGCCCGCCGTCATGGTCGTGGGCGGCCCCGTCGCCGATCAATCGATCGGCGACATCCGCGATGCCGAGTCCCGTGAGCTGGCCGGCCTGATCCGGCGCATGCGGGCCGAGGAGTGGGAGGTCGGTCGCACCGAGCGGTCGGCGGTCCGCTACGACGACATCGCCATCCTCGTGCCGACCCGGACCCCGCTGGGGCAGGTCGAGCGGGCCCTGGAGTCCGAGGGCATCCCGTATCGCATCGAGAGCCGATCCCTGGTGTTCCAGACCGACGAGGTCCGCGAGCTGCTCGCCCTGCTGGCGGCCGTCGACGATCCGGCCGACGAGGTGGCGTTGATCACGGCCCTCCGCTCCCCGGGCCTGGCCTGCTCGGACGCCGATCTGGCCGACTGGCGCCTGGCCGGTGGGCAGTGGCGAATCGACGGCGAGATCCTCGAGGGGCTGCGGGAGCACCCGGTTGCCCGGGCGCTCGCGGAGCTGGCCCGCCTGCACGGCGAGCGGGACTGGAAGCCGGTCAACGAGCTCGTGGCCCAGGTCGTCCGGGAACGGCGGCTGGTCGAGCTGACCCTCGCCCGCCGCCGGCCCCGTGACCACTGGCGGCGCTACCGGTTCCTGACCGACGCCGCCCAGGCCTTCGTGGAGGCCGGTGGCGCGTCGCTGGCGGAGTTCGTGGCCTGGGTGACCGCGCAGGCCGACGGGCGGGCCGACCGGGTCGAGACGGTGCTGCGGGAGGCCGACGACGACGCCGTGCGCATCATGACCGTGCACGGCTCCAAGGGCCTCGAGTTCCCCGTGGTCGTCCTTGCCGGCCTGAACGCTGACCCGAACACCCAATCACCGTTGGTGGCGTGGGGCCCCGAGCGGCCCGAGATCCGGTTCGGCAACCGAGACGACGGTTACTTCGAGACCGCCGGCTACCTGGACGTACGCGAGGGCGACCAGCGCTTCGAGGACGCCGAGCAGCGCCGCTTGCTCTACGTCGCCGCGACGCGGGCCCAGGACCACCTCGTGGTGAGCCTGCACCACAAGCCGGGATACCGGAACCACGCGTCGCTCCTCTACGAGGTCTGTGCCGCGAACGGCGATCTCGTCGGCGTCCCGGAGGACACCCAGCTGGCGTTCACCCTGGACCCCCCGGATCCCATGGCGCCGGCGGCCCCGGTGGAACCCCCCGGTGCCGCGGCCAGGTGGGCCGCGGCCCGGGCCGAGGTCCTGGCCCGCGCCGAGGCCTCGGGTGTCGTCGCCCCGAGCGGCTTGGGCCACGACGACAGCCGTCCCCCGGTCGAAGAGGAGCAGCGGGTGCCGGGACGAGGGGAGGGGGCTCGGCCCGAGGGCGAGCCGTCCACAGCGTCCTCCAGTCGGTGACGCTCCCCGGCCTCGCCGACCTCGAGGACCTCGCCGTGCTCCACGCGACCGAGGAGCGCTTGGTCGGGGGGGCCGACGACGTTGCTCGGATCGCCCGGGCGGCGCTGGCCGCCGCCGGTGCGTGCAGCGGGCCATCGGCGCCGCGCGTCCCTGGCGGGAGCTGGCCGTCATGGCCCGGATCGGCGGCCGGCTGGTCGAGGGCTACATCGACCTGGCCTTCGAGGCCGAGGACGGCTCACTCGTGGTGGTCGACTACAAGACCGACGCGGTGGTGGCCCCCGATCGCTACCGGCTCCAGATCGGCGCCTACGCCGCGGCCCTGGCGCGGGCCACGGGCCGGGACGTGAGCGAGGGCTGGTTGGTCTTCGCCGGGCTCGACGGGGCCGTCGAGCACGCGGTCACCGATCTGGCCGCCGCAGTGGCCGAGGTCGAGGTGGCCGTCGGCGGCTGATCCGGCTCAGCCCTGGGCGGCGAGGGCGAGGCCCCGCAACTCGGTCACGGCGTGCTCGAGGCCCTCGGGGTCCTTGTAGAGGGCACTGCCCGCCACCAGCACGTTGGCGCCTGCCGCGGCCGCCCCGCCGATGGTGGCCGGCCCGATGCCGCCGTCGACCTCGATGTCCACGTCGTGGCCCTGGGTCGTCGATCAGGGCCCGGAGGGCGGTGATCTTGGGCTCCATGCTGGCGATGTAGGCCTGGCCGCCCCAGCCGGGGTTGACCGTCATGATCAGCACCATCTCCACGAGGTCGAGGACGTGGGCCACGGCATCGATCGGGGTGGAGGGGTTCAGAGCCACCGCGGCCCGAGCCCCGGCCTCGGCCACGGCGCCCAGCGTGCGGTGCAGGTGCACCGTGGACTCGGCGTGGATGATCAGGAGCTCACAGCCGGCGTCGACGTAGGGCTGGAGCATGAGCTCGGGGGTGTTGACCATCAGGTGGGCCTCGAAGGGCACCGTCACCTGGTCCCGCACCGAGGCGATCACATCGGGCCCGAAGGTCAGGTTGGGCACGAACTGCCCGTCCATCACGTCCCACTGGATCCGGTCCACCCCCGCCTTCTCCAAGGCGACGCACTCCTCGCCCAGCCGGGAGAAGTCCGCGGGAAGAACCGAAGGAACGATGGAAACAGGACGGGCGGCCACGGACCGAGACTAGAAGAGCGGAGCAGAACACCGGGCCAGTGCCGGAGTCTCCGAGAGGGCGGTCCGCCATTTTTCCAGCCGAGCGCCCGAACCGGCCAGAAGTCCCTCGCCCCCGTCAGGGGCGGCGCCGAGAGGCGCAGAAGAGTGGGCCCCCTGGGATTCGAACCCAGAACCTGCGGCTTAAGAGGCCGTTGCTCTGCCGTTGAGCTAGAGGCCCGACGCCCGGGGAGGGTAGCGGTCGGCACGGATGCCGCCCGCCAACCTCCCGGGACTTGGGTATGGGGTGACCGAGGGGACTCGAACCCCCGACCTCCGGGGCCACATCCTGGCGCTCTAACCGAGCTGAGCTACGGCCACCATGAGTGCGCCAGCATAGGGGACGTCACCCCGTCTGCCCCAGGGATAGCGTCGTGACGCCTCCGTAGCTCAGTGGACAGAGCAGGACGTTTCTACCGTCTTGGCCGCGGGTTCGAATCCTGCCGGGGCGCTGCGGGCTAGAACGGGTCGGTGAGCCGAGAGGGAGGTCGAGGACTCGGGACGTTGGCCCGGTCGGTCTCGACCCTCCCCGGCTACCGCCCCTCGGCCCTGCGCCAGGACCTCCCCGCCGGGCTGGCGCTCACGGCGCTGCTGGTCCCCCAGGGCATGGCGTACGCCACCCTCGCCGGGCTGCCGGCGGTCACCGGGCTGTACACGACCATCGCCTGTCTCACCGCCTACGCCCTGGTCGGGCCGTCCCGGATCCTGGTGCTCGGGCCGGACTCGTCGGTGTCGCCGTTGATCTTCGCCGCGCTCATCCCGCTGGGGGCGGCCGACGACCCCGAGACGGCCATCGCCCTCGCCGGGATGCTGGCCGTGATCGTGGGCCTGATGGAGGTCGGCCTGGGCGCGGCCCGCTTCGGGTTCGTCGCCTCGTTGCTCTCCAAGCCGGTGCAGATCGGCTACCTCAACGGCCTCGCTCTGGTGATCATCGCCGGCCAGCTCCCCACCCTTTTCGGGTTCTCGACCGACGCCACCACGTTCGCGGGCGAGGTGTCGGCCTTCGCCCGCGGCCTGGACACCGCCGATGCCGAGGCCCTCCTCGTCGGGTTGGGGACCCTGGTCGTCCTCATCGGAGCGTCCTTCCTGCCGGCGCGGGTCCCGGGCGTGCTGATCGCCGTGGTGGGGGCGACGGTCGTGGTCAGCCTGTTCGACCTCGCGGCGAAGGGGGTGCCGGTGGTCGGCGAGCTGCCCCAGGGCCTGCCCCGGCCCGCCCTGCCGTGGACCGACCTCGGCGACGTCGGGCCCCTGGCCCTCGCCGCGGTCGGCATCGTCCTGGTGTCGTTGGCCGACACGATCGCGGTGTCGACCGCGTTCGCGGCGCGGCGAGGGGAGCACGTCGACCCGGATCGGGAGATCGTCGCGGTCGGGCTCGGCAACGTGGCCGCCGGGTTCTTCCGGGGCTTCGCCGTCTCGGCCAGCAGCTCCCGCACCGCGGTGGCCGAGGAGTCGGGCTCGACCAGCCAGGTGGTCGGCCTGGTGGGCGCGGCCACCATCGCCCTGCTGCTCGTGGCCGCCCCGGGCCTGCTGAAGAACCTGCCGAACAGCGCGCTCGCGGCGGTGGTCATCGTGGCGGCGTTCCGCCTCGTCGACCTCCGCACCCTGCGCCGGCTGGCCCGGGCCCGGCCCACCTCACTGGTGCTGTCGCTGGCGGCCACGCTCGGCGTGGTCTTCCTGGGGGTGCTCGAGGGCGTGATCGTCGCCGTGGCCCTCTCGATCCTGTTCTTCTTCCGGCGCTTCTGGTGGCCCGAGGACGAACAGCTCGGGCGGGTGCCCGGCTTGCGGGGCTGGCACGGCATCGAGCGCTTCCCGGACGCCCAGACCCTGCCCGGGGTGCTGCTCTACCGCTTCGAAGCCCCGCTCTTCTTCGCCAACGCCCGGGTCTTCGAGGAACGGGTGCGGGACCTGGTGCGGGCGGCGGACCCGCCCGTCGAGACCGTGGTGCTGCAGTGTGAGGCGATCAGCGACATCGACGTGACCGCGGCCGATGTGCTCGCCGAGCTGCACCAGGAGCTGGAGGACCAGGGGATCGAGCTGGTCTTCGTCGAGCTCCGAGATCGCCTGCAGGAGCTGCTGGCCAGCTACCACCTGCACGGTGACGTCGACGAGGGCCCGTTCTACCGATCGGTGAAGGAGGCCCTCGAGGCCACGACCGGCCGCCAGTTCAAGGACCTCGGCCTGGACGACGAACCGGCTTGATCGGCTGGATCGCCGTAGCGAGCGGGTGAGGGGAATCGAACCCCCGTCACCAGGATGGAAGCCTGGAGCTCTGCCATTGAGCTACACCCGCGTGGTCGGGGAGGGGAGATTTGAACTCCCGACCTCCTGCTCCCAAAGCAGGCACGCTGCCAAGCTGCGCCACTCCCCGACGAGCGAGGACAGGCTAGGCCGCCGGACGGCCGGGGCGGCCGGGTCAGAACTGGAAGTAGATGAAGGGGACGGTCTCGCCCCCCGAGAACAGGACGATGGCCACCACGAACACGCCGTAGAGCGCCCCCTGCAGCACCGGGGTCAGCTCCAGCATCGGGGTGTGGGTCCCGCTGTTGCGCTGGGCGATGTCGATGGCGATGGTCACCGCGCCGAGGAGGGCGACGAGGAACACCGCGCCGGCATCGGTCGTGCCGCCCTGCAGCGTGAGGATCCCGGTGATCACCTCGAAGGCCTGGCTGAAGCTGGCGGCCCGGAAGAAGATCCAGGCGAAGACCACGAGTTGGAAGGTCCCGATGGCCGGCAACACGTCGGACCCGGTGAACCGGCCGACCTTGTTGTGGGCGGCGCCCGCACCACCCGGCCGTTCGGTGAACGCCCGGTGCGCGCACAGGTAGAGGCCGTGCAGCGTCCCCCAGGCCACGAAGGTCCAGGCCGCCCCGTGCCAGAGGCCGCCGAGGACCATCGTCAGCATGAGGTTGCGGTAGGTCTTGCTGGTCCCGCTGCGGTTGCCGCCGAGGGGGATGTAGAGGTAGTCCCGGAGCCAGTTGGACAGCGAGATGTGCCAGGTCCGCCAGAACACGGTGATGTTCCGGGACAGGTAGGGCTGTTCGAAGTTGAGGGGCAGCTCGATGCCCAGCAGGCGGGACGAGCCCCGGGCCACGTCGGAGTAGCCGGCGAAGTCGCCGTAGATCTGCAGGGCGAACGCGTACGCCCCGGCCAACAGCACGAGCCAGGAGGACGACGCCGCGTTCGTGAACGTCTCGTCGACGAAGGGCGCGAGGGCGTCGGCGATCGCCACCTTCTTGAACAGGCCGAGCAGGATCAGGGCGAGGCCGGACTTCACCTGGTCGGCCCGCAGCGGCGACCGGTCGTTCTCGAACTGGGGGAGCTGGATGTGGGCCCGCCCGATCGGGCCGGCGACCAACTGGGGGAAGAAGGCCACGAACACCGCGAAGTCGAGCAGGTCCTTCGCGGGCTGGATGTCGCGTCGATAGACGTCGAACGTGTAGCTGATCCCGTGGAACGTGTAGAAGCTGATCCCGACCGGCAGCAGGATCCGCAGGGTCGGCTCACTGGCGTCGAGGCCGACGGCCCGGAGCAGGTCCGCGGCAGAGCCGATGAAGAAGTCGAAGTACTTGAAGAACCCGAGCACGGCCAGGTTCAGGCCCAGGCTCAGGCCGAAGGCCAGCTTGCGCTTCCGGTCGTCCTCCTCCATCGCCAGGTAGCGGCCGACGGCGAAGTCGACGCCGGTGGTCAGCAACATCAGGCCGAGGAAGCGCCAGTCCCACATGGCGTAGAAGAACCACGATGCGGCGAGCAGGAGGATGTTCTGGCCGCGGCGCTTCAGCTGCCAGTAGATGACGAAGACCAGCGGGAAGAAGACGAGGTACTGCAGCGAGTTGAAGACCATGGCCGGGCGGGGAGCCTAGTGACGGCCCCCGGGGCTCCTGAAGCGGGCCGATGGTCCCCGTGGGCGTCCGAGGCCCGCCGGTACACTCCGGCGCTCATGAAGGCCACGGTCGAGACCCTCGAGGGCAACAAGGTCAAGGTCTCGGTCGAGGTCGACGAGACCGAGTTCGAGTCCGCAGTGGACGATGCCTTCCGGCGCATCGCCCGTGAGGTGCGCATCCCGGGGTTCCGCCCCGGCAAGGCACCCCGCCGGATCCTGGAGGCTCAACTGGGCACCGGGTACGCCCGCGAGGAGGCGCTGCGCCACGCGCTGCCCGAGTACTACGCGCAGGCGGTGCGGGAGAACGACGTCGACGTCATCGCCCCGCCGGAGATCGACATCACCGCCGGCGAGGCCGACGGTCCGGTCGTCTTCGACGCCGTGGTGGAGATCCGACCCGAGATCGCCATCACCGGTCACGACGAGCTGACCGTCACCATCCCCTCGCCGCTGGTGAGCGACGAGGAGGTCGACGCCCAGGTCGACCGGCTCCGGCAGAACTTCGCCGAGCTCGAGGTCGTCGACCGCCCCGCGACCGACGGGGACAACGTCACCATCGACATCGCGGGGTGGGAGGACGACGAGCCGGTCTCCGGCCTCACCGCCGACGACTACCTCTACGAGGTCGGCGCCGGCGCCGTCGTGGCCGAGATCGACGACCAGCTCCGCGGGGCCAAGGTCGGCGACATCCTCGAGTTCGACGCCGAGCACCCCGACCCCGACAGCGAGGCCACCCTGCGCCTGCGCATCCTGGTCAAGGAGATCAAGGAGAAGGTGCTCCCCGAGGTCGACGACGAGTGGGCCAACGAGGCCTCCGAGTTCGACACCGTCGAGGAGCTGCGGGAGGACCTGCGCAAGCGGGCCGCGATGACCCGGGTCATCATGGCCCAGATGGGCCTGCGCAACGCCGCCGCCCAGAGCGCCGGCGAGCTCGTCGCCGACGACGACGTCCCGGAGGCCATGGTCAACGCCGAGATGGACCACCGGCTCCAGGACCTGGCCATGCGCCTGCAGGCCCAGGGGATGGACTTCGAGGCCTACATGGCCGCCACCGGCCAGGACCAGGAGGCGATGGTCGCCGAGCTGCGGGAAGCCGCGGTCATGGCCAGCAAGGTCGACCTCGCCCTGCGGGCCGTGGCCGAGGCCGAGGCCCTCGAGGTGACCGACGAGGACCTCGACGAGGAGCTGGAGAAGCTGGCCCAGCGGGTCGACCAGACCCCCGCCGAGGTGCGCCTTGCGCTCGAGGAGGGCGACCAGATCCCGGCGGTACGCTCGGACCTGCGCAAGCGCAAGGCCCTGGACTGGCTCGTCGAGAACGTCCAGATCATCGACGAGGACGGCACGCCGATCGATCGGGCCGACCTCGAAGCGCCTGAGATCGAGGAGTCCGTCGTCGACGAGGACGACGAGACCGAAGACGAGACCGAAGCCGACGAGAACGAAGAGGAGCAGGGTTGATGGAACCGGTGCGCAACTACCTCGTCCCCACCGTGGTCGAGCAGAGCAACCGGGGCGAGCGGGCCTATGACCTCTACTCCCGCCTGCTCAAGGAGAACATCATCTTCCTGGGCACCCCGATCGACGACACGATCGCCAACCTGGTGTGCGCCCAGCTCCTGCACCTCGAGTCCGAGAACCCGGACAAGGACATCAACATCTACATCAACAGCCCCGGTGGCGACATCACCGCGCTGTTCGCGATCTACGACACGATGCAGTACATCAAGCCGGACATCGCCACGATCTGCTTCGGCCAGGCGGCCTCCGCCGCCGCCGTCCTGCTGGCGGCCGGTGCGCCGGGCAAGCGCCTGGCCCTCCCGCACTCCCGGATCCTGCTCCACCAGCCCTACGCCGGGGCCCAGGGCCAGGCCACCGACATCGAGCTGGCGGCCAAGGAGATCCTGCGGTTGCGGGAGCTCCTGGAGGAGATCCTGGCCCACCACACCGGTCAGCCGATCGAGCGTCTGCACGACGACACGGACCGGGATTTCGTGATGACCGCCGCGGAGGCCCAGCGAGTACGGCATCATCGACGAGGTGATCGACGTCCGTTCGTTGACTGACAACAGCGGCCCGATCGCAGCCGTCAGCTCCTGAAGCCGACAGTCCGACACCGACAGGGGGACCAGCGAGGTGGCCAAGTTCGGAGACGGGGGGGAGCTGCTCAAGTGCTCCTTCTGCGGCAAGTCACAGAAGCAGGTCAAGAAGCTCATCGCGGGACCAGGGGTCTACATCTGCGACGAGTGCATCGACCTGTGCAACGAGATCATCGAGGAGGAGCTGGCTGAGACCTCCGACGTCAGCTTCGACGAGCTGCCCAAGCCCCGCGAGATCTTCGAGTTCCTGAACGACTACATCGTCGGTCAGAGCCACGCCAAGAAGATCCTCTCGGTGGCGGTCTACAACCACTACAAGCGGATGCAGATGGGCGGCGACGGCGAGGTCGAGCTGGCCAAGTCCAACATCCTGCTGATCGGTCCCACGGGCTGTGGCAAGACCCTGCTGGCCCAGACCCTGGCCCGCATGCTGAACGTCCCCTTCGCCATCGCCGATGCCACGGCCCTCACCGAGGCGGGCTACGTCGGGGAGGACGTCGAGAACATCCTGCTCAAGCTGATCCAGGCCGCCGACTACGACGTCAAGAAGGCCGAGACCGGGATCATCTACATCGACGAGATCGACAAGATCGCCCGCAAGAGCGAGAACCCCTCGATCACCCGTGATGTCTCCGGCGAGGGCGTGCAGCAGGCCCTGCTCAAGATCCTGGAGGGGACCACGGCCTCGGTGCCGCCCCAGGGCGGGCGCAAGCACCCCCACCAGGAGTTCATCCAGATCGACACCACGAACATCCTGTTCATCTGCGGTGGGGCCTTCGCCGGCCTCGAGAAGATCATCGAGTCCCGGGTCGGGCGCAAGGGCGTCGGCTTCGGCGCCGACATCCGGGGGATCGAGCAGAAGGACCTCGGCTCCATCTACGGCGACGTCCTGCCCGAGGACTTCCTCAAGTTCGGCCTCATCCCCGAGTTCGTCGGCCGCCTGCCCGTGGTCGGCGCGGTCTCCAACCTCGACGCCGAAGCGCTCATCGAGATCCTGGTCGAGCCCAAGAACGCCCTGACCCGCCAGTACATGCGCCTCTTCGAGTTCGAGGACGTCGAGCTGGAGTTCAAGGACGACGCGCTGGAGGCCATCGCCGAGCTGGCCCTCCTGCGGGGCACCGGCGCCCGGGGCCTGCGGGCCATCCTCGAGGAGGTGCTGAACGAGGTCATGTTCGAGCTCCCCAGCCGAGGCGACGTGTCCAAGTGTGTGATCGACCGCCAAGTGGTCCAGGAGAGCGCCGTGCCCACCCTCGTGCCGCGCTCGGACAGCTCGCCGCGGCCCGCCCGACCCCGCCGCGCCGCATCGTGAACCGCGCGGCCCGAGGCGCCCTCATCGGGGGCGCCGTCGGGGCTCTCGTGGCCGTCGCCCAGACCGTCCGGGCCGAGGACGACCCGCCGCAGGTCGTCGCCCTGCAGGCCGTCAAGGGCGGCGCCCAAGGGGCTCTCGTCGGCGCGCTGGTCGGCTGGGTGCTGGACCGGACGGCCACGGCCAAGGCCACGGGCGTGGCCGCGTACGCCGAGGTGGCCAAGGACGCCTGGTCCGGCGCGGTCGAGACCGCCGAGCACGCCATCGAGGTGACCCGGCCCCGCCTCGAGCACGCCTACGGGGTGACCCGGCCCAAGGTGGAGCACGCCTACGGGGTGACCCGGCCCAAGGTGGAGCACGCCGTCGAGGTCGCCCTCCCCGTGGTCGAGCAGGCCGCCGAGGTGGCCCTGGAACTGGCCGAGGCCGCTCGCCGCCGCGCGGGGTAGTGACGCTGCGCAGGCGCCAGCCGGAGCAGCCCGCGCTCCCTCTCGGGATCGGCGGCGCCGGCGTTCCTGAGCGCAGCGAAGGCAGGCGAGTGTGATGAACCTGGCCGAAGCGCGGCGGTGGCTGGACGGCCACCTGAACCTGGAGGCGGGCAACGTCACCGCCGGCGTGGTCGACGACCTGTCGTTGGACCGCATGCGTTCCCTCGTCGGCGTCCTGGGCGACCCCCAGACGGCCTACCCGGTGATCCACCTGACCGGGACCAACGGCAAGGGCTCCACCGCCCGGATGCTGGAGGCGATCCTGCGGGGCCACGGCCTGTCGGTCGGCCTCTACACCAGTCCCCACCTCGAGGTGCTGAACGAGCGCCTGGTCTGGGACGGTCGCCCGATCCCCGACGAGGACCTCACCGAGGTGCTCGACGAGCTGGCCACCCTCGAGTCCCTGGTCGAGGGCGAGCCGACCTGGTTCGAGCTGGTGACTGCCGCAGGGTTCTCGTGGTTCGCCCAGCAGGCCGTCGACGTGGCCGTGGTCGAGGTCGGCCTGCTCGGCCGTTACGACGCCACCAATGTGGCCGACGGCCTCGTCGCCGTGGTCACCAACGTCGGCCGGGACCACACCGACGGCGCCGAAGGGTGGCGGGCGGCCATCGTGGGGGAGAAGGCGGGCATCGTCAAGCCGGGCTCGACCCTGGTGCTGGGCGAGACCGATCCGGCGCTGCGCCCGCTCTTCGAGGCCGAGGGTCCCGACCGGACCTGGCTGCGGGATCGGGACTTCGCCGCGGAGAACGGTCGTGTCGCGGTCGGGGGCCGGGTCCTCGACGTGCGCACACCCGGTGCTCGGCTCGATGAGGTGTACCTGCCGGTGCACGGCGCCCACCAGGGCGACAACCTGGCGCTGGCGGTCGCTGCGGCGGAGGCGTTCTTCGACCGGCCCCTCGACGAGACGGTGGTCGGGGAGGCCCTGGCCGACCTGAAGATCCCGGGTCGCTTCGAGATCATGGGCCGGGAGCCGCTGCTCGTCCTGGACGGGGCCCACAACCCCGACGGCATGACCGCGCTCACGACCACGCTGCACGACGACTTCGCCGATGTCCCCAGCACGGTGGTGGTCCTCGGGATGCTCGCCGGCCGGGACCCCGATGCCATGGTCGAGGCCTTGGAGCTCGGCCCCTTCGACGTCGTCCTCTGCACCAACCCCCCCTCGCCCCGGGCCCTGCCTGCGGTCGAGGTGGCCGAGGCCGTGGCCCGCGCCGGCATCGAGGTCGAAGTCGTCCCCGACGTGGTCGAGGCCCTCGGTCGGGCCCGGGCCATCGCCACCAGCGAGGACCGCATCATCGTCACCGGCAGCCTCTACGTCGTCGGCGCCGCGAGAGCCGCCCTCACCCCTCCACCCTGATCCGTTCTGGGGGCTCCAGTGCGCGCCAGGGCGCGCGTTGCAGCCCCCAGAACGGACATTCAGGCGGACTCGGCGGCGGCCTTGAAGCCTTCGTTCTCGGTTTGGAGGGCCTTGGCGAGGGTGCGCTTGGCGACGAGGCCGAACAGACCGCTGCCGAAGCCCTCCAGATCGAGGGTCAGCCGGTTCGTGCAGCCGGTGTCGGTGGGCGTGATGTGGTGGCCGCCCCGCATGCGGATCGGGCCCATCGCGGCGTCCCACTCGTAGTGGTTCGGCTCGAGCCGGGTGACGGTCCACACCCGGGCCCGCTGGGCGGGCTGCTTGACCCGGGCCTGGCTACCGACGGCGAGGGGCCCGTCGTCGAGCCGGGTGATCTCGGTCATGGTCGGCGTGAGGTCGGGCCACCGCTCGACGTCGAGGGTCAAGGCCCACACGGTCTCGCCGGGTGCGGCGATGTCGATCTCGTTCTCCAGGCGCATGCCGAGACGGTAGATCGCCCGCGACCGACCGGTCCGCCGTTACCCTCCCGGGCCTCATGAACCGGACACTCGTCATTGCCAAGCCCGACGCCGTGGAGCGCGGCCTCGCCGGCCAGATCATCGCCCGCTTCGAGGCCAAGGGCCTCAAGCTGGTCGCCGCCGAGCTGCGGTCGGTCGACACCGAGACCGCGGCCAAGCACTACGCCGAGCACGAGGGCAAGGGCTTCTACGGCGAGCTGATCGAGTTCATCACCCGCTCCCCGGCGCTCGTCTTCGTGGTCGAGGGCCCCGAGGACACCTGGCAGGTCGCCCGCACGATGATCGGCGCCACCAACTCCGCCGAGGCCGCCCCCGGCACGATCCGTGGCGACCTCTCGGCGTCCTTCACCGAGAACCTGGTCCACGGATCGGACTCCGCCGAGTCGGCGGAACGGGAGATCGGCATCTGGTTCCCCGACCTGTAGCCGGTGCGGCGGCCCGTGTGACAACTGCGACCTCCGAGCGTGTTCGACCGCACGTTGCAGAATGGTTACAATCTCGTTCGGCGAGTGGAGTGGGGATGTTCGATCAAGCCTGGTCTCGTGACCTAGGCTCAGGGCAGCCGGCGCTTCGCTGACTGGCAGCGACCCCGTAAGGACCCTGATGTCCGACAGCATGTTGACCCAGATCATGGGGCGGGACATGGCCGTCGACCTGGGCACGGCGAACACCCTCGTGTACGTCCGCGGGCGGGGCATCGTGCTCAACGAGCCCTCGGTGGTGGCCATCAACACCAAGACCGGCCGGCCCTTGGCCGTCGGCATGGAGGCCAAGCGGATGATCGGCCGCACCCCGGCCCACATCCAGGCCATCCGCCCGTTGGCCGACGGCGTCATCGCCGACTTCGACATCTGCGAGAAGATGCTCCGCTACTTCATCCACAAGGTGCACCAGCGCCGGTGGGTGAAGCCCCGCATGGTGATCTGCGTGCCCTCGGGCATCACCGGTGTCGAGCAGCGGGCCGTGCAGGAGGCCGCCGAGTTCGCCGGCGCCCGCAAGCCCGCCTACATCATCGAGGAGCCCATGGCCGCCGCCATCGGCGCCGGACTGCCGGTCCAGGACCCCACCGGCAACATGATCGTGGACATCGGCGGTGGCACCACCGAGGTCGCCGTCATCTCCCTCGGCGGCATCGTGGCCGCCCACTCCTCCCGGGTCGGCGGTGACGAGCTGGACGAGGCCATCGGGGCCTACATGAAGAAGGAGTACAGCCTGGTCATCGGCGAGCGCACCTGTGAGGAGGTCAAGATCGCCCTCGGGTCGGCCTGGCCCCTCAAGGAGGAGCTCGAGGCCGAGATCCGGGGCCGTGACCTGGTGAGCGGGCTGCCCAAGACGGTCACCGTCTCCACCGCCGACCTGCGGGAGGGTCTCGAGGAGCCGGTGTCCTCCATCATCGACGCCGTGAAGTCCACGCTGGACAAGACCCCGCCGGAGCTCGCGGCCGACGTCATGGAGAAGGGGATCATGCTGGCCGGGGGCGGCGCCCTGCTCAACGGCTTCCCCCAACGGCTCGCCCACGAGACCGGCATGCCCGTGCGGGTGGCCGAGAACCCGCTGTTCGCCGTGGCCCTGGGGTCGGGCCAGTCGCTCGAGGAGTTCGAGGCACTCAAGGGGGTCCTCTTCTCGTCGAACCGCCTGTAGCGGTTCTCCTCCGTCGTGTTGTCCCGAGGTCAGGGCCAGTCCCGCTTCACGCTGGCCGTGCTCGTGGTGGTCTCCGTCACCGTCCTGGCCGTCGACCTGCTCGGGATCGGGCCCATCGACGTCGTCCGCGACACCGTGAGCGGGGTCTTCAGCCCGGTGCGGGCCATTGGGGACGGCCTCTTCGGCCGTGACGACAGCGCCGAGGTCGAGCGCCTGCGCGACCGGGTCGCCGAGCTCGAGGGTGCCGAGGCCGCCGCGGCCAACGCCGAAGCCGAGCTGCGCCGCCTCCAGGAGCAACTGGGCCTCGACCTCCCCGAGGACGTCGAGGTGGTGGCGGCCAACGTCATCAGCGAGAGCGTCGGGAACTTCGACCCCAGCATCGAGATCGACAAGGGGGCCGACGAGGGCATCGAGGTCGACATGCCGGTACGGACCCGGGCCGGGCTGGTCGGCGTGGTCGAGTCGGTCACCTTCACCAGCGCCCGCATCCGGCTGATCACCGACAGCTCGGTGAACGTCGGCGTCGAGCACTCCGAGAGCGGCGACGCCGCGGTGGCCCACGGCCAGGGCGCGGGTCAGCCGCTGTTGGTCGAGGACGCCTTCGAGGCCGGCACCGAAGTGGCCGAGGGCGACGTGTTCGTGACCGCCGGCAAGCAGGGCAGCAACTTTCCGCCCGACATCCCCGTGGGCCGGGCCGTCCAGGTCCGGGGGGCGGCCAACCCCCTCGAGCAGGAGGTCTTCCTCGAGCCCTACGCCGACCTCGGTCGGCTCACCCAGGTGGCCGTCGTCCTGTTCACGCCGACCACGGCGAGCGCGCCGGAGGGCGGGTGACCACCACGGCGCTCCGCACCGGGCTGGTCCTGGCCATGGCCCTCCTGCTCCAGGTCGTGGTGGCGCCCTGGGTGACGATCGCCGGGGTGCAGGTCGACCTGCTGCTGCTGGTCGCCCTGGCCGCCGGCCTCACCGGGGGGCCCGAGCGGGGCGCCCGGGTCGGCTTCGTCGCCGGGATCCTCTGGGACCTGGTCGTGGCCGGGCCCTTCGGCCTGTCGGCCCTGACCTACTGCCTGGCGGGGTACTTCGTGGGCAGCGCCCAGCGCTCGGTGGTCGGTCCGACCTGGTGGGCCCCGATCCCCGGTGCCGGTCTGGCCGCCGCCGCCTCGGTGCTGTTCTACGCCTCGGTCGGGGTGGTGCTCGGCTACCACGAATGGCTCAGCACCCAGACCCTGAAGATCGCTTTCGTGGTCGGGCTGACGGCCGCGCTCCTTGTGCTGCCCGTGTTACGTATCCTGTCCTGGACCGAGGGAGAGCCGCTCGGCCTGCGGCTCCCGTCCCGACCGCAGCGCCGTGGCAGTTTCGCTCCCGGGCGCGGGCGGCGCCGATCAGTGAGCACCGGATTCCGACGATGACCGCCAACCCATGAGCCCCTCCCCGACCAACCCCGTCTCGACGGGCATGCGCCTGTCCGCGCTGGCCATCGTGGCCCTGTCGCTCATCGGGGCCCTGACGGCCCGCCTGTGGTTCCTCACCGCGGTCGAGGGCGAGGCCGCCGTCTCGGCGTCGGAGTCCAACCGGCTCCGCACCATCCACATCCAGGCACCGCGGGGCCGCATCTTCGATCGCGACCAGCAGGTCCTGGTCGACAACCGCCAGGTCCGACAGGTCCGGGTGGACACCCGGGTCCTGGACGAGGCCGTCGAGTACGACGAGGACGCCCGCAACGAGGTCTACGGACGGTTGGCCGACATCCTCGCCCTCTACGAGGTGCCCGTCGACCCTGACGTCCTGGAGAAGGCGGGGGAGATCGCCGGCGAGGAAGAGGACCGGGACCTGGCCGCAGAGGTCGCGGCGGGGCAGTGGACGGTCGGGATCGTCCGTGCCGCCCTGGAGGAGAACTTCATCGGCGCCTTCGTGCCCACCCCGATCGCCTCCGAGGTGCCCGAGGACCTCGAGATCCTGCTGGCCGAGAACCAGATCCAGTACCCCGGTGTCGACGTGGACCGGATTGCCGTGCGGGAGTACCCCCACGGCACCGTGGCCGCCCACGTGCTCGGCTACGTGGGCCCGATCACCGGCCAGGAGGAGATCGACGAGGTCCAGGACCCGGCGAAGCCCTACGACCTGACCGACGAGATCGGCCGGTCCGGAGTGGAGTCGACCTATGAACGCTGGCTGCGGGGCACCCCGGGCGAGCGGGTCCTCGAGGTCGACGCCTCGGGCAACGTCGTCCAGCAGGTCAGCTATGTGGCGCCCGAGCCGGGCATGGACCTGGTGCTCAGCCTCGACCTCCAGGTGCAGGTCCTGTTGGAGAACCAGCTCACCGCCACCGCCGAGGCCAATGACGCCCCGGGGGCCTCGGGCATCGTTGAGGACCCCCGCACGGGCGCCATCATCGCGATGGCCAGCTACCCGACCTACGACCCCGATGCCCTGGCCAACGGCATCAGCCAGGACGAGTTCGAGGAGCTGACGGATCCGGAAGCGGGCAACGCCCTGCTCAACCGGGCGATCTCCGGCGAGTACGCCCCGGGCTCGACGTTCAAGCCGGTGACGGCGCTGGCCGGGCTGCGGGCCGGCCTCGTCAGCCCCGGCGACACCTTCTACGACGACGGCATCTACGAGGTGAGCGGCTGCGGCGGCGACGAGTCCTGCTTCTTCCAGAACGCCGACGCCATCGGTGCCGGCGAGCGTCAACCTGCAGTCCTCGCTGACCCTCTCCAGTGACTGGTACTACTACCGGATCGGCGACAACCTCTGGGCCGACAACGAGCGCCTGGGGGACGACTACCTCCAGCAGACCGCCACCGAGTTCGGGTTCACCGAGAGGACCGGGATCGACCTGGCCTCGGAGCGAGAGGGCTTCGCCTTCACCCCCGCCCAGGTCGCCCAGCTCCACGAGGACTACCCCGAGGACTTCCCCTACGGCGACTGGACGACGGGCAACACCATCAACATGTCGATCGGCCAGGGCGACCTCGGGGTCACCCCCATGCAGCTGACCAACGCCTACGCCGCCCTCGCCAACGGCGGGACCCTCTTCCGCCCCCACGTCGGCGCCGAGGCCTGGGAGCCGGACCCGGCTGAGGACACCTGGGTGCGGGACGGCTCGACGCCCTGTGCCGACAACGTCGGCGAGATCTGTGCGGTGACGCCCTCCCAGGTCGGCTCCGTCGAGCTGCCCGACGAGTGGCGGGACCCGATGGTGGCCGGCCTCCTCGGGGTGCCTCAGGGCGGGGGTACCGCCTCGGAGGCCTTCGAGGGCTTCGACCTCGGCGGCTTCCCGATCGTGGGCAAGACGGGCACGGCCCAGGTCTCGGGCAAGGGTGACTTCGCCCTCTTCGTCGCCTTCGGCCCGGTCCTGCCCGGCCGGGCCCCCGAGTACGTGGTCTCGGTCGTGGTCGAGGACGTCGCCCAGTTCGGCGGGACGGTGGCGGCGCCGGTGGCCCGGGCGGTGTTCGACGGGCTGTCGGACCCCACCATGTTGCCGATGGTCGATTCCCGCCAGGCCACGCCGCTGCCTGCCGGCTCGACCGAGGCGACCGAGCCCGAGGACGACCCGACGAGCGAAGGCACCGACGGATGACCGCCCCCTCCATCGCCCGCGGCGGTCTCGCCCGGCCCAACAACCGCTCGACGGCGAGCCGGGTGACGACCCTGCCCGACGCCCTCCAGCACGTCGACTTCATCCTGGTGGGCGCCACCCTGGCGGTCGCCGCCCTGGGCGTGGTCATGGTCTACAGCGCCACGAAGGGGACCGAGGAGGCGCCGACGACCTTCTTCCTCCAGCGGCAGGGGACCTTCGTCCTCCTCGGCATCGCCCTCATGGCCGGTGTCGCCGCCTTCGACTACCGGCGCCTCCGGGACTGGGCGATCCCCATCGCCGGGGTCGCCCTCATCCTGCTGTTCGGGGTGCTCACCCCCCTGGGCGCGGAGAACAAGGGCATCCAGGCCTGGTACGAGCTCGCCGGCTTCCAGCTGCAGCCCGCCGAGTTGGCCAAGCTGGCCCTCATCGTCGGCCTGGCCGCGTTCTTGACCCTCGAACAGCAGGAGATCGATGGTCGCCGCCTGGCCACCATCCTCGGCATCGCCGCGGTGCCCATGGCCCTGATCATGCTCCAGCCCGACCTCGGGACCGTGCTGGTCTTCGGCGTGGTCACCCTGGCCGTCGTGTTCATCGCCGGGGCCCGGCCCCGGCACTTCGCCGTGCTCCTGCTCCTCGGCATCGTGGTGACGGTGGGCATCCTCAACAGCAACGTGCTGGCCGACTACCAGCAGGACCGGCTCACCAACTTCGCCGCCCCGGACAGCGACGCCGACGGCAGTGGCTACAACCAGGCCCAGTCCCAGACCGCGATCAGTGCCGGTCGGCTCTCGGGCCAGGGCCTCTTCGACGGCACCCAGACCGGCCTGGGCTTCGTCCCCGAGCAGCACACCGACTTCATCTTCACCGTGGTCGGCGAGGAGCTCGGCTTCCTCGGCGGTGCCGCCCTGTTGAGCCTGTTCGGCGGTGATCGTCTGGCGGATCTGGCGCACGGCCCAGTTGGCCCGGGACGAGTTCGGCATGCTCGTCTGCGTCGGGGTGCTGGCGATGCTCCTGTTCCAGATCTTCGAGAACGTGGGGATGACCATGGGGATCATGCCGGTGACCGGCATCCCGCTGCCGCTGATGTCCTACGGCGGCTCGTCCATCCTCGCCGTCTTCGCCGCCATCGGTCTCGTCCTCAACGTCCACATCCACCGCTTCGGCTGAGAGGGGGGCGGGCGAGGGGATAACCCCGACCCACGGCCCCTGCCCGGTAGACTCCGACTGATCATGACCATCTGGCCCGAGCTGGAGCCGCTCCTGGGCGAGGTCCAGAAGCCGGCCCGGTACATCGGGGGCGAATTGGGGGCGATCACCCCCGAGCACGGCCCCGACCGCGTGGCCTGGCTGCTGCTCTACCCGGACGCCTACGAGGTCGGGTTGCCCAACCAGGGACTCCAGATCCTCTACGAGATCCTCAACGAGCGCCCCGACGCGGTCGCCGAGCGGTCCTATGCGCCGTGGACCGACCTCGAGGCCCGGATGCGGGCCACCGGCCTGCCCCTGTTCTCGGTGGACAACCACCGCCCGGCCACCGACTTCGACGTCCTGGCCTTCAACCTCTCCGCCGAGCTCGTCTACACCAACGTCCTCAACTGCGTGGACCTGGCCGGCGCCCCGGTGCGCTCCGCTGAACGCACCGGTGAGCACCCGATCGTCATCGCCGGTGGCCACTGCGCGTACAACCCCGAGCCCCTCGCCGACTTCGTCGACGCCTTCGTCCTCGGCGACGGCGAGGAGGTGGTGGGCGAGATCACCGAGGTCATCGGCGAGTGGAAGGCCGGCCGCCGTACCGAGGCCTCCCGCCGGGACTGCCTGCGGGCCCTGGCCAATGTCACCGGCGTCTACGTGCCGATGTTCTACGCGCCGGTCTACGACGGCGCCGACCTGGTCGCCATCGAGCCGACCGAGGCGGGCATCCCGGCGCTGGTCGAGAAGCGCACCGTGGCCGACCTGGCCGAGTGGCCCTACCCGAAGCACCAGCTCGTCCCGCTCACCGAGGTGGTCCACGACCGCCTCAACGTCGAGGTCTTCCGGGGCTGCACCCGGGGCTGCCGCTTCTGCCAGGCGGGGATGATCACCCGACCGGTGCGGGAGCGCCCGGCTGACCAGGTCCGCACCGATGATCCAGTCCGGCCTCCAGCGCACGGGCTACGACGAGGTCGCCCTCACCTCCCTGTCCACCGCCGACTACAGCGGCATCCAGGAGTCGGTGAAGGCGGCCATGGACGACGACGCCCCGGGCTGTGGCCGGGTGTCGGTGTCGCTGCCCAGCCTGCGGGTCGACGCCTTCACCGTGGGCATCGCGGCGGAGATCCAGCGAGCCCGCCGCACCGGACTGACCTTCGCCCCCGAGGCCGGCACCTGGCGCATGCGTCAGGTCATCAACAAGCTCATCAGCGAGGACGACCTCTACGGCGCCGTCGAGTCCGCCTACTCCCAGGGCTGGCGGCGCATGAAGCTCTACTTCCTGACCGGCCTGCCCACCGAGACCGACGAGGACACCCTCGGCATCGCCCGTCTGGCCCGCAACTGCGTCGAGCTGGGCCAGACCCACACCAACAAGCCGTCCATGACCGTCTCGGTCGGCGGCTTCGTGCCCAAGCCGTTCACCCCGTTCCAGTGGTTCGGCCAGAACACCGATGTCGAACTGCGGCGCAAGGTCGGCCTCCTACGGGACGACCTCAAGCGGGATCGCGGCGTCCAGCTCAAGTGGCACGACCCGACGGCCAGCCTCATCGAGGGCCTGATGTCCCGCGGCGACCGCCGCCTGGGCCCGGTCATCGAGGACGTCTGGCGGGCCGGAGGCACCTTCCAGGAGTGGTCCGAGCACTTCGACATGCGTCGCTGGACCGACGCCATGGCCAAGCACGGCCTGGACCTGGACTGGTACGTGCACCGGCACCGCCACGAGGACGAGGTCTTCGCCTGGGACCACCTCTCCGCCGGCCTCCACAAGGACTTCCTCTGGCAGGACTGGCGTGACGCCCTGGACGAGGTCGGCCTCGAGGACTGCCGCTGGACGCCCTGTTATGACTGCGGGGCCTGCACCGGCTACGGCATCGAGCACATCGTGGCCTCGGCCAAGCCGCCCGCCGGCGGCAGCCAGGGCACCGGCCAGGGCCTCGAGTGGAACAGCGCCACGCCGGTCACCCTCGGCGCCAAGCCCGTGGGGGTGGGGTCGTGACCGACGCCGACGCCCCTGAGGTGACCGACGAGCCGGTCGCACGGGAGAAGGGCCCGGCGTTCGCCGAGGTCCCGGGTCCCACCGTGCGCTTCCGGTTCACCAAGCACGGCAAGGTCCGCTTCACCAGCCACCGCGACGTGGCCCGCCTGTGGGAGCGGGCCCTGCGCCGGGCCGGCCTCGGCGTGGTCTACAGCGAGGGATTCTCGCCCCGGCCCCGGGTGGCGTTCGGCCTCGCGCTGCCGACCGGCCACGCCTCCGACGGCGAGTACGTCGACATCCGCCTGGACCACGAGCCCACCGAGGCTCTCTCCATCCTCTGTGCCCGCCTCACCGAGGTGCTCCCGGACGGCATCACCGTCCCGGTCGCCGAGGTGATCCCCCCGGGCACCCCCTCCCTGCAGGAGGCCGTCGTCGCCTGCACCTGGACCGCCGACCTCGGCGGTCCCACCTTGGACCCAGGTCGAGGCCGCCATCGTGGCGACCCTGGCCGCCGACGAGCTCCCCATCGAGCGGGAGCGCAAGGGCAAGGCACAGGTCGTCGACCTGCGCCCGGCCATCAACGAGTTGTCCGTGGAGGAGGACCCGGCCGATCGGGCCGTCGTCCTCACCGCAGTACTGGCCACCCGTCCGGCGTCGTTCCGCCCCGAGGAACTGGTCGAGGTCCTCGACCCCTCGTGGCGGGTGCTGCGGGCGTGCCGCAAGAACCAATGGATCATCGACGAGGACGCCTGGCGAGAACCTGTGCCACTGGTCGTCCCGTCGTCGCGCGCCGAGGTGCGCGCGTCATGAGAAGGGACGTTTCACATGCCCGACGACCGCGATGCGGACGGGACCCGAGATCGAGACGAGAGCCGGGGCGACACCAGCCGGCTCCCTGACGAGCTCCCCGACCGGATCTCCGAGAACCGCCCGTCGGCCGCAGCCGCCGACCGGGCCACGGTCCGCAAGCCCCAGATCGGCGACACCCGCCCGGCGCCCCCGTCCGAGGACGGTGGCGACGACGCGCCCGGCGGTGGCGGTGGTGAGGGGCGCCCCGGTGAGGGCACCTCGTCCAGCGCCCGCCGGCGACGCCGCCGGGGTGGTCGGGGCCGCGGGAGTGGCGGCGGTGGCGACGACCAGAACGGTGGCGGCGGTCAGGGCGGCAACCGCGGTGGTGGCCGTGGTGGTGGCGGCAACCGCAACCAGGGCGGTGGGAACCGAGGCGGTGGGCGCGAGGCCGTGACGCCCGTCGAGGCCCTCATGACCGACGACGAGGACGCCCTCGAACTGGACGAGAAGTCGCTGAAACGGCGCCGGGGTCGGCGCCGCAAGGGCCGGGCCGTCGGCCGCTACTCGATGGCGGTGAGCATGACGGGCGGGGTGACCCAGATCGCCGTCCTCGAGGGCCGCTCGCTGGTCGAGCACCAGGTGTCGCGGCCATCAGACGACATCAGCCAGATCCACGGCAACATCTACATCGGCCGTGTCCAGAACGTCCTGCCCGGCATGGAGGCGGCGTTCATCGACATCTCCACGCCGAAGAACGCCGTGCTCTACCGGGGCGACGTCCAGTACGACCCCGAGGACATCGAGGAGAAGGGCCAGGCCCGGATCGAACAGATCCTGAAGAACGGCCAGACCATCATCTGCCAGGTCACCAAGAACCCCATCGGGGCCAAGGGGGCCCGCCTGACCCAGGAGGTGTCCCTGCCGGGGCGCTTCGTCGTCCTCGTACCCGGCACCTCGACCTACGGCATCTCCAAGCGCCTGCCCGACAACGAGCGCAAGCGCCTCCGGGGGATCCTGGACAAGGTCAAGCTCGACGGCCACGGCGTGATCGTCCGCACGGCGGCCGAGAACGTCACCGAGGAGGAGATCACCCGGGACCTGAACCGGTTGGTCGAGCAGTGGCGCCAGATCGAGGCCCTGGCCAAGAAGTCCAAGGCCCCGGCCCTGCTGTACCGGGAGCCGGACATGGCCCTGCGGGTCATCCGCGAGGAGTTCAACCCCGACTACCGCTCGGTCACCATCGACGACCCGACCCTGGCCGACCAGGTCCGGGATTACGTCGACAGCGTGTCGCCCGGGCTGGGGGAGCGGGTCGAGTACTACGACGCCGAGGCCGAGGGCCTGTCCCTCTTCGAGCGGCTGCACATCCACGAGCAGATCCACAAGGCCCTGGACCGCAAGGTCTGGCTGCCCTCGGGCGGCTCGCTCATCATCGAGCACACCGAGGCGCTCACGGTCATCGACGTGAACACGGGCAAGAACGTGGGCAAGTCGAGCCTCGAGGAGACCGTCTTCGTCAACAACCTGGAGGCGGCCGAGGAGATCGCCCGCCAGCTCCGGCTGCGGGACATCGGCGGCATCATCGTCATCGACTTCATCGACATGGAGGTCAAGGCCAACCGGGCCGCGGTGGGCAAGACCTTCCGCGAGGCCCTGTCCCGGGACAAGACCCGGACCCAGGTCTTCGACATCTCCGAGCTCGGCCTGGTCGAGATGACCCGCAAGCGCATCGGCGAGGGGCTCATCGAGTCGCTGTCGACGACCTGTCCCACCTGCGCCGGGTGGGGTCGGATCGTGGACGACGACCTCCTGGGCGAGTGAGCACGGGGTCCACGCCGGTAAGCTCGTCCCTCCATGTACGCAGTCATCAGCACCGGCGGTAAGCAGTACCGCGTCACCGAGGGCGAGCGCCTCGAGGTCGAGCTCCTCGGCGACCCCGACGACACCGTCGAACTGGCCCCTGTCCTGATCGTCGACGGCGACCGGGTCGTCGCCTCGGCCAAGGACCTGGCCAAGGCCAAGGTCAAGGCCACGATCGTGGGCGAGTCCAAGGGTCCCAAGATCGTGGGCTTCACCTACAAGAACAAGACCAACCAGCGGAAGCGCTGGGGTCACCGCCAGCACTACTCGACGATCGAGATCACCGGTATCACCGGCGTTCCCAAGGGGTAACGGGCCATGTCGAAGACCAAGGGCGGCGGTTCCACCCGGAACGGCCGTGACTCCACCAGCAAGCGCCTCGGCGTGAAGGTGTACGACGGCACGGCCGTCAACGCCGGCGCCATCCTCGTGCGCCAGCGGGGCACCAAGATCCACCCCGGCGACAACGTCGGCCGCGGCGGCGACGACACCCTCTTCGCCACCGCCAACGGCACGGTGAAGTACGGCGCCCGCAAGGGCCGCAAGCACGTCAGCATCCTCACCGAGGGCTGAGCGCCGTCCCCTTCACCGTCCCACCCCCTTCGTAGGGTGGTGGCCGTGAGCAGTTCCCCGAGCGAGTGGCCCGATGTGGCGTGGGCCCACGCCCCGATGCCGCGTGGGCGACGTCACGGCGTTCGACCGGATCGAGCGGGAGGCCCAGGAGGACGAGCTCCTGGCCCCGCACGCCACCCGCTCGGTCGGCGCCGGTGATCGGGCGGTCGCCGAGGACCCTGATCCCAACCGGACCTGCTTCGAGCGGGACCTGGACCGGATCCAGCACAGCCGGCCGTTCCGGCGGTTGGCGGGGAAGTGCCAGGTGTACCTGGCCCCCGACGACGACCACCTGCGGACCCGGCTGACCCACGCCATCGAGGTCGGCCAGGTGGCGGTGTCCATCGCCCGGGCCACCCGGCTGAACGAGGCGCTGACCCTGGCCTCGGCGTTGGGTCACGACTGCGGCCACGGTCCCGCCGGCCACGCCTCCGAGGACGCCCTGTCGCCGTACCTGGAGGGCGGCTACCACCACGCCGTCTACGGCGCGGATGTGGTCCTGACGCCGCTCAACCTCTGCGCCGAGACGCTGGACGCCGTGCGCAACCACTCGTGGAACCGGCCCGCGCCCGCCACCCCCGAGGGCGAGGTGGTGGCCTGGGCCGACCGGATCGCGTACGTCTGCCACGACTTCGAGGACGCCGTCGACGCCGGTGTCGTGTCGGCCGCGGACCTCCCCGCCGAGGTCGTGGAGCTCGTGGGCACCGAGCGCCGGGTCCAGCTCGGCGGGTTCATCCACGCCATGGTCGAGACGATCACCGAGACCGGTCGGGTCGGCATGCGCCAGCCCGAGGCCGAGGCCCTGGCCGCCTTCCGGGCCTTCAACTACGAGCGCATCTACCTCCGCCCCGAGTCCGTGGCCCAGGCCGACCGGGTCAACGCCCTCCTCCGCCAGCTCACGGAGTGGTTCATCGCCAACCCCCGGGCCATCGGTGACGGCCAGTCCGTGCCCCCGGGCTCCCCGGAAGCCGCGGCCGCCGCCGTCCAGTACGTCAGCGGCATGACCGACCGCTTCGCCCTCCGGCTGGCCGTCGACCGCCTCGGCTGGTCCGAAGCCGACCTCCCCACCGGCGTCTGAGGGCTACCTCGTCGCCGTTCGAGGGACGAACTCGTACCGCCAGGTCTCGGGCGGGCCGTCGTCGGTCAGCACGTAGAGGCCGGCGTCCTCCTCGATCTCGAGCGGCGGCGGGTAATGGACCAATCGGCTCTGCGACGGCCCGCCGTCACAGGGGATGAGCATCCGGTCGCCGTCCTCCACCACACCAGTGTCGCGGAGGAACCAAACCCGGGGTCTCGGTGGGGCGGTCGTATCCTCCTGCGGTGGCCGGATTCGTCGATGAAGCGCAGCTCTGCGCGAAGGCCGGCGACGGTGGGGCCGGCTGTGTGTCGTTTCGACGGGAGGCCCACGTGTCCCGGGGCGGGCCCGACGGCGGTGACGGTGGCACCGGTGGCGACGTCTGGCTGGTGGCCGATCGCAACGTGGCCTCGCTGCTGGCCTTCCGGGACCACCCGCACCGCCGGGCCCAGAACGGGGTGCACGGCCAGGGCAAGAAGAAGCACGGGGCGACGGGTCACAGCCTCGACGTCCCCGTGCCCGAGGGCACCCTGGTCAAGGACCAGGACGGCACCCTGCTCGCCGACCTCGCCCACCATGGCGACCGTTGGCGGGCCATCGAGGGGGGCCGGGGCGGGCGGGGCAACGCCAGCTTCCTGAGCAACCGCCGCCGGGCGCCCGCCTTCGCCGAGCAGGGCGAGGTGGTCGAGGAGGTCTGGTTCGAGCTGGAGCTCAAGCTGCAGGCCGACGTCGCGCTGGTCGGGTTCCCCAACGTGGGCAAGAGCACGCTGATCTCCCGGGTCTCGGCGGCCAAGCCCAAGATCGCCGACTACCCGTTCACCACGCTCGAGCCGAACCTCGGCGTGGTCCGCACCGACGACGCCGAGTTCGTGATGGCCGACATCCCCGGCCTCATCGAGGGCGCCACCGAGGGCCGGGGCCTGGGCCACCAGTTCCTGCGTCACATCGAGCGGGCCCGGGTGCTGATCATCCTCTGTGACCTGGCGCCGGCCGACGGCGTCTCGGTCGACGACCAGCAGCGGATCCTGCTCGACGAGCTCGAGCGCTACCAGCCCGACCTCGTCGACCGTCCCCGTCTGGTGGTGGGCTCGCGGGTCGACCTGATCGACCCCGCCGACGCCCCCGACGGCATGGAGCTGCTGATCTCCTCGATCACCGGTCAGGGCCTCGACGAGCTCGTGGGCCGGGCCGCGACGTTGGTCGCCGAAGCCCGGGCCGCGCTGCCGGTCGAGGACGAAGAGGTGCGGGGACCCGCCTTCGTGCTGCACCGACCCGGCGCCGAGCGCTTCGACATCGAGCGCGAGGACGACGGCACCTTCGTGGTCGACGGTCGGGAGGCCCGCGCGCGCGGTCGCCCTGTCCGACCTCACCAACGTCCAGGCCCTCGAGGTGCGCCCACGGCCGCCTGAAGCGCCTGGGCGTCGACCGGGCGCTGGCCCGGGCCGGCGCAGGGGCGAGGGCGACACGGTGCGCATCGGCGAGCCTCTCCTTCGACTACGAGCCCGAGGACTGAGCCGCGTGATCGTCGTGGTCAAGATCGGCACGTCGTCGATCACCGACCAGCACGGGGTCATCGACCCGGCGGCCATCGGTGAGCTCTGCGCCGAGGTGCGGCGACCTCCGCGCCGCGGGCCACCAGGTCGTCGTGGTCACCTCCGGGGGCGATCGCCGCGGGCCTGCCCGCCCTCGGCCTCAGCGCCGAGAACCGGCCCAGCGACGCCGTGACCCTCCAGGCCGTCTCCGCCGTCGGCCAGAGCCGTCTCATGGGCGTCTACGACGAGGCCTTGGCCCGCAGCGGCCTCATCGCCGGCCAGGTGCTGCTCGCCCCGCTGGACTTCATGATCCGCCAGCAGTACCTCCACGCCCGGGGCACCCTCGAGCGCCTGCTCGAGCTCGGCGTCGTGCCGGTCATCAACGAGAACGACGCCATCGCCGACGACGAGATCCGCTTCGGCGACAACGACCGCCTCGCCGCCGCTGGTGGCCCACCTGGTGGGCGCCGACCTGCTCGTCCTGCTCACCGACACCGCCGGGCCTGCTCACCGCCGATCCCCGCCTCGACCAGCACGGCCTCGCTCATCGAGGAGATCGTCGAGGTCGACCAGGAGCTCGAGGCGCTGGCCGGGCGCGACCGGCAGCGGCCGGGGGAGCGGGGGCATGGCCTCCAAGCTCGCCGCGGCCAAGATCGCGGCCTGGTCGGGCGTGCGGGCCGTCATCGCCGACGCCCGTCGGGCACGACGTGCTGGCCGACGCCGTGGCCGGCGAGGCCGGTGGGCACCGTCGTGCAGCCCCGGGACCAGCGCCTCGCCAGCCGCAAGCTCTGGATCGCGTTCGCCGTCGGTTCGGCGGGGACCGTGGTGGTCGACGACGGCGCCCGCCGGGCCCTGGTCGACGGCGAACCGCTCGCTGCTGCCGGCGGGCGTCGTCGAGGTGAAGGGCACCTTCGACGTGGAGGACGCCGTCGAGGTCGCCGGCCCCGACGGCGAGGTGTTCGCCAAGGGCCTCGTCCGGGTGGATGCCGCCAGCCTCGGCGCTGCCGCCGGCCGACAGACCGGCGACCTGCCCGAGGGCATGCCCCACGAGGTCATCCACCGCGACGACCTCGTCGTCCTGCCGTAGGAACCGACACCGACGGCAACCACGGGGGCCTGGCTCCTCGGGCCGCAGGTCGGCGGCGCCGCTCCGGCCGATTCCGCCACCCTCCGTGGCCGAATGTCGTGTGCCCGGCCCACCCCGGCGAACTGGCACCGGATCTCGCCGGTCGGGACCGAGATCCGGTGCCAGAACGGAAGCGGGTCACGGCGAGTGAGGTTTCGGGGCGGCGGAAGGTCATGCGTGCCCCCGACGATCGGCGGCGCGACGCCACGCCCCCGTGGTTGCCGGCGTTGTCGTTGAGCCCGAAGGCCCGGCGCTCAGGCCTCGGCCGGAGGCTCCTCTGCCGGGCGCGGCGGCGGGCTCGGGCTCGCCGGCGCGAGGCCGAGCTGCTCGCGGATCTCGTCGAGGCGGGCGTGGGCCTCGGTGTTGATCGGGTGGCCTGCTCGACCTCGAGCATGCGGGTCTCGACCGATGCCCTCGGAGAGCTCGGACATGCCCTTGGCCTTGGCGTAGCGGGCCTCGATCTTGTCGCGGACCTCGTCGAAGGTGGGGACGTCCTGGCCCACGGTCTCGGAGAGCGTGGCCATCGCCTTGTTCATCTGCTCCTGCATCTTGGCCTGGTCGAGCTGGCCCAGGAGCTTCTGGCGCTCGGCCAGCTTCTTCTGCAGCTGGCGAGCTGTTCTGCGCGACCGCGGCCTTGGCCTGGTCGGACGGCCTGGGCGTTGTCCAGGCGGCAGCGCCTTCAGGTCCTCGACCTCGCGCTCGAGCGCGATGAGCCGGTTGGCGATCGTCTCGGCGGCCGTGGTGAACTCCTCGGCCTTGTCCGCGTCGCCCTTCTTGGCGGCGTCGTCGGCCATCAGTCACGGCCTGGCGGGCGTTGACCGTTGAGCCTTCTCGAGCTCCTCGATCGGCGCGGTTCAGCCGCATCTCGGTCTGCTTCTGGTTGGCGATGACGTTGGCCGCCTGCTCCTTGAGCCGGCGGTGCTGGTCCTGGGCCTCGGTGATGGCCTGCTCGAGCTGGACCTTCGGGTCGGCCCGCTCGTTGAAGTCCCCGCTGAGCTTGGCGGTCAGGTACTTCCACCAACGGCTGGATGAGCTTGATCATGGCCGGGAGCCTACGGGCGTGGCCTGGCGCCGGCGGCCGCGCGTCGTCGCCGGACCCGGTTCAGCGCAGGTCGCAGGCAGTCGGGCAGCCGGAGGGCCACGAGGGCAGCCGACGTAGACGCGCGATCCCGACCACGACGCCGGTGAAGGTGAGGACGACGGCGCCGACGGCCCGTCGTTCGAGCCGACGGTGTGGGCGACGCCCCAGACGGCGAGCGCCATGACGCGCGGCGGCCACGCGCCATCCGCCCGATCGCCGTCCACGGTGGCTCGGCCACCGAGGCCGTGGATCCGGCGACGGCAGGGCGCCGAGGGCGAGGACCGCCCCGAACGTGTAGGCCAGCGCGATAGGCCAGGGCCAGGCCCTGCACCCCGAGCACGCCGACGAGGGCGACGGCGCCGACGATGTTCACGCCGTTCTCGCGCGAGGTTGAGGAAGAACGGCGTCCGGGTGTCCTTGAAGGCGTAGAAGCCCCGCAGGGCGAACAGGTAGACGGAGAAGCCGAGCAGGCCCGACGCGAGAAGGCGACGAGGACCGTCGGAGGTGAGGTCGGACGACTCGCCGCCGAAGGCGCCCGCGCTCGAGCAGCATGGCCGGACGAGGGGCCGGGCCAGCAGCGATGTAGCCGACGGCGGCGGGCAGGATCACCAGGATCAGCAGGCGGAGACCCAGGCCGAAGCGGTCGCGGAAGCCCGACCAGGTCGCCGCTGGGCGGCGAAGCCGGCGAGGTCGGGCATGAACGTGGTCATGATCGACACCGTGAACAGGCCGTGGGGGAGCTGGAAGAAGATGAAGGCGTAGGTGTAGGCCGACGACCGACCCGGCGCCTTCACCGTTGGCCAGGGCCAGCACCACGAACAGGGCGATCTGGTTGGCGATGACGTAGCCGATGGTCCAGCCCGAGAGCCGCGGCCACGGTGCGGACGGCGGGGTGGCGCCAGGCCGGGTTGAAGCGGATGCGGATGCCGGCGTGGCGGATCGCCGGCCACAGGGCGACGGTCATGGCCACGATGCCGGCGGTGGTGCCGAGGCCCGAGCAGGAGCAGCAGGCTCCGGTCGTCGGCGCACCTCTCGACAGCGACGTGTCGCTGCCGCGACCATCGACGCGAAGGCCAGCAGGACGCTGATGACGACGACGTTGTTGAGCATCGGGGCGTACGCCGGGGCGAAGAACGACCGTCGGGCGTTGAGCAGGGCCGTGCCCAGCGTCATCAGGCCGTAGAAGAGGATCTGGGGGAGCAGGAGGCGCAGCAGCGGCACTGCCACCTCGGCCTGGGCCGCCGGCCTCGGCCGACGACAGGCGCAGCGTGTAGACGTCGACGATCAGGGGCGCGGCGAGGACGGCGATGACCGTCAGCACGGCCATGGCGATGACCGCGACGGTGAGCACGGCGTTGGTGGCGTCTTCGTCGCCGAGCTGGTCGTGCTCGACGAAGATCGGCACGAGGCTGGCCGACGAGCACCCCGCCGAGCAGGAGCTCGTAGATGATGTTCGGGGTGGTGTTGGCCAGGTTGTAGGCGTCGCTCAGGGCCGTGGCCCCGAGGGCGAAGGTGAGGGCGCCGACCCGGAGCAGGCCCGAGAGTCGGCTGAGGCCGGTACCGATGCCGACGACGGCACTGGAGCGGACCAGGCGGGCGGTGGCGGACCCGGACGGGCCGACCGTGAGCATCGTCGGGCTCCGCGGTGGGATCGCCCGGGACGCTCACGGTGTGGAGGGGGCGCCGCCGTCGGCCTCGTCGAGGGCGAGGCGCAGGGCCTCCATCTCCTCGAGGACCTCGTCCACGGTGCTGGTGACACCGCCGAGCTGGCCGGGGTCGTCGGTGCGCACCGACAGCTCGAGGGAGCGGGCCACGGCCTCGTCGAGGCGGGCATCGAGCAGGCCGAGCCGGTCGCGGGTCTCGTTCAGGACCCCGTCGATGCGCTCGGCGGTGGCCAGCTGGGCCCGCAGGGCCTCGCGGTGCGGGTCCGGCTGCTGTCCTCGGTCGGGCTGACCTCGGCGATGGCTTCGACCCGCTGGAGCTCGGACGAGGATCGAGCGCGGTGTCGATCTGGCGGCGCACATCCTCGAGGGTCTGGCCCCGTCGGGCCACCCGCCCGGCCTCGGCCACCCCTCGTTCGAGCTGGGCGCCGATGGCCTGGAGGCGGTCCTGCAGCGGTCCGGCGGCGACCCCGGCGGTGGCCTGGCGGAACCGGGCCTTGGGCCTGCAGGGCCTCCTGGACGGCGTGGCGCCAGGGCTCCCGCAGGGAGAAGGGATCGACGAGCCCGGCCCGACCCGGCTCCGGTGGCGACGGGCGACGGGGATGGCCACGGCGAGGAACCAGGCCACCACGGCCAGGGTCAGGGCCCCGATCAGGCCGCCCCCGACGACGATGCCCACCGCGGCGCCGGCCCCGGCGCTGAGGATGGCGGTCGGGCCCATGCCGGCCACGACGGCGTCACGGGCGAGCAGGGGCCACACAGCAGTCAGAAGTTGGAGACGACCGCGGTGAAGACCTTGTCGATGGTGGTCGGGTCGGTGGCGTTGTAGAGCGCGGCGTTCGACGCCTCGGCGATCGCCCGGAGGGTGGCCAGGTCGGCGTCGGCGCCGTAGCCGATGGTGAAGACCCGCACCGGCTCGGACGCGCTCGCCCTGCGTCTGCCCTCGCGAGGGTCTCGAGGAGCTCGTCGAGCTGGCCGGTCGTCGTCGGCCGCTGCTCGCCGTCGTCGTTGACGCCCGTCGGTCAGCAGGACCACGGCGTTGATGCGCGCCGGGTCGTAGGTGGCGACCATCGTCCTCGTAGGCGGTCTGGGTCGCCGTCGTAGAGCGGGGTGCCGTTGGTGGGGAACAGCGCCGTGGATCGCGCTCTGCCAGCGCTCCGTCGTTGGTCCCGGGTCATCGGGCCCGATGGGACCAGATCGACGACCTCGTCGGTGCCGTCGGGCCGAGGTCGGTGGAGAAGACGCGTGAGGCCCGACCACGTCCGTCGGGCTTGAACTCGTCGAGGGAGTCGATCGGCGGCCTGCTTGGCCAGGTCGAGCTTGCGTCTGGCCGTCGGGCTGTCACCGGCGGGATCGCCCATGGAGCCGGAGATGTCGATGACCAGCAGCACCCGGGCGCCCTTGCGCTGTTGCGGTCCCAGCTGGTCGAGCAGCTCGATCATCACCGGCGGCTCGGGCACCTCGCAGGAGGGTCTGGGGCTGGTCGGGGTCGACGCCGTTCTCGGCGATCGATCGGGCGCCCCGATGGCCACCTCGGGGTTGCCGGGGCGGAAGTCGTACTCCAGCACCCTCTCCTGGTTCTCGGGCTGCTGGACGAAGTCCTGGAACAGGCCGGCGGCCGTCCTTCTCGGCGTCGGTCACCCACTCGGCGTCCAGGATGAAGAACGGGTTGTCCGAGAAGAGCGTGCCCTCCTTCGGGTAGATGGCCACCAGCGGGACCCGCGGCGGGCGGGGCTCCTCGCCGGGCTGGAGCACGCCGTCGGGGTTGCCGCGTGTTGTAGTCGATGACCGACTTCTCCTCGACGGCCACGGCCGACGCGTAGCTGCAGCGAGTTGCCCCGCTGGTCGGCGCGGTACCAGTTGTTGAGGAAGGTGAGGGTGGTGTCGCCGTAGTGGACGACGGCGGACTCGATGCCGCGTGCCGAAGTCGACGACGTCGGGCTCGGCCGAGGTCCTCGATGGTCAGGCCCGTCGGTCTTGCCCGTCGCCGCGTAGTTCTGGGCGATCGAGGGCGTGAGAGGCCGCTGGTGGAGAAGTTGGGGTTGGTCTTGCCGAGCCGGAACGGGCCCCACTCGGGGTGGCCGTAGGCGGCCCAGCCCTCGGGTCGCTGGGCGACAGGCTCGAGGATGTCGGTCCAGCCGAGCGGCTTGTCGGGGCAGCCGAGGGCCTCGGCCATGGGCTTGGGCATGGCGATGACGAGCGGCGTGTGCATGAACGGCGTGCCCTCGTCGGCGATCGGCTCGTCGCCGGCGCTCGGTGCGGCGCTGGTCGACGATCGCGCCCCAGGCGCTCGACGGCGGGCGACCAGATCACCGGTCGCGGGCCCTCGGCGTCCTCGTTCCAGCCGTCGGTCAGCAGCGAGGCCCCGAGGCCCGAGGACTTGGTCTGGGGCCGGACGAACACGCACTCGCCGTCGACCTCGACGCCGGAGCGGTTGAAGGTCTGGGCCAGGTCGGTGAGCAGGTCGATCTTCTCGGGGGACACCGACATGTCGACCACGAGGCAGTCGCCGGGGTCGCCCAGGATGTCCTCGATGGACGTCCCGTCGCTGGCCGTCTCGCCGCTGTCGTCGGCCGGAGCAGGCGGCGGCCGCCAGCGTGGCGAAGAGCAGAAGGGCGACGATGCGCTTGGTCATGAGGCCTCCCAGGCCGAGCGGAGGGCGTCCAGGACACCGGCGGACGGCAGCGGGCTCACCGTCGGTGACGGTTGTCCCAGCCGGCGTCGGCGAGCGCCTCCGCCAGCTCGTCACTGGTGACGAGCGACGTCGAGGAGGTCCTCGTCCCCGCCCCGACCGGGGGCCAGCACCGCCGAGGCCCGGAACATGGGGTGCAGGGTAGAAGATGCTCAGGTCCTCGTCCCTGGGCGGTCCCCGCCACGGCCTCGGCGTCGGCCCCGAGGGCCCCGACGGCCCCGAAGGCGGCGCCGCCCTGCTGGGCCAGCTCGAGGAGCGACGAGCCGGCGGTGCGGGTGGGCACGGCGTCCTCCAGGTCACCCAGCCAGCGGGCGTCGATGTCCTGGGCGGCGAAGCCGGGATCGTCGAGGTGGTCGGCCATGGCCTGGGCCAGGACGAGCAGGCCGGTGGCCGAGGTGTCGGGCGGCGTCGTAGCCCGGCTTCACCGGTCCCCAACTGGTCTCGCCGCCGTGGTCGGCCCAGGGCTCGCCCGCGGCGTCGCCCACGCAGGCCCAGCCGACCGCGGCGCAGTCGGCCTCGAGGGCGGCGCCGCGGTCGTCCTGGGCGACCAGCGCCAGCCCGGTCGAGAGAGCCGGTGTCGAGCGGCTCGGCGAACAGGGGGTTGCCCGTGGCGAACTGCCGCCGCTCGTTCACCTGCTCGGGGGAAGGGGTCGAGGGTGAGCCAGGCGTCGGCCTCGAGGTCGGCGTCGACCGCGCCGAGGCGGTCCACGGTGGTGCCGACCGGCTCGATGGTGACGTCGGCCAGGCCGTCGTCGGCCAGCGTCTGGCAGACCTGGGCCAGCTCCTCGGCACAGAGCAGCTGCGGAGTGGCGTCGTCCCCGCCGCCGCTCCCACCGTCGTCGCCCGAATCGATGGCCGAACGCACGAGCAGGGCCACGGCCACCATGAGGACGGCACCCAGCACCGCGAGGACCCGTCGCATCGGGGAGTGAGTCTATGGAGCCGGTCCGGTGGCGGCCGGTAGCCTCTCGCCTCGTGCCGTCCCCGACCGTCGCCGAGCTCGGCCTGCGGGCCAAGGCCGCCTCCCGGGCGCTGGCCACGGCGTCCATCGGCCGACAAGGACGCGCGCTCCTGCGCCGGCCGCCGACCTGCTGGTCGCCCGCACCGAGGAGATCCTCGACGGCCAACGCCGTCGACGTGGCCCGGGCCGAGGCCGACGGGCGTCAGCGCCACGGTCGATCGACCGCCTCCGCCTGACCGACGACCGCATCGAGGCCATGGCCGACGGCCTCGCGCCAGGTGGCCGGCGCTGGCCGACCCGGTCGGCGAGGTCCTCGACGGCTGGGTCCGCCCCAACGGCCTGCGCATCCAACGGGTGCGGGTGCCCCTCGGCGTGGTGGCGATCATCTACGAGAACCGCCCCAACGTCACCAGCGACGCCGCCGGCCTCTGCCTGAAGTCGGGCAACGCCGCCTTCCTGCGGGGCTCGTCGGGGGCCATCGACTCCAACATCGCGATCGCCGCGGTGCTGCGCGAGGGCATGGCCAAGGCGGGCCTGCCCGAGGACGCCGTGGTCCTGGTCGAGGACACCAGCCGCGAGGCGGCGGTCGAGTTCATGCGCCAGCGGGCGATCCATCGACTGCCTGATCCCCCGGGGCGGTCCGTCGCTCATCGCGTCGATCCTCGAGAACGCCACCGTGCCCTACGTCATCGACGGCGACGGCAACTGCCACGTCTACGTCGACGCGGACGCCGACCTCGACATGGCCGTGCGAGATCATCGTCAACGCCAAGACCCAGCGGCCGTCGGTGTGCAACGCGGCCGAGACCCTGGTGGTGCACGAGGCGGTGGCCGACGCCTTCCTCCCCGTGGCCGCGGCGCGCGCTGGACGGCGTCGAGCTGGTCGGCGACGACGCGGGCCCGGGCGATCCTGCCCGGCGCCGGCGAGGCGACCGAGGACGACTGGGCGAACGAGTTCCTCGACCTGAAGCTGGCGGTGCGGGTGGTCGACGACCTCGACGACGCCATCGCCCACATCAACCGCTACGGCTCGGGCCACAGCGAGGCGATCGTCACCGACTCGATGGCCGCCGCCGACCGCTTCACCAGCGAGGTCGACGCCGCCGCCGTGCTGGTCAACGCGTCGACCCGCTTCGTCGACGGCGAGGAGTTCGGCTTCGGCGCCGAGATCGGCATCTCCACCCAGAAGCTCCACGCCCGCGGTCCCATGGGCCTGCGGGAGCTCACCACCGCCAAGTACGTCGTCCGGGGCGACGGCCAGATCCGGCCCTGAGCCCGGCCCCAAATCTTGACCGACCGGTCAAGACGGGTCGGTAGGCTCGCCGCCATGGACTACCGATTCGACGCCGTGGACGAGGTCCGCGCCGGGCTGGGCAAGGTCGACTACCTGGCCGACGAGGGCATCGCCGGCGTCGTGTACCTGGCCGACCGGCTGCAGAAGCCGGTGCTGGTCGAGGGCCCGGCCGGCACGGGCAAGACCCAGCTGGCCAAGTCGGTGGCCGAGATGACCGGCGCCCGGCTCATCCGCCTCCAGTGCTACGAGGGCCTCGACGAGTCCAAGGCGCTGTACGAGTGGAACTACAAGAAGCAGCTCCTGCGCATCCAGGCCGAGCGCAACGCCGAGGGCACCTGGAACGAGATCGAGGACGACATCTTCTCCGATGACTTCCTGCTCGACCGCCCGCTGCTCGAGGCCATCCGCTCACCGGACCCCGTCGTGCTGCTCATCGACGAGGTCGACCGGGTCGAGGTCGAGACCGAGGCCCTCCTGCTCGAGATCCTCTCCGACTACCAGGTGTCCATCCCCGAGCTGGGCACGGTGACCGCCACCCAGATCCCCCTGGTGTTCCTGACCTCGAACAACACCCGTGAGCTCTCCGAGGCCCTCAAGCGCCGCTGCCTCTACCTGCACATCGACTACCCCGACATGGAGCGGGAGAAGGAGATCGTGCTGAACAAGGTGCCCGGCGTCAGTGAGAACCTGGCCGACCAGATCGCCCGCATCGTGCGGTCGATCCGCCAGCTCGAGCTGAAGAAGGCGCCGTCGGTCTCCGAGACCCTCGACTGGGCCCGCACCCTCGTGCTCCTCGGCGTGGAGACCGTCGACGAGAAGCAGGCCACCGAGACCATCACCATCCTGCTCAAGTACCAGACCGACATCGCCAAGGCCATCAAGGAGTTCGGCGGCGACGGCCAGGCCTGGACCCGTGGCGGCCAGGCCCCGAGCAAGGCATGACCGACGTCGCGCCGCCGACCACCGGCGACGCACTGGTCGACCTGCTCAACGGGTTCATCGTCGAGCTGCGCGAGGCCGGGCTGCCCGTCAGCCTGACCGAGAACCTGGACGCGATGCAGGCCGTCCGGCACATCCCCCTCGAGGACCGCGAGGCGTTCAAGTACGCGCTGGCCGCGACCCTGGTGAAGAACAACGCCCACTGGCGGGCCTTCGAGACCGTCTTCGAGGTCTACTTCTCCTATCGGGGCCGTGAGTACAAGATCGTCGACGACGACGGCGAGCCGCTCTCCGACGAGGAGATGGAGGGCCTGGGCGAGATGCCCGGCGCCGAGGGCGGCCAGGGCAGCGGCGGCGAGGGCCTCAGCAACGAGGAACTGGCCGAGATGCTCTACCGCGCCCTCCTGGAGGGCGACGAGGCCATGCTGCGGGCACTGGCCCGCCAGTCGGTCAGCCGCTTCGCCGGGATGGAGCCGGGTCGACCCGTCGGCGGCACCTACTACCTCTACCGGACGCTGCGGAACCTCGACCTGGACGAGATGTTGGACCGCCTCATGGAGCAGGCTCAGCAGGACGCCCCCGCGCCGCTGAGCCCGCTCGAGGAGCGTCTGGAGCAGGACGAGTACCAGACCCGCATCGACCAGCTCAAGAAGGAGATCGAGGCCGAGATCCGCCGGCGCCTGGTCGCCGACCGGGGGGTCGAGGCCATGGCCAAGACCCTGCGCAAGCCGCTGCCCGAGGACGTCGACTTCATGCACGCCAGTCGGGAGGAGATGGCCGACCTGCGCAAGGCCATCTACCCGCTGACCCGCAAGTTGGCCGTGCGCCTGACCCGCAAGCGCCGCCACGGGCGCAAGGGCCCGCTCGACTTCCGCAACACCGTGCGCCACTCGCTCAGCTACGGCGGGGTCCCGGCCGAGCCCAAGTTCCGCTACCCGAAGCCCTCCAAGCCCGAGATCTTCGTGATCGCCGACATCTCCGGTTCCGTGGCGGCCTTCGCCCGGTTCACGCTCCACCTCGTCTACGCCATCAGCAACCAGTTCTCGAAGGTCCGGGCCTTCGTCTTCATCGACGGCATCGACGAGGTCACCCGCTTCTTCGAGGGCGTCGAGGACATCGGTGACGCCATCCACCGGGTCAACACCGAGGCCGACGTCGTCTGGGTCGACGGCCACTCCGACTACGGCCACGCCTTCGAGGTGTTCTGGAACACCTACGGCAAGGACGTCGGGCCCCAAGACCACCGTGCTGATCCTGGGCGACGCCCGGAACAACTACCACGCCTCCCAGTCCTGGGTGGTCAAGGAGATCCAGCACAAGGCCCGCCACGTCTACTGGCTGAACCCCGAGCCCCGGTCCTACTGGGACACCGGCGACTCCATCGTCGGGGAGTACGCCATCCACTGCGACGGCGCCTACGAGTGCCGCAACCTCCGCCAGCTCGAGGCCTTCGTCGAAAAGCTGGCCTGACGCGCTAGAGCGGCGTGGCCGTGGCGATCTCGTACTGGACGACGGCGGCGCCGAGGATGGCGGCCCCCTGCTCGTCGGACGGGCCCGATCCCCGGAAGGCTTCCACGGTCTCGGCCGGTCCTCGTTCTGGCACCGGATTCGGGTGCTATAGCGCGGGCATCCGGTGCCAGAACGTCGAGATGGCTGGGCCGTCAGTCCCGCTCGGGCAGGTGGAGTCGGCGCCGGCCCCCGACCATCTCAGGCGAGGTCGTCGAGGACCTCGTCGAACTGGTGGAAGAGGACGGGGCGGTCGTGGTGCTCGCGGGCCATGACGCCGAGCTTGCGGACCTTGGCCAGCAGTTGACGGGCCTCTCGGCCGGGCCAGGGGCGGGGGAGGAGCTCGGGGGGCAGGAGGGGGTCGTGGCGCACGACCTCCTGGAAGTCCACGAAGGTGGCCAGGGCGCCGGCCAGGAACTCGGCGTCGGTCAGGCGCTCGTGGCGGGCCCGCATGGCCTCCAGGGCCTCGGGCACCGCCGCGTAGGCGCACGAGGAACTCCTCGTAGCGCTTGGCCACGCCGTCGAGGTCCCACAGGCGGCTGGCGAGGACCCGGGGGTCGCTCTCCCCGCCGACCACGAGGTCGTCGGTCGTGGCCATCGTGACGTGCTCGCTGACCCCGAGGCGCTCGACCTCGGCGACGACGTCGGGCTCCCACGGGTGGGCGGAGACGAACAGGCCACCCTGCACCGGGGCCCCCCCGAGCTGACGGAGCCAGTCCCGCAGGGTGTCGCGAGCGTCGCGCTGGGCCTCGGGCACCGCGAAGCCGACGAGGTGCCAGGAGCGGTTCCAGCCGCGACCGGCCTGGTCCTGGACATAGGACAGGCGGTGACGGTCCAGGTGCCCGGTCCAGAAGTGCGAGCCCCGCTCGGTGAGGGAGAACACGGCGTCGCGACCCTCGCCCTCACGGGTGAAGAGGCCCTCGGCGACGAGGCGGCGAAGGCACGAGCGCACCTGCTCGGCGGACTGGCCGCTGGCCTCGGCCACGGCGTAGACGTCGTCGGCCCGGATCGTGCGGTCGGGGCGGGCCATCCCGAAGACCAGGACCCGGGTGGGGATACCGGTCGAATCAGGGCCGGTCGTGCTGGTCACGACCACAGACTAGCGAGTGTGCGGCCTAGAGGTGGAGGCCGCACTCCTTCTTGGACATGCCGGCCCAGCGGCCGGAGCGGGGATCCTCGCCCTCGGCGACGGGCTTGGTGCACGGCCAGCAGCCGATCGACAGGTAGCCCTGGTCCAGCAGGGGGTTGTAGGGGACGTCGTGGTCGGCGATGTAGCCGGCGACGTCCTCCTCGGTCCAGGCGGCGAGCGGGTTGACCTTCACGAGGCCCCGCAGGTCCCGGACCACGATCGGGGCGTTGTTGCGGGTGGGGGACTCGTCCCGGCGCAGGCCGCTCATCCAGGCCGCCTTGCCGGCCAGGGCCCGGTCCAATTGGCCCACCTTGATGGCCGAGCAGCAGTTCTCCGGGTCGATCTTCCAGTGCTCCTCGTCGTGCGGGGGCACGGTCATCAGCCGCAGGTTGAGCCCGTAGTGGCGGCGGACCGTCTCCACCGTCTCGAGGGTCTCGGGGAAGTGGTAGCCGGTGTCGATGAACACGACCTCGATGCCGGGCTCGACCTTCACCGCGAGGTCGATGAGCACGGCATCGGTCATCGACGCCGTCAGGCAGAGGTGTGGGGCGAAGGCGTCCACGGCCCACTGGATGATCTTGGCGGCGGGGAGGTCCTCGAACTCGCGGTTGAGCTCGGCCAGTTCCTCGTCGCTGAACCAGGGGATGTCGCCCACCGATGCGGAGTCGGCCATCAGGTGGCGCACTCCGAGTCGCCGATGACCGCTTCGTAGGGGCCGGTCTCGTCGTAGTCGACGTAGTACTCCGGGCCCTGGTCCGGGGTGGGGAACTCGTCGAGGTCCTTGAGGCCCTCGGCCACCGCGGTCGGACCGCCGACCCGTTCGAGCCACGAGTGGAACGCCTCGCCGGCCTCCCGCTCGTCGGCGTAGCGGCGCACGACCCGGGTCGCGGCCTCGGGGGCGTTGCGGGCGGGGAGGCGCAGGGCCTTGCGGCCGAACTCGATGGTCTCCTGTCCGACGTAGCCGCCGAGCAGCATCTGGTAGCCGGGAGCGGCCTTGCCGTGGGCCCGGCGTTCGGCGCCGAAGAAGCCGATGTCGCTGGCGTGGTGCTGGCCACAGGAGTTCGTGCAGCCGCTGATGTTCGTGCGGACCCCGCCGACCTCGGCCAGGCCCTCCTCCTCGAGGCGGGCGCCGATGGCGTCGGCCAGGCCCCGGGACTGGGTCACCGCCAGGTTGCAGGTGTCGGCACCGGGGCAGGCCACGACGTCACGGCTGAGCTCGGCGCCCGGCTCGGCCATGCCGATGGCCGCGAGCCGGTCGTAGAGGCGGGGGAGCTGGGCATCGTCGAGGCCGCGGAACACCAGGTTCTGGCGGTTGGTGACCCGGACGTCGGCGCCGAACTCCCGCTGGATGGCGGCCAGGGCCCGGAACTGGGCCGAGGTGATGTCGCCGAGGCGGGCCCAGGCGTAGGCCGACACCGTGCCCTTGGCCGAGCCCCGCACGACGTTGGCGTCCTCCCAGCGGTCGTAGGGGTCGGACTGGCGGATCGTGACGGGCGTGCCCTGGCCGACCAGGGTCGGGGTGACGCCGTCGGCCGTGCCGGCGGGGTCGTCACCCAGCTTCTCGACCACGAGGGGCACGCCGCCGGGCCAGGTGGAGGAGGCCACCAGGAGCTTGCGCTCCTTGAGGATCTTGGCCTGCAGTTCGTCCCAGCCCATGGTGTCGACCAGCCACTTGAGGCGGGCCCGCAGCTTGTTGTCCCGGTTCCCGTGATTGCCGAACACGCGGAGGATGGCCTCGATGGTGGCCATCAGGTCGTCACGCGGGGTGAACGGCTCGAGGGCGAGGGCGGGGTGGGGGTTGGCCCCGAGGCCGCCGGCCACGAAGACCCGGAAGCCGGCTTCGATCGTGCCGTCCTCGTTCTCGCGGGCGGCGGCGATCACGCCGACGTCGTTGAACATGGCCTGGCCGCAGTCCGTGGCGCAGCCGGAGAAGTTGATCTTGAACTTGCGGGGGAGGCGCTGGCCCAGCGGATGGCGCAGGAAGTGCTGGTGGGCGGCCTCGGCCCAGGCGCTGATGTCGAGGACCTCGTACGGGCAGGCGCCGGCGAGGTGGCAGCCCTGGACGTTGCGCACGGTGTCGCCGCAGGCCTCACGGCTGGTGAGGCCGACCGAGGCGATGTCGCGCATGAGGTCCGGGATGCGCTCGAGGGGGACGAAGTGGACCTGGACGTTCTGGCGGGTGGTGATGTGGCCCCAGCCCCGGGAGTACTCCTCGGCGATGTAGCCGAGCATGTCGAGCTGGTCGGGGGTGACCGAGCCGTAGGGGAGCTTCACCCGCACCATCTGGTTGTGGCCGCCCTGGCGCTGGCCGTAGATGCCGTTGTTGAGGCGGAAGACCCGGAAGGCGTCCTCCTCGAGGTCGCCGGCCAGGTAGCGCTCGAGCTGGACCTCGAACTTCTCGATGTCGGCGGCGGCCGCCGGATCGATGGTGATGCTGGGCATGGCAGGCTTTCGGGCAGCGGGTGGGCGCTCGCAACGAGCTGAAACCCGAGTGGTCCACTCGGGATTCCCTGGATCCTGACAAATCCGATCACTTTGGTCAAGATTTGCGTGCGTGGCATCGGTCACCGGCGCCACCGGGAGGCTCAGCCCTCGAGCATCTCCGACACCCGGAAGGCCAGGTCCAGGGACTGCCCGGCGTTGAGGCGAGGGTCGCACATGGTCTCGTAGCGCCGGTCCAGCTCGGAGACGTCATGGCCGCCGCCGAGGCACTCGGTCACGTCCTCGCCGGTGAGCTCGAGGTGGATGCCCCCGGGCCAGGTGCCGACCGAGCGGTGGGCGGCGAAGAACCCCTCGATCTCTCGGCAGATGTCGTCGAAGTGGCGGGTCTTGCGCTCGCCGCTGGTGTAGGTGTTGCCGTGCATCGGGTCACAGGCCCACACGACGGGGTGGCCGGCCTCCTGCACCGCCCGCAGGAGCGGGGGCAGGCGCTCGGCGACGTGGTCGGCGCCCATGCGGGAGATCAGGGTCAGGCGGCCCGGGACGCGATCGGGGTTCAGCGCCTCGCACAGGGCGACGGCCTCGTCCGGGGTGGCGTCGGGGCCCAGCTTGCTGCCGACGGGGTTCTTCACCCCGGACAGGAAGTGGACGTGGGCGCCGTCGAGTTGACGGGTCCGCTCGCCGATCCACAGCATGTGGGCCGAGCAGTCGTACCAGTCGCCGGTCAGGGAGTCCCGGCGGGTGAGCGCCTCCTCGTAACCGAGGACGAGGGCCTCGTGGCTGGTGGAGAAGTCGACCTCATGGAGCTGGGGCTCAGAGGTGGTGTCGATGCCACACGCCGCCATGAAGCGCAGCGCCCGGTCGATCTCACCGGCGAGGCGCTCGTAGCGGCGACCCTCGGGGCTGGCGGCCAGGAACTCGAGGTTCCAGCCGTGGACGCTGGACAGGTCGGCGAACCCGCCCTTGGTGAACGCCCGCAGCAGGTTCAGGGTGGACGCGCTCTGGTGGTAGGCGGTGAGCAGGCGGTCGGGGTCCGGGAGGCGGGCGGCCTCGGTGAAGCCGATGCTGTTGACGAGGTCGCCCCGGAACGAGGGGAGCTCGACGTCGTCAATGGTCTCGGTGTCCGCCGAGCGGGGCTTGGCGAACTGACCGGCGATGCGACCGATCTTCACCACGGGCACCCCGGTGGAGTACGTGAGCACCACAGCCATCTGCAGGATGACCTTGAGCTTGTCCCGGATGCTGTCCGCGGAGAAGGCCTCGAAGGACTCCGCGCAGTCGCCGGCCTGGACCAGGAAGGCGTGGCCCTCGGCCACCTGGCCGAGGCTCTCGGTCAGCTTGCGGGCCTCACCGGCGAAGACCAGTGGGGGCATGCCCCCGAGGGTCTTGAGGGACGCGTCGAGGGCGGCCTCGTCGGGCCAGGACGGCTGTTGGGCCGCGGGGTGGTCCCGCCAGGAGGACGGGGTCCAATCGGTGCTCACGACTACAGGTTGGCGGTCCGGACGGGGAATCCCAAGGGGAATACCCCGTCCGGGGCGCTCAGGCGGCGTCGATGGTGGCGGAGGCGTGGTCGCGAACGGTGTTCACGGCCCGCTTGACCAGGCGACGGGCGGCCTCGGCGGTCACACCCAGCTCCTCGCCCACTTCCCGGTAGCTGCGCTTGCGGCCGTCGTGCAGGCCGAAGCGCTGCTCCACGGCGTAGCGGGCCCGGGCATCGAGGACGTCCAGCAGGTCGGTGACCATCTGGGTCTCGGCCCGGTCCATGACCTCCTGCTCCGGACCGGCGTGCCAGTCCGGGATGAGGTCGACCAGCTCGTTGCTGTCGTCGTCACCGATGGTGCGGTCCAGCGAGGTGGGGGTGGTGAGGCGGTGGAGCCGTGCGTGCTCCTCGTCCAGCTCGTCACCGTCGCCGGAGGCCTGGCGCAGGGCGGCCCGGAGGCTGGCCGAGCGGTCGCCGGGGAGGCGGACCAGGCTGGCCTTCTGGTCGAGGGCCCGGCCGATGGCCTGGCGGATCCAGAAGGTGGCGTAGGTGGAGAACTTGAAGCCCTTGCGCCAGTCGAACTTGTCGACGGCGTGCTCGAGGCCCAGGTTGCCCTCCTGGATCAGGTCCAGGAGCTCCATGCTCGGGGGGAGCGGGTAGCGGCGGGCGACGGAGACGACCAGCCGGAGGTTGGCCCGGATGAACCGGTCCTTGGCGGCGTCGGCGGCGCGGATGGCCTTGCGGATCTCTCGACCCTTCTCGCCGGCCTCCAGCCGTGCCCGGGCCTCGAACCCGGCCTCGATCACCTGGGCGAGCTCGCGCTCCTCCTGGGCGTTGAGGAGCGGCACGGTGCCGATCTCGTTGAGGTACTGACCTACGGAATCACTCATGGCATCTCTTCTCAACCCGTTTCGTGTGTCGGTCATTCCGACAGGGAACGGGCGGCTTTCTCGACGGCGGGGGGAATGTGAACAACGACCCCGACTCGTACCCCGTTCCGCTGGTTACCATGACAATGGTCACAGCACAGCGATGACAGGACGACACAGCCGTTCGGCACAGGAGCGCACCGGCACGACGAGCCGTGGGAGCCGACAGGGCGAGGGGGGAGTCGGTTCGCTCTCTAGGATCGCGCACGGGCAGGCAGAAGTCCATTCATTGCGGGTGGATTCCCTCTTTCGGCGCGGACAGCGTCGATCTCAAGCACGGTGAGTGAGATTTTGTCGCGACGGCGCATCGGGATCCTCGGCGGGACCTTCGATCCCCCCCACATCGGCCACCTCGCGATGGCCGTGGAGGTGCGGGACGCCCTGGCTCTCGACGTGGTCCTGCTGGTCGTGGCCCACGTGCCCTGGCAGAAGGTGGGCGACCGGGAGGTGAGCCCGTCGGCGGACCGGTTGGCCCTCGTGGAGGCGGCCGTCGCCGACCTCGAGGGCGTCGAGGCCTCCGACGTCGAGATCCGACGGGGTGGCCCGTCCTACACCGCGGACACCCTCGCCGCCCTCGCCGCCGAGGGCCCCGAGGACGAGCTCTTCGTGATCCTGGGGGCCGACGCCGCCGCCGGCCTGCCCACCTGGGAGCGCGGGGACGAGGTGGCCGAGCGGGCCCACCTGGTCGTGGCCGCCCGGGAGGGGGAGACGGGTGCCCCGCCGCCGGGGTGGTCGTGGCGGACGGTGCCGATCACCCGCCTCGACGTGTCGAGCACCGACCTGCGGGCCCGGGTGGCGGCGGGGCGGACCATCGACGTGCTGGTCCCGGCCGGGGTCCGCGGGCAGATCGAGGCCCGTCGGCTCTATCGTTCCGGCGAATGACGGTGGTGTCTTCCGACCAACGCCCGCAGGGCGACGACCCGGTCGAGGACGTGGCCATCCCCGTCGCGGACGACGGGGCGGACCTCGAGGAGCGACCCCGGCGCGAGCTGCCCGGCGTCCTCCGCAACGTGACCTGGCGCTTCTTCTTCTACGCCCCGGTGCTCCTCGTGCTGATCGTCCTCGCGCCGATGCTGGCGTGGAAGGGCTTCTCCATCCTCCGCAACGAGGACACCGGAGAGATCATCGGCGGGGAGACCGATCCGGAGGCGCCCGGGTTCCAGGCTCTGGTCACCCCGACGCCCACCACCCTGTTGGCCGACATCGCCCCCGACGGATCCCTCGCCGGGGTGACCCTCATCACCCTCCCCTCCCAGGACGGCGGCGGCAACATCGTGTTCCTCCCGGTCGGCACGTTGCTGGAGGTGCCGCTGCCGCGCCCCGCCCGAGGCCACGCTGGTGGCCATCCACGCCGAGGGGGGCATGCCTGCCCTCGAGCAACGACTCGAGACGATGCTGGGCGCCGGCATCGACGAGGTCGTCGAGGTGCCCACGGGCCAGTGGGCCAACCTGGTCGCGCCAGTGGCCCCGCTCACCGTGCAGAACCCGGTCGCGGTGGAGACGACCGATGCCGCCGGCCAGCCCCTCTCCTTCCCGGAGGGTGAGATCCAGCTGACCGCGGCGCAGGTCGGGCCCTACCTCCAGGCCGACACCGACGACCAGGCCGACACCGTGCGCCTCAGCCGCCACGAGGCGTTCTGGACCGCCTGGATGGCCGCGCTCGACGAGGCCGGCGCCGACGCCGTACCCGGCGAGGGCGACACCGGGATCGGCGGCGCCGTCCGCGGGCTGACCGGTGGTCCGCGCAACCTGTCGATCCTGCCCGCCACCCCGGTGCCGGTGCCCGGCATCCCGCTGGTGGAGAGCGACGTGTTCCGGCCCGACGTGCTGAGGATCCTGGCCACGGTGCCCGACCTCATCCCGTTCCCCCAGGGCGTGGGTCGCCTGCGCACCCGCCTGGTCATGGGGGTGGAGGGCCAGACCGACCGCCTGGGCGAGGTGTCCCGCACCTTGGTCCAGGCCGGGGCCCAGATCAGCGTCATCGCCAACGCCGAGGAGTTCGGCGAGGACGAGACCGTCGTGTACTTCTTCCGCGAGAACCAGCGGGAGAAGGCCCAGCGCCTGCTCGACGCCCTCGGCACCGGCCGACTGGAGAAGGACACGAGCCTGAGCGACACCGTGGACGTGGTGGTCGTGCTCGGCCAGGACTACATCGACAGCATCGGCGGCGCCTCGACGGCGACGACCCTGCCCGGCGGGGCCACGGTGCCCGTGGTCACCACACCGGGGGTCACCCCGGGGGCGCCGGGCGGTGAGACCACTGGCTGAGGTCGTCGAGCCCGAGGTCCTGCTCGCTGCGGTGAAGGCCGCCGCCGTCGCCGCCGACGACAAGAAGGCCACCGACGTCCTCGTCCTCGACGTGGGCGACGTGCTGTCCATCACCGGCTGGTTCGTCATCGCCTCGGGGTCGAACCCCCGCCTCGTCCGCACCATCGCCGAGGAGGTCGAGGCCCGCCTCAAGGCCGACTTCGGCTTCGAGCCCCTCCGGGTCGAGGGCCTCGACGGGCTGCGCTGGGTCCTGTTGGACTACGGCGACTTCGTGGTCCACGTCTTCCACGAGGAGGAGCGGGACTACTACCAGCTCGAGCGCCTCTGGGCCGACGTCCCGAAGGTCACCTGGCAGGAAGCCCCCGCCGAATCCGCCTGAGCATCCGTGACACCTGCTGTCACGGGCGACACGAGAAGTGGAGCTGATGGGAATTGAACCCACGACCCCCTGCATGCCATGCAGGTGCTCTGCCGGACTGAGCTACAGCCCCGTGTGCGGCCGTGAGATTACCAACCCGGGGACCCATCGCCTCACTCGGTGACGCCCAAACCCCGCTCAGAACCGGGGGGGTGCGTCGGTACGATCGGGGGCATGGAGACGCCGGGCCAGCCCTACGAGCCGTCCGTGATCGAGCCGCGCTGGCAGGCCCGGTGGCTCGAGGAGGGCACCTACGAGGTCGACAACGACGACCCCCGCCCCAAGTCCTACGTGCTGTGCATGTACCCGTACCCGAGTGGGGCGGCCCACATGGGCCACGTGCGCAACTACACCTTCGGCGACCTGTTGGTCCGCTACCGGACCATGAACGGCCAGGCCGTCCTGTCGCCCATCGGCTTCGACAGCTTCGGGCTGCCGGCCGAGAACGCGGCCATCAAGACCGGCGAGCACCCCCGCCCGTTCACCGACGCCAAGATCGAGGAGCTGACCTCGTCGCTCAAGCGGCTGGGCGCCTCCTACGACTGGCGGCGCGTCGTCAAGAGCCACGACCCGTCCTACATCCGCTGGACCCAGTGGATCTTCCTGCAGCTGCTGGAGGCCGGCCTGGCCTACCGGGCCGAGGCCCCGGTCAACTGGTGCCCGGGCTGCCAGACGGTGCTGGCCAACGAGCAGGTCCTGGCCGACGGCACCTGCGAGCGCTCCGGGCGACCTGGTCCAGCGCAAGAACCTGGAGCAGTGGTTCTTCAAGATCACCGACTACGCCCAGCAGCTGCTGGACGACCTCGACGACCTGGACTGGCCCGAGCGGGTCAAGACGATGCAGCGCAACTGGATCGGCCGCTCCGAGGGGGCCGACGTTCGACCTGCCTGCCCGTCGTGGGCCACTGACGACCTGAGCCTGGAGGTCTTCACCACCCGGCCCGACACCAGCTTCGGCATGACCTACGCCGTGGTGGCCCCCGAGCACCCGATCGTGGCCGAGCTGACCACCGACGGCCAGCGGGCCGAGGTCGAGGCCTTCGTCGCCCACGTCACCGGAGCGAGCGAGCTGGAGCGCCTGAGCTCGGAGGGCCCGCTGGACAAGCGCGGCGTCTTCACCGGCGCCCACGCCGTCAACCCCTTCACCGGCGACCAGATCCCGATCTACCTGGCCGACTACGTCCTGGCCACCTACGGCACCGGGGCGATCATGGCCGTGCCCGGCCAGGACCAGCGGGACTGGGACTTCGCGAAGGCCTACGACCTGCCGATCCTCCGCACCGTCCAGCCACCGGAGGACTTCGACGGCGAGGCCTACACCGGCGACGGGCCGGCCATCAACAGCCAGTGGCTGGACGGCCTGGGCGTGGCCGACGCCAAGGCCGAAGGCCATCGACTGGCTGGAGGCCGACGGCGTCGGCGAGCGCACCGTCCAGTACCGCCTGCGGGACTGGCTGCTGTCCCGCCAGCGCTTCTGGGGCTGTCCCATCCCGGTCATCTACTGCGACGACTGCGGCATCGTCCCGGTCCCCGACGCCGACCTGCCCGTGGTGGCCCCCGACGACGTCGAGTTCACCCCCAGCGGCGAGTCACCCCTGAAGCACCACGACGGGCTTCCTGAACGTGACCTGCCCGGCCTGCGGCGGGCCCGGCCGGCGCGAGACCGACACCATGGACACCTTCGTCGACTCGTCCTGGTACTTCCTGCGCTTCGCCGACCCGCAGCAACGACGAGGCCCCGTTCAGCCAGGACGCGGTGGCCGACTGGCTGCCGGTCGACCAGTACATCGGCGGGGTCGAGCACGCCATCCTCCACCTGATGTACGCCCGCTTCTTCACCAAGGCGCTGGCCGACCTGGGCGTGGCCCCCAAGGAGCTGCGGGAGCCCTTCGCCCGCCTGTTCACCCAGGGCATGATCCGCAAGGACGGCATGAAGATGTCCAAGTCCAAGGGGAACCTGGTGGCCCCCGAGGACTACTTCGAGCGCTACGGCGCCGACGCCCTGCGCCTGTTCCACCTGTTCGTGGGTCCGCCCCAGGACGACATGGACTGGGACGACGCCGGCATCGAGGGCTCCTACCGCTTCCTGGGTCGCCTCTGGCGCCTGGGCGTCGGGCGAGGCCCCGGGCACGGTCGTGGACCGCGAGCCGACCGCGGCCGACGTCGAGATGGCCCGCTCCCGCCACCGCCTGATCCAGCGGGTCACCGACGAGTACGAGCGCTGGTCCTACAACACCGCGGTGTCGTCGTTCATGCAGTTCACCAACGAGCTGTACGCCTACACCCAGAGCGCCGACGGCGCCCGTCGGGAGACCCTGGACGAGGCGATCGACACGGTGCTCCTGCTGATGGCCCCGATGGCCCCCCACATCTCCGCCGAGCTGTGGGAGCGCCGCAACGGCACCCACGTCCACACCCAGCCGTGGCCGGTCGCCGACGCCGACATGACCACGGTGGCGACGGCGACGATGATCGTGCAGGTCAACGGCAAGGTGCGGGACCGCATCGACGTCGACGCCGCCATCACCGAGGACGATGCCGTGGCCACGGCCCTGGCCTCCGAGAAGGTCCAGGCCCACCTGAACGGCGGTGAGCCCAAGAAGGTCATCGCCCGTCCCCCAACCTGGTCAACCTCGTCGTCTGATGGTTCTGGTTGCGATACCCGCTGCCTGATCGCGCGATCCGCAACCAGAACGAGGGTCAGCCGGCCTTCAGGGCTTCCACGACCGGGAGCCAGGTGGCGCGGTCGGACTCGTAGGGGGCGTAGAAGCTGATGCGGTCGACGAGGTCGCCGAAGCGGTCCAGCAATGCGCCGGCGATGGCTGGTCGGGCTCGGCCACCACGGCGAACGTGTCGAGGATCTCGTCGTCGATGAGCTCGCCCATCTGCGTCCCACTCGCCCTGCTTGGACAGGACGTTCAGCTCGGTCTGCAGGTCGCCCCAGCCGTGGTGCTCGAGCACGCCGCGGTAGGCGGGCGTCGAGCCGTAGAACGCGATCTGGCCGCGGACGCCGTCGGCCGCAGCGCGGCCATCTCCTCCTCGGTCGTGCCGGTGACGACGAACGCCGGGAGGGAGAGCTCGAAGTCGGCTCGTGGTCCGCCCGGCCTTGGCCAGGCCCGTCTCGAGCGGCCGGGAGCGTGACCTCGCGCAGGTAGGACTCGGTGGTGAAGCCGTGGCACAGGATGCCCGTCGCAGACCTCGCCGGCGACCTCGGTCATCAGCTCGCCCGACGGCGGCCAGGAACACCTTCGGGTGGCCGTAGGGGTTCGGGCCCGGGTTGAAGAACGGGGTCATCAGCGTGTGCGTGTAGAAGTCGCCCCGGAAGTCGAGCTTGCCGTCGCCGTCCCAGCTGTCCCAGATCGCGCGGCATGGCCAGGATCGAACTCCCGCATGCGGGCCGCGGGGTGCGACCACGGCATCGAGAAGCGCTTGGTGATGTGGGGCTTGATCTGGGAGCCGAGGCCGAGCAGGAACCGGCCCTCGGACGTAGCACCTGCAGGTCGTAGGCGGTGTTGGCCAGCGTCATCGGGCTGCGGGCGAAGGCCACCGCGATGCCGGTGCCCAGCTCGAGCCGGTCGGTCGTGCTCGGCCGCCAGCACATGGGGCAGGAACGGGTCGTGGCTCGTCTCCGCGCTCCACACGCCGTCGTAGCCCGCCTCCTCCAGGGACCGGGCCGTGGTGCCCGCCGTGGCCAACGCCCCCAGACCTCCGTCGACCTTCATGTCCCTGCTCCCCGTCGCCTCGTCATGGCGGGCGACGGTAGTGGGCGCGGCGGCGGACGTACGCGGTACGTCAGTCGCACTAGGTTGCGGCTCGCATGGCGACCGGGGGGGTTGACAGCGCGAGGTGGCGCGAGCCGCTACGCCGTTTCGGGCCCCCTGCTGCCGTCCTCGCCGCCCAGCTGCTCCTGTTCCCGGTGCCGGCCGGGGTCTTCCTCCGGGGCGTCATCGTCGGCCTCCTCTCGGCCCTCGCCGCCCTCGGCCTGGCCCTGATCTACCGGGCCAACCGGATCATCAACTTCGCCCAGACCGACCTGGGCAGCGTCCCCACCTCCCTCGGGGTGTACCTGATCGCCTTCTGGGGCTGGAACTACTGGGTGTCCCTCGGCGCCGGCCTGCTGGCGGCCCTCGTGGTCGGGGCCCTCGTCGAGCTGCTGGTCATCCGCCGCTTCTTCGACGCCCCCCGGCTGATCCTGACCGTGGCCACCATCGGCCTGGCCACCCTGCTCGGGGCCTGCAGCCTGTTGCTGCCCCGGCTCTGGGGGGAGCGGCCGTCGGCCCAGGCCCTCGACCTGCCCTGGGACATCCAGTTCACGGTCGACCCGATCATCTTCGGCGCCGACGAGCTGGCCGCCCTGGTGGTCGCCCCGCTGGTGATGATCGCCCTGGCCGTGTTCCTGCGCCGGACCGACGTCGGCATCGCGGTGCGGGCCTCGGCGGAGCGGGCCGACCGGGCGGCCCTCCTCGGCATCCCGGTCAAGCGGCTCCAGACCGTGGTCTGGATGGTCGCCACCCTCCTCGCCTTCAGCGGGGCGTGGCTGCGGGCCGGCGTGGTCGGCCTGCCCATCGGCGGCAGCGTGTCCACCTTCGGCTTCCTGCTGCGGATCCTGGCCGCCCTCGTGATCGGGGGCATGGTCGATCTCCCGGCGGTGGCCTTCGCCGCCGTCGCCCTCGGCCTGCTGGAGACCGGCATCGACTGGAACGCCTCGAGCCCGCTGCTGACCGACCCGATCGTCGCCGCGGTGATCGTCGTGGCCCTCCTGCTGCGGCGCAAGGGGATGGCCCGCACCTCGCTCGAGTCGGTGTCGACCTGGCAGGCGGTGGACGAGGTCCGGCCGATCCCCGAGGTCGTCGCCCGCCTCCCCGAGGTCCGGGCCGTGCGCTGGGGTGGGGCCGCCGTGCTCGCCGCGGTGGTCCTGTGGCTGCCGACCTGGCTCTCGCCCAGCGATTCCCTGCTGGCGTCCTCGGTCCTGATCTTCGGCATCATCGGCCTGTCGCTGCTCGTCCTCACGGGCTGGGCCGGTCAGGTGTCCCTCGGCCAGATGGGCTTCGTCGGCCTGGGGGCGGCGATCGGTGGGGTCGCCACCTCGGAGTGGGGCCTGGACCTCAGCCTGGCCCTGCTCGTGGCCGGCTTCGCCGGGGCGGCGACGGCCCTGCTCGTCGGCCTCCCCGCGCTGCGCCTCCAGGGCCTCCTGCTGAGCGTCACCACCTTCGCGTTCGCCCTGTCGATGTACTCGTACTTCCTCAACCGCCAGTTCTTCGACTGGATCCCGACCGGGCGGATCGAGCGACCGCCGCTGTTCGGGCGCATCGACTGGGACTCGCCGACCGGCGTCTACTACGTGATCCTGGCCGTGCTCGTCCTGGCCATCTTCGCGTTGAACGGGATGCGGTCGAGTCGCTTCGGCCGGGCCCTGGTCGCCCTGCGGGAGAACGAGGCGGGGGCCCAGGCCTTCGCCCTGCGCCCCCTGCGCCTGCGCATGACCGCCTTCGCCATCTCGGGCTTCCTGGCCGCCGTGGCCGGGGCCCTGTTCGTGCACCACCAGCAGGCCTTCGGACCCGACACCTACGGCCCGTTCCTCGGCTTCCTCGCCTTCACGATGGTGGTGATCGGTGGCCTCGGCTCGACCCTGGGCGTCCTCCTCGGCGCCGCCTACCTGGAGTTGACCTACCGCTTCGCCAGTGACCTGCCGGGTGACGCCGCCCTCTGGCGGCTGTTCTCGAACTCCCTCGGGGTGCTGCTGGTCCTGATGATCCTGCCCAGCGGCCTCGGCGGGCTGGTCTACCGCCTCCGCGACGCGGCCCTGCGGTGGGTGGCCCGGCGCCGGGGCCTGTTCGTGCCCAGCTTCGTGGAGGGCCCGACGGTGGCCACCGAGGAGCCCGAGATCCTGACCGACCCGGCTGCGGTGTCCGACCCGGGCTCGGCCCCGGACCGGGTCGAGGCGGACCGGTGAGCCGGGCGACCGCCGCCGTGGGGTCCTGGGCCCGAGGTGCGGGCACCGCCATCCGCCATCCCCACCGGGCCCTGGACGAGCTCACCGGCCCCGGCCCGGTCTACGCCCTGCTCATCCTCTTCGGGCTCAACGCGGTCGACGAGCTGGACCGCACCGCCTTCGGGATCCTGCTGCCCGAGATCCGCGACGCCTTCGGCCTCGACCTCACCGGCATCCTCACCCTGATCGCGGTGGTGGCCGCCGGGGCCCTGGTCCTGCAGATCCCCATCGCCCAGTACTCCGACCGTCACAAGCGGGTGCCCGTCGCCCTGGGCGGCGCCGTGGTCTGGGGGATCTTCTCGGTGATGACCGGCCTGGTGTCCACGGTCTTCATGCTCGGCGTGGCCCGGGCGGGATCGGGCATCGGCAAGGCCGTGGTGGACCCCACCCACAACTCCCTGATCGCCGACTACTACCCGCCCCACAACCGCCCCGGCGTCTACTCCTTCCATCGGGCCGCCAACGCCGTCGGCCAGTTCCTCGGCCCGCTGCTGGCCGGTCTCCTGGCGTACTGGTTCAGCTGGCGGGTCCCGTTCATCGTGTTCGCCATCCCCACCGCGGTTCTCGTGGTCCTGGGGCTGAAGATGCGGGAGCCCATCCGGGGTCGCTGGGAGCGCGAGGCCATGGGAGCGTCGGCGGAGACCGTCGACATCGAGGAGGAGCCGCCCTCCTTCGCCGAAGCCTGGCGCACCTGCTGGAAGATCGCCGGCCTCCGGCGCATCTGGTACGCCCTGCCGTTCCTGGCCGCCTCCCTCATCGGCTTCGTCTCCCTGGCCTCCCTCTTCTACGAGGAGGAGTTCGGTCTGAACGAGGTGGCCCGGGGCTCGGTCGCCGCCGCCGTGGAGCCGCTGCAGCTGGTCGGGCTGATCATCGGGGCCAAGGTCGCCACCAAGTACGTCCTGACCGACCCCGGGCGGATCCTGAAGTTCCTGTCCTGGATCTCGCTGGCCGCCTCAGTACTCGCCGCCATCTTCGCCCTGGCCCCCAACATCGTCGTGGCCGTCGCCGCCAACGCCCTGATCACCGCCGGCCTCGCCATCGTGGGCCCCGGCATCCTGGCCACGCTGTCGCTGGCCATCCCGCCCCGGGCCCGCTCCCTGGGCTTCTCCATCGCCTCGCTGTGGGTCATCCCCGGCCTGATCGTGCTCCCCCTCATCGGCGCGATCGGCGACTCCTGGGGCATCCGCACCGGGATGCTGGTCATGACCCCGGTGTTCGTCATCGGCGGCCTGGTCATCGCCTCAGCGGGGAACCTGGTCGGCGACGACATCCGCCAGGTGTGGCGGGTCGCCGCCGCCCGCTCCGAGGTCCTCTACGAGCGCCGCCACGGCAACCCCATGCTCCTGATCGCCCGCGACCTGGAGGTCGGCTACGACGACGTCCAGGTCCTCTTCGGCGTCGACATCGAGGTGCGAGAGGGCGAGATCGTCGCCCTGCTCGGCACCAACGGCGCCGGCAAGTCCACCCTGCTGCGGGCCATCTGCGGCGTGGTCGAGGCCGACCGCGGTGCCGTCGTCTTCGACGGGACCGACATCACCCACGCCCCGCCGGACGAGATCGCGGCCCGCGGCGTCGCGCAGGTGCCCGGCGGCGCTGGCGTGTTCCCGTCCCTCACCGTCGACGAGAACCTGCGGCTGGCCGGCTGGCTGCGGCGCAAGGACGACCCGGAGGGCACCGAGACCGCCCTGGCCCGCGCCATCGAGCACTTCCCGATCCTGGGTCAGCGGGGCCACGAGCCCGCCGGCGACCTGTCCGGCGGCCAGCAGCAGATGCTGGCCCTGGGCATGGCCCTGATCGCCCGGCCCAAGCTGCTCATGATCGACGAGCTCTCGCTCGGCCTGGCGCCCGTGGTCGTCGAGCACCTCCTGCCCCTCGTGCGGGAGATCCGTGACGACGGGGCCACGGTCATCCTCGTCGAGCAGTCGGTGAACGTGGCCCTCACCGTGGCCGACCGGGCCTACTTCATGGAGAAGGGCGAGATCCGCTTCCACGGGCCCGCCGCCGAGCTGCTCGAGCGGCCCGACGTGCTGCGGTCGGTGTTCCTCGAGGGGGCCGGGGCCAACGGCGCCGGCCAGCCCAAGGCCAAGGTCCGTCAGCGCGAGCGCGAGCGCCCCGTCGACGCGACCGGGCCCGCCATCGCCATCCAGGGCCTCACCCGGAGCTTCGGCGGGATACCGCGGTCGACGACGTCACCTTCTCGGCCGAGCCGGGGGAGATCGTCGGCATCATCGGGCCGAACGGCGCCGGCAAGACCACCCTGTTCGACCTGATCTGCGGCTTCGTCCCCGCCGACCGCGGCACCGTGCACCTGGGGGACGAGGACATCTCGGGCTGCTCGGTCGCCGAGCGGGCCTGGCGGGGGCTGGGCCGCTCCTTCCAGGACGCCCGCCTGTTCCCGGCGCTCACCGTCGAGGAGACCATCGCCGTCGCCCTCGAGCGGTGGATCGACGTCCGGGACCCGATCAACGCGGCCCTGCGCCTGCCGTCGGTCTTCGACAGCGAGGAGCAGGTGCGGGAGCGGGTCGAGGAGCTGATCGAGCTGTTCGGCATCGGCGGCTTCCGCTCCAAGTTCGTCCGGGAGCTCTCCACGGGCAGCCGCCGGGTGGTCGACCTCGCCTGCGTGGTGGCGCACCGCCCGACCGTCGTGCTGCTCGACGAGCCGTCCAGCGGCATCGCCCAGCGCGAGACCGAGGCCCTCGGTCCGCTCCTGGAGCGGCTGCGCGACGGCCTCGGGGCCGCGCTGTTGGTGATCGAGCACGACGTCCCGCTGGTCACCGGTGTGGCCGACCGGATCGTCGCCATGGATCAGGGGGCCGTCATCGCCGACGGCCTCCCGGACGAGGTACTGAACGACGGCGCCGTCGTCGCGTCGTACCTTGGCAGTGACCGGCACACGATCGCGCGGTCCGGCGTTTCACCGGGGGGAGAGACATAGGCATGCAGCCCAGCAGTGACCAGCCATCCAGCGGGGGTTCGTCCCGCTCCATGCGTCGCTACGGCCCGATCATCGCCATCGTGGTGGTCATCGCCGTCGTCGGCGGCATCGTCCTGGTCTCGGGGGGCGGTGACGACGAGGAGGGTGGCGACGACACCACCGCCGTCACCGAGAGCGCGGGCGAGGGGGCGCTGTCCTTCTCCGCCGCCGAGGAACAGGGCGTCGAGGTCGACTGGCCCGACACCTGTGACACCGAGCGCGGCACCGTGGCCATTCCCAACTACTTCGCGCCCGAGTGCTACGCCTGGTTCGAGGACGGCGAGCAGGTCACCGACGGGGACAACGGGGGGGCGACCGACGTCGGGGTCACTGCCGACACGATCACCATCGCCTACTACCAGTCGCCCCCGAACCCCATCTCGGACTACCTGCTGGGCGGCTTCGGGATCGACGACACCAACGAGGACGCCCTGGACACGATCCAGACCTACGTCGACCTCTTCAACGAGTACTACGAGACCTACGGCCGCACGGTCGAGGTCGTCCAGGTCGAGGGCTCGGGCCCGCCCAACGACGACGTGGCCGCCCGGGCCGACGCCGTGCGCATCGACGAGGAGATCGGGGCCTTCATGGTCTGGGGCGGGCCGATCCTGACCGACGCCTTCGCCGACGAGCTGGCCGCTCGCCAGATCCCCTGCATCGGCTGCCAGATCGGCGAGCCCGATGCCTTCTCCCAGGAGCGGGCCCCGTACATCATCAGCATCGGCCAGTCGACCAACCAGGCCCGTGAGCACGTGGTCGAGTGGCTGTCCAAGCAGGTCGCCGGCCGCCCGGCCGAGTTCGCCGACGGCCCCCTCGAGGGCGAGGACCGGGTCTTCGGCACGCTGTTCCTGGAGAGCGACGAGGACGGCGCCGAGCAGAACGCCATCACCTTGGACCGGCTGGCCGAGGAGGGCGTCGAGGTGGCCGAGAGCGTGGCCTACCAGCTCGATCCGGCCCGGCTCCAGGAGCAGGCCGCCAGCGCCATCGCCCGCTTCAAGGAGGCGGGGGTGACCAGCATCATCTTCTCCGGCGATCCGATCGCCCCGGGCACCTTCACCCCGGAGGCCACCAACCAGGACTACTTCCCGGAGTGGATCATCACCGGCTCGGCCCTGGTCGACACCACCGTGGCCGCCCGCGGCTTCGACCAGGAGCAGTGGGCCAACGCCTTCGGCATCAGCCCCCTCGCCGCCCGCGTCGACCCCACCGAGAGCGGCTCCTTCTACCTCCACACCTGGTACACCGGCGAGCCCCCGGCCGCGGACGGCTCGTCCGGGGTGATCCTGCCGCTGCCCCAGGTCTTCTTCGCCGCCCTCCAGGGGGTGGGTCCCGACCTGACCCGGGAGAACTGGGCCAACGCCCTGTTCGAGGCCCCGGCCACCCCCGACGCCATCAGCCAGGCCTCGCTCAACTGGGGTGACGACACCGAGTGGGAGGGCACCGACTTCAACGGCCTCGACAACTGGACCCAGATCTGGTGGGACCCCGACGCCACCGGCATCGACGAGACCCGCGAGGAGGGCCAGGGCATGTACACCTACGTCGACGGCGGCGCCCGCTACCGCATCGGCGAGTGGCCCGAAGAGGACACCCGAGCCTTCGACCCCGAAGGCGCCGTCGCCTTCTACGAGACCGCCCCCGACGGCGAGGAGCCGCCGGACTACCCCTCCCCGGCGGGGTAGCGCCGGGGAGGGGCTAGTCGCCCTGCTCGCGCAGGAAGCGTTCGAACTCTTCGGCGAGCTCGTCGCCTGAGGTCAGCTCGATCTCGCCGGGGTCGGCGCCCTCACCGGCGTCGGCCTCGGCGTCGACGTGGCGCTCGAGCTCGCGGACCAGCTCCTGGTGCTCGGCGCTGTCGGCGACGAGGTCGTTGAGCCGGGTGGTGGTGGCCTCGGCGTCCCGGTCGAGGCCGGCGACGTCGAAGTCCAGCTCGGCGACCTCGTGGAGGCCCTCGACGAGGCGGGCGGCGGCCGCGGGGAAGGGCATGGCGGCGGCGTAGTGGGGGACCTGGGCCCAGAGGCCGAGGGACGGCAGGCCCTGCTCGGCGGCCTGGCGCTCGATGGCGGCCTGGACACCGGCGGGCACGTCGAGGGTGCCCCGGATGAAGCCGGTGCGGCGGGCCATCTCCGGTGAGGAGGCGGTGCAGGAGAGCTGCACGGGGCGGGTGTGGGGGACCGGGGCGGGGTAGGCGCCGAGGCCGAGGACGAGGCGCACCTCGAGGGACTCCGGCCAGATCGACCACGGCCCGAGCGAAGGACGGCCAGTTGTGATCGGGTTCGGGCCCGATGAGGAAGAGGACGTCGTGCTCGTGCTTGTCCCAGCCCCCGATGAGCTCGATGGCGGGCCAGGTCAGGCCGGTGTTGACCCCGTCGACCAGGTGCATGATCGGGCGCCGGGCCCGGTGGTCCAGCAGGATGTCGCTGTCGAAGGTGGCCACCGTCGTCTTGTGGGGGACCGAGGCCAGAATGCGCTCGGCTGCGGTCGCCGCCGCGCCGCCGGCGTCGATCCAGCCCTCGAGGGCCACGATCAGGACCGGTTCGCTGCCACCGGGGTCCTCGTGGAACTCGAACAGGGAGCTGCTCATCTCAGGGGTCCATGTCGAGGGTCGTGGCCGCGGCCGCGGCCAGGTTGGCCACGTGGATGGTGAACATCTCCACCAGGCCGCTGACGTCGGCCCCGCCCATCACGCCCGCCTGGTAGCGCTTGAGCACGCCCTCGCAGATGCAGGCCAGCTTCCAGAAGCCGAAGGCGACGTAGTAGTCGATCTCGCTGAGGTCCCGCCCGGAGGCCTCGCGCGTAGCGGGCCAGCAGGTCGGCGCGGGTGCCGAAGCCCTCCACGGTGGTGGGAGCGCCCGGTGAGGCGATGAGGGTGTCGCCGGGCTCGGTCCAGTACATGCAGAGCTGGCCGACGTCGGCCAGCGGGTCGCCCAGCGTGCACAGCTCCCAGTCGAGCACGGCCTGGACGTGGCCGTCGGTGTCGAGGATGCAGTTGTCGAGGCGGTAGTCGCCGTGGACGATGGTCGCCGGGCCCTGGACGGGGCACCGAGGCGGCGAGACGGTCGTGCACGGCGTCGATGACCGGTAGCTCGCGGGTCTTGGTCTTCTCCCACTGGCCCTGCCAGCGCTTGAGCTGGCGCTCGATGTAGCCGTCGTGGCGGCCCAGGTCGGCGAGGCCCACGGCGTCGAGGTCCACGGCGTGGATGTCGGCCAGCACGTCGATCATCGAGGTGGTGGCGGTGGCCCGGGCCGCCTCGGAGATCTGGCGGGCGGCCTCGTCGTTGCGCAGGATGGGCCCGTCGACGAAGTCCATGACGTAGAAGGGCGCGCCGTTGACCGAGTCGTCGGGGCTGAGGCCGATGACCGTCGGCACGGGCACGGCGGTGTCGGCGAGGGCGGCGATGATCCGGTGCTCCCGGCCCATGTCGTGGGCCGTCGCCAGGACATGGCCGAGCGGGCGGCCGGCGCAGGACCCAGCGGGCGCCGCCGGCGTCGGTCACGGCGTAGGTGAGGTTCGAGCGACCGCCGGCGATCAGGTCGAAGTCCAGGGGCGGGCGGGCGGCGGGCACATGCTCGGCGAACCAGGCCGTGACCTCGTCGGCGTGGATCCCCTCCACGGGGGTGGTGGTGTCGTCGCGGTCCGCCATCGGGGTGCAACCTACTGCTACACCGGAATGCCCCGACCCGCGATCCCGTTGGAACCTGTGATGACCGATGTGACCGATGCCAGCTTCCAGACCGATGTCCTCGACCGATCCAAGGACGTCGCCGTCGTGGTCGACCTGTGGGCGCCGTGGTGCGGTCCGTGCACCCAGCTCGGGCCCATCCTGGAGAAGGTGATCGACGCCGCCGAGGGCGTGGAGCTGGTCAAGGTCAACGTCGACGAGAACCCCCAGATCAGCCAGGCCTTCCAGGTGCAGTCGATCCCGGCGGTGTACGCCCTGAAGGACGGCGTCGTCGTGGACAACTTCATCGGCGCCCAGGGCGAGGCCGCCGTCCAGGCCTTCGTGGACGGCCTCGGCCCCAACGAGACCGAGACGGCCCTCGACGCCCTGCTGGCCGCCGGCGACGAGGCCTCGCTGACCGAGGCCCTCACCCTGGTCCCCGACGACGAGCGGGTGGTGGTGGCCCTGGCCGACCTGTGGGTCACCGACGGTCGAAACGACGAGGCCCTCGAGCTGCTGACCCGGATCCCCGAGTCCCCCGAGACCCGCCGGGTGGCGGCCCGGGCCCGCACCGGCGAGGCCGTGGTCGACGGCGATGAGGTCAGCGGTCGTCTCGACGGCCTGCTCGACCGGGTCAAGGATGACGACGAGGCCCGCCAGGAGTACGTCGACCTGCTCGAGCTCCTCGGGCCCGACGACCCCCGCACCGCCCCCTACCGCAAGGCCCTGTCCCAGCGGCTGTTCTGATCATGATGATTGGAAATTGATGGAAATGGGCTAACGTGTGCCTGCGCTTCCCCCGCGTGTTGTCCTTCCGTGGAGGAGCGCCGTGCCTGCGGAGCCCACTGATCCGTTTGCCGATCCCGCCGACCCGCTCGGGCTGACCCGACCGGTCAACCAGCGGCCCACCGACCGGTTGCTCGGTCTGCTGGCCGACCTGGGGCTGAGTCCCCGGGCGGCGCTGGCCACCTTCCTCGTCTGCCTCGTTGCCGCCCTCGGGTGGTGGTGGCTGAAGTCGCCGGCACCCCCTCCGGCGGAGGCGGGCGTGCCGCTCACCCCGGCCGCTACGGCGCCGGCCACCAGCCTGGCGGCCGGGACCTCGCCCGCGGTCGGCGGCACGGTCTTCGTTCACGCCGCCGGGGCGGTGCGGCACCCGGGGCTCTACGAGCTGGCCGCAGGGGAGCGGGTGGCCGATCTGCTGGCCGCCGCCGGTGGGCCGCTGCCGGCCGCCGACCTGGACCGGATCAACCTGGCCGCCCCCGTGGCCGACGGCACGCAGGTCATCGTGCCCCGGCGGGGCGAGCCGACGCCCACGCCGTCGGTCCCGGCGGGCGACGGGACCGGTGCGGCCGACCCCGCGGCGCCGGTGAACATCAACCTGGCCGGGCCCGAGGAGCTGGAGACGCTGCCGGGGGTCGGCCCCTCTACGGCGGCGGCCATCATCGAGTACCGGGAGGCCAGCGGGCCGTTCACGACCGTGGAGCAGCTCATCGACGTCAGCGGGATCGGCGAGGCCAAGCTGGCGGCGCTGATCGATCTGGTGACGGTCTGAGGTGGACTCAGAGGAAGGTGAGGACCACGACCATCACCAGCAGGCCGCCGACCACGCCCAGCACCACGCCGGCGGCGTAGAAGCCGACCTCCCGCCAGAAGCTCCGCCATGTGGCGTCCACGTCTTCGGTGGCCCGACGCCCCGCCCACACGCCGAACATCACCCAGGCGGCGAGGCTGCTGGCCAGGGCGACGGTGACGTTGAGGGGCGAGACGAACCAGGGCAGACCGACGGCCAGGGCCGTCGGCACGGCGAAGAGCACCAGGCCCCAGGCGCCGATGTAGGCCTCGCCGCAGCCGGTGCCCTCACAGGGCCAGAGGCGGAGGATGGCGCCGGCGAGGAGGCCGAGGCCCACCGGTATGGCCAGCACGGCGATCGGGGCCAGCATCCGGATCCGCCCGGGGCGGGCCACGGCGCCCTTCGGGGGGCCCGTGCTCACGCCCGCGGGGCCTGGTCCTGTCCGCGCCACCTGCTCACCGTACCGATGGGGCGCCCGGCCGCTGCTCAGCAGTGAGCGACCGGGCCGCGGTCGTCCTCGCCTTCCTCGTGGCCCTCGGGGCGTGGTGGTCGGCGCCGGTCCCGCTCGTCGTCGGCATCGGCCTGGTGGCGGTCGCCCTGCTCGGGCGGTGGCCCGCTCTGCTCTGCCTCGGTGGGCTCCTGCTCGCCGCCGGCCTCGGGCATCGGGCATGGGCCGGCCTCGAGCCGGCCCGGCCGGAGGGGGTCGCCGACCGGACCGTCGTGCTCGTGTCGGATCCCGAGGTCGACGACGGAGCCCTCACGGCCATCGTCCGCCTCGACGGACGTCGCCTGGAGGTCGAGGTGCCCGACGAGGTGGCCTCGCCGACCTTGGCCGAGGCCCTGGCGGGGGAGCGGGTGGCGGTCTCGGGCCGGGTGGTCCCCGTCACGGGGCGCCCCGACCTGGCCGTCCGCCACGTGGCCGGACGGCTGCTGGTCGACGAGGCCGGTCCGGTCCAGGTCGGCGACCCCGTCAGCCGGGTGGCCAACCGCCTCCGCCGGGCGGTGGTCCGGGGCGCCGCCCCGCTCGGGGCCGAGCCAACGGCGCTGCTCACCGGTGTCTTGTTCGGCGACGACCGGGGCCAGTCGGCGGCCACGACCGACGACTTCCGGGCGTCGGGCCTGAGCCACCTGCTGGCGGTGTCGGGCCAGAACGTGGCGTTCGTGCTCGTGGTGGCCGGGGTCGCCCTCCGCCGCCTCGGCCTCGCCGCCCGCTTCGTCGCCGTGCTCGCCGTGCTCGGCTTCTTCGCCCTCCTCACCCGGTTCGAGCCCTCGGTACTGCGGGCCACGGCCATGGCCGGGGTGGCCGCCGGGGCCGCGTTCGGGGGCCGGGAGGTGTCCCGGCCGAGGGTCCTGGCCCTGGCGGCCACCGGTCTGCTGCTGGTCGATCCGGTGCTGGTGCATTCGGTCGGCTTCGTCCTGTCCGTGGCCGCGACCGCCGGGATCGTGACCCTGGCCGGGCGCCTCCGCCGCCGACTGCCCGGTCCCGAGGTGGTGGCCGAGGCCACGGCGGTGACCCTCGCCGCCCAGGCCGCCGTGGCCCCGGTGCTGGTGACCGTCTTCGGGGGCATCCCGCTGGTCTCCCTGCCCGCCAACCTCCTCGCCGGCCCCGCGGCGGGGGTGGTCATGGTGTGGGGCTTGGTGGCCGGCCCCCTGGCCGGTCTGGTGCCCGGACTGGCGGCCGTGCTGCACCTCCCGACCCGGACGGCCCTGGGGTGGCTGCTCCTGGTCGCCCGGACCGCGGCGGCGGTGCCCGCGGGTGAGCTGCGAGCGGGTCACGTGGTCGTCCTGGCCGGCCTGGGTCTGGTCGCCTGGCGGTGGTGGCGGGGTCGGCGGCTGCTCATGGTGCCGATGATCCTCGTGCTGCTGGCCCCCGCCGTGGTCCTGGCCCGACAGATCCCGCTGACCGGACGTCCGGTCGTGACGGGCGCCGAGGTGTGGCGGGACGGTGCCTGGGTCGTCGTGCGGGTCGACGGGCGGGCCCGGGACGAACGGGTGCTCGAGGGCCTGCGCCGGCTGGGGATCCGGCGGGTCGGCCTCGTGGTCCTCAGCTCCGGTGCCTCCGGGGCACAGGCGGTGGCCGAGGCTGTCGCCTCCCGGGGCGGCACCACGGTCATCGGCCCCGTCGCCACCGGCTCCCCGGCGCCGAGTCGGCACGGGCCGTTCACCGTCGAGGCCCTCGAGGCCGACCCCGAGCGGGTCGAGTGGCTGGTCCGGGTCGACCGTGGGCCGGGCGGCTCGGTACGGTCGGCCGGTGCTCGTGGCGCTCGGTCCCCACCGCTACGACATCACCCATCGGGCCCTGGTGATGGGGATCCTCAACCGCACGCCCGACTCGTTCTTCGACCGGGGCGCCACCTGGGACTTCGACGCCTTCCTGGCCGCGGCCGAGCGCCTGGTCACCGAGGGGGCTGACTTCCTCGACGTCGGCGGGGTCAAGGCCGGCCCCGGCCCCGAGGTCACCCCCGACCAGGAGCTGGAGCGGGTGCTCCCCGCCGTGGAGGCCCTCGTCGCCCGCTTCGACCTTCCGGTCAGCGTGGACACGTTCCGGGCCTCGGTGGCCGCCGAGTGCTACGCCGCCGGGGCGGTCATCGGCAACGACATCTCCGGCTTCGCCGACCCCGGCTACCTGCCCGCCGCCGCGGCCGCCGGGGCGTCGGTCGTCACCACCCACGTCCGCCTGGCGCCCCGGGTGCCCGATCCCGAGCCGCACTACGGCGACGTCTCCGCTGAGGTCTGCGCCTTCCTGGCCGATCGGGCGGCGAAGGCCGTGGCCGCCGGGATCCCGCCGGAGCGGGTGATGGTCGACGCCGGGCTTGACCTCGGCAAGACGCCCGAGCAGTCGGCCCTGCTGCTGAAGAACTCCGATGACCTGGTCGCTCTGGGCTTCCCTGTGTTCCTGTCCGCCTCCAACAAGCGATTCCTGGGCGAGCTGGTCGGCACCGAGGTCCATGACCGCCGGGAGGCCTCGCTGGCCGCCCATGCCCTGGGCATCACGTTGGGCTGTCGGATCCTGCGGGCCCATGACGTCCGCGGCTCCCGGCGCGTGGCCGACGTGATGGCTGCCATCCTGTCCAGGACATGAAGCCCGCCCGCATCCGCTTGGTCAAGGGCAGCGACGACACCATCCGGGGCGACGCCGTCCGGGACCTGACCAACGAGCTCCTCGGCGACCTCGACGCCGGCTTCGCGCTCGACCGGGTCGAGGGCGACGACTACGAGATCGCCACCGCCGTCGACGCCGCCCAGACCGCGCCGTTCCTGACCGACCGGCGGGTGGTGGTCGTGCGCCACCTCGGCCGCTTCAACGTCGACGACCTGGCCCCGATCCTCCAGTACCTGGCCGATCCGTTGCCCAGCACCGAGCTGATCCTGGTCTGGGAGCGGGGGAGCGAGAAGGGGGCCAAGCTCAGCCCGGTCCCCAAGAAGCTGACCGAGGCCGTCATCGCCGCCGGCGGCGAGGTGGTCGACACCAGCGTCGGCATGGGCAAGGCCCGCCGGTCCTGGATGGACGACCAGTGGGCCGCCAGCTCGGTGAAGGCCGACCGAGGCGCCAAGGACCTCGTGGCCACCCACCTCGGCGACGACGTGGACCGCCTCGCCGCGCTCATCGCCGTCCTCGAGTCCACCTTCGGCCCGGGTGCGAAGGTCACCGCGGAGGACGTCGAGCCCTTCCTCGGCGAGGCCGGCCAGCTCCCGCCCTGGGCCCTCACCGACGCCATCGACAAGGGCGACATCGGCTTGGCCATCGAGCGGGTCCACCGCATGCTCGGTTCCGGCGGGATGCACTCCCTGCAGGTGCTGGCCATCCTCACCACCCACTTCCGCCGCATCCTCGCCCTCGAGGGCGCCGACGTCCGCAGCGAGGCCGAAGCCGCGGCCCGCCTCGGCATGAAGGGCTCGACGTTCCCCGCCAAGAAGGCCCTTCAGCGGGCCGACCGTCTCGGCTACGAGGGCAGCGCCCAAGCCGTCACCCTCCTGGCCACCGCCGATGTCGACCTCCGGCGGCAAGACCGCCTGGCCCGACGACCTCGTCCTCGAGGTCCTCGTCGCCCGCCTGGCGCGGCTCAGCCGCTGACCGGGAGTCGCCTGACGGCGAGACCACCGGGCAGATCGCCGGACAGGGTGCGCCGGCCATTTCTCAAACCGAGTGACCCGAGCGTCACCGCGGACCCCGTCCCCGTCAGGAGCAGCGCCGAGAGGCGCTAGGAAGCGACCTTGGCGGCGTCGGCCCGCTTCTGGAGGCGGGACTTGCGGCGGGAGGCCTCGTTCTTGTGGATGACGCCCTTGGCGGCCGCCTTGTCGATGGTCTTCATCGCGGTCTGGAGCGCCTCGTCGGCGTTCTCGCCACCGGCCTCCGCGGCCTTCACCCGGGTGCGCAGCTCGGAGCGCACCATCTTGTTGCGGACGCGTCGCTTCTCGTTCTGGCGGTTGCGCTTGATCTGACTCTTGATGTTGGCCATGACGGGCACGAAGGCTACCGGGACGGACGGCGCCCGCCATACCCTCACCCCGTTCCGATGACCGACATCTCCCGCATCCGCAACCTCTGCCTCCTCGCGCACATCGACCACGGCAAGTCGACCCTGGCCGACCGGATGCTCGAGGTGTGCGGCGCGGTCGAACAGCGGGACATGCGGGCCCAGTACCTCGACACCATGGACCTGGAGCGGGAGCGGGGCATCACCATCAAGCTGCAGAGCGTGCGCCTGCAGTACGGCGACCACGTCCTGCACCTCATCGACACCCCGGGCCACGTCGACTTCGGCTACGAGGTCTCCCGGTCCCTGGCCGCCTGCGAGGGTGTCGTCCTGCTGGTGGACGCCGCCCAGGGCATCGAGGCCCAGACCCTGGCCAACTGCTACCTGGCCCTCGAGCACGACCTCGAGATCGTGGCCTGCCTCAACAAGATCGACCTCCCGGCCGCCGAGCCCGAGCTGCGGGCCGAGGAGATCGAGCACGTGCTGGGCATCCCCGCGGAGGAGATCCTGCCCATCTCGGCCAAGACCGGCGAGGGCGTCACCGACCTCCTCGACGCCATCGTCGAGCGCATCCCGGCCCCGACCGGGAGCGAGGACGGCCCCCTCCAGGGCCTCATCTTCGACTCCCACTACGACCAGTTCCGTGGCGTCATCAGCTCCATCCGGGTCATGAACGGCCGCATCAACACCGGCGACAAGCTCAAGTTCATGCACGCCGGGGTCACCCACGACGCCGACGAGCTCGGCGTCCGGGCCCCGGTGCCCACCCCCGTCCCCAGCCTCGGTCCCGGCGAGGTGGGCTACCTCATCGCCGGCATCAAGGACGTGGCCGAGGCCCGTTCCGGGGAGACGGTCACCAGCGTCCGCGACGGGGCCGAGGCGCCGCTGGAGGGCTACCAGGAGCCCAAGGCCATGGTCTTCTGCGGCCTCTACCCCGTGGAGGGCGACGACTTCGCGGACTTCCGCGAGGCCCTGGACAAGCTGATCATCGACGACGGCAGCTTCAGCTTCGAGCCCGAGACCTCCGGGGCCCTCGGCTTCGGCTTCCGCTGCGGGTTCCTCGGACTGCTGCACATGGAGATCGTGCGCGAGCGCCTGGAGCGGGAGTTCGACCTCGCCCTCATCGCCACCGCCCCCTCGGTGGAGTACCGGGTGGAGACCAACGGCGGCGAGGTCATCGAGGTCGACAACCCCTCGGACCTGCCCCCGGCGGGGGAGATCGAGGCGATCCAGGAGCCGTGGCTCACCGCCTCCCTCATCACCCCGGCGAGCTACACCGGCACGCTCATCGAGCTGTGTGAGAGCCGGCGAGGGAGCCAGCAGCGCATCGACTACCTCTCCCCGGAGCGGGTGGAGATCGTCTACCGCCTCCCGTTGGCCGAGGTCGTCACCGACTTCTTCGACCAGCTCAAGAGCCGGAGCCAGGGCTACGCCAGCCTCGACTACGAGGCCGATGGTTACGAGGCCTCCAACCTGGTGAAGGTCGACGTGTTGCTCAACGGGGTCCCGGTCGACGCCTTCAGCACGATCGTGCACCGGGACAGCTCCTATGACTACGGCAAGAAGATCGTGGCCAAGCTGCGGGAGCTGATCCCGCGCCAGATGTTCGACGTGCCCATCCAGGCCGCCATCGGCGGGCGGATCATCGCCCGGGAGACGGTCAAGGCCAAGCGCAAGGACGTGCTGGCCAAGTGCTACGGCGGGGACATCACCCGCAAGCGCAAGCTGCTCGAGCAGCAGAAGAAGGGCAAGAAGCGGATGAAGAACATCGGCCGCGTCGAAGTGCCCCAGGAGGCCTTCGTCTCCGCCTTGCGCATCGATTGACCGGCTTCGCTGCGCTCAGCAGGTCCGGCGTCGCCGTCGTGGAACGTCCTCGGCTGCTGCTCCGCTCCGACTGCGCAGCCTGACGAGCTGACAGAACACCGTCAGATTGGCTGCGCGGGGGCGTACGGATCCCACGCTCGGACGTTCACGAACGTGACACTCGTCTGTTTTCCCCCCTTCGTAGGTTGCCGCCGACTGGTACGGGCTGCTGGGCCCGCGCCGACGACCACACGAAAGGAAGCGGAGATGCTGGAACCTCGCACCTGGTGCGACGTGAACGGGGGGTGGCGCTGATGCGGCGCAAGCTCCTCGTAGGTGCTGCCCTGATCCCGGCCCTCATCGGCCTGACGGCCGTTGTGGCCGGGGCGCAGGAAGAGATCGATCCGGTGCAGGCGGTGACCGACCTCGGGATCCAGGCGAACCTGCTCTGGGTGATCATCGGCGCCGTCCTGGTCATCTTCATGCAGGCCGGGTTCGCCCTCGTCGAGACCGGCTTCTGCCGGGCGAAGCACGCGGCGCACGTCGTGAGCACGAACTTCGCCATCTTCGGCCTCGGCTTCGTCGGCTTCTTCCTGATCGGCTACGCCGCTGATGTTCGGCGGCTACACCGTCCCGTTGATCGGCTTCGACACGCCGACGGGCACCGACCTCCTCGGCTCCGGGAACTGGGTCTTCCTGTGGAAGGGCGGCTGGGCCGGTAGTCGGCGAGTCCGTCTACACCGCCGGTGCCTGGGCGATCTTCCTCTACATGGTGGCCTTCATGGACACCGTGGCGACGATCCCCACCGGGGCGATGGCCGAGCGCTGGAAGTGGAAGGCGTTCGTCGGCTGGGGCCTGTTCTGCGGCGCCATCTACTACCCGCTGTTCGGCGCCTGGACCTGGGGCGGCGGCTGGCTCGCCAAGCTGGGCGACTCGATGGACCTCGGCCTCGGCTACGTCGACTTCGCCGGCTCCGGCGTCGTGCACGCCGTCGGTGGTGTCGCCGGCCTCGCCGGTGCCATCGTGCTCGGGCCCCGCATCGGCAAGTTCAACAAGGACGGCTCGCCGAACACGATGCCCGGCCACCACATCCCGATGGCCATGCTCGGCACGTTCATCCTGCTGTTCGGTTGGTTCGGCTTCAACGCCGCCTCGACCTTCGCGGCGACCGACGTCCAGTTCGCCGTCGTGGCCACCAACACCGCCATCGCGGCCGCCTTCGGTGCCACCACAGCGATGTTCTGGATGATGAAGCGGGTCGGCAAGCCCGATCCCGGGATGATGGTCAACGGCATGCTCGCCGGTCTGGTGGCCATCACGGCCCCCTGCGCCTTCGTGCAGCCCTGGGCCGCCGCCGTCATCGGCATCCTCGCCGCCATCATCGTGATCGAGGCCATCGGCTTCTTCGAGCGCCGCGGCATCGACGATCCGGTGGGCGCCATCTCGGTCCACGGCGTCGGCGGCCTCTTCGGTGTGCTCTGCGTCGGCATCTTCGCCGACGGCCAGTACGGCGCCGGCTGGAACGGCACCACGACCACCACGGCCAGGGGTCACCGGCATCCTCTACGACGTCGGCGAGGGTGGCCCGCAGCTGATCTCGCAGGCCATCGGCGTGCTCGTGATCTGCACCGTCATCTTCGGTGTGGCCTTCGGCTTCTTCAAGATGCAGAACAAGCTCATGAAGGGCGGCATCCGCTCGGCGGAGGCCGACGAGATCGAGGGCCTCGACCTCCCCGAGATGGGCATGCTGGCCTACCCCGAGTTCATGGGGAGCCACCTCCCCGGCCTCGAGGACCAGCAGGTCGCCGATCCCGGTGGTACCGAGCTGAACGTCTAGCTCGACGACCCCCACGTACTCCGGCGACGGGTGCGGGCTCCGGCCCGCACCCGTCGCTTTCACGTAGAAGGAAGACTGCACACCACCAGCCATGGACTTCGCCCAGTTCCTCACTGACATCCTGATCGTCCTCATCGCCGCGAAGGTGGCGGCGGAGATCTCCGAGCGCATCGGGATCCCGGCCGTGGTGGGCGAGATCGTGGCCGGCGTCATCGTCGGGCCGTCGGTCCTCGGCCTCGTCGGACCACGGCGACGAGGTGCTGGTCACCCTCGGCGAGATCGGCGTGATCCTCCTCCTGCTCGAGGTGGGCATGGAGATGGACCTCGCCGAGCTCAGCAAGGTCGGTCGGGCGTCGTTCCTGGTGGCCGATCATCGGCGTGGTCACTCCGATGGTCCTCGGGCTTCTTCGCCATGGGCGCGATGACCGACGACTTCAACACCACGCTCTTCGTCGGCGCCGCGCTGACCGCGACCAGCGTCGGCATCACCGCCCGGGTGTTCGGTGACCTGCAGGGCCCTGGCCACCACCGAGGCCCGCCTCGTCCTCGGGGCGGCGGTGGCCGACGACGTGATGGGTCTCGTGGTCCTGACCGTCGTGGTCCGCCTCGTGACCGAAGGCTCGGTCTCGGTCGCTCTCGGTGCCTGGGGATCATCGTCGTCGCCGTGGCCTTCCTGGTCATCGGCGGCGTTGGCGGCCTCAAGCTGGCGCGGCCCCTGTTCGGCTTCGTCGAACGGTTCTCGAGGTCGACCGGGACCCTGGTCGCCATCGCGTTCGCCTTCGCCCTGGGCTTCGCCCGCGCTGGCCGAGGCCGCCCAGCTGGCCCCCATCGTCGGCGCGTTCGTCGCCGGCATCGCCCTCAGCCAGGCGACGGCTGCCCCTCGCATCAGCCGGGAACTGGCGCCGGTCGGCCACCTGTTCATCCCGGTGTTCTTCCTGCAGATCGGCATCGACGCCGACGTCGGCGCCGTTCTTCTCGGTGCCCGTGCTGCAGGACGCGGGGATCCTCCTCGTGGTCGCCGTCATCGGCAAGCTGGTCGCCGCCCTCGGCGCGACGGGGGTCGCGAGCGACGCTGGCTCATCGGCCTGGGCATGCTCCCCGCGGCGAGGTCGGCCTGATCTTCGCCACCATCGGCCTGCAGGCCGGGGTGCTCGGCGACGACCTGTACGCCGCCCTGCTGCTGGTGGTGCTGGTGACCACGCTGATCACCCCACCGCTGCTCAAGCTGCGCTACGGCCGGGTGAGTGCGGCCGTGGTGCCGACGGGGCCACCGGCGGACACCCCGGCGCCCGACGGCGGCTGGCTGCGGGTCGAGGACGGCGAGATCGGCCTCGCCGCGGACCCCCCGCTCGGCCGCGGGCTGGTCCTCGGCCTCCGGGCCGCGGTGCTGGCCGGTCGTCACCGGCCCACCCAGGAGCTGCTGACCTGGCTGAGTGTGATCCCCGCCGACGCCATGGTCTGGGACGACGAGGCCCGGGAGGCGCTGCTCGACGTCGTCGAACGGGGCAACGCCCGGTCCTGGCGCTTCCTGCTCACCGCCGGTGTGCTGGGCGGAGCGTTGCCCGAGATCGAACGGGCCATGCGGGATCGGGAAGCCGACCAGGTCTTCGTGGACGCCAGCGCCGCGTTCCGCCTGCGGTCGATCGAGCGCCTGCGCACCCTCGACGCCGACGACCCGCTGGCCCTCGAGGCCGGTCGACTGGACGACGTCGACGCCATGCTGGTCGCGCTGCTCGCGCTGGAGGCCACCGACGGCGCCGGCAACCGGGCCGAGGTGGCTGAAGCCGACCGCGACCCGCATCGGCTTCGACGCCTCGCCGCGCTCGGCGCGTCAAGGCACTGGCCGAGGACGGCGACGTCCTACTCTGGTCGGCCGCCCACCGGCCGTCCGCGCTCGACCGAGCCCGCCGTCCTGCCCCTCGCCACCCACGTGGAGACCCCGGAACGGGCCCGGGCGACCTATGTCATCACGGCCCTGCGCCAGGCCGACCAGGAGCGCTGGGAGCTGGATCGCCTCCGCCAGCTCCATGACCTGGTGCAGGCGGTGCTGGCCGACACCGGGCTCACGGGGACCGACGTCCGCAGCCTGGTGACCCGACGCCGCCGCGAGGCCGTGGCGGTGGTCGACGCCGACGCCGATCTCATGGCCCGGATCGAGGCAGCCCCCCGATCCTTCGTCATCCGGGTCACGCCCGAGGAGCTCGCCGCCTGTGCCCGTCTCGTCGCCCCCGTGCCGAGGCCCGACGAGGCCCGGGTGGCCGTCCTCGACGCCGACCTCGACCGCTGGACGGTATTGGTCGGCGCCCGTGACCGTCAGGGTCTGCTGGCCATGGTTTCCGGCGTGCTCGCGGCGGGGGCCTACGACGTGCGCCGGGCCGTGGTGGCCACCTGGCTCGACGGCGTCGCGGTCGAGGCGTTCGAGGTCCGGGGGACCGTCGCCCCGGTGGCCGAGCACCTGGCCGCCGAGGTGCGCAAGGCCTTCGACGAGCCGTTGGCTGCGGACCCGCTGCCGTCAGCCACCGTCCACTTCGACGACGCCAGCTCGCCGTGGCACACCATCTGTGAGGTGGAGGCGCTTGACCAACCGGGCCTGCTGCACCAGTTGGCCACGGCCTTCACCGCGGCCCAGGTCGACGTCGTGGCCGCCTCGATCGCCGAGTCGGGCGACGACGCCGTGGACACCTTCGAGCTCGTCCAACGCGACGGCGACAAGCTCAACGAGTCCGACCACGACGCCGTCCGCGCCCACATCCGTGACGGCGTCAGCCTGTCCCGCCGTCGCTTCCGCAGCGGCCTCGTCGCCCGCTGAGGCCGGCGCCGGCGGCGACAGACACGCGTCAGGAATCCCTCACCGGATCGACACGCGGGCCTGACCCGGCTGACACCCTTCGTTCGTAGGTTCCCACCGTGGAACCACGCCGGACCGAGGTCATCGTGCCGCTGCAGTGGCCCGAGGAGGCCGACCGGCGCGAGCAACTGGCGATGGCGGGGGTGCCCCGGCTGCTGCTCGTCAGCCCGGGGGCGACACCGCCCGCGGTCTGGGGCGTGGACGAGGACTGGGTCTCGGTCGAGGCCCCGGCCTCCGAGCGGGATGACCGGGAGATGACCCTACGTCGGCGTCTGGAGCTGCGTCGGGGTCCGACGACCCCGACGGTGGGGCTCGTCCTCGACGACGACGGCCTGGTCCGACGGGCCGGCCGCTGGGTGGCGTTGTCGGAGCTCGAGACCCGGCTGGTGGGCCTCCTGCTGGCCGCGGCGGGGCGGTGTGTCTCGCGCGCCCAACTGCTGGACGTGGGTTGGCCGGGCCAGGAGCGGGAGGACCGGGCGGTCGACGGCGCGGTGCGCCGCGCCCGGGCCAAGTTGCGCGATCTGGGCGTGGAGATCCACGGCATCACGGGGGTGGGCTACCTGCTCGAGGTGGGCGGCGCCCCGGTGCCCTGAACGGCGCTCGGTATCATCGAGTGACCATGGCCCCCGAGCGCGCGCTGACCCCGAGCCACGCCCCCTCGGGCCTGGACGACCGCAAGGCCGCGGTCCTGCGGGCCGTCGTCGAGGAGTACATCCACACGGCCCAGCCCGTCGGGTCCGGCCACGTGGTCGCCTCCAGTGGCCTGGCGGTGTCAGCCGCCACGATCCGCAACGAGATGGGCGCCCTGGAGCGGGAGGGCTACCTCCACCAGCCCCACACCAGCGCCGGCCGGGTCCCCACCGAGAAGGGCTACCGCTTCTACGTCGACAACCTGGTGCCACCGGACCTGCAGACCGCGGATGCCGAGCGCGTCCGGTCCTTCTTCGATCGGGCCCACGGCGAGATCGAGCGGATGCTCGGCCAGACCAGTGGCCTGTTGGCCAACCTGACCGACTGCGCCGCCGTCGTGCTCGGCCCGCCCTACGACGCCAGCCAGGTGCGCTCGACACAGCTGGTGGCCCTGAGCGAGCGGATCGTCCTGGTGGTCGTGGTGCTGGCCAACGGCGTCGTCGAAAAGCACACCATCGAGCTGGCCCAGGCCCTCGGCGAGGCCGACGTGGCCCGGGCCCAGGCCCAGCTGTCGGCCCACACCGAAGGTCGGCCCACCTCGGGGCTCGGCCCGGCCCCGTCGAGCGGCTCGCCGGCCGTCGACAGCCTGGTCGCCACCGCGCTGGAGCTGATGGGCGGCGACACCCAGGCGCATGACGCCGAGCACGTCTTCGTGGACGGTGCCTCCCGGGTGGCGTCCTCCTTCGACGCCGTGGAGACGGTGCGGGAGATCCTGGGCATCCTCGAACAGCAGTTGGTCGTGGTCAGCCTCCTGCGCGACGTCATGTCTCGTGGCCTGACCGTGGCCATCGGCACCGAGACCGGCATGGCCCCCCTGGAGGAGTGCGCCCTGGTGGTCTCCCCGTACTCGATCGGCGGGGTGCCGGCCGGGACGATCGGCGTCCTCGGCCCAACCCGCATGGACTACCCCCAAGCGCTGGCGGCCGTCGCCCTCGTCAGCCAGCGACTCAGCGCCCGGCTGACCGAAGGCTGAGCCATGGCGGACTTCTACGGACTGCTCGGGGTGAGTCGCGACGCGACACCCGACGAGATCAAGAAGGCGTACCGCCGCGCGGCGCGGGAGCACCACCCCGACGCCAACCAGGGCGACCCCGAAGCCGAGGCCCGCTTCAAGGAGCTCTCGGTGGCCTACGAGGTCCTGTCGGACCCCGACAAGCGCCAGCAGTACGACATGTACGGCGAGGCGGGCGTCAGCGGGGCGGCCGGTGGGGACCCGTTCGGTGGGGCGGGCTTCGGCGACATCTTCGATGCCTTCTTCGGCGGCCAGGGGAGTCCCTTCGGCCAGGGTGGCGCCGGCGGTGGCCGTCGGGGGCCTGTCGGCCCACCCCGGGGCGCGGACCTCGAGCAGGCCGTCGACATCGAGTTCACCGAGGCCGTGTTCGGCGTGCAGAAGGACGTCACGGTCCGCACCGCCATCGCCTGTGAGATCTGCGAGGCCACCGGGGCCGCCCCGGGCACCTCGCCCCAGAGTTGCCCGGAGTGCGCCGGCACCGGCCAGGTCCGTCGGGTTCGGCAGTCGATCCTCGGCCAGATGGTCACCGCCGCCCCCTGTGGGCGTTGTGCGGGCATCGGCCAGATCATCCCCGAGCCCTGCGGGGGCTGTGACGGTGAGGGGCGCAAGGTCGATGACCGCACCTACACCGTGGACGTGCCCGCCGGCGTGGACACCGGTTCGACGCTGCGGCTCACCGGGCGGGGCGCCGTGGGCCCGCGAGGGGGCCCGGCCGGGGATCTCTACGTCCACCTCCGGGTCAAGCCCGACGACCGCTTCACCCGCGACGGCGACGACCTGTCCGCCATCGTCCCGCTGACGCCGGCCCAGGCCGTCCTCGGCACGGAGGTCGCCTTCGAGACCCTCGACGGGGTCGAGGACCTCCGCATCCCGGCCGGGACCCAGAGCGGCGACGTCGTCCGGCTGAAGGGCCACGGCGTGCCCCATGTCCGGGGTCGCGGTCGGGGCGATCTCCGGGTCCGCTACGTCGTGCGCACGCCCACCGACCTCAGCGATGAGGAAGAGGCGCTCTACCGCCAGCTGGCCGAACTGCGGGGCGATGCGGTGGCCGAGCACCGCGGTGGCGTGGGCCGCCGCATCCGCGAAGCCTTCAAGTAGGTCGCCCTGCCCTCGCCCCTGGGGACCGCCGGCCCGCTGGTCTTCGTCGAGGACGTCGAGGACCCCGAACTGGCCGACGGCGACCGTCACCACCTGCAGAAGGCGTTGCGCCTCCGGGACGGGGACCCGCTGGTGGTGGCCGACGGCGCCGGCTCGTGGCGACCGGTCCGCTTCGGCGTCGAGCTGGAACCGGTCGACGACGTGGTCACCGAGCCCCGTCCGACGCCGGTCCTGACCGTCGGCCTTACCCCGACGAAGGGCGATCGCCCCGAGTGGGCGGTGCAGAAGCTGACCGAACTGGCCGTGGACCGGATCGTGGTCCTGCGCACCGACCGCTCGGTGGTGCGCTGGGAGGGGGACAAGGTGGACCACCACCTGGCGCGCCTGCGGCGCATCGCCCGGGAGGCGGCCATGCAGAGCCGGCGGGTGTGGCTGCCGGAGGTCCTCGGCGTGCAGACCCTGGCCGACCACCCCGGCGCGGTGCTGGCCGACCCCGGCGGGCGTCCTCCGTCGACCGCGGACCACGTGGTCCTGTGCGGGCCGGAGGGGGGTTGGAGCGACGAGGAACGGGCAGCCAACCCTGATCCCGTGGGCCTGGGGCCGGGCGTCCTGCGGGCCGAAACGGCGGCGGTCACCGCCGGAGCGCTCCTCGTCGCGCTCCGTCAGGGCGTGGTCAAACCGGCCTGACCGCGCACCGTGGTTGATCCGGGACCGCAATGACACGTACAGTGTTCGCTGTGAGAGGAACTCACACGGTGGGTGGTCACCTGGAGACCCCGACCCGAGAGAACGTAGGGGCACATGGTCGCTGACATCGATCCGGCGGGGGAGTACGGACGCAAGGTGGGTGATCGCCTCCGGGCGATCCGCCGCCAGAAGCGCATGTCGCTCCAGGAGGTCGAAGCCGCCTCCGACCACGAGTTCAAGGCCTCGGTCCTCGGGGCCTACGAGCGGGGGGAGCGGGCCATCTCGGTGCCCCGGCTCCAGCGCCTGGCCCGCTTCTACTCCGTGCCGGTGGACCAGCTCCTGCCCGGCAATGCGATGCCCGACTTCGGCCAGGGCGGCGGTGAGGTCATCGACCTCACCGACAGCCGCTCGGCCAAGGCGGTGCTCGGCTCGATCATCATCGACCTGACCAAGCTCGAGACCCTCTCGGGCCCCGAGGCCGACATGCTCAACCGCTACCTGTCGATGATCCAGGTCCAGCGCCAGGACTTCAACGGCCGGGTGCTCACCATCCGCCGCGACGACCTGCAGGCCATCGCCGCCATCCTCGGCACCGACATCGACAGCACACCGGCCCGCCTGGACGACCTCGGCCTCCGCCGGGTCCCCCCCACCTCGGCCTGACCCGGGGCGCATCGGCGCAGCTGCGCCCGTCCCTAGCCTTGGCCGGTGGCCTTCGGCGTCTATGTGCACGTCCCCTTCTGTGCGCGGCGTTGTGACTACTGCGCCTTCGCGGCCTGGGACGACCGCCACGACCTGACCGGCCCGTACCTGGCGGCCCTGCGTCGCCAGGCCGCCGCCGAGGCTGTCGGCTGCCCGCCGGTCACCAGCGTGTTCGTCGGCGGCGGGACGCCCTCGATGGTCCCGCCTGAGGGCCTACTGGCCGTTCTCGCCGAGCTCCCGCTGGCCGACGGCGCCGAGGTCACCGTCGAGTGCAACCCGGACACGGTCACGCCGGAGCTGGTCGAGACCTACGTCGCCGGCGGGGTGAACCGCCTGTCGTTCGGCGTGCAGTCGATGGTGCCCCACGTGCTGGCGTCGCTGGGTCGGGAGCACGACCCGGCCAACGTCCGACGGTGTGTGGAGCTGGCCGGGTCGTTCGGGCTGGACTCGTTCAACCTGGACGTCATCTACGGGGCGGCGGGGGAGTCCCTCGACGACTGGCGCCACACCCTCGAGGAGGTCCTGGCCCTCGACCCGCCCCACGTGTCGGCGTACGGCCTGACCGTCGAGGCCGGCACCCCCCTGGCCGACGACCCGGCCCGGCACCCCGACGACGACGACCAGGCCGACAAGTACGAACTGGCCGATGACCTGCTGACCGCAGCGGGGCTGGACTGGTACGAGATCTCCAACTGGGCCCGGCCCGGCCACGAGTGCCGCCACAACCAGCTCTACTGGTCCCAGGGCGAGTACCTGGCCCTCGGCTGTGCCGCCCACGGCCACCGGGACGGCCGCCGCTACTGGAACCTCCGCACGCCGGAGCGGTACATCGAGGCCGTCGAGGCCGGCCGCTCCGTGGAGGCCGCCGACGAGCGCCTCGACGACGAGGCCCGGCGCATCGAGGGCCTGCAGCTGGCGCTGCGCATGCGCCACGGCGTGCCCGACGAGGCGCTGCCGATCGAGGACCTGGAGGGCCTCGTCGAGGTCACCGACGACCGCGCCGTGCTCACCCGGCGGGGTCGGCTGCTGGCCAACGAGGTCGCCCTCCGCCTCCGCTGACAGACAAGCCGCGCCACGGCGACAGGCTCGCGTCAGGTTGTTCATCGGAAGGAAACATTCAGGAGACCACGGCGAAACCCTGGTCCCGCAGACTCCGGCGGTCACAACGACTCAGGAGGGAACTTCCACATGGAGTACGACGCGGGCGCAACAGCCTGGGTGCTGATCAGCAGCGCCCTGGTCCTGTTCATGACCCCGGGCCTGGCGCTCTTCTACGGCGGCATGACCCGCTCGAAGAACATCCTCAACATGCTGATGATGAACGTGTACTGCATGGGCATCATCCCGGTGTTGTGGGTGATCCTCGGGTTCACCCTGGCCTTCGGGGCCTCGGGCGATGCCGGCTGGATCGGCGACTTCAGCTTCTTCGGCGCCAAGGACCTGTACACGGCGCTACCGGGCGACCTCGGGGGCAGCGGGTTCTTCGAGGCCCTCACCATCCCGCTGGTCGTCTTCATCGTCTTCCAGCTGACCTTCGCGGTCATCACCCCGGCGCTGATCAGCGGCGCGGTGGCCGACCGCATGAAGTTCGCAGCTTGGGCCGTGTTCATCCCGGTCTGGGCCATCCTGGTCTACAGCCCGGTGGCCCACTGGGTCTTCGCCGGCGGTTGGTTGGCCGACCTCGGTGCGCTGGACTTCGCCGGTGGGGCGGTCGTCCACATGAACGCCGGGGCTGCCGCACTGGCGCTGGTCCTGTTGCTGGGCAAGCGGAAGGGCTGGCCGGAGACGCCGATGCCCCCGCACAACCTGACGATGACCATGCTGGGCACGGGCATCCTCTGGTTCGGCTGGTTCGGGTTCAACGCCGGCTCGGCGTTGGCCGCCGACGGCATCGCCGCCGCCGCCTTCCTGAACACCTTCGTCGCCGCTGCGGCGGGCATGATCGCCTGGCTCGTGGTCGAGTGGATCAAGGACGGGCATCCCACCACCCTGGGCGCCTGCTCGGGTGCCGTGGCCGGTCTCGTGGCCATCACCCCCTGCGCCGGCTTCGTCGGTGGGCTGGCCCCGCTCTACATCGGCCTGGGCGTCGGTGTCGTCTGCTACTTCGCCATCCAGCTGAAGTACAAGTTCGGCTACGACGACTCCCTCGACGTGGTCGGCGTCCACCTGGTGGGCGGGCTGTTCGGCACCCTGGCCCTGGGCCTGTTCGCCGACGCCACCATCAACCCCCTGGTCGTCGACGAGGGCACCTTCCTCGGGGGCGGCACCGCCCTGCTGGTCGACCAGGCCATCGCCGCGGCGGCGGTCATCGCCTTCGCCTTCGTGGCCACGATGATCATCGGCAAGCTGATCGACCTGACCATCGGCCTCCGGGTCAGTGAGTCCGACGAGCAGGTCGGGCTCGACCAGAGCCAGCACGCCGAGAGCGGCTACAACCTGGCCGACCACTCCTAAACGGCAACGACGACGAAAGGAACTGTCACATGAAGCAGATCACTGCAGTCATCAAGCCGTTCAAGCTGGATGACGTGAAGACCGCCATGAAGGGCGCCGGCGTGCAGGGCATGACGGTGACCGAGGTCAAGGGCTTCGGCCGCCAGGGAGGCCACACCGAGGTCTACCGGGGCGCCGAGTACCAGGTGGACCTCGTGCCCAAGGTGCGGCTGGAGGCGGTGGTGGACGACGGTGTCGTCGCCGCCGTCGTCGAGGCCCTGATCGCCGCCGCCAACACCGGCGAGATCGGCGACGGCAAGGTGTGGGTGACCGACGTCTCGGAGATCACTCGCATCCGCACCGGCGAGAAGGGGGCCGACGCCGTCTGATGTCGGGGTCCGTGGCCGAGGGGGAGGGGCAGCCGTCCCTCCCCCTCGGCGCGTCCCGGCCCCCCCCCGACCTATGACAGAAAGGTGTCAGATGGTTGACCACCGACTGCCACGAAGAACGAACACCCGGGCAACACGTGCTCCCTACCTTTCGTGCCCATGCCCTACCTGGTGACCGCGGTCATCAAGCCGTACAAGCTCGATGACGTGAAGGACGCCCTCCAGGGCGCCGGCATCCCCGGCCTGACCGTGAGCGAGGTCCAGGGCTACGGCCGGCAGGGAGGCAAGACCGAGACCTTCCGGGGCGCCGAGTACCAGGTGGACTTCGTGCCCAAGGTCCGGCTCGACCTGGTGGTCGAATCCGCGTCGGTGGACCGGGCGATCGAGCTGATCGCCGCCGCGGCCCAGACCGGCAAGATCGGTGACGGCAAGATCTGGGCGATCGACCTCGACCGCCTGCAACGGGTCCGCACGGGCGAGGTCGGGGAGGACGCGGTGTGAGGTGGCGATGAGCAGCTCGTCCGAGCACGCCGTGGCCGGGGCCGGCGTGGCGATGGTCCGCTGGCCGGGGGAGGAAGACCGCCTGGCCCGCCTCCGGGCCGAAGGCCGCCCCCGCCTGCTGTTGGTCGAGGGTGCCGCCGCGCCGCCACTGCCCGCCGACGACTTGGAGGACTGGATCCGGGTGCCCGCCCAGGAGATCGACATGCGGGCCCGCCTGGAGGGCCTCGAGCGCCGGCACCAGGACCAGGGCACGGTGCTGCCCGAGATCGACGAGGACGGTGTCCTGCGGGTCGGCGGGGAATGGGTGTCCCTGCCCCCGGTGGACCACCGCCTGGCCACTGCACTGGTCGAGCGGTTCGGCGCAGTGGTCAGCCGCGAGGCGCTGGCCCGGGCCGGTTGGCCCGGCGGCGCTCCCGCCCGCAACGCGCTCGACGTCCACGTCCTGCGCCTCCGCCGCCGCCTGGAGCCGGTGGGTCTGGTCATCCGCACCGTGCGCTCCCGGGGCTACGCCCTCGAGCGGGCGCCGCGGGGAAACCCCTCGGGCAGCCTCGAGTGAGCTCGACCGGTCGGCGGACCCTGCTGACGATCGTCCTCTTCGCCGGGGTGCTGTCCATCGGCCCGTTCATCTCGCCGATCCCCGAGGTCGACGTCGTCAGCATCACGCCGATCCAGGGCGTGGACGATGCCTTCACCGAGACCGCGGCCGACATCGTCGGCGGCGAGATGACCGACGTCACCGGGGTGCCCGAACCGGGCCACCCGGGCTGGCGGCTGCTGGGTGTGGCGCTGCTCGCCGTGGGGCTGGGCGTCGTGGTCACGGTGGCCGGCTCCCGCCCGGTCGAACGCCGACCCTTGCGCCTACGGCCCGTCGTCAGCCTGCTCCCGGATCGTCGAGGCCCTCCCACCGTCGCCGTCTGACGGTTGCGCGTGTCGTGCGCCCGCGCACGCGTGTCGGTACGGAGGAGGAACCATGTCTCGAAGTGAACTGCAGGCGCGCCCCGTGCCGTCCGAGGAGAGCAGCAACGTGGCCCGCGTGCTTTGGCCCGAGGAAGCAGACCGCCGTCTGTGCCTGGCCCGGGCGGGCGTGCCCCGCCTGCTCTTCGTCGCCCCGGACCACCCGGTGCCCGAGCCCCTCGACCTCGACGAGGACTGGGTCCGGGTCCCGGCATCTGCTGAAGAGGTGCACCTGCGCTCGGCCAACCTGGGGCGCCGAGCCCTCGAACGGGATCGGCGCCCAGAGTGATCCAGCGGGTTTCCTGAGCACGTACCTTCTCGTCCGGAACGGATCGGGGGAGGGGAACGATGCGACGGATCCTGGCGGTGCTGGCTCTCGGGGCGATCGTGCTGGTCGGCTGCGGCGACGACTCCGACGACACGCCCGAGGGGGCAGCCGGGGGTGACACGACCACGACGGCCGCCGACACGACAGAGGTCGCCGCCGACGCCCCCGTCGAACCGGCGGTGCTCGACGTGACGTCGGCCGAGTTCGGCTACGAGCTCTCCTCGGCCGAGGTGCCGGCCGGCCCGGTGCAGGTCAACCAGACCAATGCCGGCGAGCTGGAGCACCAGGTGACGATCATCGGCCTCGACGGCATGACCCCCGACGAGCTGGTGACCACGATCGCCGAGGAGGGCGACGACGCCCTCGACCCGGCGGTCTTCGCCGGCGGTCCCAACACCGTGGGGCCGGGCGAGGCGAACACGGCCCTCGTCCAACTGGAGGCGGGGGAGTACGTCGCCTACTGCTTCCTGCCCGACCACGCCGCGCAGGGGATGGTGGAGCCCTTCACCGTCACCGGCGAGGCCCCGGCCGAGGTCGTGGCCCCTGAGGCCGCGTCGACCATCGAGCTGGTGAACTTCGGCTTCGATGTCCCGGCCACCTTTGACGGCCGAGGGACCATCGAGGTGGTCAACAACGGCGACCAGGCCCACGAGCTGACGATCCTGGACGCCGACGACCAGACCGGACAGGGCGGCCTGACCACGACGGGACCGGGCACCACGGGCTACGTCGACCTCGACCTGGCCCCCGGCGACTACACGTTCGTCTGCTTCGTCACCGACCCCGCCTCCGGCCAGATCCACCTCCAACTCGGCATGGAGCAACCCGTCACCATCACCTGACCCGTTCTGGCTCCGTGATCCTCCGGCCAGGACCGGAGCATCGGGAGCCAGAAGGGTCATTCGGGGAGGCGGAGGACCTGGCCGGGGAACAACAGGTCGGGGTCGCCGGGGTCGGTGAGGCGGTCCCGATTGGCCTCGATGAGGGCCAGCCAGGGTTCGAGCACCTCGCCGTCGCCCGCCGGGTCGCCCGAGCCGGGCCGAGGTCAGGCGCTCGGCCACCGTCCAGAAGCTGTCCCCGTCGCCCACGGTGATCTCCCTCGGGCGCGAGGGGTGGTGTTGGTAGCGGCCCCGGGTGCGGGAATCACGGGCTCGGCCTCGGGCTGAGCCACGGGCGACTGGGATCCTTCGGGACCGGGTGCGGCGGGAGAGGGCGGAGCGGGTCGGACGGGTTCGAGGCGGGGTGCCGCGGTGGGGGCGGTGGCCGGCGGCCGCGGTTCCAGGCGGGGTGCCGCCGTTCGGGGCGGGCCGGCATCGTCGGGGGCGAGGACCGGGGCGGACTCGGTTGCGTGAGCCGCGAGGGGCTGGAGGGGCAGCACCCCGATCGCCAGGGCCGATAGGCCGATGCACCGCCGCAGTCCACCGGCGAGGCCGCGGCTGGTCCAGCGCTCCACGAGCGCTCGACCGGAGGCGGGCAGCAGGCGCACGGTGGCCAGCAGGAGGCAGGCGAACACCAGCGCCAGGTACCCGGCGAGAAGGGCGGCCAAGGCGCGCAGGCCGAACTCGGTGATCTCGGCGGTCCGGGCCGCGGGATCGAGGAGGTCCACCCGGGGCAGGGAGCGGGGAGCGAGGAGGGCGACCAGCGGCGCCGTGGCCGTGAGGCCGAGGGTTGCCCGAGCACCGGCGCCTCGTCTCACGAGCCCGGGACCTCGGTGGTGGTCCCGTCCGGGTGGCGGACGAGGAGGATGTCCCGGTCCGGACCCGACCGGCGGACCAGGCCGTCGCTGTCGGGGAAGCGACCGGCGAATCGGGCCGTGACCGCGGCGGCAGGGTCCCAGGTCGGGAAGAGCCAGACCTCGTCCACGTCGGGGCGTAGCAGGGCGACGGTGGCCCGTCCGTCGCCGTCCCAGTCCCCGACCTGCAGAGCGTCCCCGACGCGCCCCACCCGGAACCGCTCGTCGTCGACCTCGATCCAACCGGGGCCGATCCGCACCCCGTTCGGGCACCCGTCACCGTCGAGGTCGGCGGCCACTGCCGCGCTCGGCGGGGAACAGACGGGGAGGACGGTGCTGGCGACCACGGTGGCTGTGGCCGGAGGGCGGGCGGTGCGGTCGGTCGCACCGACCGCACCGACGGCTACGACGACGGCCCCCAGGGCTCCGAGCACGAGGGCTCGGCGGGGTGGCCGGGATCGACCAGCCAGCCGAGGGGGACAGGAGCGACGCCGGAGCCGGATCGCCACCAGGTCGACCAGTTCCTGGCGCCGGCTGATCGCCGGGGTCCCGGCCGGGGCGGGGCCGGGGACGATCGCCCGCGTGCCCGGCGCGCCCAGGAGGTCGCCGATGGTGTCGGCCAATGCCCGGGCCGCCGGGCGACGCCCCGGGTCGTCGTCGGTGGCCTGGTCGGCCAGGGTGAGCAGCGCCCGCTGGCGATAGCCCTGCCAGGGCACGCGTCGCCAGGGGCGCCGATCGGGGATCGGTTCCTCCTCGAGGTCAGGATGGAGCAGAGCCCGCAGGCTCAGCCCGATGCCCAGCACGTCATCGGGAGGCTGGTGGTCCTGGGTGTCCGCCGCGAAGCTGCAGAGCACCACACGGTCGCCGGCCACCAGGACGTGGTCAGGGTGGAGTCGGCCGTGGACGACGCCGAGGGCGTGCAGATCGGCGACGGTCGACGCGAGGTCGGCGATCAACCGGGCTGCCCGTTCGGTGGGCACCGGGCCGATCGTGGCGAGGGTCCGGGGGCCGACGTACTCGGTCACCAGGATCGGGCCGTCGGCGGACTCACGCAGTTCGACGAAGCGGATGACGCCGGGGTGATCGATCGTGGCGAGCCGCCGCGCTTCGGCCCGGATCGACGCCACCCCACCGTCGGCGGTGGCCCGCTTGCACGCGAGGGTCCCGCCGTCGGCTCCGGCCTCGACGCTGACGTGGGTGCTCATCGGAGGTGCGCGGTGGCCGTCGCCTCGCTCCGCACGATCACCCGACGGGGTGCGCCGGGAATCGCCCGCGAGAAGCCGAGGGGGACCGGGGCCGACACGGTGACCGCGACCGAGCGAGCGCCGGTCAGGCGGGTGCTGACCACGGCGGGCAGCTCGGCCCGGTCCGCCCGGGTTGCGGTGAGCGCTCGCACCCGACCGGGATCGAGCCGATAGTCGGCGCCCGAGCGGAGGCCGTCGACGTCCAACCCGACGGTGACGGCGTCGTTGGCCGTGGCCGCGGCCAGGTCGTCGACCTGCCGCTGGGCGAGGTGGAGGCGGGCGAAGTCCACGGTCACCGCGGCGAGCACCACCATCACCAGGAGCGCGGCGGGAAAGAACAGGAGCGTGCCGCCCCGGTCGCCATCGGCGCTCACGGCTCGACCGCGCACGTCGCCAGCCCCGGCAGGCCGCTGCGATAGGGATCGACCACCTCGGTGTGCTGGGCCCGGACGGCGCGGGAGGGACGGTCGCCTCGCCAGGGCACGGCCACCGTCGGCACCTCCAGGACGGCCGCGTAGCGGGTGGGGGCGCAGCGCCGGAACGAATCGGTGGACCGGGTGAGGCGCAGGGTCGAGGGATCACGGCCGGACTGCTCGACGACGGCGCCGGCCGCGCCGGCGGCGGCGCGGTCTGCCGAGGCCGCGTCGGGTGCCTCGACATAGGCCCGCGTGGCCTCCCGGGAGGCGGCGGTGGCGACGAACTTGGCGTCCACCACGGCCCAGGTGTGGGCGACCACGAGGATCCCGACGGTGAGCACGAGGAGCCCGAACGGGATGGCCTCGATGCCGGCGACCTGCCCCCGATCGCCATGGAGGCGGCCCGGGATCATGACGGTCGCTCGGCGCGGGCGACCGCGCCCCGGCGGATGTCGGCCTCCAGGCCGGGCAGGCGGGGGCCGTCCACCCGGATCTCGACGGTGGGCCCGTCGGCTCCCGTCGTCCAGCGGACCCGGGCGTCGGCGCCCAGGAGGGTGCGGATGCGGGCATCGGCCTCGCGACGGATGTCGACCGCCGCCGTCGGGGAGGCCTCTGCCAAGCGGTGGGCGGCATCGGTCGCCACCGCGGTGACCACGGTGGTCCGGTGGAGGCGGGCCACGAGCTGGACGGTGCCCAGCAGCATCGTGAAGGCGACGGTCAGGCCGATGGCGGCGCTGAGCGTCCCCGAACCGCGGATCGCGGCTCAGCCGCCGATCTGGTTGATCTGCTCGTTGGTCTGCGCTTCGGCGTTGGCCCAGATCTGCTGGAAACCGACCCACATCAACGCGCCGAGGAAGGCCACGATGAGCACGGCGATCGCCGCGGAGATGACCCCCTCGCCCCGTTGACCGGAGCAGCGATGACGGACGGGCGGGCAGGGTCGGGACGGGCACACAGCGGGACCTCCGGGAGGGCATGGGATCAGGCCCCGGCGAACAGCCGGAGCGCGTCGAGGAACGGGACGAGGAGCAGCAGGGAGCCGGGCAGGAGGGTGGCGACGGTCACCGGCACCCAGACCTGCTGGGAACGGCGTTCGAGGTCGGCCAGGAGCTCGCGGTGGGCCTCGGCGCGGATCGCGTCGGCTTCCTGCTCGACGAGACGGTCGAGGTCGGTGGTCTCCCCTGCGAGGGTGAGGACGCCGACGAGGTGGGCGACGCCCGGGCACGGACGGAGATCGGCCCACTCCCGCAGCGCGGTTCGCTCGTCGACCCCCTGCTGGGCCCGCCGGGTGACCTGTCGGAGGTCCTCGGCCAGGGGCCCGTGGCCGCGGCGGCCGAGGTGGGCGATGGCAGCACCCACGGAGCGGCCGGAGGCCAGGAGCATGCCGAGCTGCTCGGCCACCGTCGGCAGTTCGCGGGTGACCTGACGGGTCTGGCGCCGCTCGAGGTCGGCCAACAGGTGCTCGTGGGCGGCGAAGACCACCACCGGGGTGCCGAGCACGAGGGCGAGGGTGACCAGGGGATGGAAGGCGACGGGGGACACGCTGACCAGGGCCCCGGCGATCCCGAGTGAGGCGGCGGCCTGGCCGAGTTGACGGAAGCGGAAGGCCCCGGGGTCCAGCGGGTGGTGGACCCGTCGGAGGCGGCGCTCGAGCGGCTCGGTCATCCGCAGCCCACGCCCGAGGTGCTCGCCGATGACCAGGCTGAGGGGGGCCAGGCGGCGTCGGAGGGGGACCGAGGCCTCGATCGGCCCGGTGCCGAGGTGGGGTTGCAGGCGGGCGCGGAGCGTGGGGCGCCGGACCGGGCCGAGGCTGGACAGGACCAGGGCCACGCCACACCACAGGAGAACCGGCGAGGCGACCCGGCTCACGGCTGGAAGATCCTCGGCTCGTCGGGCAGGCGCAGGAACCGGCCCGCCCACACCCAGCAGCCGGCCACCATGCAGGCGGCGACGAGGCCGACGGCCTGGCCCCCTGGCGAGGCGAACGCGGGCTCGGCCGGTGCCGACGGCCTGGCCGGCCACGGCCATGCCGAAGGGGACGATCACGACGAAGCGCCGGGCGAAGCGGGCGCCGGCGAGCTTGGCCGCGGCGAGATCCCGGGTGGCCAGGTCCCGGCGGCGGTCCTCGGCGAGCCGGGCGAGGCGTCGGCCCACATCCGCGCCCCCGAGGCGATGCGCGACCAGGAGCGTCTCGCAGATGGTGTCGGTGGAGGCCTCACCGAGCCGGTTCTTGAGGACCGCGAGGGTGCGGTCGAAGTCCGCGGAGACCCGCCAGGCCTGACGAGCGGCCACGAAGCCGGTCGCCATGGGCTCCGGCACACGATCGCCGGCTTCGAACAGCGCCCGGGGTATGGACCGACCCCCGCTGGTGGTCAGGACGCGGACCTCCTCGAGCAGCGCCGGCCAGGCCCGGCGGGCCTGGTCCCGGCGGGCGGCGTCCACCGAGCGACGGCCGACCGAGGCGCAACCCGCGGCCAGGGCGCCGATGGCGAGGGCGACCGGGCCCCCGATGGCGATGAGGCCGACCGCGATGCCCAGGACGCCGGCGCCGAGGGGGAGTGCGCCCCGGCGGGCCAGCGTCAACAGATCGACGTGGCGTCGGTGGCGGTCCGGTGGGGGACGGGACCACAGGAGGTGGACGCCGAGCGCAGCGAGCGCACCCCAGGCGAGCGCACTCATCGCGGCCCGCCGGTCGAGCGCGCAGGATGGGCGCCAGATCGAGCCCTCGGGCCGCGAGCCGGGCCGTCAGCCGGTCGGGCACGAGGCCGGACCACATCAGCGGCCGGTCGGGGTGGGGGCGGACCACCAGGGGGGTCGTGGTGAAGCGGCCGGCGTCGCCCGTGGCCAGGTCCTCCACGGCGACGACCTCGGTGACCCTCGGTCCGTCCGGGCCCCGCGTGCAGTGCACGACCACGTCCACCGCTTCGGCGACCAGGGTGGTGAGGGTCGCCGGGCCGAGGCCGGCGGCCTCCTCGGCCAGCTGGCAGATGAAGCGCAACCGGGTGAGGCCCTGGGCCGCCGATCCGGCGTGGACGGTGGTGAAGCCGGTCACCCCGGAGGAGAGGGTGAGGAGCAGGGGCAGGGCCTCCCGGTCCCGGACCTCGCCGACGATGGCCACGTCCGGGGCCATCCGCAGGAACGCGGCCACGAGGCGGCGCAGCCCGATCTCGGGCCGGTCGGGACGCGGTCCCCGGGTCTGCATGCCGGCGACGTTGGCCAGCGGCACCTCGGCCTCGAAGACCTCCTCGGCGACCACGACCCGGGCCCGGGGATCGAGCTCGGCCACACAGCAGGAGAGCAGGGTGGTCTTGCCCGCGCCGGGCCGACCGGCCACCACCATCGACATCCCGGCCCGGACCAGCACGGTCAGGAGATCGGCGGTCGGGCCGTCGAGCATGCCGGTGGCGACGAGGTCGGCCAGTCGTCGGTAGGCGACCCCGGTGAACTTCCGGATGTTGACCATCGTGTGGCCGCCCCGGCTGAGGTCCCGGTGCACGATGTGGAGACGGGCGCCACTCTCCAGCTGGGCGTCCTGCAGGCCGAGGGTGGGGTCCAGCTTCCGGTGGGCGCCCGTGGCGTCGTCGAGGATCCGGGTGAGCACCCGCAGGACGTGGTCGTCGTCGTGGAAGACCTCGTCGTGGGGACCGTCGGGCCCCCGGTGGCGCTTCACGAACAGGGCGTCCGGCGCGTTGACCATGATCTCCCAGACGTCGTCGTCCTCGAGGAGCGGTCCCAGGGGGCCATAGCCGACCAGGTTGCGCAGGGCCCGCGCGACGACGTCCTCGTCGAGGGCCACGGGCCGCCGACCGTCTCGGTGTTCGGCGTTCCACCGCTCGACGGTGTCGGCCACCAGGCGACCGAGGCGGTCGAGCCCGTCGGGCCGGTTGAGGTCCAGGGCCAGCTCGTCCGCCCGTTCCTGGGCCAGGCGCTCGATGGTGGCCAGGGGCGAGGTCGTGGTCACAGCCGGTCCTCCAGCAGATGACCGACGCGGCGCACGAAGCGGGACGGGAGCGGGGCGCCTTCCCGGACGCTGTGCTCGACGCCGGCGTCGTGGCCGACCGACGTCGGCGTCGGCCACAGGCCGTCGCCCACATCGGCCAGCAGACCGCGGAAGGCCCGTTCGGCGAGGGCCCGGCCGCCCCGCCGGTTCGGTGCGTCGTTGAGGACAGGACGGAGCCGGTCGCGGGCGATGCCATGGGCCTCGAGGTCGAGGAGGGTCCGGATCAGGCGATGGACGCCGGTGGTCGACCAGCGGCCGACGACCACGACGGCGCCGGCCCGGGCCGCGACGGCGCGGGCCAGACCGTTGCGCTCCTCCAGATCGAGCGAGCCACTCTCCACTCGTCCGTCGAGGTCCGCGGCGACGTCGGCGACCACCAGGCGGTCCGGTCGCTGGAGGGAGGACAGCAACGCGTCGACGACCGAGCCGCTGAGCACCGTCCACTCCTGGCGCCGCCGCAGGCCGCACAGCAGGTCGTAGCCGGCGGGTTGGGGGACGGTGGGCAGCGCCCGGCCGTCGATCGGTGCGTGGCGGAGGGCCTCGGCCAGTTCGAACACGCCGTCGTGGCCGCCGGCCACACCATGACGGACGTGCTGATCGGCGTCCAGCGCGAGGTCGGCGAGGAGGACCTCGCGTGTCCGGGCCGCGTGGGTGGCGAGCGCCTGGGCCACGGTCGAGGCCCCCGTGCCCCCCGGCCCGGTCACCGCGAGCAGATCGCCCGGCTCGGCCCTGTCCGGGCCGACGGTTCGTCTGCGGTCGGGTCGTCGCCCGGTCGCGAGCGTGGGCGTGGAGGACCGCGGCCAGCGCATCGGCGTCGAAGTCGGCGGGGAGCAGGGCATCAGGCCTCAGACGCTCGGCGGCCGGGGTGAGCCGGGCGGTGGTGACCACCGCCAGGGCGGTTCCCGCCCGGCGTACGTCGTCGGCCAGCATGCGGTCCACCCCGGGCAGGCCCGCCTCCACGATGGCGAGGTCCACGGTTCCGTCGGCCACGAGGGCCCGCAGTTCGTCGGCGGACACGCACGTAGTGGCCTCGAGGGGCAGGGTGGCGCCCGATCCCCAGCGGGCGACGGCCCGGGGCCAGGCCGGACCGGGGCGCCCGACCGTCGCCACCCGGTGGCGGATCACCCGACCTCGTCCGGTGCGGTTCGCGCCAGGGTGAGCCGGCCCTGGTCGACCGCGGCCACCACGGCGACGAGCACCCGGCGGGACGGCAGGCGGGTGGTGACCACGAGGCCCCCGCCGTCGGCCAGTAGCCCCTCGGTGTCGCTGACCGCGTCGATGACCGTCACCCCTTCGGCGACGACGCGGGTGGCGCCGGCCGCAGGGGTGGCCACGAGGTCGACCCGCTCCCCGGGCTGGAGGAGGCCACCGAGCGCCCGGTCGGCGCTCACCGCGAAGCTGAGGTCGACCCCGGCATCGGGCACGACGCCCGCCGGCAGGACCTGGCTCAACAGGACAGGCTCACCCGCGGCCAGGGGGGCGAGCGTCGTGGCCCCCTCGAGGACCTCGGGGCGGTCGAACACCCGGTCGGCGAGGGGCGGGGGCAGGTCGACGGCGAGGACCTCGAGGTGGTCGGACGCCAGGGTGGTGCCCGGGGGGAGGTCCCGGTCGACCACGACCACGCCCGAGCGGGGCGGCCGGTCGGCGTGGGCGTAGGCCTGACTGACCCCGAGCAGGGCGAGGGTGACCAGCAGGCCGCCGAGCGCGGCCCGCAGGGTCAACCCGAGACGGGAGACAAGGGAAGCGGGTGAAAGAGCACGGAGCGACACCAGAAGGTACGTTACGTGGCCATGAGTTAGATTTCAAGCTGTTTCAGTAAGTGAACGCCCCCCACAGGGTGATCCGTGTCCCGATGGTTCTCAGGTGGTCCCGGTCGTCCTCGGGGGTATCCGCGGGCTCGTCGTCCCTCCGGGCTACCGTCGATGCCCATGGCATCCGAGATCGAGTGGCTGAGCACGGCCGAGGCGGCCGGGCGGCTGGGGATCACCCCCCGCACGCTCTACCGGTTCCTCGATGAGGGGCAGTTGCCGGGGTACCGCTTCGGGCGGGTCATCCGCCTGCAGGCGACCGACGTCGAGGCGTTCATCGAGAACAGCCGGATCGAGCCCGGCACCCTCGAGCACCTCTACCCCGATCCCTCCCCGAAGGCGCCGGCGACCGCTGACGACGAGACGTAGAGCGGCCCGGTCGGCCCCTCGCGCTGCAGGGTGACCACGTCCGGCCCGACCGCCGTCACCGTGCCTCGGTGTGCCGCGCCGTCGGCCACGACCAGCGTCACCGCGCTCCCGACCAGGTGGCCGAGCGCCTCCAGGAACGACCGGTCCCGGCGTTCGGGCCCCGCCCCTTCGTGCTCACCGGCGGCCTCGACCGTCCCCACCCCCGAGAGCCGGAGGTAGCGCCATCGGCCGTGGTCGGCGAGGAGGACGTGGTCCGGGCCCAGGGCGCGCACCGAGCCCACCTGGGGGCCGGCCACCGAGCTCAGGCGCACCGCCCGGCCGGCGCGGGCCAGTCGCTCGAGGACCGTCGCCAGGGTCGCCTCCTCGGCGCCCAGCTGGCCCCAGTCGGCCCGGGCCGAACGGGCGTCGGCCGCCTGGGCCAGGCGGGCCTCGCGGGCCAGCGCCTCGGGGTCGAACGGATCGGGCACCACGGGCCAACGTAGATCTCCCCGGGGCCGGCCGTCAGGGGGCGGTACGATCATCGGGACCGCGAATGCCCTCTCCTGTGAAGATCAACGTCCCCGGCAACCACCTGATGGTGAGCCTGCTCGGCCAACGTGACGAGCTCCTGCGCCTGATCGAGGCTGCCTTCACCGACACCGACATCCGGGTGCGGGGCAACGAGATCACCGTCGAGGGCGAGGACAGCGAGGCCGTCGCCCGCCTCTTCGAGGAGCTGATCATCCTCGTGCAGCGGGGCCACGCCCTGGAGCCGGCCGAGGTGGTCCGCACCATCGAGATGATCCGGGCCGACGAGCGCCCGTCCGAGGTCCTCACCTCCGAGGTCCTGCGGGGCTTCAAGGGCAAGACGGTGCGGCCCAAGTCCAGCGGGCAGAAGCGCTACGTCGACGCCATCGCCGAGAACATCATCACCATCGGCATCGGCCCCGCCGGTACCGGCAAGTCCTGGCTGGCGGTGGCCACCGCCGTGCAGGCGCTGCAGGCCCGGGAGGTCGAGCGCATCATCCTGACCCGCCCGGCCGTCGAGGCGGGAGAGCGCCTGGGGTTCCTGCCCGGGGACCTGATGGCCAAGATCGATCCGTATCTTCGGCCGCTCTACGACGCCCTGTTCGACATGGTCGGCGCCGAGGGGGCCGAGCGGCTGATCGAGCGGGGCACCGTCGAGGTGGCGCCGCTGGCGTTCATGCGGGGCCGGACGCTCAACGGCAGCTTCATCATCCTGGACGAGGCGCAGAACACCTCGCCCGAGCAGATGAAGATGTTCCTGACCCGCATCGGCTTCGGCTCCAAGGCGGTCATCACCGGCGACACCACCCAGGTGGACGTCCAGCACGGACGGTCGGGCCTGGAGGGCCTCGAGCGCATCCTGACCGACATCGACGGGCTGGAGTTCGTGCGCCTCGGATCCCAGGACGTGGTCCGCCACCGGATCGTGCAGGACATCGTCAACGCCTACGACAAGGCGGCCCAGAACCGGCCGAGGTCGTGATCGTGGGCGTCGTCCCCGTCGTGGTCGCCCGCGACGACCAGTCCGCCGAGCCGGTCGAGGTCGAGCGGTGGGCCGGGCTGGCCACCGATGTCCTGGCCGCCGAAGGCGAGACCGGTGAGCTCAACCTGCTGTTCGTCGACGAGGCGGCCATGGCCGTGCTGAACCAGGAGCACATGGGCCACGAGGGCCCGACCGACGTGCTGTCCTTCCCGATCGACGGCCCGGGGGCCGGGCCCGACGGCCTGCTGGGTGATGTCGTGGTCTGTCCGGCCGTGGCCCGGCGCAACGCCCCCGACCACGCCGGCACCTACGAGGACGAGCTGGCCCTGCTGGTGGTCCACGGCGTGCTGCACGTCCTCGGCCACGACCACGCCGAGGACGACGAGGCCGCAGTGATGCGGGCCGCCGAGGTCGCCCACCTGGCACGGTTCTCCCGATGACCCGAGACGGCGATCCTCCGAGTCCGACGGGACGGCGATGAGCACCGCCGAGCTGCTGGCCCTCGCCGGCTCCGTGGTGCTGGTCCTGCTGGCCGCCGTGCTGGCGGTCGCGGAGACCGCCTTCACCCACCTGGGCCGGGCCCGGGCCGAGGCGATCGACAACGCCCGGTCGGGCAAGACCAAGGACCGGAGCCGGGACGACGACGGCAATGGCAACGGCAGCACCGAGGACACCGACCCGGCCCACGCCGGCGTCCTGGTCGGCCTCCTGGCGCGGCGCAGCCAGATCCTGAACCCGATCCTCTTCCTGGTCCTGATGTGCCACCTGGCGGTGGCCACGATCGTGGCCGTGGTGGCCTATGACCACTGGGGCATCTCGGGCGTGTTGGTGGCCCTGGGGATCGAGTTGGTCGTCATCTACGTCGTGGCCGAGGCCGCCCCGAAGACGTGGGCGCTGGAGAGCACCGATGTGGCCGCGGTGCGGGTGGCGCCGGTCGTGCGCGGGGTCGCCGCCCTCGCCCCGTTGCGCTGGGTGCTGCGGATCCTGATCGGGCTGGCGAACGTCCTGGTGCCGGGCAAGGCCCGCAAGGACGGCCCGTCGGTCTCCGAGGACGAGCTGCTGGCCCTGGCCGGGGTCGCCGCCGAGGCCGCCGTCATCGACTCGTCGGAGCGGGCCCTGATCGAGTCGATCATCGAGTTCGGCGACACCATCGCCCGTGAGGTCATGGTGCCCCGTACCGAGATGGTCACCGTCGGCCAGGACTTCCGGGTGGATGCCGCCATCGAGGTGGCCATCGCCCACGGGTTCAGCCGCCTGCCGGCCTACGGCGACGGCGGCGTCGACGAGATCACCGGCATCGTGTACGCCAAGGACCTGATGCGGGCCGAGCGGGACGGTCACATCGAAGAGCCGATCGCCGAGATGCTGCGCCCCGCCCGGGTCGTCCCCGAGACCAAGAAGGTGTCCGAGTTGCTGCGCGAGATGCAGACCGAGCAGTTCCACATCGCCATCGTCATCGACGAGTACGGCGGCACCGCGGGGCTGGTCACCCTGGAGGACGTCATCGAGGAGCTGGTCGGCGAGATCCAGGACGAGTTCGACGTCGAAGAGCCCATGGTGGAGCCCGCCACCGGTGGTGGGATCCGGGTGCACGCCCGCATGGCCGTCGACGAGGTCAACGCCCTGCTCGACGCGGATCTGCCCGAAGAGGGGGACTGGGACAGCGTCGGCGGCCTCGTCTACCACCTGCTCGGCCACGTCCCCGCCGAGGGGGCGTCGGTCGAGGTCGAGGGCTATCGCCTGTCGGCCGAGAAGGTCCAGGGCCGACGCATCGGCCGGGTCCGGATAACCCCGCTGCCGGACGCCACCGGGCCCGCCGACGAGGGCGGCGTCTCGATCGACTGGGTGCCCACCCGATGAGGTCCGGCTTCGTCGCCATCGTGGGCCGCCCCAACGTGGGCAAGTCCACCCTGCTGAACACGATCCTCGGCCAGAAGGTGGCCATCACCTCACCCACGCCCCAGACCACCCGCAGCCAGGTCCGGGGGATCCTGGACCGGACCGGCCCCGAGGGCGAGCCCGTCCAGATCGTCTTCCTCGACACCCCGGGCATCCACAAGCCCCGCAGCCCGATCGGGCCCCGGCTCAACGCCGCGGCCGGCGCGGCGCTCAACGACGTCGACGTGGCCTGCGTCATGGTCGACGCCACCGCCCCCATCGGCCCGGGCGACAAGTTCGTGGCCGCCAAGGCACCGAAGGACTCGGTGTTGATCGTCAACAAGATCGACGTCGCCCAGGAGGCCTCGACCTTCGCCCAGCTGCGCAAGGGCAGCGAGCTCGGGGTCGAGTTCGCCGACTACTTCCCGGTGTCGGCCAAGACCGGCCGGGGTGTCGACGAACTGGTGGCCTACCTGCTGGACAAGATGCCCGAGGGCCCGCCGTACTACCCCGAGGGCCAGGTCACCGACGCCCCCGCCGCCTTCTGGGTGGCCGAGCTGGTGCGCGAACAGCTCCTGACCCACCTGCGGGAGGAGATCCCGCACTCCATCGCCACCCGGGTCACCGAGTGGGAGTGGCCCCGCATCCGGGTCGAGATCCTCGTCGAGCGCGACTCCCAGAAGGGGATCGTGATCGGCAAGAAGGGCATCGTGCTCAAGCAGGTCGGCACCGCCGTCCGCCACCAGCTCCCCGAAGGCGCCTTCCTCGAGCTCCAGGTCAAGGTCGACAAGGACTGGCAACGCCACGACGCCACCCTCAACGCGCCTGGGCTACGGCTCCCCGGGGGACTGAGTCAGTTCCTGGAGGAAGGCTTCGGCCTCGGCCCGGTGCCTCGTGCGGCGCATGGGGGGGAGGGCGTTGACGATGGTCCAGCGGTAGGTGGCGTTGGCCAGGCGGGAGTCGAGGACGGCGACCACGCCGCGGTCGGTGGAGGTGCGGATGAGGCGGCCGACGCCCTGGGCCAGGAGGGTGGCGGCCCTCGGCAGGTCGACGGTGGCGAAGGCGCCGGCCCGGGCCTGCTCGCGGCGGGCCTGGAGGAGGGGCTCGTCGGGGCGGGGGAACGGCAGCTTGTCGATGGTGACCAGCGAGAGCGACCGGCCGGGCACGTCGACGCCCTGCCAGAAGCTGAGGGTGGCGAAGAGCGACGTGGCCTCGTCGTCGGCGAAGGCGGCGGTCAGCGCCGGCTTGGGCAGGTCGCCCTGGACCAGGACCGGGGTGTCCAGCCTCGTCACGGAGGGCGTCGGCCGCGGCCTGCATGGCCCGGTAGCTGGTGAAGAGGGCCAGGGTCCGGCCGCCCGGCCGCGGTGATCAGGGCCTTCAGCTCCTCGTGCATCGCCTCCTCGTAGCCGGGCTGGCGGGGATCGGGGAGGTGGGCGGCGCAGTAGAGGAGGCCGTCGGTGGCGAAGTCGAAGGGGCTGCCCGCGTCCATCTCGTCGACGGCGTCCTCGGGCAGCCCGACGATCTGGGCCAGGCCGGGCGGGATCGTGGCCGAGGTGAGCACGGCGGTGCGGTGCTCCCAGACGAACTCGGTCAGCACCGGGGCCACGTCGAGCGGGGCCACGCAGAGGCGGGGCTCCCGGCCCGGCTGCTCCACCCAGGCCACCACGGACGGGTTCAGGTCCATCGTCACGTCGATGTCGGCCTGCAGCGTCGTGACCGCCTTGAGCGCCCGCTCCTTGCGGGTCTTCACGTCGGCGGCGTCGGAGGTGATCTTGCGCAGCGCGGCACTGGCCTCGTCCAGGCGGAGCCGGGCGGCGGCGAGGACGGACGCCAGGTCGTCGGAGAGCCCCCGCCGGAGCCGGCTGTCCACGAGCGGCGCCAGCGCGACCCCGAGGCGCTCACCGGCGCCCAGTAGCCCCTCCTTGATGGCCTCGTCCTCGATGATCGCCCCCACCACGTGGGCGAGGGCGGTGAAGCGGCCGCCGGTCAGCTCCGCCCCGGTGGTCTCCGAGACGGTGTCCTCCAACTGGTGGGCCTCGTCGAAGATCACCAGCTCGTGGTCGGGGAGCACGGCCCCACCCGCGGCGATGTTGGTCCCGTACAGGTGGGTGTTGACCACGATCACGTCCGACAGGGCGGCGGCCTGGCGGGCGTCCTCGGCGAAGCAGTCCTCGCCCCGGGGGCACTTGGACGCCCCGGGACACTCCTCGGATCCGGTGCTGACCGCGGCCCAGGTCGCGGCCCGGGGCTCCCGGGCCAGCTCGGCCCGGTCGCCGGTGAGGGTCACCTCGGCCCAGTCGGCCAGCTCCTGCAGGTCGGCGGTCGACGGCTTGTCCGCCGGGTCCAGGCTGGCGCCGAGGGACAGCTGCACCTCGCCGGCCATGGCCTCGTCGAGGCGCTGGCGGCAGAGGTAGTTGGACCGCCCCTTCAGCACCGCCCAGGTGAACGGCCGGTCCAGGTGGGTCTCGCAGGAACGGCAGGTCCTTGCCCGCCAGCTGGTCCTGGAGGGCCTTGGTGGCCGTGGCCACCACGGTGCGCTTGCCGGACAGGATCGCCGGCACCAGGTAGGCGAGGGTCTTGCCGGTGCCCGTGCCCGCCTGCACGACCAGGTGCCGACCGGACACGACGGCCTTCGACACGGCCTCGGCCATGGCCTCCTGACCCTCCCGGGGTGAGCCGCCGGGCAGCTCGGTGACCACCTTCTGGAGGGCGGCGAGGACACGGTCGGACACGGCGCAGGACCGTACCGGCAGGGGGTGACGGCCCGAGGGACGGTCGCCCGTCGGCATCAGTCCGAGCGGGGTGCGGTCTGGTTAGGGTCGGGCCGTGGACGTGGACGGGATCGATCCCGCTCGGATCCCGACCCACATCGCCGCGGTGATGGACGGGAACGGGCGCTGGGCGACCCAGCGGGGGCTCAAGCGCACCGAGGGCCACGCCGCGGGCGAGGAGGCCCTGTTCGACGCGGTCGAGGGGGCCCTGGAGCTGGGCGTGAAGTGGTTCACGGTCTACGCCTTCTCCACCGAGAACTGGCGGCGCCCGGCCGACGAGGTCCGGTACCTCATGGACTTCAACGAGTCCCTCCTGTTGCGGCGGCGGGACGAGCTGAACGACCGGGACGTGCGCATGCGCTTCATCGGGCGCCGGGGCCGGCCGGTGCCCAAGCGGATCATCCAGCGCATGGACGAGTCGATCGCCCTGACCGAGAAGAACCGGGCGATGACCCTGACCATCGCCTTCAACTACGGCGGTCGGGCCGAGATCATCGACGCCGTGCGGGCCCTCGTCGAGGAGGGGGCCAAGCCCCGGCAGATCACCGAGAAGGCGATCCACAAGAAGCTCTATGACCCCGAGATGCCCGACCCCGACCTCTGGATCCGGACCTCGGGCGAGCACCGCATCTCCAACTACCTCCTCTGGCAGCTGGCGTACTCCGAGCTGGTCTTCACCGATGTCCTCTGGCCCGACTTCCGCCGGGAGCACCTCTTCGACGCGGTGCGGGAGTACCAGGGTCGGGACCGGCGCTTCGGTGGCCTCGAGGACGGCTGAGTCGTGAGCCTCTACCGCGAGCACGGGATCGTGCTGCGCACCTACAAGCTGGGCGAGGCCGACCGCATCGTGGTGTTCGTGACCCGGGGCCACGGCAAGGTCCGGGCGGTGGCCAAGGGCGTGCGCAAGACCAAGAGCCGCTTCGGCTCCCGGCTCGAGCCGGGCAGCCACGTCGCCCTCCAGCTCTACGAGGGCCGGGAGCTGGACATCGTCACCCAGGCCGAGTCCGTCGACCACTTTCGGGCGATCCGTGAGGACCTCGACCTGCTGGCCGGGGCCCAGGTCATGCTGGAGGCCACCGACCAGGTCAGCCAGGAGCACGAGCCCGACGCCCGCCTCTACCAGCTCCTGCTCGGCGCCCTGCGCACCCTGGCGGGCACGGGCGGCACCCTGGTGGTGCCCGCCTTCCTGCTCAAGCTCCTCGCGGCGGACGGTGTCCAGCCCCTGGTCGAGCAGTGCGCCGCCTGCGGCGAGGACACGCCGCTGGTGGCCTTCGACCTCGGCGCCGGTGGTCTGCTGTGCCGATCCTGTCGCAGCGGCATCCCGGTCAGCCCCGACGCGGTGGACCTCCTGCGGGACGTGCTCGGTGGCCGGCTCAACGCCGCGCTGGCCGAGCCCGAGAGCGAGGCGACCCGGGAGGTGACCCACCTGGCCACCGCGGCCATGGAGCACCACCTCGAGCGGCGGCTGCGCACCGTGCACGCCCTCGACCACGCCTGAGCCCACGGGCGCCGGCGTCCTACACTCGGTCCCGGAGTGCCGGGAAGCCTGGTCGGCGTGTCCTTGTCGATCCCGGAGACCACCCCTGATGTCCGAGAAGCGCCTGATCCGCGTGCCGAAGGCGGGTCACAAGCTCCCGCCCTTCGACAGCGACTTCGTCCACGTCGAGGTCCTCAGCGGGATCGTCCTGCTGGCGGCCACGGTCGCCGCCCTCGTGCTGGCCAACACGGTCACCGTGGGCTACGAGGAGTTCTGGCACCGAACGTTGACCCTGGGCGTCGGCGACCTCAGCATCACCGAGGACCTGCGCCACTGGGTCAACGACGGGCTGATGACGATCTTCTTCTTCGTCGTGGGCCTGGAGATCAAGCGGGAGCTGGTGGTGGGGGACCTACGCGACCGCCAGGCCGCGGCGCTGCCCGTCGCGGGCGGCCATCGGCGGGATGCTGGTGCCCGCCGCCATCTTCGTGGCCGTGAACCTCGGGGGGCCGGGCATCGACGGTTGGGCCATCCCGATGGCCACCGACATCGCCTTCGCCCTCGCCGTCCTGGCCATCGTCGGCAGCAAGGCGCCGAAGGAGCTGAAGCTCTTCCTGCTGACGCTGGCCATCGTCGACGACATCGGGGCGATCGTGGTGATCGCCCTGTTCTACGGCGACGGCATCCAGCCGGCGTGGTTCCTCGGCGCCGCCGCGTCCGTCGCCGCGATGCTGGCCATGCGCCGCGTCGTGGCCCATCCGGCCTGGTACCTGCTGCCCGGGTTGGCGCTCTGGATCTGCACGTTCGAATCCGGCATCCACGCCACGATCGCCGGGGTGATCCTCGGGCTCCTGACCCCGACCGGAGAGGTCGGCGGCCGGCAGGTCCTGACCGGTCTCGAGGACGGGCTCCATCCCTGGTCCAGCTTCGTGGTGGTGCCGATCTTCGCCCTGGCCAACGCCGGCGTGGTGCTGGACAGCGCCAGCATCGAGGCCGCCGTGACCGGAACCGTGGCCTGGGGCATCGTGCTCGGCCTGGTCGTGGGCAAGCCGTTGGGGATCATGACCGCGGTCGTCATCGCCGTCCGCCTGAAGATCGGCACCTTGCCCGAGGGCGTCCGCCTGAAGCACCTGTCGGGCATCAGCCCTCATCGCCGGCATCGGCTTCACGGTCTCCCTGTTCGTGGCCGACCTCTCCTTCGAGGGCGAGCTGTTGGGGGAGGCCAAGGTCGCCATCCTCGCCGCCTCCGCTCTGGCTGCGGGCCTCGGCTCGCTCCTCGTCCGGCTCACCGTCCCCGCCGACTGGGACTGAGCGTGGGGAACCGGGCCCCGGGGCGCGGCCGGGACGGCGCCGTGCGCTGTGGATCCGATCAGCCGATCGGACGCCACTCCCCGGACGGCTCGTCGAACTGCAGCCACTGCTGCTTGCCCGGGTGCCACTGCAGGTAGGCCTGCCGGGCCGGGTCCCACTGGGGCTGGTAGGCGGGGGCCTTCGCCGACGCCGGCCTCGGCGGCCGGCTCCGCTGCCGGCGCGGTGAAGGTCTCGGTGGCGGCGGGCTCGGCCCTGTCGCCCACCCGGAGCGCCTCACCCTCGGCCAGCGTGGTGACGGGCGAGCGCTCGTCGTCGAGGGGTTCCCAGCCGGTGGTGTCGATGCCGCCCTCGCTGGTGGGGTCGCTGCCCCAGGCCGAGCGACGCACGACGTAGGTCCCGGCGACGAGGTCGCCGAGGCGCCGGTTGGTGTCGGTGAAGAGGGCGATCAGGCCGCCGATCAGCGGGACGAAGGGCGTGCTGGGCAGGGCGTCGATCGGCAGGAGCAGGGTCCGGAAGAAGGCCCGGATGATGCCGGGGCGATCGCCGTCGCCGTTGACCGCCCGGAGCCCGGTGACCAGCTTGCCGACCGTCCAGCCGAGGCGCCCCTGGATGACGACCAGGAACAGGACGGTCACCGCCGCTGACACCGCGGCGATGATGATGAGCTCGTTGCGATCGAAGACGAAGAGACGGTCGTCGATGCGGATGGCGCGCTGAGCGCCGACCGGGAAGGTGTCGGCGTAGGGATCGCCGGAGGCCACGTCCACGGTCGAACGGGTGGCCAGCAGCCAGAACGGCACCGCCACGGTGGCGAGGTGGAACCAGAAGTCGAGGATGTGGGCCAGGTAGCGCCGGAACAGGACCGCCGTGGGTTGCTTCTCGCTGAGGGCGTCGGTCACCCGTCCTGTCTACCCGGTCAGTCCCCGGGAGGTGCGTCTCCCTGCTCGGTCCCCTCCAGCGGGGCCCAGCCGTGGTCGCCGTGGGTGAGCCAGCGGCCGGCCCTGGAGTGCCAGAGCACGTAGCGCTTGTGGCGGCGATCCCAGATGGGCTCGTCGACGGGCACCCCCGCGGGCGGCGCGGCGACCGGGGCCGCCGACGGTCGAGGTTCCGGGTCGGGTCGGGGCGCCAGGTCGGCGGCGGGGCAGGCTCGGGTTCGGCCTCGGGCTCGGTGATCGGCTGGGGGTCCGGCTCGATCTGGGGTGTGCCGACGGCGCCGTCCTCGGTCAGCGGCTGGTCCACCGGTCGTCCCGCGGCGCGCTTGTCCACGACATAGGTCCGAGCCAGGAGGTCCCCGACGCGCTGGTGGCGGCGGGTCAGGCGGGCCGAGCCGTAGGCCACCAGGGGCAGGCCGGGGAGGATGTCGATCACCCAGGCGACGGTGCGGACCAGCGCCCGGAAGATGCCGACCCGTGACCCGTCCCGGCGCACGATGCGGAGGTCGGCGGCCAGGTGACCGGGGGTCCACCCCCGCCGGCCCGGGAGGATCACGACGAGGAGGAGGACCGCGGCCAGGAGGGCCCCGAGGACGATCGCCAGCTCGGTCTGGCGGAGGACGATCGCGGTGTCCCGGACGAACACGCCGATGTCGCCGTCGTGCCATTCCAGTTCGATGCCCCCGCTGGCCCGGTCCAGGGAGTAGGCGTCGGCCAGGAGCAGGAGGGGGATCGCCGCGGCCAGGCCGCACAGGACCACGTCGATGAACCAGGCCCCGCCCCGGCGGGCCACGACCGCGGTCGGGTCGGTCAGGGTCCGCCGGGTCACGGCGCACTTCCTAGCACCGGACCCGGCGCGCAATGGCCCCGGGGGGAGCCCTGACCGCCGGTACGATCCGGGCCATGGCTCCCCCCGCCGACGTCGACTCCGGCGCGCCCGATGACCGGATGCAGAAGATCGTCAACCTGTCCAAGCGCCGCGGGTTCGTGTTCCCGTCCGCGGAGATCTACGGCGGCTTCCGGTCGGCCTACGACTACGGCCCGATCGGGGTGCTGCTGCTGCGCAACGTGAAGGACGCGTGGTGGCGCTCGATGGTGCAGTTGCGCACCGACGTGGTGGGTCTCGACGCCGCCATCCTCTCGCCGCCCGCGGTCTGGGAGGCCTCGGGCCACCTGGCCAACTTCACCGACCCGCTGGTGGACTGCCGGGAGTGCCAGTCCCGCTGGCGCCTCGACAAGCTCGAGGACCCGGAGACCTGTCCGCAGTGCGGGGCCAAGGGCAGCTTCACCGAGGCCCGGGCCTTCAACCTGATGTTCAAGACCCAGGCCGGGCCCGTGGAGGGTGAGGGCAACGACGTCTACCTCCGGCCGGAGACGGCCCAGGGTCACTTCGTGAACTTCGCCAACGTCCTGCAGGCCAGCCGCAAGAAGCCGCCCTTCGGCATCGCCCAGGTGGGCAAGTCGTTCCGCAACGAGATCACCCCCGGGAACTTCATCTTCCGGACCCGCGAGTTCGAGCAGATGGAGATGGAGTACTTCGTGCCCCCCGACGAGGGCCAGCAGTGGTTCGAGTACTGGTGCCAGGAGCGGATGCAGTGGTACGTCGACCTCGGCATCCCCGCCGAGGACCTGCAGCTGCGCCACCACGACGCCGACGAGCTCAGCCACTACTCGGCGGGCACCGCCGATGTGGAGTACCGGTTCCCCTGGGGCTTCGACGAGCTCGAGGGCATCGCCAACCGCACCGACTACGACCTCAAGCAGCACGCCGAGCACTCCGGCGAGGCCTTGGACTACTTCGACACGGCCACCGAGACCCGGTACGTGCCCCACGTGATCGAGCCGGCCGCCGGCGCCACCCGGACGCTCATGGCCTTCCTGCTCTCGGCCTACGACGAGGAGGAGGTCAAGGGCGAGACCCGCGTCGTGCTCCGTCTGCACCACCGCCTCGCGCCCTACAAGGTCGCCGTGCTGCCGCTGTCCCGCAAGGAGGCCCTGACCGGCCCCGCCCAGGACGTGTTCGCCCGGCTCGCCCCGGAGTTCATGTGCGACTACGACGAGACCCAGTCGATCGGCCGGCGCTACCGCCGACAGGACGAGCTGGGCACGCCGTACGCCGTGACCGTGGACTTCGACACCCTGGAGGACCACGCCGTCACCGTGCGGGAGCGGGACTCGATGGAACAGGAGCGCATCGCCATCGACGAGCTGGTCGGCTACCTCCGGGAACGCCTGGCCTGATGGCCGAGCCGGTGGAGGAGCCGGAGTACCTGCGCCTGAACCGGGCGTGGTGGGACGAGCGGGCCCCGATCCACGCCGAGGGCGACTTCTATGACCTCGACGGCTTCGTCGCCGGCCACGACACCCTGCTGGCCTTCGAGCCCGAGGCCCTCGGGGACGTCGCCGGTCTCGACCTCGTGCACCTCCAGTGCCACATGGGCATGGACACCCTGTCCTGGGCCCGGCGCGGCGCCCGGGTCACCGGGCTGGACTTCTCGGAGCCGGCCATTGCGACCGCCCGGAGCCTGGCGGAGCGCATCGGCGTCGAGGCCCGCTTCGAGGTGGCCGACGTGTATGACGCGGTCGAGGTGCTGGGCGCCACCTACGACATCACCTACCAGAGCCTCGGCTCGCTCAACTGGCACCCCGACATGGGCCGGTGGGCCCGGATCCTGTACACCCTCACCCGGCCGGGTGGCCGGTACTGCCTGCTGGAGGGCCACCCCATGGGCTGGGTGCTCGACGACGCCGGCGAGAAGGTCGAGTACCCGTACTTCTTCGTCCCGGGTGGCCAACGCATCAGCGACGAGGGCGGCACCTACGCCGACATGAGTGCCGAGACGGTCAACAACGACACCATCGAGTTCAGCCACACCCTGAGCGACGTGATCCAGGCGTTGATCGACGCCGGCTTCGTCCTCGAGCGGTTCGCCGAGCACCCCTTCACGGTGTTCGAGATGTGGCCCTGGCTCGAGGAACGGCCCGGCCAGACCACGACCTGGTGGGGACCCGAGGGACGGCCCACGCTGCCGATGATGTACTCCGTGGTCGCCCGCCGCCCGGCCTGAGGGTCCTTCGGCCCTCCCCTTCGGGCGCGGCGGTCGTTAGCGTCCGCCGTCATGGCCTGGATCTACGCCTTCGACCACGAGCACCCGACCCCACCCCGGGACCTGAAGGACCTGCTCGGCGGCAAGGGGGCGAACCTGGCGGAGATGACCTCGGTCCTGGGCCTGGCGGTCCCGCCGGGCTTCACGATCACCACCGAGGCCTGTGTCGCTTATCTGCGGGACGGCTGGCCGGAGGGCTTGGACGCGGAGATCGCCGAGCACGTGGCCCGGCTGGAGGCGACCATGGGGCGCCGTTTCGGGGACCCGTCTGACCCCCTGCTGCTGAGCGTGCGGTCGGGGGCCAAGTTCTCCATGCCCGGGATGATGGACACCATCCTCAACCTCGGGCTCAACGCAGGCAGCACGGCGGGCCTCGCCGAGGTCACCGGACACCGGTGGTTCGCGCTCGACAGCCACCGTCGCCTGATCCAGATGTACGGCACCACGGTGGCCGGGGTCGACGGCGAGGCGTTCGACCACGTCGATGGCCTCGACGAGGCGGGACTGGCCGAGGAGGTCGAGCGCTTCGGCGCGACCTACGCCACCGCGGTGGGGAGCCCGTTCCCGACAGACCCCGTGGCCCAGCTCCGGCAGGCCGTCGAGGCCGTGTTCCGCTCGTGGAACACCGCCCGGGCCGATGCCTACCGCCGTCGGGAGGGCATCCCCCACGACCTCGGCACCGCGGTGAACGTCCAGGTCATGGTGTTCGGCAACCGCGACGATCGCTCGGGGACGGGCGTCGGCTTCACCCGCGACCCGGCGTCGGGGGCGGCGGGGCTCTACGGCGACTTCCTGGTCAACGCCCAGGGCGAGGACGTGGTGGCGGGCATCCGCAACACCGAGCCCCTCGCCGCGCTGGGGGACCACTTCCCGGGCCTGGTGGGGGAGCTGGAGACGACCTTCGACCGGCTCGAGCAGCACTACCGGGACATGATGGACATCGAGTTCACCATCGAGCAGGACACGCTCTGGATCCTCCAGACGCGGGTCGGCAAGCGCACCGGCGCTGCCGCCATCCGGCTGGCCGTGGCCATGCACGAGGACGAGCGCATCGCGCTCGACCCCGGCCGAGGCGGTGGCCCGGGTGGAACCGGAGCACATCGACCAGGTCCTGCACCCCCAGCTCGGCGCCTTCGACCCGGCCGACCGCCTGACCTCCGGCCTGCCCGCCAGCCCCGGGGCGGCGGTCGGTCGGGTCTACTTCACCGCCGACGACGTGGTCACCGCCGTGCGGGCGGGGGAGCGCGCCGTGCTCGTGCGCCACGAGACCTCACCGGAGGACATCCACGGGATGGCCGCGGCCGAAGGCATCCTCACGGCCCGAGGTGGCCTGGTCAGCCACGCCGCCGTCGTGGCGCGGCAGTGGGGCAAGCCGGCGGTCGTCGGGGCCCAGGCGGTGGAGGTCCACGACGGGTTCCTCCGGGTGGGGGACGTCTCGGTGGCCGAGGGCGAGTACCTGTCCCTCGACGGGACGACGGGGGACGTGGTGCGGGGCGAGGTGGCGCTGGCCGAGAGCCGGCTACCCCACGAGCTCGACCACCGTTCTGGCGTGGGCCGACGAGATCCGAGCCGGCCGGCTCGGGGTCAGGGCCAACGCCGACAACGCGGTCGACGCCGCCCGGGCCCGGGAGTGGGGCGCTGAGGGCATCGGCCTCTGTCGCACCGAGCACCAGTTCCTCGGCGGTCGCCTGCCGCTGGTGCGGCGCATGATCCTGGCCGAGACCGACGAGGAGGAGGCCGCCGCGCTGGCCGAGCTCGGGGTCCAGCAGCTGGTCGACTTCGAGGCCCTCCTCGAGGCGATGGACGGCCTCCCGGTGACGGTGCGGCTGCTCGACCCCCCGCTGCACGAGTTCCTCCCGGACCTGGACGACCTCATCGCCATGGAGGCCCGAGACGAGCTGGACGACGAGCATGCGGAGCTCCTGATCGCCGCCCGCCAGTGGCGGGAGCAGAACCCCATGCTCGGCGTGCGGGGCGTCCGCCTGGCCGTCCTCCGGGAGGGGCTCTACCGCACCCAGGTGCGGGCGCTCCTCGATGCCGCCGAGGCCCGTACCGCGGCCGGTGGGACGCCCATCGTCGAGGTGATGATCCCGCTGGTAGCCGTCCGCGAGGAGCTGGCCCTGGCCCGGTCCTGGGTGGAGGAGGAGCTGGCCAGCCGGGCCGGCGGGGACACGGGCACGGTCCACATCGGCACGATGATCGAGACGCCGCGGGCCTGCGTGCGGGCCTTCGAGATCGCCGAGGAGGCCGACTTCTTCTCCTTCGGCACCAACGACCTGACCCAGCTCACCTTCGGCTTCTCGCGGGATGATGTCGAGGGCCCGCTGATGACCGCCTACCTCGAGCGGGGGCTGCTGGCGGCGGACCCCTTCAGCACCGTCGACGCCGGCGGGGTGGCCGATCTGATCCGCATCGGCATCGAGGGCGGTCGGCGCACCCATCCGGGCCTGAGCGTCGGGGTGTGCGGCGAGCACGGGGGCGATCCGGCCTCCATCGCGGTGTTCCTGGGGCTGGGCATGGACTACGTGTCCTGCTCACCGTTCCGGGTGCCGGTCGCCCGGCTGGCCGCGGCCCGGGCGGTCCTGGCCGAAGCGGGCTGAACCCCGGCGAAGGGCCGCCGGCCCACTGGTAGCGTCCCGGTGATGGAGGTCGAGTGAGGTGGGGATCCTCGACGAAGACATCCAGCGGGTCCGGGAGGCGACGGACATGGTCGCGCTGGTGACCGAGCACCTCCAGCTCAAGCGGGTCGGGCGGCGCTGGACGGGCCTCTGCCCGTTCCACACCGAGAAGTCGCCGTCGTTCTCGGTGAACGGCGAAGAGGGCCTCTACTACTGCTTCGGCTGCGGGGCCAAGGGTGACGCCATCACCTTCGTGCGGGAGATCGAGCACCTCGACTTCGCCGGGGCGGTCGAGCGCCTGGCCGGTCGGGCCGGCATCACGCTGCGCTACACGACCCAGGGGGAGGGCGAGGGGCGGTCCCGCAAGAAGACCCTGGTCGACGCGATGGAGGCCGCGGTGGTCTGGTACCACGAGCGCCTGCTCTCCTCGCCCGACGCGGCCGAGGCCCGCAAGTACCTGCGGGGCCGGGGCCTGGACGGTGAGATCGTCCGCCAGTACCGCATCGGCTGGGCGCCCGACGACTGGGACCTGTTGGTGCGCAACGTCGGCATCGGCTTCGACCGCCTCGAGGCGGTGAACCTGGCGATGCTGAACAAGCGGAACCGGCGCCAGGACGTCTTCCGCAACCGGATCCTCTTCCCGATCTTCGACAGCCAGGGCGACCCGGTGGCCTTCGGTGGCCGGGTCCTGCCCGGAGGCGAGGGACCGAAGTACAGGAACTCCTCGGAGACGCCGATCTACGCGAAGAGCAAGGTGCTCTACGGGCTGAACTGGGCCAAGGGGGCCATCGTCGAGAACGACGAAGCGATCGTGTGCGAGGGCTACACCGACGTGATCGGCATGGCCCGCGTCGGCCTGGGTCGGGCCGTGGCGCCCTGCGGGACCTCGCTGACCGAAGAGCACGTCCGCCTGCTGACCCGCTTCGGCAAGCGCATCGTCCTCGCCTTCGACGCCGACGCTGCGGGGGACAACGCCGCCGCCCGCTTCTATGAGTGGGAGGGCAAGTACGAGGTCGACGTCCGGGTGGCCGCGCTCCCGCCGGGCCAGGATCCGGGGGACCTGGCCCAGAACGACCCCGACGCCCTGCGTCGCTCGGTCGAGGAGTCGGTGCCGTTCCTGCGCTTCCGGTTCGACCGGGCCCTCGCCGGCCAGGACGTGTCCTCGCCCGAGGGCAAGGCCCGGGCCGCTGATCGCGTGCTGCCGGTCATCGCGGAGCATCCCGACGAGATCGTGCGGGACCAGTACCTCATGGACCTGGCGGACCGCCTGCACCTGGACCCGGACCGGCTCCGGGGACGTCTGAAGGTCGGCGCCCGGCGCGAGGTCGAGGTCGTGGAGCGGGTGGCCGAACCCTCGCAGGCCTCGATGCGGGAGATGACGGCCCTGCGCCTGCTGGCCCACCGCCGCACCGACGTCGAGACCCACCTCGACCTGAGCCTGTTCGCCGACCCGGTGGCCCGGTCGGCCTACCGGGCGCTGGCCGGGGCCGGCTCGGTGCACGAGGCGATCGAGACGATCGACGACCCGTCGACGGTCCACCTGCTCCACCGGCTGTCCGTCGAAGAGGTGGGCGACGAGCCCACCGCGGTCGACGTGGCCCTGCTGGTGAAAGAGGCCCTCGGCCGCCTCCGCCAATCCGTGGCCCGTGAAGGGGACATCTCCCTGGCCCACGAGATCAACGGCCTGCTCGACCGGATCCAGCCGCCGGACGTGGACATGACCGTGGTCGACAAGGCCCTGGAACTGCTGAGGGCCCACGGCCGTGGTAGCCCTGATGGTGTGGGAGCCGACGATGACTGACGCCGTGGCGTCCCCCTGGGCCGGGGTCTTGGACACCGACGTGGCCGGGTTGCTCGACCTCGGCCGGGAGGAGGGCACCCTCGGCATGGAGGACCTGATGAAGGTCCTCGGTGACGTCGAGCTCACGCCGGAGCGCATCGACGGGATCCGGTCGGCACTGGCCACCGAGGGCATCACGTTGGAGGAGGACGACCACGAGGCCGAGGTCCCGGTCGTGGTGGAGGTCGCGGAGCTGGTCGAGGTGGACGACCTGGTCGACTTGCGCAAGCCGACCCCCCGCCCCCGTCGCCCCAAGCCCACCCGGGCCCGTGGCGACAACGGCGAGCGGGGCTCGACGTCGGATCCCGTGCGCATGTACCTGCGGGAGATCGGCCAGGTGCCGCTGCTCAAGGCCGAGGACGAGGTCCGCCTGGCCAAGCGCATCGAGGCGGGGATGAAGGCCTCGGTCGAGCTCGCCGACCACTCCGCAGCGGGGACCCTGGACGATCTGGGCTTCGCCGAGCGGCGGGTGCTGGAGCGCTCCAAGAAGGACGGCGAGGAGGCCACCCGGGAGCTGACCCAGGCCAACCTGCGTCTGGTCGTGTCGATCGCCAAGCGCTACGTCGGGCCGGGGGATGCTCCTGTTGGACCTGGTCCAGGAGGGGAACCTCGGCCTGATGCGGGCCGTGGAGAAGTTCGACTGGACCAAGGGCTTCAAGTTCTCGACCTACGCCACCTGGTGGATCCGCCAGGCCATCACCCGGGCCATCGCCGATCAGGCCCGCACCATCCGCATCCCGGTGCACATGGTGGAGTCGATCAACAAGGTCCACCGTCAGCAGCGCCAGATGGTCCAGGAGCTCGAGCGGGAGCCCACGGTGGACGAGCTGGCCGAGAAGGTGGACATGACCCCGACCCGGGTGCGGGAGATCCTGCGCATCTCCCAGGACCCGCTGTCGCTGGACTCACCGGTGGGGGAGGAGGACGACTCCAACCTGGCCGACTTCATCGAGGACCTGCAGGCCGAGGCGCCCGCGGACGTGGCCACCCGGCACATGCTCAACGACGCCGTGCTGGAGGCCCTGGACGACCTCACACCCCGGGAGAAGGAGGTCGTGCGCCTGCGCTTCGGCCTCGACGACGGCCAGGCCCGGACGCTGGAGGAGGTCGGCAAGCAGTTCGGCGTGACCCGCGAGCGGATCCGCCAGATCGAGGCCAAGACCCTGGCCAAGCTGCGCCACCCCCACCGGAGCCAGAAGCTCCGGGACTACCTCGAGGGCGGCTGAGCGAACCTCAGTTGTTCGAGAAGTCCACCGTCATGTCCGGCGTGTCCTCGATGATCCCCCGAGCCCGCTCGGCGGCGGCGCTGAGGGCATCGGAGTCCCGCACTGGTCGATCCACGTGTTGATCTGCTCGTAGCGCTCGCGTCCGGCCTTGCTGCCCAGGTAGTACCCCACGGCGAACCCCACGACCGCACCCGTCTTGAATCCCATGGGGACCTGCCTACCCGCCCGCCCCCCCGATCCCCCAGCGGGGGCGCGGCACGCCACCGGACCAGCGGCTACCGTCTGGGGTGGCAAGGGTGCCAACGGAAGGCTAGCGATGCGACACCTACGTTTCTTCGTGGTCACTGCGGTGATCCTCACGATCGTTTCGCTCGGGAGCGCGATGACGCCGGCGGGCGCCTTCGGGCCTGGCGACAACTTCAACCAGCCTTTCGGGATTGCGGGCGGGTCGAGCGGAAGGCAGTTCTTCGACAACACCAACTTCTCGACCAAGCAGCCCTGTGAGCCGAACCATGCCGGCAACTCCGGCGGCCGCTCGACTGGTTCATCCTCGGGGTCGCGCCCACCGTTCCGTGGTGCGGATAAACACCGCGGGGGCTCCTTCGACACGCTCCTGGCCGTGTACCGGGGGAACTCGCTGTGTGGTGGCCTCCGCCGTGGCGGCCAAGACGACTGCCAAGGGATCGGGTCCAGTTGCGTGGCCTTCATCGCTCAGCCCTACACCACCTATCGCATCGCGGTCGACGGCTACAACGGTGCGCCTGGACTACCTCCGGTTCACCCGCCAGAACGTCTGAGCACGAGGTCGTTCGAGCCGGAGGCTCGGGTGGATCGGTGACGTCACCGACCTGCCCGAGCCTCCGGCGCATTATCCTCCGGACTCCATTCCGGGGTAGCTCAGTTGGCAGAGCGTCTGACTGTTAATCAGAATGTCGTGGGTTCGAGCCCCACCCCCGGAGCAAGCCCCTTGTCCAGTCCGGGTTAGCCTCGGCCTTCGTTCGAGACGAAGGAGCCGAGTGATGACGATGGTCGACCTGCCCAAGGCCGTGATGCGCGGCGAGTCCGACTGCCCGATGGTGAACGTGGGCGAGGGCGTCAAGCTCCAGCTGCTCCAGGTGGACATCGAGGTCGGCCTCTGGGTCATCCGGAACCTGTTCGAGCCCGGGGCCAAGGTCCAGACCCACAAGCACACCGGCCAGGTCTTCGCCTTCACCCAGTCGGGCTGCTGGAAGTACGACGAGTACCCCGAGCGGATGACCGCCGGCTCCTACCTCTTCGAGCCCGCGGGCTCGATCCACACGCTGATCGTGCCCGAGGACAACACCGAGGTCACCGACGTCTGGTTCGCCATCTACGGCGCCAACCTCAACCTGGACGCCGACGGCAACGTCGAGTCCGTGCTCGACGCCGGCTTCATCCTCGAGGCCTACCTGGCCCTCTGTGAGGCCGAGGGCCACGACAAGCCGAACGTCATCGGCGCCTGAGGCCCGGCGGTGCGGGCGGTCGTCACCACCGACCTGGGCGGACCGCTCCAACCGGTCGACCTCGACGACCCCACGCCCGGGCCGGGTGAGGTCGTCGTCGCCGTCGAGGCCTGCGGCATCTGCGGGTCGGACCTGCACCTGGTCGACGCGCTCCCGATGCCGGGCCACGTCCTCGGTCACGAGCTGGCCGGCCGGGTGGCGGCCGTGGGGGAGGGGGTCACCGGCTGGCAGGCCGACGACCCCGTCATGGCGCTCTCCCTGGCCACGTGTGGCACCTGCGACGCCTGCCGGAGCGGTCGCCCCCGCAAGTGCGCCACGGCCCTCATGCTCGGCGTGGAGACCCCCGGCGGCTACGCCGAGTACGTGAAGGCCCCGGCCCACGACCTCGTCCCGCTGCCCGGACGGCTTCGACCTCCGCCACGGGGCCCTCGTCGAGCCCTTGGCCGTCGCCCGCCACGCCGTGGGCCGCGGCGGCCTCGTCGCCGGCGAGACGGCGCTGGTCATCGGTGGCGGTCCGGTCGGTCTCGCCGTCCTCCTCTGGCTGAAGGCCCTCGGGGCCGGCGCGCGTCGCCCTCTCCGACCCCCTCACCGCTCGCCGGGCCAACGCCACCACCCTCGGGGCCGACGTCGTGGTCGACCCCACCGCCGGTGACCTCGCCACCCAACTCGGTGACGCCGGCCTCCGCGCCCCCTCACTGGTCCTCGAGTGCGTCGGCCTGCCCGGCCTCGTGGACCAGGCCTCGGCCGTCACCGCCGTCGACGGCCGGGTCGTCGTGGTCGGCGTCTGCATGGCCGAGGACCGCTACTTCCCGTACGGGGCGATGGCCAAGGAGCTCGACTGGCGCTTCGCCTTCTACTACTGCCGGGCCGACGTCGACGCCACGATCAGCGCCATCCAGGACGAGCGGCTCGACGTGGAGCCGCTCATCACCGCCGAGGTCGGCCTGGACGAGGCCCCGGCCCACTTCGAGGCCCTCAAGGCGGGCAGCGACGACACCAAGGTCCTGATCCGTCCGGCTCGCCTGAGCGCCACCGCCTAGATTCTCCGGGCCAGACCGAAGCCGGACCAGGGGGACAGGCCATGAAGGCGATCCAGATGAGTGAGGACGGCCTGACCGTCGAGGACCTGCCGGAGCCGGTGGCCGGCGCCGACGAGGCCGTCGTGCGCATCAGCACGGCCGGCGTGTGCCACTCCGACCTCCACCTGGCCCGAGGCGACTGGATGGGCATCCCCCGGGAGGGCGGTCTCGGCCACGAGGCCATCGGGGTCGTCGAGGCCCTCGGGCCGGGCGCCGAGCGCTACGTCCAGGAGGGCCAGCGGGTCATCCTCGGCCTCGGCGGGGCGGGCGGCGGCTACTGGTGCGGCGCCTGCCGGTACTGCCTCGGCGGTCGGCCCCGGCACTGCGCCCAGAACCAGACCGTGATGGGCGTCTTCGCCGAGCAGTACAGCATCTGGGCCAAGGCCCTGGTGCCAGTGCCCGACAACATCGACGACAACGAGGCGCCCCTCGCCTGCGGAGGCCTGACGGCCTACAGCGCGGTGCGGAAGCTGGCCGCCAACGGCATCGGACCCGGCTCGACCATCGGCGTGATCGGCGCCGCCGGTGGCCTCGGGCACTACGCCGTGCAGATCCTCGAGGCCTTCGGCTATCGGGTCCTCGGGGTGGACGTGGGCGAGGAACGGCTGGACTTCGTCACCTCCCTCGGCGCCGAGCGGGCCGTCGGTCCCGACGAGGCCGCCGGGGTCGCGGGGGCCGAGTACGGCGGCGTGGACGCCGTCCTCGTGTTCGCCGCCCGGGTCGCCGGCTTCCACCTGGGCATCCAGATGCTCCGTCAGCAGGGTCTCTTCGTCGGCGTCGGCCTCCCGCCGACCAGCGACGGCAACTTCGAGATCAACCCCTTCGAGTTCTTCTGGCGGGACCCCACGATCATCTTCTCCGCGGTCGGCACCGTCCAGGAGATGCGGGAGCTGATCGCCCTCGCCGCGGCCGGCAAGGTCAAGACCCACGTGTCCCGCACCGGCTCCCTCGGTGAACTCGAGACCATCTTCGACGAGCTGGAATCCGGCGCCTACCTCGGCCGGGCCGTCCTCACCGACCTGACCAGCTGACCCCGCCGCCCAGCCTGCGCCCGGGCCCGTGGTTCGATGGTCAGAGCAGGCGACTCATGATCGGGGCGGATTGCGCTACGGGGCCGAGTCCGCCTGGTCGGCGGCGACCCTGTTCGCTCAGGGCAACCGGAGCCGGAAGTTGCCGTAGCCCTGGCGGCCCAGACGACCGTCGATCACGACCCGGTACGTCTGGCCCGCCCGCGCCCGGAACCTGACCATGCTGGCTCGGCCTGCCCCGCTGTCGTTGTCGCTCGCCACCTCGGTGAGGTTGCAGAGGTTGGTTCCTGTGTAGACCCCCAGCAGGGTGTCGAACTCGCTGCCGTTGGTGTGCATGATGACGTCGCGGTTCGTCCCGGCCACCCACCGGAGCCACATCGAACGGCCACCGCGGACGCCGGCGATGCGGGGCTCGCAGCGCTGGCGGCTCCCGCCGGTCGTGTTGATCGCGAACCACAGGGGCGCGCCACGGTGGAGGCGGGCGGCCTGGAAGTCGTCGCTCCACGCGTCGGGCGGGATACGACCCGACACCTGCCGGTTCACGGTGGCGGACTCAACGGGTGCCGGGTCGCCGGCGCCGACGGGGAGGGCCAGGAGCGCCCCGACCAGCGACCACGCCATCACGCCGAGGACCATCAGCCGCAGCCGTCCCGTTGGTTCGTCCACGTTCACGACCACTGTCTACCCCGTTCGCCGGGGGCTCAGCATGTTGATGTCCCATGAGGTGGTGTAGGCGAGAGGGTCCACCCGCCGGTGGCCCCCGGGGAGCAGGTCGCCCAGCGGGATGCCACTACTCTCGGGCTCGGTCATCGGGGTCCATCCCGGTGGTCGGTCCCGGTCGAGGTGTCAGCCTCGCCGGGGCGCTGTTCCTTGGTTCAGGAATAGCTGACTCTCCGAGCGGTGTGCGCAGTACGACTCGTCGGAGAATAGGCCTCTGACCTGGGGAAACAAGGGGCCCGTAGCTCAATGGTCAGAGCAGGCGACTCATAATCGCTCGGTCGTGGGTTCGATTCCCACCGGGCCCACCATGCTGACCAGGGGAAACACTGACGTCAGTAGCTCTGCAGGGCTTCACACCCGACCCCGTGGTCACGAAATGGTCACAGGCAAACCTAGACAGAACCGTCGATGACCTCCGCTGCCGCCGTACCTGCTCAGCGTGTCCTGGAGCTTCTCGACACGTCGAACGACGACGGCCCAGATTTCTCCTGCATCGCAACGGCGCTTCGCGAGGCACGTGCGCTGGTCGGCCGGACCCCCCAAACTGGTGAGCCAGATCCGCAACTCGTGGGACACGAGGCGACCTGGTCAGGGGCTCTGATTTATCTGATCTTCGCTGAGCAGATCGGGAGTTGCTTCCATCCAGTTGACCTAGGAGATATTCCTCGGCCAAGGAACCCACTACGGAGCGCCCTGCAGTGGTTTGCTGACCTGTCGACGGTTGAGGCCGATGCGCTCAATGGCATTCGCAATCGACTGGCACACGACTTCACGCTACGGAAGGCGGGCGAGCATCCCATTACGTACGAACTCCACACGAGCTACCCCGTTCCGCTGGTCGAGGCTCCAGTCGAGCGCTACTTTCGGGTATCCCTTACGGGCGTCGCCGTGGCTTGTGAGGTCGTGGCGTCCGTTGTGGCGAACATGGCAACACGTGGTGAGATTGCCTGTCACTATCGTGGCGGTATCGACGGCGTCCACAAGCAGTTCTGGATGCATGTGTCGGGATAGTCGTAGTGAGGTATGGGGCTGACCATGGCGTAGCGGTCATCTTCGTGGGCGGGCCCCGGGATGGTGAGTCCTCGCGGGCGGTGAAGCGGGAGCCGCCGGGCGTGCTGGTGGTCGACGACTCAGGTGGGGTGTACCGGTGGCGGGATGGGCGCTACTGGTGGGAGCGGCGAATCTGAGCGGGGTGGTTAGCAGCCCTGAGGCCCACGCCCGAGCTTGGCCCGAGCCCGTCGGGCAACGCGGGTCGGTAGCCCAGGTGTGCTGAGTCGGCCACGGGCATCCCGGTGCCATCGTCGGCCGGCGGCGTCGGAGAAGTCGACCTCGATGCTCGGGGTGTAGGGAGGTGCAGGTCGCAGGCCTCCCACGGTGGCGTGGCCTGTGGCCGCGGTGGGTGACCGGCTTGCTGACGATCGGACGGCGGGATGTCTTCGTCCGCTGGCCCTGGTCGTCCTCTTCGATCGTGGTGACCCAGACCTGCAGGTTCCAGGCCGGCTCGGTGCTGGCGTTGCGGTACTCGAGCAGGAAGCCGTCAGCCACGCCTTCGAGGTGCCGCCACCAGGCCGATACCTCGGCGGCTTGTTGGCGCCGACGGTCGTTTCGTGCTTCGACGGACCGTCACGGCGGTGAAGCTCAATGCGCCGGTCGTCCCGACCGCGGCGACCCAGGCGGGCACGGACCCCCAATCGATCGGGCTGGCTACCTAGGCACCCCATCCCTTGGGGACTCGAAGGATCACGTCGACTTCCTGCTCGCAATCCTTACGTTTCGAGGATTCCAGCGTGGCGTAGGCGGTCAGTCTCCGGCCCTTGAACGATGGTGGCCTCGATGGCAGGGAGGAAGCGCTCGGACATCTTGGGTGTGAGCCAGCCGACTAGTTGGCCATCGAGGCCGACCGCTGCGGACTTCCGGCCCTTGGGATCGGTGCCGACGCGAGTCGAACCAGTCGAAAAGGGATGATCTCCAACCCAGTCGTCTCCGAGCGAAGCTCTCAGGGCGTCTTGGTGGCCCTCCTCGCCGGTCACATTGATGTGATCGTGGACATCCTCACTCATTCCGGTAAGGGAATTCGTTCCTCGTCGACGGCGGGGTCGGGCAGATCCTCGCCGTGTTCCACCCGTCCGCCCTGGGTACCCGAAGTAGAGCCGTACCCCGTAGAAGCCTTCGGACAACTCCCCTCCCCTCGGGGGCGGTCCCAACCGCCATTGATGACCGCTCCGCAGGTGGCCCGGCCATGCTGCGCGATGGCCCGGTCGATCAGCCGGCGGTGAGTCGCCACCTCTCGGCGAAGCAGGTAGCCGACGAGGCGGCCCGTCGATAAATACAGCAACGGCGTTGGGGTCATAGGCGTTGTCGGGCTCCGGCCGCAGCTCGGCCGACACGCTCGCACCCAGACGCCGTCGGACGCTCTTGGGGCCAGCGATGGCGGCAAGGTTGTCCCGACGGTGGCTTTCTCCCGATACCTCCCACACGCGGAGGCCCTCGGTGGGCAGGGTCGTGGGGTCCGAACGGCTCGAGCGAAGCGCTCGGGTTCGCCGTAGGCGGTCGGCGTCGCGTCGAATCCCCGGTAGTCGAAGGGCAGCGCGTCGAAGTCGACGGTCTCGGCCAGGTCGTCGAACCGACCCGCGGTGACCGTCACGGCGTAACCGAGGCGATCGTCGGCGATCTCGGTTGAGGTCACGCCGTTCGTGGCGACCTGGTCGGTCCATCCGCGCCCGTCCCACCATCGGTACTGGTGCTTCCCGGTGGGGTCCGCTCGCCATTCCGGCGGGCTCGTCCCACGAATGCGGTCGCTCAGGCCCATACGCCGCGAAGATACGCAAGGGCCGTGACGGACGCCCAAACCAAGTTCACACATGACCCCCCTCCGGCGGAAGGCTGACGGGACGGCGCCTTCTTCTTGCTGGCGTTTCGGTGGATCGAACAGGTGGGCGGAGCAGATTCCTAGGGGTGTTCGGCGCGGCAGAACAACTGTGTTGTGGGATTAGCGCCGCCAGTATGGATTTCGTACGTACTGCGACCGAGAGCACCAATCAGGTCCAGCGATCTCCTTACAGATGCGAATCCACACGCCAGCTAGTCCATGAGTGCCCTGGGTGGGAGTTGACCTGTACTCGTTTAGATCACAGTTGTAGGTATGACCACTGTCGTCGGTCTCGTAAGGACATCGCGAGCCCAAATAGCTGGACCAGTGCTTCTCATACACCGTCCGCCAGGGGCCATCATTGCGCGTGAATCCGATGTCCTGACGCACTTGGATGCGACCATATTGCTGGTCAATGTGCGGATCGCGCCACTCGCTAGTTCCGAGGAGTCGGAACTGCCGATAGACGCTGTAAAAGACTACGTCACCGCTGGCATTTGCATGCGACTCTTGCTCACTATCGGGACCCACTGCCACTCGAAACTCGCCACGCACCGATCCATCTGCGGGGGAAATATTCACGCCTGTGACCACGAGCGATGCAAGGAGTACAAGCGGTAGGTATCTGAGCGGGAGCCTTAGGGGTTTTTGATGGCTGATCATTCGTCAGACACTAGGGGGCCAACCCGACCGCATGGGGCTCGGCTAGCACTGTCCCTGTGCTTTAGCGACGGATGCCCATCGAGATCGAGTCGCGAGAGGAGCTCGTGTACGACACGATCGACGCCAACCTGGCCGAGAGCTCGTTCCGGGACCAGCGGCTGTCAGACCTGGGCATCGAGGTGGATGTCGACGACTCGCTGTTGGCCTACGGCACCGACGAGCTGCAGCGGGGCCTCGCCGTGCTCAGCGAGGCCGCCACCCGATCGGTCAGGG
>CAVZRY010000004.1:0-263706 GCA_963777805.1 uncultured Microthrixaceae bacterium | reverse complement strand
CCAGCGATCCCAGCGGCTCCTCGACCTCGGCCGCCGTGCCGTGACGTGCCGGGAGCCGCCACATGACGATGCCGGCGCCGATCAGAGCGACGGCCGCGGCGGCCAGCAGGCCGTACCCCAGCGCCGTCGCGAACGCATCCGCCGCGGCCGAGACGAGGTGGGCGCCTGAGGGTGACGGCAGGCGCGCGGCGACTGCGTTGGCGCCACCGATGGACGCCTCGACTGGGTCGCGCAGCGCCGCCGGCAGGCCGGCCGCCGTGTCGCCGATCCTGCCGGTGTAGATGGTGCCGATGAGCGAGCCGACGATCGCCACGCCCAGCGCCCCGCCGACCTGCCGGGTCACGTCGTTCATGGCGGAGGCGACGCCGGCCTTGGCCGGGGGCACCGAGCCCATCACGGCGTCGGTCGCGGGGGCCATCACGGAACCCATCGCCAGGCCGAGCACGAGCAGCCAGGAGGTGACCAGCCAGGTCGAGAGAGTGGGCGTCCAGAGTACGGTGGCCGACAACGTGAGCGCGAGCAGGAGCATGCCGCCGGCCACCACGCGTTTGGTGCCCAACCTCGCGACGAGACGGCTGCTGTTGGTGGCGCTGAGCATCAGCCCGAGCGCGAGCGGGACCATCGTCGCGCCTGCCTGGAGCGCGCTATATCCGAGCGCGAACTGCAGGAACTGCGTGAGCGCGAAGATCGCCGCCATCAGCGAAAAGAAGATGATCGAGATCGCCAGCGAGCCGATGCTGAAGCGTGGGTTGCGGAAGTACGCGAGGTTCAGCATCGGCGACGCGACGCGGCGTTCCCAGGCGATGAACCCGGTCGTCAGAAGCGCGGCCGCCACCAGCCCGGCGATCACCGCCGTGCTCGTCCAGCCGCGAGACGGAGCCTCGATCACCGACCACACGAGCGCCAGCAGCGCTGTGGCCGAAAGCGTCGCTCCGATCAGGTCGAACGCGCCCGGCGCCGGATCGCGGCTGTCGGGTACCAGCTTGATGCCGAGCAGCAGCGCCGCGATCGCGACCGGGACGTTGATCAGGAAGACGGAGCTCCACGAGAAGACCTCGAGGAGCAATCCGCCGGCCAGGGGGCCGAGGCCGATGCCGATGGCCGCCGTGCCCGCCCAGACGCCGATGGCGCGGCCGCGCTCTTGGCGCGGGAACACGTTGGTGATGATCGATAGCGTGGCGGGCATGATCAGCGCCGCGCCGAGGCCCATGAGGATGCGCAGCAGGATGAGCTGAGTCACGCTGTCGGCGAAGATCACGGCGGCGCTGGCGCCGCCGAAGAGGATGAGACCGCCCTGCAGCGCCCGCTTGCGCCCGTAACGATCGCCGAGCGTCCCCATGGTGAGCAGCGCGGCCGCGAAGACCAGCAGGTAGGCGTCGACGATCCACTGCAGGTCCGACGCCGAAGCGGTGAACTGGCGCTGCAGCGTGGGCAGCGCGACGTTCACGATGGTGTTGTCGAGCCCGATGATCATCATGCTCGAGAGAGCACCGCCAGCATCTTCCAGCGGCGCTCGTAGACGCGAGTCGCGGTGGTCACGGGAGCTCGCTTCTGTCGGCCGGCGAGAAGAACTGGTCGACGATCCGCTCCGCGAAGGCTTCGTCCGGGTGCCGTCCGGCGACCAGTCGCTGCGCTTGCAGCAGCGCCGGGGGGACCGAGCTGAGGAGGGCGACGTCGGTCTCGGGCGGAAGTTCACCACGCTCGATGGCTCGCTCGAGGATCTCGCGCATGCCCGCGATGATCGGCTCGGTCATACCGGCCCGGAAGGCGTCGCCGAACTGGTCGTTGCAGAGCGCCTCGCCGCTGATGGCGGAGATGGCGTCGAAGTGGAGTGAGCGATAGCGGACCAGGGTCCGCAGGTAGGTGAGGGCGTCGCCGCGCAGGCTGCCGGTGTCCGGCGCCGACGGCCGCTCCGGATTGCGGCTCACGGCCTCGAGCACGATGGACACCTTGTCCGGCCAGCGCCGGTACAGGCTGGCCTTGCCGACGCCGGCTCGCGCCGCGATCCGCTCGACGGTGAGCTGCGCGTAGCCTTCCTCGGCCAGAAGCTGAAGCGTGGCTGCGACGACGGCCTCGTCCAGGCGCGGATCTCGAGGCCGGCCGGCCCTTGCGCTCGTTTCTCCTGCGTCTATGGGGGCGTTCATGCGCGCACTCCTCAATAACAAAACGGTATCGTATCGATATTATGGGCTGCGAATGCGGCTGTCAAACCGGGGCGGGGCAGACCATCGTCGTCAGCTCTGCCGCCCCCGAGCACCGCGCCGCAGAATCTGCTATAATGTTCGAAGACGGGCCGAGTGGGCCCAGGATTGCGACGTGACACACCGCACTTCTACGCGGTAGTCACGTCGTTTTTGTTTGCCCCAAAGTGGGCGAAGGGATTGATATCAGCATGGCAACAGGCAAAGTGAAGTGGTTCAGCGCCGACAAGGGTTACGGGTTCATCGAGCACGAGGGCGGCGACGACCTCTTCGTTCACTTCTCGGAGATCCAGAGCGAGGGCTTCAAGTCCCTAGACGAGGGTCAGGCCGTCTCGTTCGAGCAGGGCACCGGCAAGAACAACAAGCCCCAGGCGACCAACGTGCGCGTGCTGTCGTAAGAACGACACCAGCGTCGAGAGCTCCACCGGGAAAGGCCCGGCGGCTCTCAGAGCCGCCGGGCCTTCTCGCTTTGAGGCCTTCCGCCCGACCTCCTACTCGTAGGCCTCCGCGTCGGGCCCCGGCGGCGGCGGCGTGCTGTCCGCGCCATACACAGACTTCCAGAGGATCGCGTCCAGCTGCCACTGCGGGACGGCGTCGAGCTTGCCCAGCGCCAGGCGATTGGAGAGCGCCGCCCAGGGAGCGCCTGGCTGGTTGCGCTCCAGCAGGTCGATCCTGGCAGGGATGACGTCCACCGGAGCCGAGTTGAGCGGCTCGGAGGTGAAGGCGTCGTACATCGGCGTGCGCCAGGGCGTCGTTCAGAGACAGCGCCTTCATGCCCATGATGAGCTCCATGGAGCGGACCACGGAGACCAGGTCGTAGCGCCTGTGGATGATCGCGCCCCGCTTTGCGTAGGGGCTGATGACCGCCACCGGGATGCGGTGCGCGTTGACGTGGTCGGCGCCGTCCTGGGAGTCGTCCTCGACGACGAAGATGACCGACGAGGACCAGATGCTCGAGTGCGAGATCAGATCGACGAGCTGGCCCAGCGCCAGGTCGCAGTCGGCCACCATGGCGCTCGGCGTGGGGAAGCCGGTCTGGGTGCCACGCGTGTGGTCGCCGGTCATCGTCAGGTAGTTGAAGGTCGGGACCGCATCGGCGGCGAGCTGCGTCTCGAACCTCGTCTGGAAGGAGTCCATACAGGACAGGCTGCCTGGCGGCGGGGGGCTCGGGAGGGCGGCGATGCTCGAGTTGAAGATCTCGCCCTGAGTGGGCGCCGTGCCGGTGCTTCCGATGGTCAGGTCGTTGGGGTAGGTGCCGTTGGGCGTGATGCCGGCGAGGTCCGAGTTGGCGGCCACGAGCTTCTCCTCCGCCAGCACCTCGGGAGTGCGGTCGCGGTCGTCATACCCCGGCTCGACGCCGGCGATCGCCTCGCCGTAGTTGAAGTACGAGATGTGCTGACGCTCGGCCTGATTGAACAGGAAGCCGTTGCCGGGGAAGGTCACCGCGAACACCCCGAAATCGTTCGGTCGTCCACGTCCGGCGTATTCCTGCACCCAGTTGCGGTCGACGTAGTCGGGGACGCTCGCCGCGGCGGTCCAGAAGTGGCCCTGGATCGAGGCCTCCGAGTTGGCGAACACGTGGTCGAGGAGCGGGAACCGAGTCACCAGGGCGTGCAGGTTGGGCGTCACCTTCTGTCCGAACACGACCAGGTGGCGGTCGCTGTTGCCGCGGCCGAGGTCGCCGAGGAGCTGGTCGTAAGTCCGGTTCTCGCGCACCACGAAGAAGACGTGCTTGATCGGCCCGCCGGCGCGCAGCGGGGTCCCGGCGGGCGCCGCCTGCGCGTCTCGCGGATGGATCTGGCGTGTCGCCCTGGAGGTGAGCCGCTTGACGGTCGCGTCCGACGGCAGCCGCATCAGGCCCGCGTGGCCGCGGATCATGGCGGGAAGGTACGTGGTCCCGCTGGTGAGGCTGAAGACATCGGTCGTCGGAGCGAGCCAGTTGAAGGCCCAGAAGATGGGGTCGAAGGGGTTCGTGGGGACCGGGCCGGTCAGGTTCGCGCCGACGCCGACGCCGCGCGCGGCAACGTACAGGAGCTGAGCCGCGCGGCCTCCGCGGGCCGCGGCGGTCGCCACAGCCTGGGGGTCTTCGGCGGTCGGGATGCGCCCCAGGAGCGTCCACTGGAGGCGGGACCTCGTCTTCGGGCTCGGCAGACGGATGACGGCGATCTCGTCGGCGCCCGACTCGGCCACGAACAGGCGCGCGCCGTCGGGACTGAGTGCGAGCGCCACCGGCATCGTCCCGAGGCCGGCGCTGCGGCCCACCGAGATCGTGCGCTCGACGCGCCGGCGACGCACGTCGACGACGACGACCTGGTCCAGGGCCGAGAGGGCGACGTAGGCGCGTCGTCCGGTGCGGTCGACGACGACGCCCTGGGGATGCGAGAGCGGCGGGCCGACCTGGATGTCGCGGAGCTTCACGCCCTTCACCAGGTCGACGACGGAGAGCGTCCCGGCAGCCTCGTTGCTCACCAGGCCAGTACGGCTATCGGGCAGGATCGCGGCGCCGAACGGGAAGCTGCCGGTCACGACGTTGCGCACCCGGTCGTGCTTCAGGTCGATCACGTCGGCGCTGCCGGCGAGGTTGAGCGGCACCAGCAGGCGGCGGCCATCTGGCGAGACCGCGAGCTTCTGCGGCCAGGCCCTGGCCGAAGGTGTCGTCGGGATGGGGAACATCTGGATCGGCGGGGCTCCGGGCTGCGGGGGCACCGGGATGGCATTGACGAAGCGGGCTCTTCCTGAGGTCGCGTTCCAGGCATAGACGAGCACGAAGTCGCCCGCGGCGCCCGGCAGACCGGTCTGCGTCGGCCACCAGCGAGAGACACCCACGGCGGAGATGTAGGCCCGCCGGCGGCCCGAGTCCAGGGCGACGCCGCCTGAGGCGCCGGTGAGGGCGATGATCTGGATGACGCGTCGGCGAGCCGTGTCGACGATGCGGATGTCGTTGGCGCCCTGGCCGGCGGACACGGTCCAGAGAAACCGCCCGTCCGCCGTGACCGCTCCACCCGTGGGGAAGTTGCCGAGACCCACCTGCGCCCCCTGCGGGGTGAGCTGGCGACCGTTGAGCAGGAAGCCGATGGCGGGATCGGGCGTGTTGGGCGACGCCTGCGGCGCGCCCGTGAAGACGCCCCCGACCGCCATGAAGAGTCCGAGCAGAAGAACGCCGGTGGACAGCCAAGTCAGTCATCGAGTCCCGCCTCCGCAAGTTGGCCCCCAGGACACTTGCACCCTACCCCTATCCGCATCCCTCGCCGCGTTTGGTAGGCTGATCCCACGCTACTGGGGGGTCGCATGAGGTGCCAGACGTGAGCGCGCGCGATCCTCGCCTGCTCGTGATCGCACCCCTTCGCCTCGAACACGCGGCCGTGCGGAGCCGTCTTCCCGGAGCGCTGGTGCTGCGCTCCGGCATGGGCGCCGCGCGGGCGCGGTCTGCCGCGCTGGTCGCGACGCGCATCCCCGCCGAAGCCATCGCGGTCGCCGGCTTCTGCGGGGCGGTCGCCGGGGGTCTGCGCCCCGGGGGACGTCGTGGTCGCCACCGAGGCGCGCGGGCCGTCCGGCGTCACCGAGTGCGCAAGCCGCCCGCTGGTCGAGGCGCTGGCGGCCCTGGGGATCCGGCGCGTCCACGTCGGGCCGGTGGCATCCGCCGACCACCTCGTGCGCGGCGCCGAGCGCGCCGCGCTGGCCGGAGAGGGCGCCCTGGCCGCCGACATGGAGTCGGCGTGGCTCGCGCCGGGCGCGGCCGGCAGGCCTTTCGCCGTGCTACGCATCGTGCTCGACACGCCGGAGCGCGAGATCGACCGGCCGCTGGCCACGCTCGCCGGCGGCCTCGTGGCCTGGCGGGCGCTCCGGCGGGCGGCGCCCGCGCTGGCGCTCTGGGCGCGGGAGGTCGGGCGAGCCTAGCGTCGCGCCGGCGACTGCTCGCCGGCCGCCGTTCGGCGGCCGCGCGTGATTGGCTTCTGCGGCCGGCTTCTGGTAAGTATCCGCGGCATGGCCTACGTCTATCCTGTCACCTACTTCGGCGACCGGCTCTTCGCCACCGGCGACGCCACCCTGAGCATCACGAGCGCGGCCGTGCTCTACGGGCTCAGCGTGTACACCGTGCTGCCGGTCATGGTGACGCCGGAGGGCCCGCCCATCGCCTTCCGCCTCGGCGACCACTACCGCCGTCTCGTGAACTCCGCCAGGATCATCGGCATCGACACGTTCGAGCCGGCCTGGGGCGAGGAGCGCTTCGTCCGGGCCGTCCGCGAGGTCGTGCTCGCGAACGAGGTGAAGGAGGACGTCTTCGTGCGCGTCAGCGTCCACGTGAGCGAGGAACTGCCGGGGACGCGCTCACGGGGGACTGCGACGACGCTGAGCATGTTGTCTACCGGGCCGAGCCCATCCTGCCGCTCGACGGCGCGCGCCTCAAGACCAGCGTCTGGCGGCGCATCCCTGACTACGCCATCCGTCGCGCGCCAAGGTCAACGGCGCCTACATCAACTCGGTACTGGCCAAGCAGGACGCGATCGACGCCGGGTACGACGACTGCATCTTCCTCGACGCCTCCGGGCACGTCTGCGAGCTCAGCGCCGCCAACATCTTCATCGTGCGCGGCGGCGTGCTGATCACGCCGCAGCCATTCGCCCTCGACCGTACCCGCTGGCCACCGCTGGCCTCCGGAGGGCACGGGGCGATAGAAACTGGTGGTGGCCACCCCCCACCTCCGGCTGGGGCCCCGGTTCGCCGAGGCCGTCGCCTGGGTCACCGAACTGCACGCTGACCAGGCCCGCAAGGGCGGCAGCGACGTGCCCTTCCTGAGCCACCTCTTCGCCGTCACCGCGCTCGTGCTCGACGACGGCGGGGACGAGGACGATGCCATCACCGCCCTCTGCCACGACGCGGTCGAGGACCAGGGCGGCGACGAGGCCTTGGCCGAGATCCGCCGTCGCTTCGGTGACCCCGTGGCCGACGCCGTGGCGCTGCTCTCGGACTCCCGGGGCGAGCCCAAGGGGCCCTGGATGGAGCGCAAGCGCCTGCTCCTCGCCCAGCTCGGCGGCCCGGACGTGGCCGAGGGGGTCTTGCGGGTGGCGGCCGCGGACAAGCTCGACAACGCCCGCAACCTGCTGGTCCAGCTCCGGGCCGAGGGCCCGCGGGTCTGGGAGCGGTTCCGGGCCACGCCCGACCAGTTCCTCTGGTTCCACCGCGCCGTCCTCGCGGTCCTCGTGGACCGTCACCCGGGCAGCGCGAACGTCGCCGAGCTGGCGCGGGCCGTGGACGAGCTGGCCGCCTGGGCCCCCGCCGACCTGGTCCGGCGGACGGCCTGAGCCCGCCCCGCCGCCCCGTTGCCGGGCCGCGGTGCTACAAACCAGCCCGACATGGGTTCGTCGTTGCGGGACATCCCCGGTGCCGGAGGCGGCAAGAGGAAGGGCCGTCTCGGCAAGGTGGGCGGTGGCCCCGCCGGCAAGCCGTGGCAGCCGCCCCCGAAGGTCGCGGCCACCACCCGGGCCCCCCGGAAGCGCTCGGGCCCCGGCCTGCGGTTCCAGGGTCCCCGCTTCGAGGTGGACCGCTTCAACCTGGCCCTCGGCCTCGCCTTCGCCGCCCTCTTCGTGGTCGGCGGAATCTGGCTCCTGCGGGCCAACCAGGTCACCGTCACCAGCGACTTCGAGGACGGTGGGGCCGTGCCGACCGCCGGGGTGGCTGGTCTCGCCATCGAGCTGCAGGTCGACCCGACCAGCCGGCTGAACAGCGCAACCGTCCGCTTCAACGGCGACGACGTGACCGACGAGGTGGAGTCCACTGACCGCGGCTTCATCTGGACGCCGCCGTCCGACGGCCTGGACGAGGGCACCTACGAGCTGTCCGTCGAGGTGCCCAAGACCGTCTTCGGCTCCGAGACCTGGACGATGACCTTCGGCGTCGACGACACCCCGCCCGTCCTGGACGTCCCGGCCCCGGAGGGGGTGGGCATCGACGACGAGGTGACCGTGGCGGGCCACGTCGACGAGCGGGTCGACCTGACCGCCGAGGGTGAGCCGTTGACCGTCGAAGAGGACGGGACCTTCGCCGTCACCTTCTCCTCCCCGCCGGCAGGGGCCGTCGACTTCGTGGCCACCGACCCCGCCGGCAACGTGACTGCCCTCGCCGTGCCGGTGAGCGTGGCCCCGCCCGAGAGCCACGGGCTGTACCTCACCGCCGACGCCTGGGCCGACGACGGCCTGCGGGACGGAGCCCTGGCCCTGCTGGACAGCGGGCAGGTCGACTCGGTCGTGCTGGACATCAAGGACGAGTGCGGGGTCGTCACCTTTGGCTCCGAGGTCGAGCTGGCCGGTCAGGTCGGTGCCGTCGACGAGCGCTACGACCTCGGGGACGCCATCGCCACCGTCCATGACCACGGTGGTCAGCTCATCGCCCGCATGGTCACCTTCCGGGACCCGCTGCTGGCCCGGTGGGCGTGGGCCAACAACCATCCCGACTGGGTGCTGCAGGACACCGCGGACGACCCCTGGCCCGCGTACGGCGACGGCGAGGGCTGTCCCGAGGCCGTCAACGCCCCATCGATCGTCGGCGGCTTCACCAACTTCGCCTCGCCCGCGGTGCAGGACTACAACATCGCCCTCGCCGAGGAGGCCGCCGCCCTCGGCGCCGACCAGGTCCTCGTCGACGACGTCCGCCGCCCTGACGGCGACGCCACCTACATGCAGGTCCCGGGCCGGATCGGCACCAACGTGGAGACCCTGGCCGGCTTCCTGGGTCGGACCCAGCAGACGGTGCGGGCCGAGGGCGCCTACCTGGGGGCCACCGTCACCAGCTTCTCGGTGCAGGACCCCACGGAGTACGACCAGGACCTGGCGGCGATGGGCGCCGTGGTCGACTACCTGTCGCCCGAGTCGTTCCCCGAGTCCTACTCGTCGGGGGCCTTCGGTGTCGCCGAGCCCCAGTCGGACCCCGGAGGCACGGTGGAGGGGGCGGTCAACGCGGCCAAGGAGCAGCTGGGCGACCTGGCGACGCCGATCGTGCCCTGGCTGCAGGACTACTCCTCAGCGGTGACCTACGGGGCGGCCGAGGTGCAGGCCCAGGTGGACGGGGCGGCCGCGGCCGGCGCGTGCTCCTGGATCGTGCGGGACATCGACTTCACCTACACCGCGGGGATCACGGGAGCTTGCTGACCGGGTCCCCGACCCGGACGGTGCCGGCCCGCACCACCACGGCGTTGATGCCCCGCAGGTTCAGCTCCCGGCCGGGACCGGTGTTGACCCAGCGACCGGCCGCTTGGCCGAAGCGCTCGATGAACTTGGCGCAGCCGGTGTGGGGGAGGGGACTGACCTCGACCACGGCGTCGCCGACCTGCAGGTGGCTCCCGGCGGGCAGGTTGCCGCCACCGATGTCGAGGTCGACGTAGAGCTGGTCGCCGGCGAGGGCCCGCCGATCGGGGTCGACGGCGACGAGGGCCGCCGCCCGGGCGTTCATGAGGGTGAGCTGGCGCTCCACCTCGGCCGAGCCGTCCTCGGTGTGGCGGCTGCCGCCGCGCCTTCCAGTTGTCCCCGACCAGGCCGACCGCCGGATCCAGCTCGGCCTCGGTCACCTCCTCGCGAGCGCCGGCATCGGGCCGGCGCACGATCAGCCGCAGGGTGCCACCGTCGGCGGGTGAGCGCCGGATGTCGTCCAGTCCGGCATCCAGTTCGTCGGCGGTCAGGTGGGTCGCAGTCCCTTCCATGCCTCCAGCCTGCCCCACCGGCGCCGACGCCCAGCCCGAATTGCCCAGTGCCGTCGTTCTGGCGGCTCAGGTGCGCGCTGGAGCGCGCACGGGAGCCGCCAGAACGGATCGGTCAGCGGGGTTCGGGCATGCCGGTGGCGGCCATGTCCTCGTCGAGGGTCGAGCGGATCAGGTCGACGGTGGCCTGGCGGGCCCGGGCCTTGGTGTGGCTGACCGCGCCCCGGCGGAGCTGGGCCAGGCGGCCGGCCTCCTCGCGGGCGGTGGCCTCCAGCTCGTCGGCGGCGACGAGCTGGTCGAGGTAGCCGGCCTCCAGGGCCCCGGCCGGGTCATACACCCGGCCCTGGATGGTGGCGGCGGTGAACGCCCGGGGTGAGAGCCGGTCGCGGGCCAGCTCGACGGCGAAGATGGGCAGGCCCATGCCGATGGCGACCTCGTTCAGGCCCAGCTTGAACGGGCCGTCGGCGCCGATCCGGGTGTCGCTGGCCAACAGCAGCAGGCTGCCCATGGCCAGGGCGTGGCCGGTGCAGGCCGCCACCGTCGGCAGGGGGCTGGCGTACCAGCGCACCAGCAGCTCCGCCCCGCTCCTGACCAGGCCCTGCATGGCCGCTTCGCCGGAGGTCATGACCGACAGGTCGAACCCGGCGGAGAGCTTGCCCTCCCGGCCGGTCAGCAGGAGGGCCCCGGCTTCGCCCTCGGCGCGGGTCAGGGCTTCGTCGAGGGCGGTGACGGTGGCGGGGCCGATGGCGTTGGCCTTGCCGTCGTCGAGGCGGAGGACGGCGACATCGCCGTCGAGGTCATAGGAGAGGATGCTGTCGTTCACGCAGGGCGACGCTACCGATCGGTGGCCACCGGCTCCGGATCGAGGGTCCGTCGGTCGGCCATCACCCGGCCCACCCCGGCCGCCTTCGCCTCGTAGAGCGCGCGGTCGGCTCGGGCCATGAGACGGTCGGCGGACTCGCCCTCGCCGAGGGCGGCCACGCCCACCGAGCAGGTGGGCTGCCCGTTCGCCCCCATGCGCTCGAGCACGACCACGGCGTCGGCCAGCAGGCAGTCGGGGAGGAGGACGACGAACTCGTCGCCGCCGACCCGGGCCAGCGCATCGCCTTCGCGGAGCGCCCCCTGCCACTGACGGGGCAGGCCCGCCAGGATCTCGTCGCCGGCCTGGTGGCCGTGGGTGTCGTTGATCTCCTTGAAGTCGTCGACGTCCACGACCGCGAGGCAGAGCGGCGTCCCGTCCCGCTCGGCCCGGGCCATCTCCCGGGGGAGGAGGGCCTCGAAGGCCTGCCGGTTGGGCAGGCCGGTGAGCAGGTCGGTGGAAGCCACTGCCCGCAGCTGACGGGCGAGCCAGCCGACCACCCCGGCCCCGACGGCCGCGGACCCGAGGATGAGGACGAGGATCCCGACCGGCTGGGGGTTGTCGGTGATGGTGAGCACGGCGGTGAGGAACGCGGCGACCACGCCGAAGTGCGCGGCGGTCACCGGCCAGTCGTAGAACGCGGCGGCGTAGAGCACCACCCAGATGTAGAGGCTGGTCGTGGCCACGGTCAGGCTGGGTTCGTCCGCCAGCACCGCGCCGACCGACACGGTGAGGGCCCCGCAGGCCAACAGCCCGTGCAGGGCCCAGCGGGGGATGCGGTGGCCGAGGCGCAGGAGGAGGATGGCCATCGGGATCCCGCTGGCGCCGACGAGGGCGACCAGGAGGCTGTCGAAGGTGCGCTCGGGGGTGAGGGCGCTCGTGGTCAGGGCGATGCCGGCGCCGGCGATGAAGAGGGCGGCCAGGGCCGTGACCCTGGCCTGGTGTTGGCCGGTGGTGTCCGGTGTGCGCAGGGCCCGTCGCATCCAGTGGTGGACCGTTCGGTCACTCGACGCCGACGCCGACGCCGGTCGACGGGTCGTCTCGTCCCCGGTGCCGGGCACGGCGTGGGTCAGACGGGACGCGAGGTCGTCTGCGGTCAACGGAGGGGCGAACAGATAGCCCTGGCCGCGCCGGCAGCCGAGGTCCAGCAGCATCTGGGCCTGGCCCTCGTCCTCGATGCCTTCGGCCACGACGGTGAGGCCGAGATCATGGGCGAGGTCGATGATGCCGGCTGCGATGCGGCGGTCGTCGTCGTGGCCTTCGGCGCCGAGGCGTTGGACGAAGGCCCGGTCGATCTTGACGATGTCGATGGGGAGCTGGCGCAGGTAGGCCAGCGACGAGTAGCCCGTGCCGAAGTCGTCGACGGCGACCAGAACCCCCAGGGCCCGCAGTCGCTCGAGCGCCCGCAGCGCACCGGTGCGCTGGGTCAGGGCAGCGGTCTCGGTGATCTCCAGCACGAGGCGGTCGGCGGGGAGGCGGTGGCGGCGCAGCGCCCGCTGGACCACGGCCGCCAGGTCGCCGTCCTCCAACTGGTGGATCGACACGTTCACCGAGAGCCGGAACGACCGGTCGCCATCGAGGGTGTCGCGCCGCCAGGTGGCGAACCGGCGGCAGGCCTCGTCGATGACCCAGGCACCGAGGGCGTGGATCTCGCCCGACGCCTCGCTCTGGGGGATGAACTGGTCGGGCATGACCCGGCCCCGCACGGGGTGGTTCCAGCGCACGAGCGCCTCGGCGGCGATGACCTCACGGTCGTCGAGGGACACGATGGGTTGGAACTCGAGGACCAGCTCGCCCCGGTCGGCCGCGCCGGCGAGGTCGGTGCTGACCCGGAGGTCCTCCAACTCCTGGTCGGTGGAGGCCTTGGTGCGTTGCACGACCGTGGTGAGGAACAGGCCGACGGCGACGAAGAACAGCGTCCGGGTCCCCCAGTCGCTGAGCGGCTGCATCCGACCGTCGGCCACGCTCGCCGGGGTCAAGGGACCGGCCAGGATCCCGGCCACGAGGCCGCAGACCAGCGCGCCCTTGAGGCCGAAGCGACCGCCGGCCAGCAGCACCGGGATGTAGAACCAGTGGGGCGGCAGGTGGTCGGTCCCGCCCGCGGCCCAGACCAGCAGGAACGAGGCCCAGAGGAGGGCGACGACCCAGAGGGCGCTCAGGGCCCGACTCGTCCCGGGGCGGCCCTCGAGGATCCGGAGCAGCCGGTCACCGTCAGGCGCCGTGGTGGAGAGGGACGAAGGGGCAGGGATGCCCTTCCCGTCGGCATCCTGACGGGATTCTTGCGGTACACCTGTGTCACAGGTCACGGCTCCCCGGTCCGACCGCTCGGCCGGACCGGGGTGGCGCGACGATCAGGCGGTCAGCTCGCTCTGCACCGGATGGCCGGCGAGGAAGCCCGTGACGTCGTTCGCGGGCTCGGCGACCTCGGACTCGCAGTCCACGGCGCCGAGGTCGAGGCCCTCGATGTCGGCGTCGGTGGCCACCGGGACCTCGATGAGCTCCTTCTGCTCACCGGTCGGGCAGGTCGGGACATTGAGGTTGGTGACCTCGGCGATGCCGTCGACCGGCTCCGCGGCGACCAGCTCGTCGCGGTGCTCGGCGATCCAAGCCTCGACCAGCGCGACCGCGGCCGGGTAGTCCGGCTCCGGTCCGCCGCCGTTGGCGAAGATGCCCTGGCTCACGGCCAGGGACGGGATGCCGTTGCGGGCCCCGGTCCGGGCGGCGCCGACCGTCCCGGACAGCTCGGTCAGCGGGCCGATGTTCTGCCCGTAGTTGATGCCGGTCACCACCACGTGGGGCGGCTCGGCCATGCTGGCGATGCCCTGCTCCACGGCGTCGGCGGGGTAGCCGTCCACGGCCGTGGCCGGGTAGCCCGACAGGGTCGTCACCTCGCTGGTGGGCTGCTCGCCCGGCTCGCTGGTGTCGCTGCTGCCCGTCCGGTCCTGGAGGGGGATGAAGACCGTGACCTCGACGTCGTCCAGGGCCGTCAGGCCCTCGACCAGGGCATCGAGGCCTTCCCCTACACCCTCGTGGCCGTCGTCGTTGGAGACCAGGATCCGCAGCGGCTCGACCGGCGCCGCCGTCGTGGTGGTCGTGTCCTCCGTCGGCGCCTCGGTGTCGTCGGCGGCCTGGTCGTCGCCACCCCCGCCGTCGTCGCTGCCGCACGCGGCCAACACCAGCGTTGCGGCGAGACACGCCGCCGTGATCCGTCCCCGCATGTACCCGTCTCCCCCGGTTCGTGGTCTGAGGACGGTCAGTATCGTCGCCCGGGTGCGTGTGGCTCCATTCGCCCTGGCCCTGCTCATGGCCTCGGTCGCCGTCGCCTGCGGTGACGATGGGGATGGGGCGACCGACGCCGAGGCCGCGGCCGGAGCCTGTTCGGCCCTGGTGGCCTGGACCAACGACGTCGCCGAGATCGTGAACACCACCGAGCCCCAGATGGAGGACGGCGCCGACCTCCGAGGGCTGATGCTGACCGCCCTCGACGAGGTGATCGTGCGCACCGAGGAGCTGGGCGACGAACTGGCGGCGGTCGGCTACCCCGACACCGGCGGGGGTCGGGCCTTCGCCGAGGACCTGCGCACCGGCCAGGAGGAGGCGGCCGCCGACCTCGCCGGCTTCCGGGACGAGGTCGAGGCCATCCCCGACCCGGACCCCGAGTCGACCAACTACCGGAAGGCCCAGCTCGTGGTCGAGCTGGAGAAGCCCCGTTCGCTGGTCAAGCCCGACGTGCAGGACGACCTCGGCGACGCCGACCTCGAGGCCGCCATCGCCGCCGAGGACACCTGCCGCTTCGTGACCCGGACCCAGTAGGGCCGGGGGCCCCGGCCGACGGGACGGCGCTGTCCCTGTCGGCGGCGGGGCCGGTCACCAGACCCGGGGGAGAAGGCCGGGCCTAGGCGGCCGTACCGGCGAGGGCCTCGATCACCGGGGCGTTGAAGTCCGTGCTGCTGCCCGGCATCTTGTTCGAGTCCAGCTCGATGCTGTCGCCGTTGGGCAGGTGGAAGCGCACCCGGTTGGCGAGGGTGCCCTGGCTGACCAGCTCGGCCCGCATGGCCCGTCGGTCGAACACCCCGATGGGGTCCTTGAGCTTGAGGCCCGAGCCCTTGGGCTTGTAGCCGAACACGAAGACCTGGTCGCTGGTGATGCCCAGGACCACGTTCTGGGGCAGGCCGCCGGCCTTGCCCCGCGACGACTGGTTCTTGATGGAGCCGGCCAGCGGCGAGAGCTTGCCGAGGAACATCGAGTTCATGGAGCCCGGCCGGGAGAAGATCCCGACGGTCTCCACCGGCTGGCCGATGTGGGCGCTCATGTCGGCGATGTACTTCTGGCGGTACTTGTCGTTGCGGTCAGCCATCGTTCTGCTCCCGGCGCCCGATGACTCCGCCGTACAGCAGGTAGATGCCGGCGCTGCCGGTCAGCAGGCCGAGCGGCCGGGCGAAGATGAAGTCGGAGGTGAACCACAGCGCCGCGAACCCGGCGCAGACCACCAGCAGGACGAGGCCTACGGCGATAGTGGGACCCGGGCGGCTGAGCCACGATTCGGTCTGGTTGATGTCCATGTCCGTAGGGGACCACGGTCGGCACCCCCGACACATGAGTAGGGATTACTCAACGCGGGGCCGCCCGTACTCACCGGCGGTCACAGCCCCGCGGTACGGTCCGAACGATGGCGACCGTGGGCAGGGTGATCGGGACCGAGGACGCCACGCCGCTGGAGTTCTGGGTCGGCATCGGCCCCGACGCGTTCCTCCAGCTCGACGACGTCGTGGCCCTCGAGCGGACCCTGCCCGACGGGCGCACGGTGAAGATCTACGGGATGGTGAGCCAGGTCCGGGCCCGCCACGAGGGCGCCTCTCTGGACAGCGACGTCTTCCTGATCGAGGCGGGGATCCTGCCCGCCGAGGTCAGCCGGGCCGCTCTGATCCAGTCCACCCGCTTCGAGCCCGAGGTCTTCGTCCCGCCCCTGCCCGGCACGGCGGTGCGACCGGGCCCAAGGAGAGGCCCGGGACCAGGCCCTCTTCTTCGACCAGATGGACCGCCGGCTCCCCGCCGGCCTGTCCCGGGACGAGGAGCCCCTCTACCTCGACCTGGACTTCCTCGACGGCACCAAGGGGGCCCACATCAACATCAGTGGCGTCTCCGGCGTGGCCACCAAGACCAGCTACGCCACCTTCCTGCTCTACAGCCTCTTCCACTCGGGGGTGCTCGGGGCCGAGGCGGTCAACACCAAGGCCCTGATCTTCAACGTGAAGGGTGAGGACCTCCTCTTCCTCGACCACGAGAACACCCAGCTGGCCGACGAGGAGCGGGCCAAGTACGCCCACCTCGACCTGCCCGTCGGGGCCTTCCGCAGCATGGCGGTGTGGGCCCCGCCCCGGCGGGACGATCCCACCGCCGCCCCCGACGTGTCCGGCCGCCACGGCGGGGTCACCTCGTTCTTCTGGACCCTCGAGCAGTTCTGCAAGGACGAGCTGCTGCCCTTCCTCTTCGCCGATGCCGAGGACGACCGTCAGCAGTACACGATGGTCGTGCACAACGTGACGGCCCGACTGGCCGCCGACGCCCAGGCTGCCGGCGAGGGGGCGGTGCGCATCGACGGCGACACGGCCCGTACGTTCCGGGAGCTGATCGAGATCATCTCCAACCGGGTCCAGGACGACGCGGAGGCTGATCGCTGGGCCGGCCGGGCCATCGGGGCGGGCACGGTCAACGCGTTCATCCGTCGCCTGCACGGCTCGATCCGGCACCTGGACCGCCTCATCCGGGCCGACCAGCCCGACGCCGAGGCCCACCTGGTCAACGACGACGCCCAGGTCACCGTGGTCGACCTCCACAACCTGAACGACCGGGCCAAGCGCTTCGTGGTCGGCGTGGTGTTGCGCCGGGCCTTCGACAAGAAGGAGCGCCAGGGCCATGCGCGGCCGCTGCAGTTCGTGGTCCTCGACGAGCTCAACAAGTACGCCCCCCGGGAGGGGACCAGCCCCATCAAGGAGATCCTCCTCGACGTGGCCGAGCGGGGTCGCTCCCTCGGGATCATCCTCATCGGTGCCCAGCAGACGGCCAGCGAGGTCGAGCGCCGCATCGTGGCCAACTGCGCCATCCGGGTCGTGGGCCGCCTCGACCCCGCCGAGGCGTCGCGGGGTGAGTACGGGTTCCTGCCCCCGGTCCAGCGGGACCGGGCCACGATCATCAAGCCGGGCACGATGCTGGTCGCCCAGCCCCACCTGCCCGTGCCCCTGGTCACCCAGTTCCCGTTCCCGGCCTGGGCCACCCGCTCGGCCGAGGCCGGCGTCAACCCGCAGGCCACCGAGCAGCCCGACGACCCCTTCGAGGGGCTCTGAGCCGGTGAAGCTCCTCCACACCAGTGACTGGCACGTGGGCAAGGCCATGCGGGGCCAGAGCCGGGCCGACGAGCACGAGGCCGTCCTGGCCGAGATCACCGGCATCGCTGCGGCCGAGGCCGTCGACCTGATCCTGGTCACCGGCGACCTGTTCGAGACCTCGGCCCCGTCCCCGGAGTCCGAGGCCATCGTCTACCGGCACCTGCTGGGCCTGGCCGGGACCGGGGCCAAGGTCGTGGTGATCGCCGGGAACCACGACAACCCCCGTCGCCTGGCGGCGGTCACGCCCCTGCTGGCCCTGGGCCAGGTCACCTTGCTGGCCGAGCCGGCGAAGGCCGACGCCGGCGGCGTGGTCCGCTTCGAGACGCCGGCGGGGGAGGCGGTCAACCTCGCCCTGCTGCCCTTCGTGTCCCAGCGGGGCATCGTCAAGGCCGATGACCTGATGGGCCGGCAGGCCGCCGACCACGCGGCCACCTACGCCGAGCGCCTGCGCCGGCTGGTCGAGCACCTCACCGCGGGCCTCGACGCCGGTGACGCCGTGAACCTGCTGGCGGCCCACGCCATGGTCAGCGGCGGGACCCTGGGGGGCGGCGAGCGCTCGGCCCACACCATCTTCCAGTACGAGCTGCCCGGCGGGGCCTTCCCCGCGTCGCTCAGCTACGTGGCCCTCGGCCACCTCCACCGCACCCAGCAGGTGCCGGGCGCGGCGTGTCCCGCCTGGTATCCCGGCTCACCGCTGGCTCTGGACTTCGGCGAGGAGGAGGACCGCAAGGCCGTCCTGGTGGTCGAGGTCGGGGCCGGCCTCCCCGCGTCCGTGCGGACGGTGCCCCTGACCGCCGGCCGGGCGCTGCGCACCGTGCGGGGGACCGTCGATGACCTGCGGGCCCTGGCCGGGGACGTGGGCGACGACTGGCTGCGGGTCGTGGTCGACGAGCCCGCCCGGGCCGGGTTGGCCGAGGAGGTCCGGGCGCTCCTGCCCAACGCGGTACAGGTGTCGGCCCGGCCGGTCGAGGCCGAGGACGGGGCCCCCCGGGCGGTGCGCCTCGGGCGCTCGCCCGACGAGCTCTTCGCCGAGTACCTGGCCGAGCGCGACGTCGAGGACCCCCGACTGCTGACCCTCTTCGGTGAGCTGCACGACGAGCTGAGCGACCCGGAGGCCGAGGATGCGGCCTGAGCGCCTGGAGCTGGAGGGGTTCACCGCCTTCCGGGAGCCGGTCACCGTCGACTTCGAGGGCACCGACCTCTTCGCCCTGAGCGGCCCGACCGGGGCGGGCAAGTCGAGCGTGATCGACGCCATGATCTTCGCCCTCTACGGTTCGGTCCCCCGGCTGGGCAAGAAGGCCGTGGCCCCGGTGATCAGCCAGGGCCTGCAGCAGGCCCGGGTCCGGCTGGACTTCACCGTCGACGGCGACGCCTACACCGCCGTCCGGGTGGTGCGGCCCACCAAGTCGGGCGGCACCACCAAGGAGGCCCGCCTGGAGCGCCGCTTCCCCGACGGCTCCACCGAGACGCTGGCCGGTGACGCCGACGCCCTGTCGGCCGCGGTCGAGGACCTCCTCGGCCTCACCTTCGACCACTTCTGCACCTGCGTGGTCCTGCCTCAGGGTCGCTTCGCCGAGCTCCTCCACGCCAAGCCCGCCGACCGCCAGGACATGCTCCTGGCCCTCCTCGATCTCGGGCTCTACGAGGCGATGGGCACCGCGGCCCGGACCCGGGCCGCGGTCGCCGCGGGTTCGGTGGCGACCCTCGACGGTCAGCTGGCGTCCCTGGCCGACGCCTCCGAGGAGATCCTGGTCGAGGCCGAACGTCGCGTGGGCGTGTTGGACCGCCTGGTCGAGCGCATCGACGAGGCCCGGCCCCGGCTCGACGAGCTGGGGACCACGATCGCGGTGGCCGCCGCGGAGCGCGACGAGGTCGCCGAGCGGCTCACCGCCCTGACCGGTCTGGCCGTGCCCGACGACGTGACCCGCCTGGCCGGCAAGGTCGACGCCGCCCGGATCGAGCTGGAGCAGGCCCGGAAGGACCACCTCGCGGCGGAGGGCTTCCTGGACGTGGCCGAGAAGGCGGCCGTCGACCAGCCCGACCGAGTGGCCCTGCGGGAGCGGCTCACCCGGCTGGCCCGGCGGGCCGAGCAGGCGGACCGCATCGAGAAGGGCCAGGCGATGGAGGTCGAGCGGACCGAGGTCCTGGCCGCGACCGTCGCCGTGCGCGAGGAGGCCGACGCCGCCTTCGCCGCCGCCCAGGTCGCCGTGGTCACGGCCAAGGACAGGGATCGGGCTGCGGCCATCGCCCGGGACCTGGTGCCCGGCGCCCCGTGCCCGGTGTGCCGCCAGGTCGTCCACGACGTGCCCAGCCACCGGGACGCCCCCGACGTCGCGGCCGCGGAGGCGGCGTTGGCCAAGGCGACCACCGCCATGCGCACCGCCCACGACGCCGAGCGGGAGGCCCAGAACAAGCTCGCCGGGGTGACCGCGAAGCTCGACGAGGTGCGGGAGGCCGTGGCCGCGCTCGACGCCGAGCTGGGGGACGGCCCGGACGAGGCGGCGACGACGACGGCCCTGGCCGAGCTGGACCGCCGCGAGCGGGACGTCAAGACGGCCCGGGAGACCGAGCGCAGCCGGCGGCGGGAGCTGGAGGCGGCCGAGAAGCGGGCCGCGACCCTGGCCGACGACGAGAAGGCCCTCTGGACCCGCTTCGACGACACCCGGGACCGGCTGGCGGTCCTGAGCCCGCCCAGTGCCGACCGGTCGGACCTCGGCGCGGCGTGGGGGGCCCTGGTGGCCTGGGCCGACGAGACCCGGCCCGAGCTGGACGAACGCGCGGTGGCGCTGCGGGAGAAGATCACCGAGGCCGAGCGGGAGCGGGGCGAGATCGAGGCCCGCATCCGGGAGACCTGCGTCGAGCTGGACGTCGCCGTCGACGGTCGGGACCCGCGGGACGCGGCGACCGAGGCTCGGGAGCGGGCCCGCAGCCGCCACGAGGGCCTGGTGAAGGACCGGGCCAAGGCGGCCGAGCTGGAGGGCCAGCGGGCGGGCCTGGTCGAACAGAAGGAGGTGGCCGACTCGCTGGGCTACCACCTGCGGTCCCAGAACTTCGAGAAGTGGATGCTGGACGAGGCCCTGCAACGGCTGGTCGTCGGGGCCACCGAGATCCTGGCCGAGCTCTCGGCGGGGGCCTACTCGCTCACCCTCGACAGTGGTGGGGCCAACTTCGCCGTCATCGACCACGCCAACGCCGACGCCGTGCGGGGGGCCAAGACCCTCTCGGGCGGTGAGACCTTCCTGGCCTCGCTCGCCCTGGCGCTGGCGCTGGCCGACCAGGTCGCGGACCTCGCCGCCGGGGGCAGCGCCCGGCTCGAGTCGATCTTCTGCGATGAGGGCTTCGGCTCCCTCGACCTGGACACCCTCGACATCGTGGCCACCGCCCTCGAGGAGCTGGGGGCCTCGGGCCGCATGGTCGGCGTGGTCAGCCACGTGCGGGAGCTGGCCGAGCGCCTCCCCGTCCGCTTCGAGGTCCGCAAGGGCCCCACGACCAGCACGGTCACCCGGGTCGACGCGTGAGGCCGGCCCCCCACGCCTCCCCTTCTGGCACCGGATGTGCGGGCCGGGACCCGCAGATCCGGTGCCAGAAGCGCTCATGAGGCTGGCGGTCGAGCCGTGGGCGCCGGAGTACGGCTCGCCCACCGAGGAGGGTGGGTACGCACCCCAGGAGCCGGCGGTCCTCGACCTCGAGGTGGCCCCGAAGGACTGGGAGCCACTGTCGCCCGGGGGTGAGCCGGTCGGCACCGTCTACTTCGTCGACGGGGTCCAGCGCATCGAGGCCAACGTGGTCGTCACGCTGGACTCGGGTGAGGCCCGGCGGGGGCGCTGTGTCTCCTACGGCGCCGGGGTCGTGCGCTGCGACGGCCGGGCCGAGGTGATCGCGGCCGAGATCCGCCACGAGTTCCTGGCCCCGGACAAGGCCGCGGGCGACATCACCACCCGGCACGGCACCTTCGCCCACTACGGCATCACCTCCGACGAGTCCATGGTCTTCGTCGAGGCCCTCCACAAGCGCATGGCGGAGCTGGAGGCCGAGGTGGCCCGGGCCGCCGCCGTCGGGCCCGATGACCTGCTCATCACCGACGGGCCCCTCAGCGGTCGGCGCCACGGGGTCAAGCACGCCGTCGGCTACGTGAAGACCCACCCCACGCCCTACCTGCCCGAGGAGCTGTCCCAGCGGGTGGTCGCCGCCCTGGCCCCCGGCCAGCGCACCCCGGTCTTCCGCCTGGGGGCCGGCCGCCCCGCCTGGTACCTCCGTCTGCCGACGCCGATCCTGCACGGCTGGTCGGGCGTCGTCCGCTGCGAGGCCGGCGACGACGTGAGCGGTTCGGAGCTGTTCTCGCTGGCCGACCGGGTGACCGCCTCCCTGCCGAGGTTCGCCTCCGAGGGCCACAAGGACCCCCGGGCGCCCCAGAACCTGTATCCGATCGGGGGCCTGGAGCGGGAGCTCAAGCGCCGTCTCGGCGATTCCCGGCTCTGGTTCCGAGCGCTCCGCGAAGCCACTGCGGCGTGACCCACCTGTAGCTCAAGGCCCGGCGTCCGGCGCGCCGATCAGAGGGCATGGCCGCCGAAGCCTCCACTCGTCGTCGCGTGCGCAACGCGGCCGCTGTCCTCGCGCTGCTGGGCGTGGCCGCCACGGGACTCGTGGTGGCCTTCCGCGACGAGAGCTCGTCTGCCGCCGGCCGGGATGTCGCGAACGGGGACCGGCTGCGGGTGACCTTCCGGGTCGAGGTGGAGGACCAGTCGCTGGCGGAGGCGACGGCCACCGTCCGGCTGGCGAACAGCTCGGACCAGCCCGCCTGGTACCGGGGCGACGAGTGCGACGGTCCCGGGCTGCCCACCATCGGGCCGGAGGGTGACCCTCCCCGCCAGGCCGCCACCGTCGGCAACGCCGCGCTGCGGGACCGGCTGATCGCCGCGGGGGAGGCGTCGTTCCGGGTGGAGCTGGTCGTGGCCCACCCGGGGCTGTGTGACCCCGACGGGACCGCCGTGCGCCTCGACCCTGGTGAGAGCGTGACCTGGGAGTACCGATCGGGGGCCGATGCCGTCGACCGCTCGGTGCCGCTGGTGGCGAGTGTGGTCGTCCGCGAGGCGAACCGGCGGGGCCGGATCACCGGTCGTCTGCGGGCCGAGGTGCCCTTCCCCGAGCTGCCCGGTGGCGGTGGGCTGACCATCGACCGGGCCGTCGACGCCTTCCTGGCCGACCCCACCGTGGTCGAGCTGGTGACCGCGACCGGTGAGGACGGGATCCTGGTGGGCGTGACCCGGGAGGGCGAGATCTGGCGCATGAGCCTCGGCTCCGACGCCGGTGACCTGTCGGCCGAGGTCCGCCCCGACCTCACCGTCCGCAACGTGAACGTCCAGACGCCGCCGGGGTAGGCGCCGCGCCCACGGCCTCTAGCTTCAGGCCATGACCGAGCTGCCGTCGCCCCAGGACGCCATGACGTCCTTCATCTACGGGTACCCGCTGGTGTACGACCTCGACGAGGTCGCCGGCTTCGTCCAGGGGGGCGGCGACCTGCCGATCTCGGCGCCCTGGAACACCTTTGCCTACGCCCGGGACCTGCTGGGGCCCGAGACGAAGTTCGTGTCGCCCAACAACGACACCCTCTATGTGATGGCCATGTGCGACGTGCGGGACAACCCCGTCTCGCTGGAGGTCCCGGCCACCGGCAGCCGCTACTACGTGCTGCAGTTCGTCGACGCGTGGACCAACAACTTCGCCTATGTCGGCCGACGGGCCACGGGCACCGCAGCCGGTCGCTACCTGCTGACCGCGGCGGACCACGACGGCGAGGTCCCCGACGGCGTCACGGTCATCAAGGCCCCGACCGGGGTCTTCAGCATCGTGGGTCGGGTCCAGGTCGACGGGCCCGACGACCTCGCCGCCGTGCGGGCCCTCCAGGACGAGTTCCGCCTGGCGTCCCATGACCCCACCATCGTCCCGGCGGGGGTGCCCGTGGCGGACCCGGCGGTGGACGAGGACCTGCGCTGGTGGGAGACCTTCCGGGTGCAGCTGGCCGCCTTCCCGCCGCCGGCGGGCGACGCCGAGTTCCTCGCCGTCTGCTCGTCCCTGGGCCTCACCGACGAGCGCACGCCCTACGCCGACCCCTCGCCGGAGCTGCGGGCCCTTCTCGTCGAGGCCGAGCGCTCCGGTCGGGAGACCATCGACGCGCTGATGACCGGTGGTGCGGACCTGGTGAATGGCTGGCGGGAGGCCGCCCACCTCTTCGACTACAACCTCGACTTCTTCGAGGTCGGCACCATCGACGCGCCGGAGTGGAAGATCGCCGACCGGACGACCGCCTACGCGACACGGGCCGTCGCCGCCCGCGCCGGCCTCTGGGGGAACCACGGCTACGAGGCGGACTACTTCATCACGGCGATGGACGCCGACGGCGACCAGCTGTCGGGGGCGCACACCTACGAGCTGCGGCTGGAGACGCCGCCGCCGGTCGACGCCTTCTGGTCGCTGACCATGTACGACACGCCGGACTTCTACCTGGTCGACAACCCCATCGACCGCTACTCCATCGGCGACCGCACGCCGGGCCTGGTCACCGCCGACGACGGTTCGATCACGATCCTGCTGCAGGCCGAGTCGCCGGGCGCCGACCTCGAGGCCAACTGGCTCCCCGCTCCCGCCGGGGACTTCCGCCCGATCATGCGCCTCTACGAGCCCGGCGCCCCCGTCCTCGCCGGCCAGTACGAGCTGCCCCCCATCCGCCGCACCTCCTGACCATCCCCCGTTCTGGCGCCTGATCCTCCGGTCATAGCCGGAGGATCAGGCGCCAGAAGTAGGAGGTGATGCCCGGAGCTCGGCATCGGTCACGCAGCGTGGGATTCAGAGGTCCGGCGTGCCCCCGACGAGCTGCAGCCCGAGAGCATGCCCCCATCCCTGCCTTCGTTTCCCCGGCTGGTTGACCGGCGGCGCCCGACGACCCGCAGCCCGACGAACCGCGCTCAGGGCTGCATGACGATGAGGCGCTGCTCGGTCATCTCGCGGACGGCGTAGGGCGGGCCCTCACGGGTGTTGCCGCTGTCCCGGAGGCCGCCGTAGGGCATGTGGTCGGCCCGCCAGGTCGGGACCTCGTTGATGAGCACGCCACCGAAGTCGAGCGTGTCGGCCGCCTTGAGGGCCTTGCCGAGGTCCTTGGTGAAGACGGCGGCCTGGAGGCCGTACTGGGTGTCGTTGGCCCGGGCCAGGGCGTCGTCGTAGTCGGTGTAGGTGGCGATGGCGACCACGGGGCCGAAGACCTCGAGGGCGCAGACCTTCATGTCGTCGGTGACCCCGGTGAGCACGGTGGGGCGCAGGACGCCGTCGCCGGTCAGGTCGCCGCCCGTGGCGACCGTGGCTCCGGCGGCAGTGGCCTCCTCGATCCAGCTCTTGACCCGGTCGGTCTCGCCGGCGTCGATGAGCGCGGACACGTCGGTGGCGTCATCGGCGGGATCGCCCACCACGAGGGCCTCGACCTCGGCCACCAGCGCGGCGGTGAAGTCCTCGGCGATGTCCTCGTGGACGTAGACCCGCTGGGTCGAGATGCAGGACTGGCCGGCGTGGCTGAACCCGGCGACCTTGATCTTGGCCGCGGCGGTGGCCCAGTCGGCATCGGGCTCGATGACCACGGGGGCGTTGTTGCCCAACTCCAGGCCGACCTTCTTGGTGGCCGCCCGGGCCCGGATGCCCCAGCCGACCGGGGGCGAGCCGGTGAAGGTGATCATGGCCACGTCGGGGTGCTCGACCAGGTGGTTGGCCGTGGCGCCGGCACAGGGGACCACGTTGAGCCAGCCCGGCGGCAGGCCGCACTCGTCGATGAGCAGCTCGGCCAGCTTGAGGGCCGACAACGGGGTGGACGAGGCCGGCTTGAGCACGACCGGGCAGCCCGCGGCGATGGCGGGCAGCACCTTGTGGCAGACCAGGTTGAGCGGGAAGTTGAAGGGCGAGATGCCGGCCACGACGCCGATCGGCACCCGCTTGACCCAGCCCACCTTGCCCTCGCCGGCGGCGGAGGCGTCGAGGGGGATGAGCTCGCCGCCGAGGGTGCGGGCCACGGCGGCGGAGAAGTTGGCCGTGTCCACGGCGCGGGCCGCCTCGACCCGGGCCGTCTTGATGGGCTTGGCCGCCTCGGCGGAGATGACGGTGGCGAACTCGTCCACCCGCTCGGCCAGGGCCCGTCCGGCGCGGTCGAGGACGGCGGCCCGTTCGTGGGCGGGCAGCGCCCCACCCTTGTGCCGGGCCTTGGCGATGGCCACGGCCCGGTCCAGGTGCTCCTCGGACCCCTTGGCCACCGTCCCCACGACCTTGCCGTCGAACGGGGAGCGCACCTCGATGCTCTCGTCGGAGGCGACGCGCTCGTCGCCGATGATCATCGGAATCTGGTCGGCCATGGCCGAACGCTAGCTGTGCTGACCCGACCGTGGGCCGGGGCGGGATGTCGCGCGCCCGCCTGCATCGGGACCGCCCCGGGGGCCATGATGGGGCGATGCGCACCCTCAGCACTGTGCGGCGCGGCGTCGCCGCGGCCGTCGTCGCCCTCCTGGCCATCGTCGCCTTCGCCCCCGGGGCCGGCGCCGACGAGATCGAGCAGACCGACCCGGTGGGCGACGTCCCCTACCAGCGGGGCGACATCACCCGGATCCGGGTCATCCACCGCTCCGGCAACGTCGACCTGCGGGTGCGGACCCGCCTCGGCGGCCAGCCCCTCAACAACTGGCCGAACAGGGCCACCTACATCCGCTGGCGGATCGACATCGGTGGACCGGCCGGGCCGGACTACTACGCCGACCTGCGGCTGCTGAGCGGGGTCGACACCCTGTTCACCGGGCGCCTGCGCAGCGCCCACACCGGTCAGATCATTCCGGGGTGTGGCGCCAACCAGAACGACCCGAACGGTCAGACCATCGTCACGGCCAACGGCAACGAGTACCGGTACCAGTTCCTGCGGGGCTGCATCAGCGCCCCCGAACAGTTCCGGGCTCGGGCCGCCCTCGTGTGGGACAACGGCCTGCCCAACGTCGGGCCGGTCTACACCGACTACGCCCCCAACGGCGGGCAGCTCCCGCCGGTCGCCACCGGCTGAGCCATCGATAGCTACTGACTATCGATTCGACTGGAACAATCGATCGGGACACACGCCTCCGGTCGACGGGATGTCGTTAGGTTCGCCTGACACAACCCGTCAACCGGAGGAATCCCCCCGATGTCCCTGATCAACACCGAGGTCAAGCCGTTCCGGGCCACCGCCTACCACGAGGGTGCGTTCGTCGACGTCACCGACGAGGACCTCCGCGGCAAGTGGTCGGTCGTGTTCTTCTACCCCGCCGACTTCACCTTCGTCTGCCCGACCGAGTTGGGCGACCTGGCCGACAAGTACGACGAGCTGCAGGCCGCGGGCGTCGAGGTCTACAGCGTGTCCACCGACACCCACTTCACCCACAAGGCCTGGCACGACACCTCCGACACCATCGCCAAGCTCCGCTTCCCGATGGTCGGTGACCCCACCGGCACCATCAGCCGCAACTTCGAGGTCCTCATCGAGGAGGTCGGCCTGGCCGACCGTGGCACCTTCGTGATCGACCCCGAGGGTCGCATCCAGATCATCGAGATCAACGCCGGCCCCATCGGCCGCAACGCCGAGGAGCTGGTGCGCAAGGTGAAGGCCGCCCAGTACGTGGCCGCCCACCCCAACGAGGTCTGCCCCGCCAACTGGGAGGAGGGCGAGGACACCCTGGCCCCGTCCCTGGACCTGGTCGGCAAGATCTGACCGCCTGACCCGTCGGCCGGCTGGTCCCGGACCCGCTGATCGACACCCCGTCGACCGGGCGTGGGGCGGACCCCCTTCCCGCCCTGCGCCCGGCCGCTTCCCCCGTTCCCCCCTCGCCCCCGGAGTCCCGATGTCCCCCGTGCTCGACGCCGCCCTGACCGCTCAACTCGAGACCCACCTGGCCACCATCGAGCACCCGGTTGCGCTCGTGGCCAGCCTCGACGACAGCCCCAAGTCCGCCGAGCTGGCCGGGCTGTTGGACGAGATCGCCGCGCTGTCCGACGCCATCACCGTGGTGCGGGCCGACGACGACGAGCGGCGGCCGTCCTTCGCCATCACCCGGGTCGGCACCGACGTGTCGGTGCGCTTCGCCGGGGTCCCCCTGGGCCACGAGTTCACGTCGCTGGTCCTGGCCCTGCTGCAGGTCGGCGGTCGTCCACCGAAGGCCGATCCCGAGGTCATCGCCCAGATCCAGGCCCTTGACCGGGACCTGCACTTCGAGACCTACTTCTCGCTGTCGTGCCAGAACTGCCCCGACGTGGTGCAGGCTCTCAACCTGATGGCCGTGCTCAACCCCCGCGTCACCCACGTCGCCATCGACGGGGCCGTCTTCCCCGAGGAGGTGGAGGCCCGGCAGGTGCTGGCCGTGCCCACGGTCCTGGTGAACGGCGAGGTGTTCGACCAGGGACGCATGACCCTGGAGCAGATCATCGGGAAGCTCGATGTCGGCGCCGCGGCCCGGGAGGCCGAGCGCATCGACGGCGAGGACCCCTACGACGTGCTCGTGGTCGGCGGTGGCCCGGCCGGGGCCGCCGCCGCCATCTACGCCGCCCGCAAGGGCATCCGCACCGGGCTGGCCTCCGAGCGCTTCGGCGGTCAGGTCCTCGACACCATGGCGATCGAGAACTTCATCTCGGTGCCCCACACCGAGGGCCCGAAGCTGGCCGCCGCGCTGGAACAGCACGTGAAGGACTATGAGGTCGACGTGATGGACCGGCAGCGGGCCAAGCGCCTGGTGCCCGCCGACGAGCAAGGTGGCCTGGCGACCGTGGAGCTGGAGAGCGGCGCCACCCTGCAGGCCCGCACCGTGGTGCTGTCCACCGGCGCCCGCTGGCGCCAGATGGGCGTCCCCGGCGAGGACGAGTACCGCAACAAGGGCGTCACCTACTGCCCCCACTGCGACGGGCCCCTCTTCAAGGGCAAGGCCGTGGCCGTCATCGGCGGCGGCAACTCCGGGGTCGAGGCCGCCATCGACCTGGCCGGCGTCGTCGCCCACGTCACGCTCATCGAGTTCGACGCCACGCTGCGGGCCGACGAGGTGCTGCAGCGGAAGTTGCGCAGCCTGCCAAACGTCGACGTGGTCACCAGCGCGTTGACCACGGAGGTCGTCGGCGACGGGGACCGGGTGACCGGCCTCCTCTACGAGGACCGGGTCGGCGGCGAGCACCACCGGGTCGACCTCGACGGCGTGTTCGTCCAGATCGGCCTGCTGCCCAACACCGAGTGGCTGGAGGGCGCCGTCGAGCTGTCGCCCCGGGGCGAGATCGTCATCGACGACCGGGGCCAGACCTCGGTCCCCGGCGTGTTCGCCGGCGGCGACTGCACGACCGTGCCCTACAAGCAGATCGTGATCGCCCTCGGTGCGGGCACCACTGCCGCCCTGAGCGCCTTCGACCACCTCATCCGCACCTCCGCCCCCGCCGCAGCCACCATCGAACCCTCCGCCGCCTGACGACCAACCCCGGATCCGTTCTGGTCCCAGCTATCTGCAGCAGAGTGGACATAGCTGGGACCAGAACGAAGGGGGCGGGGTCGCGCGGCGGTCAGAAGCGGATGATCTCGTGGCCGGTGAGGTGGCCGTCGGCGATCTGGAGGATGCCGTAGCTGGGTTGGGCCTGGCGACGACGCTGGGTGGGGGAGCCGGGGTTGAACAGGCGCTGACCGTCGACGCCGAGGTCGTCGACGGGCTCGTGGCTGTGGCCGAACACGACGAGGTCGGCGTCGGCGAAGCGACGGCGCATCCGCCCGGGCCGACCCTGGCGGGCGCCGCTGTCGTGGACCATGGCCACCCGCACCCCGTCGAGGTCGAGGACGAGGTCCTCGGGCAGACGGCCCACCAGCGTCGCGTCGTCGTTGTTGCCGAGGACGGCGTGGACGGGTGCGGCCGTGGCGAGCCGGTCGAGCACGGCCCGGCTGACGACGTCACCGGCGTGGAGGACGAGGTCGACTCGGGCCAGCTCGGCCGTCACCGGGTCCGGGAGCGGTCGGTCGTCGTCGCCCTTCCGGTGGGTGTCGGCCAGCACGAGGATCCGCACGGCCGCCAGTCAAGCCCCTGCGACCTCGACTGCGCTTGCCGGGGGTCGGTGGGCTGGGGGAAGGTGGCCCGTGCCGACGGATCCCTGGGACTACGACGAGGACCTGGCCCGCCAGGTGCTGACCTGGACCGAGGAGCGGCTCCGGCGGGACCCCAGCCCGTTCACCGGAGCCCGACCCCGCGACGAGTTGGAGGCCGCGGCCGGGGAGACCGTGACCGAGGAGGGCCTCGGCTTCGACGAGGCGTTCCGGGTGTTCACCGACGTGCTGGTGCCGGCCACCCGGGCCCAGGACCACCCGCTCAACCTGGCCTACATCCCCAACGCCCCGACCGAGGCCGCCCGTCTGATGGACGTGGTGGTCAGCGTGTCGTCCATCTTCGGCGGGGTGTGGGAAGCGGGGGCCGGGGCGATCTTCGCCGAGAACCAGGCCCTGGACTGGCTACGCGAGCTGGCCGGCTTCCCCGAGTCGGCGGGGGGCTGCTTCGTCTCCGGCGCCACGGTCGGGACCCTCTCCGCGCTGGCCGCGGCCCGGGCTGCCGCGGGTCCCCGTCCGGCCGGTGGTTGGCGCCTGGCCGCTACGAGCGAGGCCCACGCCTCGGTCCGGTCCGACGCCCGGGTGCTCGACGTCGGGGTCCTGGAGGTGCCCGCGGACGAGCACGGTCGCCTGACAGGCCCGGCGTTGGCTGCCGCCGTGGAGGGCGAGGACGGGGTGTTCGCCGTCGTGGCTTCGGCCGGCACGACCAACGCCGGGGTCATCGACGACCTGGCCGGGGTAGCCGATGTCTGTGGGGCGCGGGGGATCTGGCTGCATGTGGACGGGGCCTACGGCGGGGCCGCCCTGGCTTCGCCCTCGGCCCGGGACCGCCTGGCCGGCATCGAACGGGCCGACTCGCTGGTCATCGACCCCCACAAGTGGCTCTTCGCCAACTACGACTGCGCGGCGCTGCTCTACCGAGACCCCGACCAGGCGGCGAGCGTGCACGCCCAGCACGCCGACTACCTCGACACCGTCGACCGCCAGGTGTGGAACCCGGCGGACTACGCCGTGCACCTCACCCGCCGGGTGCGGGGTCTGCCCTTCTGGTTCTCCCTCGCCGTGCACGGCACCGCCGCCTACCGGGACGCGGTCGAGGCGGGGCTGACCATGGCCCGCGAGGTGGCCGACGAGGTCCGGTCTCGGCCCAAGCTGGAGCTGGTCCTGGAGCCCGACCTGAGCGTCGTGGTCCTGCGGCGGGTCGGCTGGGGCGAGGCCGAGTACGCCCGCTGGTCGGGGATCCACGCCATGGCCGGCACCTGGCTGGTCCTGCCGACCCGGTGGCAGGGCGAGCCGGTCCTGCGCCTCTGCTTCCTGCACCCCAAGACCGACCTGGCCGACATTCGGCGGATGCTCGACTCCCTCGAGGTGGAGCTCCCCGCCCCCGCCGCCTGACCCACCCCGGCTCCCGTTCTGGGTACACCCCCCTGTTCCGCACGACACAGGGGTGTACCCAGAAGCGTCTGATCGGGTCAGATCAGGTGGGCGATGTCGGTCAGGAAGTGGTCGACGAGGGCGTCGGTGTGGGGGCGGGCCTGCTCCTGGCAGGTCGCGGTCTGCTCGAGGAGGGCATCGGTGGTGACGTCGAGGTGGCGGAGCTCGGCCTCATCCGCGTCGGTCAGCCAGCCCGCGAGGATCGAGGTGGTCAGCTCGGGGTGGAACTGGACGCCGAGGCTGCGGCCGATGCGGAACGCCTGCGGTCCGACGGGACTGTGGGCCAGGACGGTGGCGCCGGTGGGCACGGTGAACCGGTCGAAGTGCCACTGGAACCACGGGCCGGGGGCGATCACCTCGGGGACCGAGGTCTCGACCTCGTACCAGCCGAACTCGGGCTCGGGGGATCGCTCGACGGTGCCGCCGAGAGCGGCGGCCAGCGCCTGGCCGCCGAAGCACACGCCGAGGACCGGGATGTCGGCCCGCTGCGCGTCGGCCAGCAGGTCGAGCTCCCGCCCGATCCAGCTGCCGATGGTGGCGGTGTCGTACACCGACCACGGTGAGCCCATGGGTACGACCAGGTCGTAGTCCCGGGGATCGGGGAAGGCCACATCGCTGACGGTGTGGGCCGCGTCAGGGGTCAGGGTCAGCTCGTCGAGGTCGATCCCGTGGTGCTGCAGGCGCTCGCCGACCATCCCGGCCGGGCAGTGGCTGTCGGGGTTGACCACGAGGGCACGCACGGCCCCGAAGCTAGTTTCGACCGTGGCCGTGTCCACGGGTCGAGCGACACGACCGATGAGTCGGCGACCGCTCGTGCGTCCTACCTACGACCCCGACGTGGAGGAGCAGATGATGAGCGAACAGTCCGAGCGGTTCCGCCGGGTGGCGGCCGAGTTCACGGCGAAGGTCGACGGGGCGGCGGATTGGGACGCGCCCGCCCCGGTGGAGGGCTGGGTGGCTCGGGACGTCGTCCGCCACCTGGTCGAGTGGATGCCCAGCCTCTTCTACGGGCCGTGGGGCCTGGACGGGGGCGACGCCCCGTCGGTCGACGAGGACCCGGCGGCGGCATGGGCCGCGGTGCGGGACACCTTCCAGGCCGCCCTCGACGATCCGGCCGTGGCCGACGAGGTGCGGGACCTGCCCCCGGGCTCGATGAGCTTCGCCGCAGGTGTGGACATGCTGGCCACCACCGACGTGTTCCTCCACACCTGGGACCTGGCCCGGGCCACCGGCCAGGACGAGCGCCTCGACCCCGAGGAGGTCCACGACCTGCTGATCGGCATGGAGCCCATGGACGAGATCCTCCGCCAGAGCGGCCACTACGGCCCCCGGGTCCCCGTCCCCGACGACGCCGACGAGCAGACCAAGCTCATCGCCTTCATCGGCCGCCAGCCGTAGAACGGCCCACTTGCTGGGCAAACCGATGGCAACCACGGGGGCCGAGCTGGTCAGCCGGCCAGTCGACGGCGCCCACCCGGGGGATCTCACCACGCTCCGTGGCCGAATCGGTCGAGTCACGCCGGCTTCGGCGAACTGGCACCGGATCTGCTGGTCAGGACCCGTAGATCCGGTGCCAGAACGAGGACCGGTCACGGGTGGTGAGATTTTCGTGCCCCGACGGGTGGCGGCCTGTCCCCACGTCTCCGTGGTCGCGTCGGTGTCGGTGGGCCCGGACGCGCCGGAGCCCGGTCGCCGGGGGGAGCGGCGACCGGGCTCGGGGCGGGGAGGGATCAGACGTCGGCGCTGGTGTCCGTCGCGTCGGCGGGGGCCTCCTCACCCGGGGGCGGGCCGCCGCGGCCGGGGCCACCGGGGCCCATGCCCTCGGGGTGCTCGCCGTCGACGATGGCCTCGGCGTTGGCCTCCACGTCGGCGAGGTGCTCGTCGGCCTCGGCCTGGGTCAGGTGGCCGTCCTCGACGCCCTGCTCGATGTGGCTGGTCATGTCGGCCACGATGGCGTCGACCAGGTCGGCCCGGCTCACGCCGTTGGCCTCGGCCACCTCGGCCGGGGTCTGACCGTCCTCGAGGGCGGTGTGGAGGTCCTCGACGTCGATGCCGATGACCTCGGCCATGGCGTCGAGCCCGCGGCCACCGCGGCCCTCGCAGTCGGCGGGGGGCTGGCCGGCCGCATCGGCCGGGGCCTCCGTGGTGGTCGTGGCGTCCTCACCCGTGTCGGTCTGGGCGAAGGCGGCCGAGAAACCGAAGCCGGCGAGGCCGGCCCCGGCGATGGCGGCTGCGGCAACCGCAGCCCTGAGGGGGGTCTTCATGGTGTGCTCCGTTTCGTGTGTCGGGGTTGACGAGGACCACGATCGGGGAGCCGGGTAAGGGGCGGTTCGCGTCGAGCCTGAGAACAACGCGAGAACACTCCTCAGCAGTTCTCACCTCGTTCTTGACTTCCGGGACTAGACCAACCGCCGTGGAAGGAACACCAGCTGCCCGGGTCCTCGTGGTCGAGGACGACGAGAACGTCCGTCAGACCCTCGACTCCGCCCTGCGCTTCGCGGGCCACGAGGTGGTGGCGGTCAACGACGGTGACGAGGCGCTGAACGAGATCACCGCCCGGGAGCCGGACCTCATCGTGCTCGACGTGATGATGCCGAGGGTCGACGGCCTCACCGTCTGCCGCATGCTGCGGGAGCGGGGCTACAAGACGCCGGTCCTGGTGCTCACCGCTCGCCACGAGGTGTCCGACCGGGTGGCCGGGCTCGACGCCGGGGCCGACGACTACCTGGCCAAGCCCTTCGCCCTCGACGAGCTGCTGGCCCGGGTGCGGGCCCTGCTGCGCCGCACCAGCCCCACCGGCGGCACCGACGTGCTGCGGGTGGCCGACCTCGTGCTCGACCCCCAGCGCCGCTCGGCGCAACGGGGGGACCGGTCCATCGAGCTGACCAAGACCGAGTTCGACCTGCTCGAGCTGCTGATGCTGAACGTCGGCATCGTGCTCGAGCGCAGCGTCATCTACGACCGCATCTGGGGCTACGACTTCGAGACCGGCTCCAAGTCCCTCGACGTCTACGTCGGCTACCTCCGGCGCAAGACCGAGGAGGCCGGCGAGCCCCGCGTCGTCCACACCGTCCGCGGCGTCGGCTACGTCGTCCGCGAGCCCTGACCGCCATGCCCCCACCCGCCCGTTCTGGCCGCGAACGATGCGCGCCCTGCGCACATCCTGGGCCAGAACGACGACGACTGTTCTGGCCGCGGAATGCGCGAAGGGCAACATCTCGCGGCCAGAACGGGTGGTGAGGGCGCGATGAGCTTGCGGTGGCGGTTGGTGGCGGTGTTCGCCTTGCTGGGGGCGCTGGCCATCGGGGCGGCGACGCTCACGGCCTGGCTGTCGACCAGCAACGAGCTGCGAGGTGAGGTCGACACCTTCCTGCTGCGGCGGGGCGAGGAGATCATCGACGGCCGCCGTCAGCTGCCCCAGGGCCCGGGTGGCTTCGACGACGGTGGGTTCGGCGACGGCGGTGGCCCGCCGGGGAGGCCGGCCACCTTCGCCCCTGACGTCGTCACCCAGGTCCTGACCGCGGAGGGCGACGTCACCCAGACCGCCGGCGTCGACCTCCCCGTGGACGAGGGCGACGTCGCGGTGGCGTCCGGGGCGGACCAGACCCGGTTGCGCACCGTCACCGTCGACGGGGTGGAGCTGCGGGTCCTCACCGCCCACCTGGAGTCGGGCGGCGCGGTCCAGATCGCCCGGGAGCTGACCGAGACCAACGACGTGCTCGCCGCCCTGGGTGGCCGGCTGCTGCTCATCACCCTGACCGGCGCCGCCCTGGCCGGGGCCGTCGGCTGGTTGGTGGCCCGCCGCATCACCGGCCCGGTCCGGGCCCTGGCCGACACCGCCGAGGAGGTGGCCGCCACCCAGGACCTGTCCACCACCATCCCCGTCCAGGGCGACGACGAGGTCGGCCGCCTGGCCCGCTCGTTCAACACCATGCTCGGCGCGCTGGCCGACTCCCGCCGCCAGCAGCACCAGCTCGTCCAGGACGCCAGCCACGAGCTGCGCACCCCGCTGACCAGCCTGCGCACCAGCGCCGAGCTGCTGGAGCGGGGCCACGACATCGACCCCGAGGAGCGGGCCCGCCTGCTGGCGGTCATCGCCGCGGAGTCCAAGGAGCTGAGCGAGCTGGTCACCGAGCTGGTCGACCTGGCCACCGAGCAGCGCACCGAGGAGCCGTTCGCCCCCGTCGCCCTCGACGAGCTGGTCGGCCGGGTCGTCCGCCTCAGCCGGGACCGCACCGGCCGGGACGTGAGCCTCGACGCCGAGCCCGTCACCGTCGACGGCAACGCCGCCCTGCTGGAGCGGGTGGTCCGGAACCTGCTCGACAACGCCGACAAGTTCACCCCGCCGGGCGAGCCGGTCGAGGTGGCGGTGCGGGCCGACGGCGAGCGGGCCGTCCTGACCGTCCGGGACCACGGCGCCGGCATCCCCGCCGAGGACCAGGAGCGGGTCTTCGACCGCTTCTACCGCTCGGCCGCCACCCGGACCCTGCCGGGCTCGCGGTCTCGGGCTGGCCATCGTGGCCCAGGTGGTCGCGGACCACGGGGGTTCGGTCGTGGCCGCCGACGCCGAGGGCGGTGGCGCCGTCATCACCATCGACCTGCCGGCGTCGCCGTAGCGCCGGGAAGGTCCGAGCCCGGTGCGGGGTTGACCGGGGTGCTGCCCCTGTCGGCTGACGAGGGGGACCGGTAGGCTTTACCCGGTCAAGCCCGTGAAATCTCCACCGAGGTGACCCCACCAGTGAGCATCGACGTTCCCGAGGACCTCCGCACCGAGCCGGTGATCACCGTCACCGACGACGCCCTCGCCCAGATCCTGGAGCTGAAGGCCAAGGAGGACGACGCCGACGCGCTGTGCCTCCGCATCGAGGTCGTGGGCACCCAGGGCGTGGACTACCTGTACGACCTGGCCTTCGCCACCCTCGAGGAGGCCGTCGAGGGCGACTCGGTGGCCACCGTCGGCGACCTGCCCGTGATCGTGCCCGCCGCCAGCGTGTCCAAGCTCATGGGCGCCACCCTCGACCTGCCCAGCGGCGACCAGCAGGGCCTCGTCCTGCGCAACCCCAACCGGCCCAACCCCCTGGCCGGCGAGGACATCGACCTCTCGGGCACCACCGAGGAGAAGATCCGCCAGCTCCTCGAGCAGTCGATCAACCCCGCCCTCGCCTCCCACGGCGGCTTCGCCGTGCTGGAGCGCATCGAGGACCGGGACGAGGGCGTCGCCGCCGTGGTCACCATGGGCGGTGGCTGCCAGGGCTGCGCCGTCAGCGCCATCACCCTGCGGGAGGGGATCGAGGCCGCCATCAAGGAGGCCATCCCCGAGGTCGTCGAGATCATCGACGGCACCGACCACGACGCCGGCGAGAACCCCTACTTCACCTGAGCTCGGCCTGGCGGGCGGCCACGAGCTGCTCGACGAGGGCTTCGGGCAGCGGTTCGTCGAGCGGGAACCGCAGCGCCCCCTTCGAGGACGGGTAGCCGGCGACGGCATCGCCCATCGCGGCCAGCACGTCCCCGCTGTGGGGCAGGTAGGACAGGTGCTTGGCCGACGCCGAGAACCCGGCGATCACCTTGCCGCCGACTCGGTACGCGGGCGCCCCGTAGGCGATGCCCTCCTCCGCATCCGGCAGCAGCCGGGCCAGCAACAGCGCCCGCAGCGCGCCGAGCGTGCTCCGTCCCGGCTCGTCGACCCCAGCCAGGTACTCGTCGACGGTCTCGGGCGGCATCGCCCCATCTGCCGCCCATGACGCGACGAGGCCCGGGGACTCGCCGGTCTCCCAGCAAGACCCCGGGCCTATCCCCCCTGGTGTCGCCCCGGTGGACTGCGTCCGCCCGAGAAGCGACGACCGTACACCGGTGTGACATATGTCATCCAGTGAGAGCGGGAATTCACCCGCAGCGGGGAGGGCGCCGGATCAGGCGCGGAGGTCGCGGACGGTGTTGGCGATGCCGGCGGCGTCGAGGCCGAGCTGGGCCAGGATGACGTCGGGCTTGGCGTGGGGGATGTACCGGTCGGGCACGCCCAGCACGGCGATCTTGGGGCCGCCGCCGTGGGCCCGGCGGCGCGAGCTCGTCGGCGAAGGCCGAGCCCACGCCGCCGTCGGCCAGGCCGTCCTCGACGGTGACCACCACGGGGTGCTCGAGGGCGTCGTCGACCATGGCGTCGTCGAAGGGCTTGACCACCCGGGGGTCCCAGACGGTGACCGAGACGCCCTCGGCCTCGAGGGCCTCGGCGGCCTCGGTGGCGGCGGCCAGCATCTTGCCGGCGCCGATGATGCAGACGTCGGTGCCGCGGCGCACGAGGCGGGCGTCCAGGCCGGAGCCGACCTCGTCGGGGCCGACGCTGGGGGCCGCCGTCTTGGGCCAGCGGATGGCGGCGGGGCCGGCGCAGAGGTCCAGGGCGTCGTGGAGCATGACCCCGAGCTCCTGGTAGGAGGACGGGGCGAAGATCGTCATGCCCGGCACCTTGCGCAGCAGGACCATGTCGAGGATGCCGTGGTGGCTAGGGGCCGTCGTCGCCGGTGACGCCCGCCCGGTCCAGGCAGAACACGACGGGCTGACGGTGCAGGCCGACGTCGTAGAAGGTCTGGTCGATGGCCCGGGTCAGGAAGGTCGAGTAGACGGCGAAGACCGGGCGCAGGCCGCCCATGGCCATGCCGGCGGCGGAGGTGACGGCGTGCTGCTCGGCGATGCCGACGTCGAAGCAACGGCCGGGGAACCGCTCGTCGAAGGGGAGCAGGCCGGTGGAGTCGGGCATGGCGGCGGTGATGGCCACCAGCTCGGGGCGCTCCTCGCCCTCCTTGATGATGGCCTCGGTGAAGGCCGCGGTGTACGAGCCGGGCTTCACGCCGCCGATGTCGTGGAGGTGCTTGATGGTGTCCTGCTCGGCGGGGGCGTGGCCCTTGCCCTTCTGGGTGAGCGACGTGGACGACGACGGGGCCGTCCAGCTCGGCGGCGTTGCGCAGGGCCCGCTCGACGCCTTCGATGTCGTGGCCGTCGAAGGGGCCGGTGTAGCGGACGCCCAGCTGCTCGAAGAAGGCGGGCGGCTCCCACATCTCGCGCACGGCGGCCTTGGTGGCGTCGAGGCCCCGGGCCAGGCGCTCGCCGGCGGGCAGCTTGTGGATGCGTGCGCTCGAGCCGCTCCTGCTGGCGCAGCCAGGTCGGGTTGAGCCGCAGGCGGGCCAGGCTCTCGCCCAGCCGGGAGATCGTGGGGGCGTAGGACCGGCCGTTGTCGTTGAGGATGATGATGGCGTTGCGGCCGCTGTGGCCGAAGTTGTTCAGGCCCTCGAAGGCCATCCCGCCGGTCATGGAGCCGTCGCCGATCACGGCGATGACCCGTCGACCCTCGCCCAGCGCACTCTCCTGGGCCACGGCCAGGCCGTGGGCGTAGGAGAGGACGGTCGAGGCGTGGCTGTTCTCGATCCAGTCGTGCTCGGACTCTTCCCGGGACGGGTAGCCCGAGAGGCCGCCGGCCTTGCGCAGCTCGCTGAACTGGCTCTGGCGCCCGGTGAGGATCTTGTGGACGTAGGCCTGGTGGCCGGTGTCCCACAGGATGATGTCCTGGGGCGAGTCGAAGACCCGGTGCAGGGCGATCGTCAGCTCGACGGCGCCGAGGTTGGAGCCGAGGTGTCCGCTGCCGGCGTCGTCGACGGCGGCGACCACGAACTCCCGGATCTCCTGGGCGAGGTCCGTGAGCTCCTCGGAGGACAGGCCCTTCAGGTCGGCCGGTGAGTGGATCTGCTCGAGCATGGCTGCCGAAGAACCGTACCGCGCTCAGGAACGGCCGACGTAGGCGCTCGGCGGTTCCCTGACCGGTCGCCCGTCAGGCCGGGCCGAACGAAGGCAAGGACAGGGGCGTGGGGCCGGTCCGCCCGTCGTCGGGGGCGAATCGGCCGGCCTGCCGAACCGAGCGCAGCTGAGCCGCCCACAGCGGTCCAACTGCGCCGAGATCGAGCCGCGAGGGGAGCGCCCCCCCGAAATTGCGTGCGTTGTGGTCGTAGGACAACCACAACTCACGCCAGAAGCAGACGGGCCGGACGTCTCCGGGATCGACCGACCCCGCACCCCCTGCGTGCCATCGGTTTCCCCAGCCCGACGCCGTGCCGGACCAGAACGGGTCAGGCGGGCAGGACGAGGTCGGCGACGACGGGCCAGTGGTCGCTGGGGAGGCGGCCGCCGGGGCGGGTGATGTCGACGTGGGCGCCCTCGACCGTCCAGTGGGGGGACACGAGGATGTGGTCGATGCGACGGCCGTCGGTGCTGCCGGTGAAGGCGTGGTTGGTGCCGGGGGCGTCCGGGGGCACGGCGTCGACCAGGCCGCCCGCCAGCAGCGCGGCGACGGGGTCGCTGTCGGGCTTGGCGTTGAGGTCGCCGACGACCACGGTCGGGCCGTCGTCCAGCCAGGTCAGGAGCTGCTCGGCGGCGGCGACCCGGTTGGCGTTGTGGTGCTCGTCGAGGTGGGTGTTGACGACGGTGAAGGTCGGGCCGCCGCCGGTCTGGCGCAGGCGCACGATCGTGGCGATGCGGGGGAAGGAGGCGTCGGGCAGCTTGGTGCCGGGCTTGTCGGGTGTCGCCCCGTACCAGCGGGTCTCGCTGCTGACCAGGGTCAGGTCGCCCCGCCGGAAGGCCACGCTGCACCGCTCGCCCCAGCGGCGAGGCGAGCGGCCCGACCCGGTGAAGCCGTAGCCCGGGCACTGGTCCTGGAGCCAGCGGGCCTGGAACCCGAAGGCCTCCTGCAGCCCGACGACGTCGGCGTCCAGCCCCCGCAGGACCGCCGGCCGTCGCCCCCCGCCGGAACGGCCACGAGTTCCACCCGTCCCGCGCCAGCCCGTTCCGCACGTTGAACGTCCCCACCCGCAGCTTCATGGGCCGCCCCTCCGTTCTGACGCCCGATCCTCCGGCCAGGACCGGCAGATCAGGCGCCAGTTCGCCGCGCCCCGACGGCTCCGCCGCCCGTCCCGGCTTCTGGCACCGGATCCTCGGCCCAGGACCCGCACATCCGGTGCCGGAACGAGCGCTCCTCCAGCCGGCGCGGCGCCTGTTCCTGCCCACTCGGTTCTGGCCCCGGATCCTCGGCCCAGGACCCGCACATCCGGTGCCAGAAGGCGCGACGCGAGGGCCGAGGTCACGTGGGCTTGAGGACCAGGACGGCGAGGTAGCCGGCGAGGACGCCGAGGGCGGCGCCGCCGATCACGTCGAGGCCCCAGTGGGCGCCGAGGTAGACCCGGCCGAGGGCCACCAGGACGGCGACGGCGATGACCAGGCCTCGGCCGACCCGGCCCCGGGCGATGGTCAGCAGCAGCACGGTGGCCAGGGCGGCGGCGATGGCGGCGTGGGAGGACGGCCAGGCGAAGCCGTCGGTCACCTCCCGGGGCACGCGGTCGAGGGTGGCCAGCCGAGGCCGGGGCCGCTCGACGATCTCCTTCAGCCCCGAGGCGACCAGCCAGGCCGCCGCCCCCGCGACGAAGGCCGCACCGGCGGCCCGGTAGCGCCCGGTCACCACCAGCCCGGCGGCCACCAGGACGATGGCCAGCAGCGTCCCCGTCTGCTGGATCAGCTCGAAGGGGGTCTCCAGCCAGTCGGGCCAGTCGTAGACCCACTGGCCGACGCTCCGCTCGAGGGACCAGGGCGTCCGCTGGTCGGCCAGCACGCCCGTGACGACCAGCACCACCCCCGCGCCGAGCGCGGCCCTCGTGTCGCGGGTCACCTCAGGTCGCGGCCGGGGTCGCGTCCCGGGGGTGACGGACCCGGCGGAAGACCTCCCGCAGCGTCCAGGCGATGGCGTAGCCGCCGGCCAGGGCCACCAGCCCGCCCAGGGCGTCGAGCCAGTAGTGGTTGGCGGTGACGATGATGGCGAACAGGGTCGTCCACGGGTAGATGGCGATGAGCACCTTCGACCACCGGTGCTTCATGTGCGGGTAGAGGACGAGGAAGGTCCACATGGCCCAGGCGAAGTGCAGGCTGGGCATGGCCGCGTACTGGTTGGAGATCTGCTCCATGGCGCCGCTGTCGAAGGACCAGAGCCCGCCGTAGCTGGCCAGGGTGTCGACGAAGCCGTAGCTGGCGCAGGCCCCGAACTCGCCGCAGCTGTCCAGCAGGCGGGGCGGCATGAGCGGGAACCACGAGAAGCCGATGAGGGCCAGGAGGGTGGCGAAGATGATCGTGTTGCGCCACAGCGAGTAGCGGGCGGGCTGCTTGCGGAAGAGGTAGATGAGGGCGTAGCCGGTGATCCAGAAGTGCAGCGTCCCGTAGAAGACGTTCCAGATCTGGAGGAAGAAGCGGTAGCCGAGGAAGGCGTCCTGGATGCTCTCCTCGACGAAGAGGCCGAGGTTGCGCTCGAGGTCGATGACCCGGCGGGCGTTGGTGAAGGCGTGGTCGGGGCTGACCGTGGCCGAGCCGAACTTGTTCCGGATGCCGCTGTAGATGATGTAGAGGGCGAGCAGGACGAGGATCTCGACCCACCAGTGCAGGCGGGTGCCGGTGACGTCGTCGCGGGCGCCGTGGGCCTCCTGCTCGGCGTCGTCGACGGCCTCGGCCTGGGTCAGGTCGATCTTCCGCTGGTCGCGGTCGTCCACCGTCCCCCGGTCCTTCATGCCGCCGGCACGGCCTGGGGCTCCGGGCCGGGGTCGAGGTCGGACTCGTCATCGGCGGCGTCCGCGTCGGCCTTGGCCTGGCGCTTGGGCCCGCCGAAGGCGAAGGCCGGGGCGCCGACCAGGCTGGCGGAGAGGTTGAGGAAGTAGAGGGCGAGGCCGAGGGCGATGGCCTGGGTGTTGCTGACCCCGAGGGGGTGCAGGAAGAGGACGAGGGCGGTCTCCCGGACGCCGAGGCCGGAGATGCCGATCGGCAGCACCTGCACCATCAGCACGACGGGGATGAACGCCATCATCGCGGTGATCCCTGCCTCGTCGATGCCCACGACACGGGCGGCGCAGAAGGCCGCCAGCACCAGCGTGCCCTGGAAGGCGAAGGCGGCGAGCACGAGTTTCCGGGTGTCGGCGGGGTGCTTGCGCAGGTTGGTGACACCGAAGTGGACCGAGCCCAGGAACTGCAGCCAGTTCTGGTGCTCCTTGAAACGGCCGAGGATCTTCTGGTGGGAGGCCAGGTAGAGGACGCCGATGAGGCCGACGAGGGCCAGGGTGTTGATGACGAGGGCGGCGGTGGCGGCGCCGTGGTCGGGCAGCAGGCCCCGGTTGACGACCAGGCCGATGACCGAGATGACGGGCAGGACGAGCCAGCCGGTGAGGCGCTCGATGACCACCGAGGCGACCGACTCGGACTTGTGCCCGCCGAGGTCCCGGGAGACCCGGGCGATGCGCAGGACGTCGCCGCCGATGGTGGTGGGCAGCACGTTGGAGACGAACTGGCCGGCGAAGTAGTGCGAGGTCAGCTTCTTGAGGGGCACCCGCAGGTCGAGGGCGTGCAGGACCTGGTCCCAGCGGACCGCCGACAGCACGATGCTGCCCATGGTCAGGCCGATGGCCAGGATCATCCAGACCGCCGACATCGGCTCCCAGTCCGGGACCAGCTCGCTGGGCTCGAAGTCGGGGACGCGCCAGAGGAGGACGGCCAGCATGGCCGCGCTCAGCACGATCCTCAGCACGAGGACGACCCACCGGTTCTTCAAACGTCCTCCACCTGCCCGGGAACCCCCCAGCTTACGGCTGACCCCCCAGCGACCGAGGTTCGCCCGGCGGCACGAGCCCCTCCTGGCGCCCGATGTGCCGGTCCCGGGTTCACCCCCAGCCGTTCTGGCGCCCGATTGAGGCGTGGGGGCGCCGCAATCAGGCGCCAGCACCGGTCGTCTTCGTTCTGGCGCCCGATTGAGGCGTGGGGACGCTGCAATCAGGCGCCAGCACCGGGCCGAGCCATCGCTGGCGGGTCGACGCGTAGGGTCGGGTCATGACCATGACCGGCCACGGCGGCGAGCTGGCCCTCGCCGCGCTCACCCCTTTCGGCGTCCAGGAGCTGTTCACGCTCTCGGGCGGCCACGTCTTCCCGCTGTACGACGCCGCGGTGAAGCAGGACGTGCGCATCGTCGACGTCCGCCACGAGCAGACGGCGACCTTCGCGGCCGAGGGCATGGCCAAGCTGACCCGTCGCCCCGGCGTGGCCGTGCTGACCGCCGGGCCGGGTGTCACCAACGGGATCAGCGCCGTGACCACGGCCCACTTCAACGGCTCGCCGCTGGTGGTGCTGGGCGGGCGGGCCCCGCAGGCTCGCTGGGGCGCCGGGAGCCTGCAGGAGTTCGACCATGTCCCGGTCCTCGAGCCGATCACCAAGGACGCGCGGACGCTCAAGGACGTGAACAAGATCGCCCACGAGGTCCACGAGCTGGTCCGGATCGCCCTGACCCCGCACCGGGGCCCGGTGTTCGCCGACCTGCCGCTGGATGTCGTCTTCGCCGACGGCCAGGCCGAGGAGCTGGAGCTGGGCCACACCCACGTGCGGGAGGAGATGCTCGAGGACATGGCCCAGGCCGCCCGGCTGATCGCCAAGGCCGAACGCCCGGCGATCATCGCCGGCACCGACGTCTACTGGGACGGGGCGTGGGACGACCTACGGGCTGCCGTCGAGCACCTGCGGGTGCCGACCTTCGTCAACGGCCTGGGCCGCGGCTGCCTGCCCGCCGACCACGAGCTGGCCTTCAGCCGGACCCGGGGGCTGCTGAAGACCGAGGCCGACCTGGTCGTGGTCATCGGCACGCCGCTGGACTTCCGCCTCTCCTTCGGCAAGTTCGGCGACGCCAAGGTCATCCACGTCGTCGACTCGCCCGAGCAGCAGGCCGGCCACGCCGAGACCGAGCTGTCCCTGGTCGGTCCCATCGACAAGGCCCTGGCCTCGTGGGCCGACCACACCGGCGAGCGGGCCGACCACGAGCCCTGGATCGCCCGGCTGCGGGACCTCGAGTCGTGGGCCGCCAACGACGAGGCCGCCGCCCTGGAGGCCGACAGCGACCCCATCAAGCCCTCCCGCATCTACGGCGAGGTGCGCCAGCGCCTCGACCGGGACGCCGTGGTCGTCAACGACGGCGGGGATTTCGTGTCGTACTCGGGCAAGTACATCGACAGCTACGAGCCCGGCTGCTGGCTGGACCCCGGCCCCTACGGCTGCCTCGGCACCGGCATGGGATACGCCATCGCCGCCCGCATCGCCCGCCCCGACAAGCAGGTCGTGGTGATGATGGGCGACGGCGCCGCCGGCTTCAGCCTGATGGACGTCGACACCCTGGTGCGCCACAAGCTGCCCGTGGTCATCGTCGTCGGCAACAACGGCATCTGGGGCCTCGAGAAGCACCCCATGCAAGCCATCTACGGCTACGACGTCGCCGCCGAGCTCACCCCCGGCACGAGGTACGACGAGGTCGTCAACGCCCTGGGCGGCGCCGGCGAGATCGTCGACACCCCCGAAGACATCGGCCCCGCTCTGGACCGGGCATTCGCCAGCGGCGTGCCCTACCTGGTCAACGTCCTGACCGACCCCGAGGACATCTACCCGAGGCAGTCCAACCTGGGCTGATCTCAGGAAGGCAAGTTCGGCCGCGGAGCCACAAGGGCCTCGCCGAGCGTCTCGTGGAGCGCGCGGGAGGACCTGGCCCGTCGAGCAGTCGCCGCGACTTCGACCTAGCGCCGCGTCAGGCAATGTCTGCTTCGGTGGTGGCGTGACTCCGAGCCGAGCGTTAGGTGCGAGTCATTCGGCGCCCGATCAACCGTCGTCGGCTGTTGCCCGGTCGGTGTCCAAACCGTCCAGGAAGTCGCTGACCGCCCGCTTGGATCTGAGCACCTGAACGGCCACACGCTGCCGGTGCAGCAGAATGATCTCGTGTTCCCGCTCCGGTTCTGAGCGGCGCTCCCGCCAGATCCGGATGGACAAACGCCACTCATCGCGCAATCGCAGCCAGCGCGGGTAGTCGCACCCTTCGGGCAACTCGTCCGGCATTCGGAACCCGCGCAGGAACGCGCGTCCTGAACAAAGCCACCAGGGCATGTCAAGAACCACAACGGAGTCCGCGCTTTCGAGCCGGAGATCGAGGGTCTCGTGATAGTTGCCGTCGGCAATCCACGCGTCGCCGGCGAGCACGTCACGTTGCTTCTCGCGCCACTCAGTCTCAGACGGGGCAACCCAGCCGGGCTTCCAGAAGTAGAGGTCGAGATGAATGACCGGCAAGCCAGTCCTGGCCGCGAGCGCGAGCGCGAGTGTGCTCTTACCTGACCCGGCCATACCAGTGACGACGATGCGGCGTCCGAGCGCCAAGGGGGCTTCGCTCATCGCAGTCAGTGTCCCTCAAGCGCCGTTGGAGGACAGGGCAAACGTTGCCTGACGCGGCAGTGGGTCGAGGGTCGTCGGGATGGATGCGGAGCATCGGTCGGCCGACGACGGTCTCGTGAAACGAACCCTCGCCGTTCTGCAGCCAACCCGCCGGACGGATCTGCACCTGGACCTGGACCTGGCGATTCAGGTCCTGACCGGCTCGGTCGACTGCCGGATACAGCACCTCCCGGTCCGGGTCGCCCAGCACGAGCAGGTCGACGTCGCCGATCGGTCGTGACAGCCCGACGAGGTCAGCTCAGCTTGTCCAAGAACCGCTGGGTGTCGACCACGACTCGCGTCACCCGCCCCACGGCCACGAGCCCACGCTCGTCGTTCACGGAAACCGTGAACGTGAGCCGCCGGCCCTGAACGCCCTCGAGCGTCGCTTCGGCGGTCACCCGGCTGCCCACCGGGGTGGGGGCCAGGTGGTCGATCTGGACCCTCTGGCCCACGGTCGTGGCCCCCTCGTCGAGGCGGCCATCGATGACGAGGATGCAGGCTTCCTCACTCAGGGCGATCACCCGGGGGGTGGCCAGGACGGGTACCGAACCTGAGTGCATGGCGATCGCCGTGTCGGCGTCGCCGACCGTCAGGTCTACCGACGCGCTCGAACCGGGTTCCAGGGGCACCGTCGTTACCCTACGAGCACCACTCTCCGTGAGGCCAGTGCCCTTGGTCCGCGGCGGGTGACAGCGGCCGACGATCTCCCCGGAGGAAGCAGTGTCCCTGGTCCCCGATGACGTGATGGAGCGGGTGCTCGGCACTGCGCTGAAGACCGGCGGCGACTTCGCCGAGGTGTTCGCCGAGGACCGCCAGGCGGGCTCGGCCACCCTGGACGACGGCAAGGTCGAGGAGCTCAGCTCCAGCCGCGACCGGGGCGCCGGCATCCGGGTCGTCACCGGCGAGACCACCGGGTTCGCCCACACCGCCGACCTCACCGAGGCGGGCCTGCTCGCCGCCGCCGAGGCGGCCGCCGCCGCAGCCCGGAGCGGCAAGGAGGGCGTCACCACCGTCGACCTCACCCGCCGGGACGTCACCCACCCCAGCACCGTCATCAAGGCCCCCTTCGACATCGGCAAGGGCACCAAGGTCGAGCTGCTGGCCACCGCGGACGAGGCCGCCCGCCAGGCCGGCGAGGCCATCAGCCAGGTCATGGCCCGCTACGCCGACAGCCGCCGCCGCATCCAGATCGCCAACTCCGACGGCCTCCTCACCGGCGACGACCAGACCCGCACCCTCTTCTCGGTCAGCTGCGTGGCCACCGGCGACGCCGGCATGCAGACCGGCCGGGAGTCCATCGGCCACACCATCGGCTTCGAGCTCTTCGACCGCTACGACGTGGCCGAGCTGGCCCGCCGGGCCGCCGGCCGGGCCCTCACCAAGCTCAACGCCCGCCCCGCCCCCAGCGGCACCGTCCCCGTCGTCATCGGCAAGGGCGGCGGCGGCGTCCTCTTCCACGAGGCCTGCGGCCACGGCCTCGAGGCCGACCTGGTCGGCAAGAGCGCCTCGGCCTTCCGGGGCAAGGTCGGCGAGCTGGTCGCCAGCCCCCTCATCACCCTGGTCGACGACGGCACCATCACCGACGAGTGGGGCTGCTTCGCCGTCGACGACGAGGGCCGCCCCGCCCAGCGCAACACGCTGATCGAGGACGGGATCCTCACCGACTACATGTGGGACTTCCTGCGGGCCCGCAAGGAGGGCCGGGAGTCCTCGGGCAACGGCCGGCGCCAGAGCTACCGCCACCTGCCCATGGTCCGCATGACCAACACCTTCATCCTCAACGGCGAGGACGACCCCGACGACATCGTCGCCTCCACCGAGAGCGGGGTCTACGTGGCCCAGCTCGGCGGCGGCCAGGTCAACACCGCCACCGGCGACTTCGTCTTCGGCATGACCGAGGCCTACCTCATCGAGAACGGCGAGATCACCGAGCCGCTCCGCGAGGGCAACCTCATCGGCAACGGCCCCGAGGTGCTCCAGCGCATCGACGCCCTCGGCAACGACTTCGAGTTCGGCCCGCCCGGGACCTGCGGCAAGGACGGCCAGGGCGTCCCCGTCGGCGACGGCGTCCCCACCCTGCGGGTCTCGGCCCTCACCGTCGGCGGCACCGCCGCGGCCTGAGCGGACACACAACCGATGCAGGACGAGCTCTACGCCATCGCCGACCGCCTCGTCGCCCGGGCCCAGCCCGGCGAGCAGGTCGAGGTCGTCGTCGCCCACTCCAAGGACACCGAGGTCCGCGTCTACGAGGGCGAGATCGAGTCGCTCTCGGTCGCCGAGTCCCAGGGCGTCGGCGTCCGGGTCGTCGCCGACCAGCGCCAGGGCTTCGCCTCGGCCGGCACCTTCGACCCCGCCGCCCTCGACGAGATGCTGGACGAGGCCCGGGACAACGCCCGCTTCGCCGAGCCCGACGAGCACCTCGGCCTGGCCGAGCCCGACGGGGTCGCCGTCGCCGACCTGGACCTCTGGTCCGACGACCTCGCCGCCACCGACACCGACGGCCAAGATCGACCTGGCCCTCGCCCTCGAGCGGGCGACCAAGGCCGGCGACGCCCGCATCATCGGCCTCGAGTCCGCCGAGTACGCCGACTCCATGGGCACCTCGGTCGTCGTGTCGACCACCGGCGTGCGCAGCGGCGGCTCCGAGACCGTGGCCGACCTCGTCGCCTACGCCCTGGCCGAGGAGAACGGCGAGACCCAGACCGGCTTCGGCTTCTCGGTCGGCCGCTCGCCCGAGCGACCTCGACGTCGACGAGGCCGCCAACGACGCCGTCTACCGGGCCACCCGCCTGCTGGGCGCCACCAAGCCGCCGTCCCAGCGCCTGACCGTCGTCCTCGACCCCTTCGTCACGGCCCAGTTCCTGGCCATCGTCGGCTCGACCCTCTCCGGCGACGCCGTGCTCAAGGGCCGCTCGCCCTTCGGTGACCGGGTCGACGAGGTCATCGCCGCCGAGTCCGTCACCTTCGTCGACGACCCCACCGACGTCCGGGCCTTCACCGCCGGGACCAACGACGGCGAGGGCCTGGCCACCCGCCGCAACGTCCTCATCGACGACGGCCGCCTGCACCGGCTTCGTCCACGACGCCTACAGCGGCCGCCGCTCCGGCGTGGCCTCCACCGGCTCGGCCGTGCGCTCGTCCCGCACCACGCCCATGGCCGGCTGCCAGGCCATCTCCCTCCTGCCCGGCGACCAGCTCGCCGGCCGAGCTGCTGGCCGACGGTCGGCGAGGGCCTGCTGGTGGCCGACGTGGCCGGGCTGCACTCCGGCGTGAACCCGGTCAGCGGCGACTTCTCCACCGGCGCCGACGGCCTCTGGATCAAGGGCGGCGAGCTGGCCGACCCCGTCCGGGAGTTCACCATCGCCTCCACCCTCCAGCGCATGCTGCAGGACGTCGATCGCCGTCGGCTCCGACCTGACCTGGCTGCCCATGTCCGCCGCCGGCGTCACCCTCGTCATCGCCGACGTCTCCGTCTCCGGCGTCTGACCCTCGCCCGGTCCGTTCTGGTGTGACTTGGTCACGCCAGGCGTGACCAAGTCACGCAATTTCGGAGAGGTCGACGGGGTCAGCTGGGTTCGCTGATCCAGGTCTTGGCAGCGTCGAGGTCGGCGTAGGGGAAGACCTTCACCTGGCCGGGGATGGTGAAGCCGAACCAGCGCACGCCGCGGGCAATCCACGTCACGTCGGTGACCACGCCGACCCGCTCGAAGTCGAACATGTGGTGCATGCCGAGCTTGGCGTCCTCCCAGATGGCGTCGCCCTCGTACTCCTCGAACTCCGGGCCGAGGACGTAGAGCAGCCGGATCTTCTCCCGGCCCTCCAGCGCGGCGTTGACCGCAGGGATGATGACGTCCTCGTAGTCGTCGTCCTCCACCTCGCCGATGGCCTTCAGGCCGACCACCCCGTCGGGCAGGCCGGGGATGAGCTCGATCATGGGTCCTCCTATCGGTTGCGGGCCAGCAGCGCCAGCAGGCGCAGCATGGTCACATAGAGCCACACCAACGTGACCAGCAGGCCGTAGGCGCAGTACCACTCCAGCCGCTTGGGCGCCCCAGCCTCGACCCCCGCCTCGATGGCGGCGAAGTCCAGGGTGAAGCTCAGCGCCGCCAGCACCACGGCGATCAGGTTCACCACGATGCCGATGGTGCGGAACTCCTCGGTGTAGAGCCAGCTCCAGTTGAAGATGGAGATGACGGCGACGAACAGGTAGAGGAGGAGCAGCCCCCCGATGCCCGCCGCCACCCCGAAGGCCATGCGCTGAGTGGGCCGCACCAGCCGCGTCACGTACATGAACAGTGCGGCGAGGAACACCGACAGCGTGGCCACGATGGCGGCGCCGACGATGCCCTCGGTCTGGGCGTCGAACATGGCGCTGATGGCGCCGAGGACGAAACCCTCGAGCAGGGCGTAGAGCATCGCCGGCAACGCCGCCCGCAGCGGGTTCATCACCAGCCAGATGCCGACGAACAGCGCCCCGAGCGACGCCAGCCAGAACCCGCCGGGGATGGTGACCGTCGTGTTGGCGTAGCCCGAGCCCAGGTCGACCCCCGTGGACTCGGTCGCCGACGCCCAACCCCACGCCCCACCGGCCACGACGATCGCCAGCAGGAACACCGTGCGCAGCGCCGTGCCGAACACGGTCATCGTCGCCGGGGCGGAGGCGCCCCGGTACGCCTCCTCGAAGCGGTCCCCGAGCGCCGGGTTCCCGGAACGGCCCATCGTCGTCGTCATCGCCATTCCCCCTGTCGTTGGACGATCCTTCCTAGCCGACGCGTCGTCGCACCCTCGTCATCAAGATCACCCGACCGGGGGAAGGGTCACGTGCCTCGTGCTCGGTTATTCTGCCGCCCCTTCAAGCGGGCGAACAGGAGCAACGAGATGCGGCGGAACTGGTGGGGCCGACTGGCCCTGGTCCTGATGGTGATCGTGCTGGGCGCGGCGGCGTGTGGCGGCGACGACGGTGGCTCGTCCGAGGAGTCCTCGGGCTCGAGCGACAGCGACACGATCAGCGAGGACGACTGGCTGGACGAGACCGCTGACCTCTGCGAGGACTGGGTCGACGAGGTCGAGGACGTCGACGGCTCCGACCCCGACAGCGTCGCCGACCTGGCGGACTCCACCGCCACCTTCGCCGAGGACGTCGACGCCCTGGGTGCGCCCGAGGGCATCGAGGACGAGGCGGCGGACTTCGTCGGCATCACCGAGGACCTCGCCGACTACACCCAGCAGGTCGCCGACGTGCTCGAGGAGGGCGACAGCCCCGACGACGACCTGATCGAGGACGGCGGTGACGCCTCGTCGGACCTGGTCGACGCGGCCGAGGAGCTGGACCTGGACTGCGACCTGTCGATCATCGACGAGCGGGCCGACGACACCGGCGACCTGACCAGCGACTTCTCCGACGACGCCAGCAGCGACTTCAGCGACGACTTCTCGGCCGATTTCAGCGACGACTTCTCCGACGATGTGTTCCCCGGCGACGCCCTCGACCCGTCGATCTTCATCACCGAGTTCGGCACGGACCCGTCCTCGATCAGCTGGCCGTCGACTGCTACGACGGTGACCTCGGGGCCTGTGACCAGCTCTACCTGGACAGCCCCATCGACGAGGCGCTGGCCTCCTACGAGGGCTACGGCGCCACCTGCGGCGGCCGTCTGGCCGAGGAGCAGCCCAACCAGTGCGTGGCGCTGGCCGGCGGCTGACCTCCAGCACCGACCGGGCGTCGGGCGCCGGTTCGTCACGCCACACCTGACGAATCGGCGCCGGTTCGGGGAGCGGGGGACGGTCCTCCATACTGAGCCGGTGACGGACCTCATCGACCTGGCCCTGGGTCTCGCCGGCCGGGCGGAGCCGGGAGAGGAGCTCGAGGCGTTCGTCGCCCGGGGCACCTCGTTGTCGGCCAAGGCCTACGACGGTGAGGTCGAGGCGTTCACCTCGGCCGAGACCTTCGGCGTGGGGATCCGGGTCATCCGGGACGGGCGGATGGGGTTCGCCTCGGCGGGCACCTTCGACCCATCCGTCCTCGACGACACGCTGGCCGAAGCCCGGGACAACGCCACCTTCGCCGAGCCCGACGAGTGGGCCGGCCTGGTCAGCCCCGACGGCGTCGTGCCCCCCGAGATGGACCTGTGGCGGGACGACCTGGCCACGACCTCCACCGAGGCCAAGGTCCAGATGGCCCTCGACCTGGAGGCCGCCGTCCGGGGCGCGCGATCCCCGCATCTTCGGCGTCCGCTCCGCCGGCTACAGCGAGGGCTCGGGCGAGGCCGCCGTGGCCAGCAGCACCGGCCTCGTCGTCGGCTCCCGGGGCACGTCGTGCTCGCTGTCGGCCACCGCCCTCGCCAAGGAGGGCGACGACACCCAGATCGGCGGCGGGTTCTCGGCCGGCCGGGGCGTGGCCGACCTGGACTTCGACGAGGCCGTGGCCGACGCCGTCCTGCGCTCGACCCGCCTGCTGGGGGCCAAGCAGCCTGCGACCGACAAGGTCACCATCGTCCTCGAGCCCCGACTGGCCGCGACCCTGCTCGGCATCGCCGGCGGAACCCTGACCGGCGACCGGGTGCTGAAGGGCCGGTCACCCTTCGCCGACCGGGTGGGCGAGGCCATCGCCTCCCCGCTGCTGACGCTGGTCGACGACCCCACCGACCCCCGCTCCTTCGGCGCCGACAGCCACGACGGCGAGGGCCTGGCCACCCGGGTCAACCCGCTGATCGCCGACGGCGTGCTCCAGGGCTTCCTCCACGACGGCTACACGGGCCGCCGCTCCGGCACGGCGTCGACCGGCTCGGCCGTGCGCTCGTCCCGCTCCACGCCGGCCCCGGGTTGCCAGGCCCTGGTGATGGCGGCGGGGGAGCAGTCCCCCGAGGAGCTGCTGGCCGGCGTCGACCAGGGCCTGTTCGTGCAGTCCCTCAACGGCCTGCACTCGGGCGTCAACGCGGTGAGCGGCGACTTCTCGGTCGGCGCCGACGGCCTGATGATCCGCGACGGCCAGCTGGCCGAGCCCGTCCGGGAGATCACCCTGGCCTCGACCCTCCAGCGCCTCCTGCTCGGCATCGTCGCCGTCGGCAACGACCTCGACTGGCGCCCCGGCGGCGCCACCGCCGCCACCCTCGTCATCGCCGACGTCTCCATGTCCGGCAAGTAGCCCGCCCCAACCCTTCTGGCGCCCGATTGCGGCGCGTGGACGCCTCGATCAGGCGCCAGTTCGGGGTGGGAGCCGGTCCGGTCCCGCTTCTGGCGCCCGATTTGCCGCCCCTGACCGGCGGATCAGGCGCCAGTACCCGGGTGATGTGACCGCCGGGACGGGGGGTGCGTGGTGGGGTGGGAGGATCGGGGGATGAGCGAGCCGGTGATCATCGAGGTGGCGGTCAACGGGGTGACCCGGAAGGCCGAGAACCCGCACGTGCCGATCGAGCCCTCGGAGATCGCCGCCGACGCGCTGGCCTGCATGGCGGCCGGCGCGGCCATCGTCCACAACCACATCGACCGGTTCGGGGTGCCCGGACCGGAGGCAGCCGAGCGGTACCTGGAGGCGTGGCGGCCGGTCCTGGCGGAGCGGCCCGACGCCCTCCTCTACCCGACGACAAACGCCGGGGCGACCGTCGAGGAGAGCTACGCGCACGTCGCCCCGCTGGCCGAGGCCGGGGTGCTGCGCCTGAGCCTGGCCGACCTCGGCTCGGTCAACCTCGGTGCGGGCCGAGCCCGACGGCGTGCCCACCGGCGACTGGGTCTACCGCAACAGCTTCAGCGATGCCCACCACATGTTCGCCCTGTGTGAGCAGTACGGGCTCGGCCCCAGCCTGGCCGTGTTCGACCCGAGTTGGCTGCGGGCGATCCTGGCCTGGCACGACGCCGGCCGGCTCCCTGCCGGGGCCATGGTCAAGCTCTACTTCGGGGGCGACAAGGGCTACCTCGGCGGCGCCCCCTTCGGCCTGCCGCCCACCGAGACGGCGCTGGCCGCCTACCTGGAGCTGCTCGAGGGCACGGGCCTGCCGTGGTCGGTCTCGGTCTTCGGCGGCGACCTCCTGTCGACGCCCCTGGCCGATGCCGCACTCGCCCAGGGCGGCCACCTCCACCTCGGCCTCGAGTGCTTTGCCGGTGACCCCGTCGCGTCCCCGACCAACGTCGAGCTGGTCATCGCCGCCGTCGCCCGAGCCGAAGCCGCCGGTCGCCCCGTCGCCACCCCGGCGGAGACCCTGACCATCCTCGACCTGGCCTGACCCCACCTCGTTCTGGCGCCCGATTGCGGCGCCATCACGCCTCGATCAGGCGCCAGTAGACCGTAAGCGTCCCGGCCACCGCCCCCTGACCCCGGCGCTCAGCGGCCGGTGGTGCCGTCGATCTGCTCGCGGAGGATGTCGGCGTGGCCGGCGTGGCGGGCCGTCTCCCCGAGCAGGTGCAGGAGGATCCAGCGCAGGTTGACCGGCGGTCCGCCGTCGGGCTCGCAGCGCACCTCGAGGTCGGGGGCCGCGGCGACGATGGCGTCGACCCGGGCCCAGCCCTCCCGGTAGGCGGCGACGACCCCGGCCACCGTGTCGTCGTCGGCCAGGGTGTTCTCGAGGGCGAACCCGGGCTGTCCGGCGAAGCGCCGAACGAGCCAGATGTCCTCGGCGAAGGCCAGGTGCTTGGCCAGCCAGAGGAGGCTGGTGCCGCTGTCGACCATCGGGCGCCGGGCGTCCTCGTCACTGATCCCCTCGAGGTTGCGGAGGAACGACTCCCGGTGGAACTGCAGCAGGGCGAGGGTCGTCGTGCGCTCGTCGTCGAGCGGGCGGGGTGGTCTGTGGTCGGCCACGGGCGGGAGCCTAGGACCGGGTCGCTAGCCGAGGACCCGGCGGACCACGGCGTCCCGCACGAGGGGCTCCTTGGGGCGGACGACCTCCCAGCCGCACCGGACATAGAAGCGTTCGGCTTCCCCGGTGTGGGCCCAGAGCTGGTCGTGGCCCAGGTCGAGGGCCCGGGCCTCGGCCGCCTCGAGCAGCCGGCGGCCGATCCCGAGGTCCCGGGCCGCCCCCACCACGAACAGGCCCGAGAGCCACGGCCCCTCGTCGGCGAACTCGGCGTCGAGGTCGTCCCAACAGACCGAGATGCTGCCGACCAGCTCGTCGCCCAGCAAGGCGATCAGCGTGAACGGCACCTCGTCCCGGCGCGTGCGTGCGGCGAGGACGGCCAGGAACTTGGCCTCGGCGGCCGGCGGCTCGTCGGCCCGCCACTCCCGCCAGTGCCACGCCGCCACCACCGGCACGAGATCCAGGTGATCCGCCAGCTCCTCGATCTCCGCGCCTCGGCGTTCTGGCGATCCGATTCGGTGGTCATGGCGACGGAATCAACCGCCAGAAGCCGGCATCGGGGGCGGGATCGTGGCGAGGTCGTCGACGACCTCGGCGCCCAGGGCGAGCAGGACCGAGGGGGCGGCCTTGATCTTGGTGCTGCGGTCGCCGCCGCCGAGGACGACCCACTCGGCGTCCATGACCCGGGCGTCGACCCAGAGGGCCATGCCCTCGGGCAGGGCCGCGGCCGTGACGCCGCCGATGAGCATCCCGGTCAGGTCCCGGGTCTCGTCGGCCGAGGCGAACGACGCCTTCTTCACGTCGAGGCGCCGCCGCACGGCGCCGTTCACGTCGAGGCGGGTGTGGGCCAGCACGACGCAGGCCACGTAGGTCTTCTCGCCGCCGCCCCGGGGCTTGCCCGCCACCAGGATCGTGTTGGCCGACTGCTCGACGGGCACGCCGTAGTGCTCGCAGAACGCGGCGGTGTCGGCCAGTTCGGGATCGCAGGCCATGACCTCGTACTCGACCCCGGCGGCGTCCAGCGCCTCACGGACCTGTGTCCCCGGATCCTCCGTCATCGGCCGCGAACGTACCGGGCGGGGTCAGGGCCAGGGTGATGGTGGCCTGGGACAGGGCGAAGGCGACCCGGGGGGCCTCGTCCTCGGTCACCGCCACGGTGATCGACCGGGCCCGCACCGACACCACCGTGGCGGCCCGGGCGACGGTCACCGTCGGGTCCTCGCCGGCCGGGGGCGACGAGGGGGTCGAAGGTGGCCAGGAGGTCGACCCGGTCCCCGGCCCGCACCCCGAGGGCGCCCGGTCCGGTCGGCAGGGCCAGCGCCCGGCTGTTGGCGGGCACGAGCGAATCGGTGCCCAGCCGCTCGGCCACGACGGGCTCCCCGGCCAGCAGCGGCTGGGTGACGACCCGGTCGTCGGGAACGACCCGCAGGGCCCCGGCGGGCACGAGGTACTCGGGCCATGGCCGCAGCTCGACGGTGGCAGGCCCGGCCAGTGCGCCGGCGGCGAGGTCGACCCGGGCCACGGCCACCTCGACCGGCGGGCCGAAACGTCGGGCGTCGGCCTCGGCCCGGGACAGCGAGCCGTCGACGGTGAGCCCGACGACCAGGGACAGGCCGAGCACGGCCAGCCACCAGAGCACGGGCCGGCGCCGCAGCAGGAGCCGGGCCCGGAACAGGGCGAACGGACGGAGGGGGGACTGAGGTCGCCGCACGGCGCGCCTCCTTCGCGAGAGTGACTCAGCGGGGAAGCGCCACGTCCAGCCTACGAACGTTCCGGCCGCGAGATGTTGCGCTCACCGCGCATCTTTCGCGGCCAGACGAACTACTGCGACGTTCTGGTACCTGGATGTGTCGCTCCACGCGCACGTCTCGTGACCAGAACAGCTGGGGTGGTGGTTCTGGTACCTGGATGTGTCGCTCCACGCGCACATTTCGTAACCAGAACGGGTCAGGTGGGGGGTTCGGGGGTGAGGCCGCCGGCGCCGGTCTCGCAGGCACAGGAGCGGCCGACGGGGATGGCGTCGATGGCCCGGAACAGGAGCTTGCGGACGCGGTCGTTGTTGTCGGCCATCACCGCGAAGACCTCCTCCATGGTGACGGCGTGCTCGGCGATGCCCTCCACGCCGACGTCGTAGTCGGTGATGAGGGCGACGGTGGCGTAACAGAGGCCCAGCTCCCGGGCGAGGGCGGCCTCGGGGTACTGGGTCATGTTGATGACCGACCAGCCCGCCGAGACGTACCAGGCCGACTCCGCCCGGGTGGAGAACCGCGGTCCCTCGATCACGACCACGGTGCCCCCGTCGTGGACGGTGATGGCCTCGGCCTGACCGGCAGCGAGGGCGACGGCCCGCAGCTCCGGGCAATACGGGTCCGCGAAGCTCATGTGATTGATCGTCGGCCCGTCGAAGTACGTGTGGTCCCGCCCCGAGGTGCGGTCGACCAGCTGGTCACAGACCACGAAGTCCCCGGGGGCCACGCCGGCCTGCAGCGAGCCCGAGGCGCACGGCCCCAGGATGCGCTTCACCCCCAGTTCCCGCAGCGCCCACACGTTGGCCCGGTAGGGCACCTGGTGGGGCGGGAAGCGGTGGTCGGCGCCGTGGCGGGGCAGGAAGGCGACCGCCCGGCCGTTCAGCGTGCCGACGTGCACGGCGTCCGCGGGCGGCCCGTAGGGCGTGTCCACCTCCACCCGTTCCACGTCGTCGAGCAACGCGTAGAGCCCCGAACCCCCGAACACCCCGATCTCAGCCGTCGTCACGGCGGGACCCTATTTCTTGGCGGGAGCCTTCTTCTCCGAGGAGGTGCTCTTCTTGTCCGACGAGGACGACGTGCTGTCCGACGACGAGCTCTTCGTGTCGGAGGACTTCGTGTCCGAGGACGACGAGCTGTCCGAGGAGGAGCTCGAGCTGTCGGCCTTCTCCGCGGTGCTCGAGGACGACGACGAGGAGGACTTGCCGTTGCCGGAGCGGCTGTCGGTCTTGTAGAAGCCGCTGCCCTTGAAGCTCACGCCCGGAGGCGAGAAGACCTTGCGCAGCGCCTTCTTCTTGCAGTCCGGGCACTTGGTGAGGGCGTCGTCGCTGAAGGACTGGACGATGTCGAACTGGTGCCCGCAGTCCTTGCACTTGTACTCGTAGGTGGGCATCGAAGGGCTCCGCGGCTGGCTGATCCGGTGTGCGTGGCGAGCGTTGGCACTCGCTCACGCCGAGTGCCAAGGATACCCGGTCCTACGATGGCCCCATGCTCGGCGCCGTGCTGGTCGTGGTTGCCGGTTACCTGCTGGGGACGTTCCCCACGGCCGCCATCGTCGGTCGCCAGACCGGCCACGACCCCACGGCCGAGGGCTCGGGCAATCCGGGGGCCACCAACGTCTACCGGACCTCGGGGCGGGGGGCGGGGCTGGCCGTCCTGCTCATCGACCTGGCCAAGGGCGCCCTGGCCGCCGGCCTGGGCCTGCTCGTCGGGGACCACCTGCTCGGCGTCGCCGCGGGCGCGGCCGCCGTCCTGGGTCACATCGCCCCGATGGGCCGCCGCTTCCGGGGCGGCAAGGGCGTCGCCACGGCCGCGGGCACGGCCATCGTCCTCTATCCCGGCCTGAGCCTGGTGATGGGCGTGGTGTTCGCCCTCACGGTCGCCGTGACCCGACGCAGCTCGGTAGGTTCGCTCGTGCTGGCGCTGTTGCTGCCGATGGGCGTGGCGGTGACCGGTCACAGCGGGACCGAGGTCCTGATCACCGCCGGGGTGAGCCTGGTCGTGATCGCCCGCCACCACGAGAACATCCGACGACTGATCCGACGAGAGGAAGCCCCCGTGCGCCCAGCAGGCGAGCCGTCATGAGTGCCGTGACCAAGGCCGTGATCCCCGCAGCCGGCCTCGGCACGCGCTTCCTGCCCGCGACCAAGGCCCAGCCCAAGGAGATGCTGCCGGTCGTGGACCGCCCGGCCATCCAGTACGTCGTGGAGGAGGCCGTCCAGGCCGGCATCGACGACATCCTCATCATCACCGGCCGGGGCAAGCGCAGCCTCGAGGACCACTTCGACCGCAACTTCGAGCTCGAGCACCAGCTCCACGAGAAGGGCAAGGACGAGGACCTCATCGAGATCCGGCAGCTGGCCGACCTGGCCGACATCCACTACGTCCGCCAGGGCGAGGCCCTCGGCCTCGGCCACGCCGTGTCCATCGCCCGCAAGCACGTGGGCGACAACCCCTTCGTGGTCATGCTGGGCGACGACATCATGGTCGACGGCGCCGAGCTGCTGACCTCCATGATCAGCGCCTACGACGAGCAGCAGGCGTCGATCATCGCCCTCCTCGAGGTGCCCCACGAGGACATCTCCTCCTACGGCTGTGTCCGCCCCGAGCCCGTGTCGGAGCGCCTGGTGAAGGTCCTCGACATCGTCGAGAAGCCCGACCCGGCCAACGCCCCGTCGGACCTCGCCGTAGTCGGCCGCTACGTCCTCACCCCGGAGATCTTCGACGCCCTCGAGGGCGTGCAGCCCGGCTACGGCGGCGAGATCCAGCTGACCGACGCCCTCGCCGTCCTGTCCAAGACCCAGGGCGTCTACGGCTACACGTTCGACAAGGGCCGCTACGACATCGGCATGAAGATCGACTACCTCCGAGCGACCGTCGAGCTGGCCCTGCAGCGCGAGGACCTGGGCCCGGCGTTCCGGGAGTTCATGCGGGACCTGGCCAAGCGCGAAGGCTGGTGACCGGGCGGTGATCGGGCCCGAGGAGGCCCGGGCCCACGTCCTGGAGCGGGTCCCCCTGCTGGCCCCCACCGAGGTCCTGCTGGCCGACGCCGTGGGCTGTGTGACCGCCGAGGCGGTGACGGCGAGCGACCCCATCCCGTCCTTCGACAACACGGCCATGGACGGCTACGCGCTCCGGGCCGCCGACGTCACCGAGGCCGACGAGGGCGCGCCGGCCCGCCTGGAGGTCATCGGCACCCTGGCCGCCGGCAGCGGCGAACGCCCCGAGGTCGGCGCGGGCCAGGCCGTGCGCATCATGACCGGCGCCCCGGTCCCGCCGGGGGCCGACGCCATCGTCATGGTCGAGCTGACCGAGCGGGACGGCGAGGACGGCGTCCTGGTCCGGGCGGCCGTGCCCGAGGGCAACCACATCCGCCGCATCGGCGAGGACGTGCACCCCGGCGACGTGGTCGTCACCGAGGGCACCGTGCTCACCCCGGCCCACATCGGGGTGCTGGCCAGCGTCGGCCGTGAAGGCGTGACCGTCCGGCGGCCGCCTCGGGTCGGGGTGCTGTCGACCGGCGACGAGCTGGTCACCGCCCCCGCGCCCCTGCGCCTTCGGTCAGATCCGGGACTCCAACCGTCCGATGCTGCTGGCCGAGGTCGCCGCCAGCGGGTTCGAAGCCGTCAACCTCGGCACGGTCGCCGACGACGAGGCCCTCATCACCTCGACCATCGCCGAGGCCGCCACCACCTGTGACGCCATCGTCACCTCGGGCGGGGTCAGCGTCGGCGACTTCGACCTCATGAAGCAGGTCCTCGACAGCCTCGGCGACATGCGGTGGATGCAGATCGCCATCCGGCCGGCCAAGCCCTTCGCCTTCGGCCTGGTCGAGGGCACCCCGGTCTTCGGCCTGCCCGGCAACCCGGTGTCGTCGCTGGTCTCCTTCGAGCTCTTCGCCCGGCCCGCGCTGCGCTCGATGATGGGCCACCCTCAACTCGACCGCACTCGGGTCCAGGCCGTGGCCGACGCCGCCTTCGGGCGCCGCCCCGACGGCAAGACCCACTTCGTCCGGGTCGTGGCCTCCTACCGGGACGGTGCCGTGCACATCGCGCCCGTCGGCGGCCAGGGCAGCCACCACCTCGAGCGCGATGGCCTCGGCCAACGCCCTGGCCGTGGTCCCCGACGGCGACGGCGTGGCCGAAGGCGACCTCCTCACCGTCATCCCCCTCGACGAGGTCCCGGCCGCGGGCTGAACCCGGATGCCGCCCCCGGCCCACCCCCGTAGGGTGGAGGCGTGGGGACGCCGCTGGTTGACTCGTTCGGGCGCGTGCACCGCGACCTGCGCATCTCGGTCACCGACCGCTGCAACTTCCGCTGCGTCTACTGCATGCCCGAGGAGGGCATGGACTGGACCCCCCGCGAGGAGATCCTCACCTTCGAGGAGATCGAGCGCATCGCCCGGGTCCTGCGTCGAGCGCTTCGACTTCGACTCGATCCGCCTGACCGGGGGTGAGCCGACCGTCCGGGCCCGCCTGCCGATCCTGGTCGCCAAGCTGGCCGCCCTCGGCGTCGACCTGGCCATGACCACCAACGGCGCCACCCTCGGCCTGATGGCCGACGACCTGGCCGCCGCCGGGCCTGCGCCGCATCAACATCTCCATCGACTCGCTCCGCCCGGACCGCTTCCTCGAGCTCACCCGCCGCGACGCGCTCGACCGAGGTGCTGGAGGGCATCGACGCCGCCGTGGCCGCCGGCTTCGACCCGGTCAAGGTCAACGTCGTGCTCATGCGGGGCGTCAACGACGACGAGATCGTCGACTTCGCCGCCTTCGGTCGCGACAAGGGCGTGCACGTGCGCTTCATCGAGTTCATGCCCCTCGATGCCGACGGGGCCTGGACCGCCGACCAGGTCGTCAGCCGTGACGAGATCGTGGCCACCATCGGCGCCGTCTTCCCGCTCGAGGCCGTCACCCGGGGCCACGACCCCGCCGAGCGCTACCGCTACCTCGACGGCCGGGGCGACATCGGGGTGATCCCCAGCGTCACCGACGCCTTCTGCGGCGCCTGTGACCGGGTCCGCCTGACCGCCGAGGGCGGCCTGCGCAACTGCCTCTTCGCCCTCGACGAGATCGACCTCCGCGGCCTGCTGCGGGGCGGCGGCACCGACGACGAGCTGGCCGACGCCGTCACCGGCAACGTCGCGGCCAAGTGGGCCGGCCACCAGATCAACCAGGTCCAGTTCATCCGCCCGGCCAAGTCCATGAGCCAGATCGGCGGCTGAGCCACCTTCGGGCGGCCTCCGGCCGCTCACTAGGCTGGGCGGCATGAGCGACGTCGGCCTCACCCACCTCGACCCCCTCGGTCGGGCCCGCATGGTCGATGTCACCCCCAAGGAGGCGACCCACCGCCGGGCCGTGGCCCGGGGCCGGGTGCACATGGAGCCCGAGACGACCTCCCTCGTCGCCCGGGGCGCCATCACCAAGGGCGACGTGCTGGCCGTGGCCCGGGTGGCGGGCATCCAGGCGGCCAAGCGCACCGCGGACCTCATCCCGCTCTGCCACCCGCTGCTGGTGGGCTCGGTGCTCGTCAACTTCCACATCGAGGACACCTACATCGAGATCGAGGCGCAGGTCGAGACGGTCGACCGCACGGGCGTCGAGATGGAGGCGCTGACGGCCTGCTCGGTCGCCGCGCTGACGATCTACGACATGTGCAAGTCGGCCGACCAGTCGATGGTGATCGGCGACATCGCCCTGTGGGAGAAGACCGGCGGACGCTCGGGCACCTACCGTCGGGCCGACACCGAGGGCGCGCCCTCGGCTGATTCCTGACCACCCAGTCAGTTCAGCATCGACCGCGGGCCGGCGTCCGTTTGGCTAAGGTCGCTGCTCCGTAGTAGAACCGTAATGTTCGTAACAAGCGCTGAACCGTGCCCAGGTACCGGAAACGGACCCTGAGCACACCGCCCGAGACAGGGCGAGACCTGCCGCCGACAGAGGAACCCTCTGAGTGACACCCATCGTCCTGCTGATCCTGGTGGGCATGTGGGCAGCCGTGCTGCTGCCCCCGTACCTCCGTGACCGCAACGACAACAAGGCCGCCGGTCCCCAGAGCCCGGTGTCCAACAAGCTCAACGCCCTCTCCCGCTCCTTCAGCCACCGCGATCGTTCCGGGTACCTGCCCGTGAACTCCGCGACGCTCGGCAGCCCCCAGCAGGCCGGCAGCCCGCTGCCCGCCGGCTCCCGCCATCCCCTCACCCGCAAGGGCGCCCCCCAGTTGGTGCGCAGCGCGCCCGAGCCGCAGTCCTCCGCCTTCTCGATCATCGGCGGTCCCGACACCGCCGAGGCCCAGGACGTGGTCGTCGAGGACGCCCGCTTCCTGCTCGCCCCCGAGCTCGACGAGGCCCCGCTCGAGTCGGCTCCGGCCGCCGCCCGCGGTCCCATCCCCGCCGAGGTCATGGCCTCCCGCGCCGCCCGCAAGCGCCGCCGCGAGGTCCTCTACACCCTGCTGGCCGCCAGCGGTCTCAGCCTGCTGATGGCCGTCGGCCTGGGCGGGCCGGTCCTCGCCCTGCACCTGCTCATCGACATCGCCCTGATCACCTACGTCGGCCTGCTGATCCGCCTCCAGAAGGCCAAGGCCGAGCGCGAGATCAAGGTCGCCTTCCTGCCCCACGGTGGCCAGGGTGTCGCTCCCTCCGAGCTCCTGGCCCAGGGCGGCGGCTTCCGTCCGGGCAACGCCGACCTGGCGCCGGTCGAGATCGAGTCGACGGCCTTCCGGGTCGTCCGCTCCCAGGCCAACTGATCCCCGGACGGCCGATCGCGGCGACCGGTTCGCCGCAGGTCCCGTCGTCTGACGTCGCAGACCTGCCGGCCTTCATGGACCGCACCCCCTGATCCTCCCGTTGGGGCGAATGCCTCAGCAGCTGAAGTCGGCGAAGGCGTGGACCACGAAGTACTCGCCGGCCCGGTCGTGGGCCACGCCCACCCCGACCGCCGTCCACCGGCTGTTCAGGATGTTGGCGCGGTGACCCGATGAGCGCATGAACGCAAAGTGCAGGGCACCGAGCTGGCCGCCGTTGCCGCTCCGCCCGACGTTCTCGGCGGCCGCGCACCAACCCCCGGGGGCGCCGTAGGGGCCGGCGCGGTGTTCGAGGCACTGGCAGGACGCCAGGTGCTGGGCCCAGCCCTGGGCGCGCTGGTTCATCAGCCGGTTCGGGGTGAGGTTGTGCTTGCCCCGGGACCGGCGGCTGGCGTTGATGTCATTGACCACGCGCTGCTGGTTCGGGGTCATGCCCCGGGCCGTCACCCGGGCCGTCGTCGCCGTCGAGGCGTCAGCCGGGGCCTCCAGCATCGGCACGAGCAACAGCAGCAGGGCGGCGAGGAGGCCGATGGCCGCGGCGAACCGGAGGCGGGGGTGGTGGGCCGCGGTGGTCATGGAGGATCGTCCCGATGATCGACACCGCCCGCGTCGGTCTTGAGCTACCTGTAGGACGGTACCCTCAGTCGTCCCACCCGGGGGTGTAGCTCAGTTGGCTAGAGCGCTACGTTCGCAACGTAGAGGCCGGCGGTTCGAATCCGCTCACCTCCACCACGGACCGGTGTGACCGTTGCGTCAGCCGGGGGCCCGGAACTCGATCGGGGCCTGGTCGGCGGCGCAGGTCGCGTCGGGCCGCTGTTCGGGGGCGGCGAAGAAGGTCAGTCGGATCTGCCGGGCGCAACCCCCGGGCTCGGTGCTGGTGATGATGCTGTGGCCGAAGAACGGGAACTCGACGTAGGTGGCCTCGGCCATGCGGTCCGCCTGTGCCCGGCTCCACGCTGCGGGGGTGACGGGATCGAAGGCCCCGGCCAGCACCAGGGTCGGGACATCGCTCGTGATCGGCTCGTCACCGAGGCCGCCGGCGGGAACGTCCCAGGTCGCGCAGCTCTCCTCGTCGGCGACGCCGAACTCGATGTCGTAGGTCGCGCCTTCGGTGTAAGCGATCTCGTCGGCGCACTCCCCGGAGAAGAACGCCCCCTGGGTCAAGGCGGGGGGGATCTGGCGCTCGGCCAGGTTGGCCACGAGCGCGGCCGCCAGGGCGTCGGGCTGTCCCTGGGCCAGTTGGTCGAGGAAGAACGGTAGGACGGCGATCAGGTCCCGGTCATAGAGGGCGCCGAACGCGACCAGGCTGAGGAGGTCGTCATCGATCACGACGGTCAACGGCTCGCCGGTGGTCGGATGGGCGACGGTCACCTCGATCGGGCCCTCGGCCAGCCGTAGCTGGAGGTCGCTCCAGAGCTGCGGGAGATCCGGATAGGCGGCGGAGCACCCTGTCTGGTCGGCACAGGCGTCGTACAGGACGCCGAGGGCGTGATCGAGGTCGTCGGCCATGTCCCGCACCTCGTCGATCTCGGGTGGGTACACCGAGTCGAGCACCGCGCTGCGCACCCCTTCGGGGTGGTCCCGGAGCACCGCCAACGCCAGGCGGGTGCCGTAGGAGACGCTGAAGATGTTCCACTCGTCGATGCCGAGCGCCGTGCGCAGATCAGCCACGTCAGTCGCACTCTCCACCGTGTCGTAGGCGCCGGGGTCCACGCCCCGTTCGACGATCGACCGGCGGCAGGCGGCCAGGAGCTCGTTCTGTCGACGCTGGAAGGTCGGTGCGCCCAGCCCCGACACGACCACGTCCACCCCCAGCGCCACGTCCTGGTCCGGGCAGGCGAGGCTCGGTTCGGACAGGCCGGTTCCCCGCTGGTCCATCAGGATCACGTCGCGGGACTCCCCGAGCTCGTTGCCGACGAAGTTGTCGCTGGTGCCCACGAGCGATCCGCCCGGCCCCCCGTGCAGGACCACGACCGGGTCCGGCGCCGGCTGCGCGGCCCGGCTGGGGACGATGGCCACCGCCAGCCGGACCGAGGGGCTGTCGGGGTCGGTGCGGTCCTCGGGCACGACCAGTCGGCCGCAGGCGACACTCGAGGCGGTGCCCGGCGGGCAGGCCTCGGGTTCGAACGTCGGCTCGTAGTCGACCTGGCGGCGCCGCCTCCGTCGTCGACCCCGCCGGCTGGCTGCTGTCGCCCGCACCGTCATCCCCGGAGCAGGCCGACCCCACCAGGGTGAGGGTCGCCAGCGCGATCGCTGCCTTCCGCATGGAGGGCAGTTCGCTTCGACCCGCCCCCTCGGATCAACGGCCGAGCCGGTCCGACCGACCCGTCCAGCCCGTGGGGATCGGCGGGGACCCTGAGTCCGAAGACAGACTGACCTCGTGCAGTTCAGCCCCGAGCTCCGCGAGGCGGTGGCGGGCGGGCGCATCACCGTCTCGGTCCGGCTCTGGTCCCGTCCGCAGGTGAAGGTCGGGGGGACCTACACGACCGCCGGGGTGGCCATCGAGATCGACGACATGGAGCTCGTGCCCTTCTCGTCGATCGACGCCGAGGACCTGGCCCGCACGGGAGAGCCCGACCGGGAGAGCCTCCGGCGGCGGGCCGCCCACGCCGGGCCGATCGACGACGACACCCTCGTGTACCGGATCGAGTTCCACGTCATCGGGTCGTCGCCGACCACCGGCTGAAGCTCACCCGGCCTCGGTCGAGAGGGGTGATCCGCTACTCCCGCTCGATCCGCTGGAGGCCGCGTTCGGGGGTCCAGGACTCGATGACGAGCTTGGTGGCTTCGGGGTCGAGGCCGGTGACGACGACCTCGGTGATGTCGGCGACATACATCTCGCCCTCTTCGGTGTTCGCTTCGTCGGTGACCACCGGACCGTCCGGGAAGGCGCGCCCGGCGATCTTGGCCTCGCCGGGCCAGTCGCCCTCCTGACCCTCCACCGGGTGGAACGTCGGGCCGTGCAGGGCGAAGCGGGGATCCCGCCGGAGGTCGGCCCCCTTGCGGGCGCCGCTCATCGAGCCGAAGCGGAGATCGCCTTCGGCGAACTCGCACTCGATGCCCGAGATCCGGGGCGAGCCGTCGGCCCGCAGCGTGGCGATGGTCTTGTGCCGTCCGGCCTCGAACAGCCGCCGCACCCGCTCGGCGAACTCGGGCTCGGCCGCTTCGATCGTCTGCCACCTCGGCATGGCCGGTGAGAGTAGCGACGACGGCAGCGTCGTGAGCCCCATCTGTCCACGACTGGATCCCGGCCTGGGCCGCGTGAAGGCCCGGGTGAGGCGTTGCCTCACCCGGGCCCCCTGGACGGCTCAGTGATGGGCGGGGACCTTCGCGTGGTGCCGGTGGTGGCCGGGGTGCTCGGCCACGGCGTCCGACGGCGTCGGGCCGTGGCCCCGGTGGGCCTCACGGGGCAGGTAGACCACGGCCAGGACGGTGGCGACCACCGCGGCGGCGGCCGCCAGCCACAGAGCGCCACTCATCGAGTCGACGAAGGCGTTGCGGGCCAGGGTGGCGATCTCGGCGCCGCGGGGCCCGACCTGATGGCTCATCTCGAGGGCGGCGCCGACGTTGTCGGCGATCACCGAGCGGGCGGGGTCGGTCAGCTCGGGGAAGGCGCCGAGGTCGGTGCGCACCGCTGAGCTGTAGGCCGTGGCGGCGACGCTGCCGATGACGGCGACGCCCAGGACCCCGCCCAGCTCCCGGACGGTGTCGTTGACCGCAGAACCGACGCCCGCTCGGGCCGGCGGCAGGGTGGCCATGATGAGGTCGGTGGCGGCCGGCATGGCGATGCCGGCGCCCAGGCCGAACAGCAGGAGGCCGACGCCCGTCGGGGCGTAGGACGTCCCGTCGACGAGGGCCGCTTGGACCGCCAAGCCGACGGCCGCCATCAGCGTGCCGGTGGCGACCGACACCCGGCTGCCGGCCATGGCGCCGAGGTGGGCCCCGGCGCCGGTGCCCAGCATGATGCCGATCGCCGCCGGGACGAGGGCGAAGCCGGCCGCCAGGGGCGTGTAGTCCAGGATGAACTGGAGGTACTGGGCCTGCAGGAACACGGCGCCCGCCATGGCGAAGAAGAGCATGGCCAGGGCGACGCTGGCGACCGAGAAGGCACGGTGGCGGAACAGGCCGAGGTCGAGCATCGGGTCCTCCCGCCGGGACTCCCAGGCCAGGAAGAGCGCCGTGGCCACCGTGCCGACGGCGAACGCCGTCATCGTGCGGGCGGACTGCCAGCCCTGCTCCGGTCCCTGGATGATGGCGTAGACGAGCGAGCTGATGCCCAGGATGGAGAGCACCGCACCGACCGGGTCGAGCCGCGTGGCGTGGGGGTCACGGGAGTCGGGAACGACGTGCAGCCCGCCGAGCAGCGCGGCGACCAGGAGCGGCACGTTGATCCAGAAGACCGCCGACCAGGAGAAGCTGCGCATCAGCGCACCTCCGACAATGGGCCCGAGGGCGATCCCCGCTCCGCTGACGGCGGTCCAGACCGCAATCGCCTTGGCCCGCTCCCGCGGGTCACCGAAGGCGTTGACCAGGATGGAGAGGGTCGTCGGCATGATGAGGGCCCCACCGGCCCCCATGACACACCGCGCCATGATCAGCATCTCGGTGGAGCCGGCGACGGCCGCCGCCACCGAACCGGCCAGGAACGTGGCCAGACCGACCAGCAGGGCCCGTCGGCGTCCGAATCGGTCACCCAGGCTCCCGGCGGTCAGGAGCAGGCCGGCGAAGACGACGGTGTAGCCGGCGACCACCCACTGGAGGTCAGCGGCGCTGGCGCCGAGGTCCTCGACCAGCTGGGGGAGGGCCACGTTGATGATCGTGTGGTCGATCGAGGTGACGAGCAGGGCCAGGACCAGCACGACCAGGATCCGCCACCGCTGGGGGTGGCTGTCCTGGGGGTGGCCGATGGCCTCGGGAACCGGGCGTCCGTGCATGACATCTCCTTGGGGTGACCGCGACCGGGGGTCGCTTTGGTGCCCCTCACGATCGACCTAAGGGGTGGGGGCCCGCATCGGGCACGACCCCTCAGATCCGGTGGTTCGGGTGCCATTGCCCGCGCAGGCGCAGACCGCGGCGTACCTTCGTCCTCGACACGCGTGCTGACGACTGAGGGCGCCCGAATGGCGGAACCGTCCGTTCCTCTTCTCGAGACGAAGCTGCATGCGCCGCGGCGACGCGGGGTCATGGCCCGGCCTCGGTTGCGGGATCGGCTCGACCGGCGGGACCAGCCCGCGCTCACGCTGGTGTCGGCGGCGGCCGGGTTCGGCAAGACCACCCTGGTCGCCGAGTGGTTCGCCGACGGCCCGGCCACGGCCTGGCTGTCCCTCGACGCCCGAGACAACGACCCGGCGATGTTCTGGACCTACGTCGTCGCCGCGCTCCGGACGGCCGTCGGTGAGGCCGTCGCGTCGACCCGATCGCTCCTGGACGGGCCCCCACCGTCCGTGGACACCGTCGTGGCCACGCTGCTCAACGACCTGCACGCCGTCGACCACGACGTCGTCCTGGTCCTCGACGACTACCACGTCGTCGAATCGATCGAGATCCACGAGTCGGTGGCCTTCCTGCTCGACCACCTGCCGGCGAACGTGCACCTGGTCATCGCCAGCCGGGCCGACCCACCGCTGCCCCTGGCCACCCTGCGGGCCCGAGGCCGGCTCCTGGAGATCCGGGCGGCTGACCTCCGCTTCACGGGCGACGAGGCCGCGGCGTACCTCAGTGACGCCGTGGACCTGACGCTCACCGCCGGCGATGTCGAGGTGCTCGAGGCCCGGACCGAGGGCTGGATCGCCGCCCTGCAGCTCGCCGCGCTCTCGATGCAGGGCCGCGACGACGTCACCGGCTTCATCGCCGAGTTCGCCGGTGACGACCGCTTCATCCTCGACTACCTCCTGGGCGAGGTCCTCGACCGTCAGAGCGCCGAGGTGCGCAGCTTCCTGCTCGACACCTCGATCCTCAGCCGACTCTCCGGGCCGCTCTGTGATGCCGTCACGGGCGGGACCGGTGCCCGGGCGACCCTGGAGCAACTGGAACGGGCCAACCTCTTCCTCGTCCCCCTCGACGACCGGCGCCTCTGGTACCGGTACCACCACCTCTTCGCCGACGTGCTCCGGGCCCGGTTGCTGGACGAGGACCCCGGCCGGGTGCCCGATCTCCACCGGCGGGCCGCCGACTGGTACGACGCGAACGGTGACCCGGCCGACGCCATCGCCCACGCCATGGCCGGCGGCGACGTCGAGGGGGCGGCCCGGATCATCGAGTTGGCCATGCCCGCCATGCGTCGGAGCCGGCAGGACACCACGCTCCGGCGCTGGCTCGAGGCCCTGCCCGAGGAGGTCTTCGTCGACCGACCCGTGCTCACCATCGGCCTGGTCGGGGCGCGGATGGTCACCGGCGACACCACCGGGGTGGAACCACTCCTCGAGCTCGTGGAGTCGACGCTGGCGTCCCCGGCCCCGCCCATCGTCTTCGACGAGGCGGAGTTCGAACAGCTCCCCGCCCAGCTCGCGGTGCAACGAGCCGGAATGGCGCTGATCGCCGGCGACCTGGACGGCGTCAACGCCCACGCCGCCCGGGTGCTCGACCTCGTCGAGCCCACCGACCACCTGCGCCGGGGGAGCGCGACCGCGCTGATGGGTCTGGCCCACTGGGCCGCCGGCGACCTCGAGGCCGCCGAACGCCTCTACGCCGAGGCCGTCACCTGCTTCATCGCCGCCGATTTCCTCCCCGACATGCTCGGGTGTTCCCTCGCCCTGGCCGACATGCAGATCGCCCAGGGCAAGCTCAACGACGCGGCGACGGACCTTCGAGTCCGGGCTCCGGTGGACGACCGAGCACCCCGGACTGCGGGGCGCCGCCGACATGCACGTCGGGCTGAGCGAGGTGCTCATCGAGCACAACGAGCTCGACGCGGCCGCCCGCCACATGGAGGCGAGCCGCGAGCTGGGCGAGGCCGCCGGCCTGCCCCAGCACGCCTATCGCTGGCGGGTGACCATGGCCCGCCTGGCTCGCGCCCGGGGGGACCTCGAGGGTGCGCTCGCGCTGCTCGAGGAGGCCGAGCCCCTCTACAACACCGACTTCTCGCCGCCGGTGCGTCCGGTCTCGGCCCTCCGGGCGCGGGTGCAGCTGGCCGGTGGCGACCTCGCGGCCGCCCGGGCGTGGGTGGCCGAACGTGGGCTCACGGTCGACGACGACCTCAGCTACGTCCGTGAGTTCGAGCACATCACCCTCAGCCGGGTCCTGCTCGCCCGCCACGCGACCGAAGGCGACACCCGCGCCCTGCAGGACGCCCTCTCCCTCCTGGGCCGACTGTTGGCGGCGGCCGAGGCCGGGCACCGGAACGGCAGCGCCATCGAGATCCTCATCCTCCAAGCGGTCGCCCACCACGCCGACGGCGACACGGCGGCCGCCCTCGCCGCGGTGACCGACGCGCTGGGCCGGGCCGAGCCCGAGGGCTACGTGCGGCTCTTCCTGCACGCCGGCCCGGCCGTGCCCGCCCTCATCGCCTCGGTGGCCCAGGACCAAGGTGCCACCCACGCCCGCCGGGTCATGGCCGCCGGCGAGCCCACGGCCGCCGGCAAGCCAACGACCGCGCCGTCACCGATGCCGGGGTCATCATCCGGCCCCTCGCCCCTGGTCGATGACCTGAGTCCCCGCGAGCTCGATGTCCTCCGCCTGCTCCGCAGCGACCTGAGCGGACCCGAGATCGCCGGCGAGCTGCTGGTCTCGTTGAACACCTTCCGGACCCACACCAAGAGCATCTACACCAAGCTCGGGGTCAACAACCGCCGCGAAGCCATCAGCCGGGCCGCCGAGCTCGGTCTCTGACCACCGGGGCACCGTCCCCGAGAACCACAGCGTCAATCACCACATGATGTGATGCGCGCTCACCAGGTCCGTTCTTAGGTTCCGGGTGTGGCCAAGGACGACAGCACCAATCGAGCGGTGACCGGTGCGTCGACCACGGGTCACGCCCCCCTCCCGCAGTACGAGATCCGGGTCACCGGACACCTCGGGTCACGGTGGGCGGCCTGGTTCGACGGCTTGGACCTCACCACCGAGGACGACGGCACGACCGTCATCCGCGGCGGCCTGGTCGACCAGGCCGCGCTGCACGGCCTCCTCCAGAAGCTGCGCGACATCGGCATCCCGCTGGTCTCGCTCACCCAGCTCGACCCCGAGGCTCCCACCAGCCCCACCGATCTCGCCGACCAACCGAACCCGCACAACCCATCAGGAGCAACGTCATGATCACCGTCTCAGGACTCACCAAGCAGTACGGCGACCGCACCGCAGTCGACGACCTGTCCTTCACCGTGGCCGCCGGCCGGGTGACCGGCTTCGTCGGCCCGAACGGGGCCGGCAAGTCGACGACCATGCGGATGATGGTCGGCCTCACCCGGCCCGACGCCGGCGAGGTCCGTTACGACGGCGCCCGCTACACCGACCTCCGCCAACCGGCCCGCATGGTCGGCGCGGTCCTGGACGCCCGGTCCATGCACCCGGCCCGCACGGCTCGCCACCACCTGCGGGCGATGGCGGCGATGAGCGACATCCCCGCCGAGCGGGTCGAGGCGGTCCTGGCCGAGGTCGGCCTCGAGTCGGCGGTGGACCAGAAGGCCGGGGGCTTCTCCCTGGGCATGCGCCAGCGCCTGGCGCTGGCCGGAGCGCTCCTCGGTGACCCGCAGGTCCTGCTGCTGGACGAGCCGTCCAACGGCCTCGACCCCGACGGCATCCGCTGGCTGCGCAACCACCTCCGCGGCTTCGCCGAGCGGGGCGGCACGGTCTTCGTGTCCAGCCACCTCATCGGTGAGCTCGGCATGTTCGCCGACGACCTCGTCGTGGTCGGCGCCGGTCGCCTGCTGGCCGCCGACACCGTCGACGCCCTCACCGCCGGCTCCCGGACCCTCGAGGAGAGCCTCCTCGACCTGACCAGCGCCTACGCCGAGTTCGCCTCGGCCTGATCCGTCCATCCACCCGACCCACCACGCACCAAGGAACCCACCATGACCATCATCAGCACGACCCTCACCCCCACCACCGACCCGACCGCCGCCTGGGCGACCGGGGAGCGCTCGGCGGTCCGCTCCGGCACCGACGACCTGAAGGCGGTTCCCGCCGCCCTGCGCAGCGAGTGGATCAAGTTCCGCTCGCTGCGCACCAACAAGGTCATGCTCGCCCTGGCCGGGGTGATCGCCGGCCTGCTCGCCTGGGGCCTGGCCGGCTCGAAGGGTGACCCCACCCTCACGGCGTCCGAGCTCTTCATCTACCCGCTGCCGCTCATCGCCACGATGGCCATCGTCACCGGCATCCTGCTGTTCACCGGCGAGGCCCAGCACGGCACCCTGGCCGGCGCCCTGACCGCCCGACCCGCCCGCTGGGTACTGGTGACGGCCAAGACCACGACCGCCATCGTCGTCGGCGTGGCCCTGGGGACGATCGCCATGGTCGCCGGCTTCGCCGGGTCCGTGGCCGGCGGCCTGCCGGTGGGCGATGCCTCGACCATGGCGTCCCGGGTGCTGTGGGCCCTGCTCTACATCGCCGCCGCGGCGGTCATCGGCCTGGGTGTCGGCATGATCGTGCGCCACAGCGCCGGGGCCATCTCCGGTCTCCTGATGTGGGCGTTCGTGATCGAGAGCCTGTTCGCCCCCTCGCTGCCCGAGGGTGTGCTCCACGCCCTGCCCTTCAGCGCCGGCTACCGGCTGCTGGACGCCGGGGCGAACTTCGAGCCCCCGGTCGTCATCGCCCAGGAGCTGGCCCGCTACCAGTACGCCCTGATCTTCGGGGGCTACGCCCTGGTCGCCCTGGTGGTCGGCACCGTCCTGCTCTACCGCCGGGACACCAACTGAGCCATCCGGATCCCGTTCCGAACGAACCCAGGCCCGACGGCCTGGGTTCGTTCGCGGTTCGCCTCCGTCGCGGGAGGGCCGCGCCAGTTGCCGCGGTCACCCCCGCGACGCTGGCCGCCGTGGAGCACGACGTGCCCTGAACCTGGGACTCGGCCTACATCTCGGGGCCGGTCCGCCGACGGGAGCGACATGAAGCTCGCGTCCGGCCTCCTGCTCGTGCCGTTGGTCCTCCTCGCCGTCGCGTGCGGCGGTGGTGAGGACAACTCGGCCGGCATGGACGGCTTGATCGAGGGCGTGCCGGTCTCGGAGTACCACGCGACGACCACGGTGCCGGCGCCGAGCACGGCCCCCACCACGACGAGCACGACGCTGGTCCCGCCCGAGACCACCGTGCCCCCTCCGACCACGGTGCCGGCGGAGACCGCGGCCGTCACCGAGGACCCGGAGCTGGTCGCCTGGCGGACGGCCACCGCCGCCGTGTGTGACGAGTACGAGCCCCGGCTCCAGGCCCTGACCGAGGACCTGGCGCCGCCCGACACCCTTTCGGCCGCCGCCGTCTGGTTCGACCGGGTGAACCCCACGACCGCCGCGCTATCTGCGGGCGATCGTGGCCGTGCCCGTCCCCGACGAACGCCGGGACGACATCGAGGCCCTGTACGTCCTCGCCGACGACCTCAAGGAGACGGCTCGGGTCGCGCAGGCCGCCGCCCACTTCGATGACCAGGCGGCGCTCGACCTGGCGTCAGCCGGACTGGCGGTCAGCGGTGATGCGGCCGACGAGCTCCTGCTCTCCCTCGAGGTCCCCGAGTGCGTCGCCGAAGCCGACGGCGGCACCGCCTGACGCGATCGATCGGCCGCTCGCAGTCGCGGCCGGCCGGACCGATCGGATCAGGTCAGGTCAGGTCAGGTCAGGTCAGGGCAGCAGCGCCTGTACCTCGTCGATGACCACGGCGGGCTGGTCGAGCTGGATGTAGTGACCGGTGTCCTCGACCGGGAGCAGGCGGGCCGAGGAGGACAGCGCCACCCAGCGCTGCTGACCGTCGTTCCACACGTCGACCAGGTGGGCGGCCGCTCGGGCCCCCAGGCCCGGGTAGACCCGCTCGGCGGCGGGGGCCACGACCAGCGGGACATCGCCGAGCGAGTCGATCTCGGCGACCTCGGCGAAGGCCACAGGGACATCGAGGTGCTCGGGGTTGGCGGACGGGTCCGCCTGCTGGGCACAGGCCGCCGCGAACTCGGCGGCGGCCGCGGAGCCGTCGTGGGGGACCGCGCAGGTGGCGGCCGGCCAGGTGACCGGGGTGGCGTCGAGCAGCAGCAGGCCGCTGACGTCTTCGGGGAACTGCGAGGCGAAGCTCACGGCCTCGGCGCCGCCGAAGGAGTGGCCGACCACGACGTAGGGGCCCTGCTCGCCGACCGACTCGAGGACGGTGCGGAGATCGACCGCATCGGTGGCGAAGGTCTGGGGCGACGGGGGCTGGTCACTGGTCCCGATGCCGAAGCGCTCATAGGAGCACACCCGGGTCTGCTCGGCGATGGCCGGCCGGACCGAGGTCCAGCTGTCGCCCACCTCGGCGAACCCCGAGATCAGGACCACCGTCGTGGTGCCGGTGCCTGAGCACCGGACGTGGAGGCGAGCGCCGTCACCGACGTCGACCCGCTCGTCGACGATTCCGGACCGGGGGATCACCGGCGCGGCGGTCGTGGCGGTGGTCGGCCCGGCGGCGGCCGGGGCGGCGGTCGGATCGCTGCTCCCGCAGCCCGCCAGCAGGGCGACGGCAGTGAGGCACAGCGCGGCGAGGGCCAAGGTCGGCCTCCGGGGCGACGGGTTCTGGTGCGAACGGTTGACGGTCAGGTGTGGGGTTGCCTGGTGCATGACGGCTCCTCGGTGCTTCGTGCCCTCCGGGGTCCCGGTGGGTGCTCCTCACCCTGCGGCTAAGGGGCCCCCGGCCGCATCGGGCACGACCCCTCAGATCGCGCGGGGGGCCGGAGGGCCGGTGGCCCCCGGGATCGCGGTGATACTGAGGGGAGTGACGCAGGGAAGGGCGCACCCCGGCTTCGTCGGGCGGAGCGACGAGCTGGCCGTGATCGAGACCGCCGTGGCCGAGGCTCGCCTCGGACGGCCGTCGGTGCTGCTGCTCGGCGGCGAGGCCGGGATCGGCAAGTCGACGCTGGTCGACGAGGGGGCCCGACGCGGTGACGTCGAGCGCCATCTCGGCCGGGCCGTGCCCCTGGGCGGTGACGCCATCCCCCTGGCGCCGATCATCGACCTGTTCCGTCAGATCCGCCGCACCGCCCCCGCAGCCGTCACCGCGTCGCCGGAGTTCGCCGCGGTGGCGGACTGGTTGGCGCCGGCGGCCGGCTCGTCGGCGCCGCAGGCCGGTCCGGGGGCGACGTTCGTCCCGGTGCTCGACCTGCTCGCCCGCCTCGCCGACGACGATGCGTTCGTGTTCGGCATCGAGGACCTCCAGTGGGCCGATCCGGCCACCTGGGACCTCTTCGAGTTCCTGGCCCGGAGCCTGGTCGACGAGCGGGTCCTGCTCGTGGGCACCTACCGGAGTGACGAGATCGCCGCCGACCCCACCCGCCGGCGTCGGCTCGCCGACCTGGCCCGGATCGCCTCGGTGCGGCAGCTCCGGCTGGGTGGCCTCGGACGCGACGACGTCGCGGCCCGGGCGGCCGCGATCATCGGTCATCCAGCAGCCCCTGACGTGGTGGACCAGCTCCTGGCCCGCGGCGAGGGCAACCCCTTCTTCACCGAGGAGCTGCTGGCCGCCCACCTCGCTGGAGAGTCGATGCCCGCGGTCCTGGCCGACCTGATCGCCGCGGACCTCGTCGATGTCGATGACGACACCCGGCGCCTCCTGGCGGTGGTGGCCACCCTCGGCGGGACGGCCCGTCACGAGCTCCTCCGCCAGATCCTCGAGCTCGACGACCTGGCCGTGGAGTCGGCCCTCCACGACGCCGTCGACCGTCATCTCCTGGTGGTGGACGCGGCCACCGATGACTACGGGTTCCGCCATGCCCTCATCGGTGAGGTCGTCTACGGGGAGCTGCTGCCCTCGGAGCGCCGCCGCCTGCACCGGGGAGCGGCTGACGCGATCCGGAAGGCGTGCGAAGACGGGCCGGTGAGCGCCGATGTCGCGGGCGCTCTCGCCTTCCACCTGGACCGCGCCGGGGATCCGGTGGAGGCCTTTGGTGCCCTGTTGGCCGCCGCGGACGCGTCGGCGACCATTGCGCCGGCCATCGCGCTCCACCACCTCGAGCGGGCGTTGGCGTTGTGGGATGACGTCGGGGAGGTCGCGGCCGGAGAACGCCGAGGTGACCGCCTCTGGCAGGCCGCCGAGCTGGCCACGGGTACGGTCGGCAACCCCCGTGCGGCCGAGCTCGGCCAACTGGCGTTCCGGTTCGGGCCACCCAGTCGAGGCGAGGCCTGGGGCCACGAGCGACTCGGCCGGTACCTGTGGGCCAGTGGCCGGCTCGAGGAGAGCGCGGTCGAGTACGAGCGGGCGTCGGCCCTGCTGGCCGAGGTCGGCCCCGACCCGACGACGGCCCCGGTCCGGGCCGGTCTGGCCCAGGCGGCGCTGATGGCCCGGGACCTCGACGGCGCCGAGCGCTGGTGCGAGGAGGTGGCGGACCTCGTCGAGGACGCTTCTGCTGACCCCGTCGCGTGGGGGACCTCGCGTCGGGTGCTCGGCGCGGTCCGCAGCGCCCGGGGTGACCCGACCGAGGGGGTGCGACTCAGCCGGGAGGCCGTGGCCGCGGCCGACACGCCCCACGCCGAGGCCCTGGCGATGATGTACCTCTGCCTCGCGCTGGTGGACCTCGGTTCCTACGAGGAGGTGGTCTCGATCGCCGCCGAGACCCGGGCCTACGTCCAGCGCGTCGGCCTCGACCACAGCTTCGGCGGCTACGTCGATGCACTGGCCGCCGATGGCCTGACCCGGCTGGGTCGGTGGACCGACGTCGACGAGCTGCTGGCTCGGCACGTCGATCGGGATCCCCTCCCGGCGGGCGCCCTGCGCCTCGGGTGCGTCCGGGCCGTGCTCGCGGCCCGCCGTGGTCACGCCGACGAGGCCGGCCAGTGGCTGGCCGGGGCGGCCGTTCCTCCGGTGGACGGGTTCCACCAGGCCTACCTGGACCTGGCGGCGGCCGACGTCCACCTTGCCCTCGGCGACTGGGACCAGGCCGTGGAGGCGTCGGCGCGCGGCGCGGCAGGCGCCGGTGGCGCCCTCCTCTGGGTCGCCCGGTTCGAGCGGTGCCACGCTGAGGCCGCGGTCGAACAGGCCCTCGACGCCAGAGCCGCTGGGGGGTCTGTCGATCTGGTGGGGCTCGCCGACCGCCTGCGCGACCGCCTGCCCCTCGCGACGCCGGCCGGATCGCCTGCGCTCGAGGCCGCCGCCAACCTGGCCCATGCCGCGGCGGTCATCACCCGGCTCACCGGGCCGGACTCGGAGGCCTGGGCCGCCGCGGCCGGCCACTGGGAGGCGCTGCACGATCCGTGGCTGACCGCCGTGGCCCGGTTGCGCGAGGCGGAGGCCGCCGTCGCCACCGGTGACCTGGCGCGGGGGTCGACCGCGCTGCGGGAGGCCTACGAGAACGCCACCACCCTCGGCGCAGCACCACTGCAGAACGAGATCGCCGCGCTGGCCGGCCGGGCCCGCCTCAGCCTCGAGGCACCGGTGGCGGCGGCGCTCGACGGGGGCTCGGTGGAGCGCCTCGGGCTGACCCCCCGCGAGGCCGAGGTGCTGGCCCTGGTGGCCGCCGGCCGGACCAATCGGGAGATCGGCGCGGAGCTCTTCATCTCCGAGAAGACGGCGAGCGTCCACGTCTCGAACATCCTGCGCAAGCTCGGCGTCACCAGCCGGGTCGACGCCGCCGCGGTCGCCCAACGCCTGGGCCTCGAGTCGGCATCACCGGAGGGGACCACGACCTGACGCGAACGTCCGGCCGTCCACCGGAGCGGACGGCCGGACGAGCAGGGGCGGAACGGTCAGCGCAGGACGAGTCCGAGGACCGCGATGGCGAAGAACACGCTCTGGGCGCTGTGCACCGAGATGCTGACCCAGGCGCTGCGGTAGCGCTTGGCCGGCCAGGCCAGGACGAAGGTGTCGAGCAGGATGACCGGCATCATCCACGGGACGTGGAGGTGGTAGCCGGCGAACAGCCCACCGTTGACCAGCCAGTCCTTGTCGCCGAAGGCGCCGTTCATCCGGGGCAGCAGGAAGCCGCGGAACAGCAGCTCCTCGCCGAGCACGGTGTTGAACAGGAACATGACCAGCATCACGGCGAACCAGCCCCACGCCCCGTGCATGAAGTCCTGACCGGCCGTCGACTCCAGGAAGAGCCCGAGGTCACGGGAGGCCGGCCGGGGCAGCGACGGCACGATGTCCTCGGCGGCGAAGGCGAAGATCAGCGGGACGATGACCAGCCAGACCTTGCCGCCGACCCGCCCGGTCCGGGGACTGCGGGGGGCCTTCAGCCAGAGCGCCTCGCGCAGGGTGGACCAACGGAGGTTGCCCTGCTCGATGCGGACCAGGCCGGCCACCAGGACGAACTGCCAGACCATCCCGAGGGTCAGCGAGGCGATGATCGCCCGGGCGAACGGCTCCGGGCCGTCCAGGGTGGAGGAGAGCACGGGGGCGACCACCCAGGCCAGCACCGCCATCGGGATGGCGGCGGCGGCCCAGATGCCGAGGATCGCCCGGCGGGTGTACTGGGGAATCGTCACGACGGCCTCGTCGGCCCCCGCGACGTCGGTTGGGGTTTCGGTGAACGTTTCCATGGCCCGACGATGCGCCTGCCCCCGGCCCGGCGTCGTCGGCCGAGCGGCCATTGTCCGACGGTCCGGGTACATCCCGAGATGTACGTCCGGGGCCCGATGCGCACGCGCGGGGGGTTGGGTATTTTCGCCGGGTGACCTCGACCGCGTTCTCCCGGGCCGCCCTGCGGGTGGAGCGAGCGCCGGCGTGGGTGTTGGTCGGGGTCTTCCTCCTCGCCGGCAGCGCGGTGGCGGCGTGGATGCTGACCGACCACGGCGAAGGGGCCCTTCCGCTCCTGCTCCTGGGCGGGGCCTACGTCGTGGCGGCTTACCGCCCGCTGGTCGAGGTGATCGTGGCCGCGACCGGGATGGCCGTCATCCTCGTCGTGGTCCTCATCGGCAACAGTCGGGGCTTCGGGGCACCCCAGCTGCTCATGACGTGTGGTGCCTTCGGGGTGGCGATGCTGCTCGGCTGGATCGCCCAGTCCCGTCGGGACCGGATCGCCGCACTGGAGGACCACCAGGCGGAGGCCGAGCTGCGGGCGGCCGCCGACGAGCGCCTGCGCATCGCCCGCGAGGTCCACGACGTCGTCGCCCACTCCCTCGGGGTCATCACCGTCCAGGCCAGCGTGGGCCTGCAGGTCATCGACACGGACCCGGAGGAGGCCAAGCAGGCCCTAGCCGACATCTCCGGGGCCAGTCGGTCCAGCCTGGCGGAGATCCGGCGCCTCCTCGGGGCGATGCGCAACGCCGACGGCGACGCGGCGTACGCCCCGGCCCCGGGGTTGGCCGACCTCGACCGCCTCGTCCGGGACGTGGCGGCAACGGGGCTCGACGTGGACCTCGTCGTCGACGGTGACCGGTCCCGGGTGCCGTCCGGGGTGGCCCTGGCCGCCTACCGGATCGTGCAGGAGGCGCTGTCGAACACCCTGCGCCACGCTCGGGCGCACCAGGCATGGGTGCACGTGGCCTGTGCCCCCGATGGCCTGGAGGTCGAGATCATCGACGACGGGCGGGGCCCGACGGGCCGACGACCGGGGGGCTACGGGCTGGTGGGCATGCGGGAGCGAGTCGGCCTCTACGGCGGCGCCCTGGACACCGGCCGGGCCGCGAGCGGCGGCTACCGGGTGACCGCCCGCCTCCCCTACGGCGAGGTCCGGGCGTGATCCGGGTCGCGGTCGTCGATGACCAGTCCCTGTTGCGCCGGGGGTTCGCGGTGCTGCTCGAGGCGGCGGGCGACATCGAGGTCGTGGGCGAGGCCGAGGACGGTCGCGCCGCGGTCGATCTGGTCGAGCGGGAGCGGCCCGACGTGGTCCTGATGGACATCCGGATGCCCGAGGTGGACGGGGTGGAGGCGACCCGGCGGATCACCGCCGATGACCGCCTGGCCGGAACGAAGGTGCTCATCCTCACGATGTTCGACCTCGACGAGTACCTGTTCGCGGCCCTGCGGGCGGGGGCGAGTGGCTTCCTCCTGAAGGACACCCCACCCGACGAGCTCATCGCCGCGGTCCGCCTGATCGCCGCCGGGGAGTCGCTGCTCGGGCCCAGCGCCACCCGGCGGATCATGGAGGAGTTCGCGCGCTTGCCGGCTGCCGCCGCCTCTGGGTCCCCGGTCCGACTGGAGGGCCTCACCCCACGGGAGCACGAGGTGCTGGTCGCCGTGGCTCGGGGCCGGTCCAACGCCGAGATCGCCGAGACGCTCTTCATGTCCCACGCGACGGTCAAGACCCACGTGAGCCGCCTCCTCACCAAGCTCCACGCCCGTGACCGCACGCAACTGGTGATGCTGGCCTACGAGGCCGGCGTCATTCGGCCCGGTGTGGCCGAGTGACACGAGAGGTCAGGGTCCGTCGGCGACGGCGACGGGAGCCGGGGTCTCCACGCTCGAGTCGACCCCGTCGGCCGTGACGAACAGAGCGCCGAGGATCGCCAGCGAGAAGAAGAAGAAGGAGAAAAGGCCGAAACCGAGCCGTTGGACCGGGTCGGTCGTGGCTCGCGGTGCGTCGGCGATAAGGGGGTCGGGCAAGGGAGTGCTTCCTGAGGATCGGTGAGGCAACTACCCCGGCACCAAGGATCAGAGTCCGCATCCCCCCGAACGAGGGGAGCATCTCCCCCGCAGGTCGGGGTCCAGGGCGCTGCTCACGGCCCGGGTGGCGAACAGACGACCGTGGTGGTGGATGTCACCGGATGGCCATCTCCGGGGGAGGAGGCCGAGATCGGCTGACGGCGGGGTCAGCGCCCGACGGGACCGTCGACCAGCCAGGTGCCGTCCGGGCCCGGGACGAATTCGATCCGGTAGCGCTCGTTACGACCGTCGAAGAGCAGGGGCAGGTCGACTCGGGCGTCCCGACCCTTCACCCGGGGGTCACCGTCGAGCTCGATGGTGTCGAAGCTGCTCCAGAAGCCCTCCCAGGACGCCCGGTCCTGGGTGGCCTGGAACTCGGGTGAGGTGAGGGCCCATGCCGTGTCGAAGTCCCCGGCCGCGACGGTCTCGATGTAGGTGACCGCCGCGCCGGCGAGCGCCTCGTCGGACGGCTCCGGAGCACTCAGGGGCGGCGTCGTGGTCGGCGGCGGCGTCGTCGTGGTCGGGGGCGCGGCCGTCGGGGCCGGTGGGACGGTGGTGACCACCGTCGGTGTCGTGGTGGCGATGACCGCCGGCGCCGTCGAGGCGGCAGGGGCCTGTGGGCCGGTCGGACTCCTCGCCGTCGTCGGTCAGGAGGAGGCCGGCGCCGGCCGCCACCGCCAGGAGGAGGAGGACGCCGAGCACGATGGGCCACGGGCCCCGCCCGCTGGACCGGGGGGGTCCTCCCGCAGGGGGACCCATGGCCGGCTGCTCGACCGGCGGGAAGGTCGTGGTCGGTGCCGACGCGGAGGCGACGGCGACGGTGGTCGCCGCCCCCACCGACGCTCCGGGGTCCCGCAACCGGGCGGCCAACGTGATCGTGGAGGGTCGGGCGGAGGGGTCCTTGGCGAGCGTGGCCGCGGCCGCGTCGGCGATGTGGGTCGGGACATCGGCCATCGGGCGGAGGTCGGGTGGCTCGGCGTGGACCTGGGCCCGTGCCACATCAGCGGGGGTCTCGCCGCGGAAGGCGCGGCTCGCGCCGGTGATGGCCTCCACCAGCACCGCACCCAGCGCGTAGACGTCCGCAGCGGGACCGCTGGTCTGTCCCCGGGCCCGCTCGGGCGCGAGGTAGTCGGCGGTGCCGATGACCAGCCCGGTGGCGGTCAGGGGCTCACCCTCGCCCGAGGCGATGCCGAAGTCCATCACCTTGGTCCCGTCGCCGGTGAGCATGAGGTTGGACGGTTTCACGTCCCGGTGGGTCACCCCGGCGGCGTGGGCCACGGCCAGCGCCTCCGCGGCTTCGGCCACGACGGCGGCCGCTTCGGTGGCCGGCAGCGGTCCGCGGTGGAGTCGCTCGGCCAGCGTCTCTCCCGCCAGCAGCTCCATGACGAGGTAGGCGCCCTCGTCGGCCTCGCCGTAGTCGTAGACGGTGGCGAGGTTGGGGTGGACGAGTCGGGCCCCTGTGCGGGCCTCCCGCTCGAAGCGGGCGAGCACCGCGGGATCGTGGCGCTGGTCGCCGGTGACCAGCTTCACCGCCACTCGGCGCTCGAGAACGGTGTCCTCGGCCTCCCAGACCTCGCCCATGCCCCCGATCCCGCAGCGGCGGACGAGTCGGTACCGGCCCCCGAGGAGCGAGTCGGGGCGCGGCGGGGCGATGTCGGGCACGGGGAGCGACCTACCCGTTCGGGTGAAGGTTCAGAGGTCTCACAGGCCGAAGCGGTCGGCCAAGGCCTCGAGGTGGTGGGTGAAGAACGCCTCGTGGTCGGTGACCACGTTGTGGGTGTGGCCGAAGAGCTCGAGGGAGACGAAGCCGAACACCGTGCCCAGGGCCCCCAGGAGGGCGATCGCCGTTTCCGGGGAGATGGCGAGATCGAGGGCGTCGGCCAGGCGGATGCCGTCCTCGGCCAGCGCCCCGGTGAGCGCCGGCTGGCTGACCGGCGGGGTGGCCCTGCGGAGCGGCTCGGCCAGGGCGGCGTAGACCCGGGTCGCGGGGTCGATCGTGTCCTGGGGCGCGGCGTAACCGGGGACGGGCGAACCGTAGAGCAGGGCGTACTCGTGGGGGTTGGCCCCGGCCCAGAGGCGAAGGCCTCGGCCGGTCGCCTGCCAGCGCTCCCGGGCCGACCCCGTTCCGGCCGCCTGCTCCAGGGCCGCGCCGAGCCGGTCGTAGCCGGCCACGATCAGCATTGTCAGGAGGGCATCTCGGCTGGCCACGTACCGGTAGATGCCGGAGGAGACCATGTCCAGCTCCCGGGCGACCGAGCGCAGCGACAGCCCGGCGGCGCCGTCCCGGGCCAACTGCCGGCGGGCCTCGACGGTGATCTCCTCCAGGACGGCCCGGCGGGCCCGCTCTCGTTGTCCGGTCATGGCTCCAGCATGCCACAGAGATGTGAGCAGTGCTCTTGACAGTGAGCATCGCTCTCAGTAATGTGAGCACTGCTCACAAACAGGAACGGTGCTCACGCACCGCAAACGAGGAGATCCCATGTCCACCACCGTCGACGCCACGGCCAACGCCCCCCGCTACCTCCGACCCCGCGGGGCTCGACCTGGCCTTCAACCGTTTCGTGGGCTGGCTGGTCCGCCGCGGCATCAGCGTGGCCGGCGCCCGTCGGCTCACGGTGCGGGGCCGCACCACCGGCGAGCTGCGCACCACCGTGGTGAACCTGCTCGAGCTGGACGGCGAGCGCTACCTCGTCGCCCCCCGGGGCCACACCCAGTGGGTCCGCAACCTGCGGGCGGCCGGGGAGGGCACCCTCGCCGTGGGCCGGCGCCACGAGTCCTTCGTCGCCGAGGAACTGGCCGACGCCGACAAGGGTCCGGTCCTGGCCGCCTACCTGGACCGCTGGGCCTGGGAGGTCGGCCGCTTCTTCGAGGACCTCGACAAGGACAGCGACGCCGACGCCCTCGCCGCGGCCGCCCCCGACTTCCCGGTGTTCCGAGTGGTCACGACGGCCTAGAGGGCATCGGGCTCCAGGAAGATGCACTCGCCCGGGCAGTCCTCCGCTGCCTCGACGACAGCGCGGTCGAGGCCGGCCGCCACCGTGACCATGCTTCCCGCGCCGCCGGGATCGTTCTGGGCCACGCCGTGGGCCTGGACGTAGGAGATGCCGTCCTCGAGGAGCACGAAGACCTCGGGGCAGTGGTCCACACACAGCCCGTCGCCGGTGCAGAGGTCCTGGTCGATCCAGACCCGCATGCCCACCTCCTCGACGTCCGCGATGGTACGCCGGGGGGAGCGAAGGGTCGAGGCCCGGGACGCCGCGGCCGCCGGTCACCGACTCCACTGGACCTACCGCACGCGGTACGGTCCGCGGATGCGATCAGTGCGGCGGGGCTCGTGGTTGGTGGGGATCGTCCTGATGGGCCTCGGCTTGTCGCTCCTCCCGGCCTGTTCGGATGACAGCGGTGACGACGGTGGGGGCGAGAACAGCTCCGGCGAGTCGGCGGCGGCCCAGGACCTCACCGAGGAGGAGCAGGCCAAGGTCGACGCCGCGCAGGCGTGGATCGACGACGAGGCCGACCTGTCCGACGACCAGAAGGACCAGCTGGCGTTCACCGAGCTGGCCAGCACCCCGGCGGTCACCAACGTCACCTTCGGCCAGTTCATCGACGACCACCGGGTGGTGGGCGCCGAGCTGATCGTCCACGTGCTCGACGACGACGAGGTCCAGGGGGCCAGCAACGCCCTGACCGATGCCGAGCCCGCCGACGACGTCGATCCGATCGACGAGGCCGAGGCCGAGGACAACGCCAGCAAGGCGGTCGAGGGCACGCCCGAAGAGGTCGGCCCCTCCGAGCTGGTCTGGGTGGCCGACGGCCCCGACCTCACGCTGACCTGGCTGGTCGAGGTCGTCACCTCGGATCCCGAGGGCTCCTGGGAGGTGAAGGTCGACGCCGGAACGGGGTCGGTCACCGACGTGGACGACTCGATGGCCTCCCGCCTGGTGCGCAGCCTCCACGCCCCCTGGAGCCCCCGCCGCGCCGCGCTGACGATCCTGCCCGCCTCCGCCCGCCTCCAGGCCGACGACGACGCCTGTGACCCGGGCCCCGCCCCGTCCGCCTGCCTCTTCATCCCGGACCCGATCTACGCGAACGGCGGCGACGCCCCGGACGTGGCCGAGGCCAACAGCACCCTGGAGGGCCGGCCCCTCGAAGGCCTCGTCGACGAGTCCGGCGAGCTGGTCGGTGACCACGTGGACACCGTGTCGGTGAACACCGGCGAGTACCCGGTCGAGACCGACGGCACCTGGGCCGCCGGCCGGGCCCGACCCGGCCTCGAGTACGCGATGGCCTACTACTGGATCGACACCGCCCACAGCGACCTCGAGCGCCTCGGCTTCGGTGACGTGTGGGACCGGCCCATCCCGGTCGAGGCGGTCGACGCCGACACCGTGGACAACGCCTTCTGGGACGGCGAGGCCGTGCACATGGGCGTCGGCTCCGACGGGATCAACGAGGGTGAGGACGCCAGCGGCATCGTCCACGAGTACGGCCACGCCGTGCTCGGTGAGATGGCCCCCGTCCTCTGGAACTCCGCCGAGGGCGGCGCCTACCACGAGGGCTTCGGCGACATGTTCGCCTACTACGTGACCCTGGCCGGCCGCACCGGCGACCAGGGGTGCCTGTTCCCCTGGACCGAGTCGGGGGAGTGCCTCCGCCGCCTCGACACCGACCTGGTGTACCCCGACGACCTGGTCAACGAGGTCCATGCCGACGGCATGATCTACACCGGCGCCATCTGGGACGTCTTCGAGGGCCTCCTCGCCGAGGACGGCATCGCCATCGAGGACTGCCCCGGCTCCGACGTGTGCCAGGAGACCGCCGACCGGGTCATGACCACGCTGCTGACCTCCCACGGCTACCTGGTGGAGGGCACGACCCTCCCCGACATCGCGGCCGCCTTCATCTCGGCCAACGACGCCGTCGCCGGTGGTGACGACGCCGAGCTGATCACCTCCGCCTTCGAGGCCCATGGCCTGGTCGGGGGCGGCGGCGGCACGATGGACCCCAACGGCGACCTCCCCGAGCCCGAAGAGGGCGTACCGGCCGTGGCCTTCGAGATCTCCCACTCCTACCGCGGTGACCTCGACGTGGTGGTCGGTGTCGTGGACGCCGACGGCCAGGACCTGTGTGACCCGGTCAGCCTCCACTCGCCCGACCAGGCCGACGGCGAGGACAACCTGACCGGCCTCACCGACCTGAGCGACACCGACTGCGGCCAGCTCATGCCGCCGTCCGAAGATCAGCAGTGGTACCTGCAGGCCGTGGACACCCTGGCCGAGGACACCGGCCAGATCGACTCGTTCACCGTCTACGACGGCGAGGACCCCTACGAGGCGCCGGGTCTCCCGCTGCCCATCACCGACAACGACCCGGCGGGCACCACGGTGTTCGTCGACGGCTCGGGGACCGGTCCGGACACCCCGGACCTGCCCGACGGTGGTGAGGGCGATGGTCCGACCTTCGACATCGAGATCGCCCACTCCTATGTGGGCGACCTCTCGATCCGGGCCGGCACCGCCGACAATGACGGCGGCGATGTCCTCTGCTCGGTGGACGTCCTGGCCCCCGACTCCTCCGACGCCGGCGACGGTGGGCTCTCGGGCAGCATCGACATGTCCGACTGTGCCGACCAGTACCCGCCCTCGGACGAGACCCGCTGGTTCGTCCAGGTGATCGACACCGCCGCGGTCGACGAGGGGACCGTCGAGTCCCTGACCCTGACCGGTCCCGATGGTGACGCGATCGAGTTCGACGGCCTGCCCGCCACGATCCCGGACAACGACCCCGGCGGGCCTGGTCCTGCTGACCGACGGGGAGCGGGCCGAGCCCACCTCGTCGCCGGGCGGCGGCGCCCCGCAGCTGAGCGTGACCATCGACCACCCCTACGCCGGGGACCTCTCGGTCGAGGTCGGTGCGGTCGACGCCGGCGACAACATCCTCTGCCAGGAGCAGGTGGCGACGCCGGATGCGTCGAACAGCGAGCCGGGCCTGCAGATCGACGTGGAGCTGGCCGACTGCGCCAACGCCTTCCCGCCCTCGGAGGACATCCGCTTCTACCTGTTCGTGGCCGACACCCTGGCCGAGGACACGGGTTCGCTGGTGGACGCGACCCTCACCGGGCCCGACGGCGACGTCTACCGGGTGCGGGACACGGGCCGGATCCCGGATGCCGATCCGGACGGCGTGACGACCTTCTTCATCCCGGCCTGATGGTCGGGCCCCGCCGGCGAGCGCCGGCGGGGCTCAGGGACGCTGGATCAGGCGGCGTCGAAGTGCTTGCGGAAGGCCTGGCCGATGGCCATGTTCTGACCCATGCGGTCGATCCATCCCTTGACCGCGGCGTTCCAGGCGGCGGCGTCGTGGCCCTCGGCCGCGGCGATGGCGTTCATCCCCGCTTCGTCGGTCACGCCCTGGTTGGACCCGATCTTGGCGATGCGGGCGTACTCCTCGAGGCTGATGCCCTCGATCGGGGCGAAGATCGGGTCGTCGGCGCTCACCGCGGCATTCGACGGGCCGCCGAAGGCCGCCGTGTCGATGCCCATGGCCCGCTGCTGGGCCGCCACGGCCTCGGGGTCGGTCGGGACGACGGCGTCCTGGAGCTTCTTGAACAGGCCCATGCTGATCCACCTCCGGCTCTACGGCTGAGAGCACGAGCGTAGACCGGCGACCCCGTCTCGTCCCGGGCGCGGCCAGAATGCGCTGATGGGGCGACGGGCGCTGGTGATCGGGGGTACGGGACCCACCGGGGTGTGGATCGTGCAGGGGCTGCTCGACCGCGGGTGGGACGTCACGATCCTGCACCGCGGCACCCACGAGCGGGCCGAGACCCCCGACGTCGTCGAGCACCTGCATCACGACCCCTACGACGCCGAGGACCTGGCCCGGGCACTGGAGGGGCGTCAGGAGGACCTGGTCGTGGCCATGTACGGCCGCCTGCGCCGGATCGTGGAGCTGACCGTGGGCCGGACCGATCGCTTCGTCTCGGTCGGAGGGGTGCCCGCCATCCGCGGGTGGATGAACCCGTGGTTGCAGGAACCGGCCGGGCTGGCCGTGCCGGTCGACGAGGACGCGCCGGTCGTCGGCGATCCGTCGGAGGACGAGAAGGGCTACCGGGTGGCGCGGACCGAGGCCGCGGTCTTCGCCCACCACCCGACCGCGACCCATGTCCGCTATCCGTACGCCTACGGGCCCTATCAACTGGTGCCCCGCGAGTGGTCGGTGGTCCGCCGTGTCCTCGACGGCCGCCGGCGGATCGTGGTGGCCGACGACGGGCTGACCCTGCACCACCACGGCTACACCCGGAACCTGGCCCACGCCGTGCTCCTGGCGGTGGACCAGCCCGAGGCCGCGGCGGGCACGTTGTTCAACGCGGGGGACGAAGAGGTGCTGTCGGTCCGTCAGGTCGTGGAGGTGGTCGCCGCCGCCCTGGGCGCCGCCCTGGAGCTGGTGTCGATGCCCTACGACCTGGCCGTCCCCGCCCGACCGCTGCTCACCCAACCGCTGCCCACCCATCGGGTCCTCGACCTGAGTCGGCTGAAGCGCCGCCTCGGCTACCAGGACGTGACCCCCGCCCGCGAGGCGGTGGCCCTCACCGCCCAGTGGCTGGCCGAGCACCCGCCCGAGGCCGGTGGCCCGGAAGAGACCGTGCTGACCGATCCCTTCGACTACGGGGCCGAGGACCGGCTCATGGACGCCTGGGCCGTGGCTCGGGCCGGCCTACCCGCCATCGAGTGGGAACGGCCGCCGCGCTACGGGCTGGCCTACAGCGGACCGGGGGGACGACCGAGGAGTCAGAGCGGCTTCGATCCGTGAGCCCGCCTCAATGGGGACGGGAGGACTCTGACTCGGACTCACCTGCAGGTAGACGGCGGGCCCGGTCACGCTGCAGGATCCAACCCGTGAGCTCCTGGCCGGGCAGCGGGTGAGAGAACAGGTAGCCCTGGGCGAGGGGGCAGCCGAGCTTCTCGAGCAGGTCGCGCACCGGCTCGGTCTCGACCCCCTCGGCCACGACGGTCAGGTGGAGGGACCGGGCCAGCTCCAGGATGGTGCGCACGATGGAGTGGTCGGTGGCGTCCTCGGCGAGGGCGAAGACGAACGACCGGTCGATCTTGAGCTCCTGGACCGGGAGCTCCTTGAGCTTGGACAGCGATGACCATCCCGTGCCGAAGTCGTCGACGGACAGGCGCACGCCCAGCGCGCCGAGCTGGTCCAGGGTGCGGGTGAGCATGCGGGTGTTCTCGGGGAAGGCCGACTCGGTGATCTCGAGGGTGAGTCTTCCGGGCGGGACGCCCGCGTCCAGCAGGGCCTGACGGACGCTGCTGACCAGGTCGGTCTGGCCGAGGACCCGCGGGGAGAGATTGACCGCGACCGGGAGGTCCAGGCCCTCGGCCCGCCAGGTGGCGCACTGGCGGAGCGCGGCGGCGACGACCTTGGCGGTGAGGTCCCGGATGAGGCCGGTGCGTTCGGCCAGGGCGATGAACTCGTCGGGCGGGAGGAGGCCCCGGGTCGGGTGCTGCCAGCGCACGAGGGCCTCGACGGAGTCGACCAGGCCGGTGCTCAGCTCGATCTTCGGCTGGTAGTGCACGACGAGGTCGCCCCGGTCGATGGCCTGCCGGAGCTCGGCGGCGACCTTGACGCTGTTGCGCCGCTCCTCGTCGTCGCCGCTGCCGTAGACGGCGTGTCCGGTGCGCTGGCGCTTGGCCCGGTACATGGCCACGTCGGCCCGCTGGAGCACGGCGAGGGGATCGTCGCCGGTGCCACAGCCGGCGATGCCGATGCTGACGCCGACCTCGAGGGTCACGTCGCCGAGGCGTATCGGCTCCCGGACCAGCCCCCCCAGGTTCTCGGCGATGGCGGCCGCATGGTGGAAGGCGGGGAGGCGGTTGAGGAGGACGGCGAACTCGTCGCCACCGAGCCGGGCGACGAGGTCGTCGGCGCGGGTGACCCGGTCCAGGCGGTGACCGATCTCCACCAGCAGTTGGTCCCCGACGTCGTGGCCGAGGCCGTCGTTGATGTCCTTGAAGCCGTCGAGGTCCATGAGCAGGAGTGCGGCATGGCCCTCCTGGGCCTCGGTGCAGATCTTGGCCAGGGCCGCGGTCATCAGGTTGCGGTTGGGCAGGCCGGTGAGGGGGTCGCGTCGGGCCTGGCGCTTGAGCTCGTCCTCGGCGGCGACCTGCTCGGTGATGTCCCGCAGGTTGCAGACCACCCCCTGGATGCTGGGCTCGTCGACCAGGTTGGTGGCGATCGCTTCCACGTGCGCCCAACCCCCGTCGAAGCGCCGGATCCGGACCCGTTCCCGCTCCTGGTGGCCCGGCTGGGCCAGCACCAGGGCGAAGCGGTCGGCCACCCGCTCGAGGTCCTGGGGGTGGATCAGGTCCGCGAAGTGGCGCCCGTGGTTCTCGTGGTCCCGGTAGCCGAGCAGGGTCCGGGTGGTCGGCACCTCCTGGGCCAGACGCCCCTCGGCGTCCAGCACGATGGTCATGTCCGACGAGTGGCGGACCAGCGCCTGCCACTTGGCCTCGCTGGCCTCGAGCAACGCCTGCTCGGCCAGTCGCTCGCTGATGTCCCACACGAAGGCGTGGACCCGGTAGGCGTCATCCTCGCCGGTGTGCCAGGCCGCGATCTCGATCGGCACCTCGGAGCCGTCGGGCCGCAGGTACCGCACGTCGACGCCCTCGTCCCAGATGGAGGCGTCACCGGTGGCGACGAACTCGGCCATCCGACGCTCGGAGCCCTCCCGGTTGTCCTCGGGGACGATGTCGGTGATGGGTCGGCCCAGCACCTCCTCGGCCTTCCAGCCGAACACGGCTTCGGCGGGACCGTTCCAGACCATGATGTGGCCGTCCCGGTCCAGTTCGACGTAGGGGTCCCGGGCCTCGTCGATGACCAGGTGGGTCCGCTCCCGCTCGGCCTGCAGCGCGCGGACCTTCTCGGCCAGCACACGGTTGAGGCTCGTGGTCTGGCGGGACGAGGCCAGGTGGCGGGCCACGTTGAGCACGCCGACCACCAGGATCAGGCCGATGGTCGTGGCCGAGACCGAGCCGTCGTCCAGCTGCTGATCGACCACGACCGCCCCGACGACGATGGCCGGGAAATTGGTGACGATCTCCGCGAACCAGTGCTGCTCGGCGAGATCGACCTCGACGGGTGGTGGGGGTGGGCCGGCGGCCAAGGCCATGAGGAGGAAGCCGCCGAACCAGGCCCACGCGGTCAGGTCGCCGCTGGTGTACTGGCCGGTCGCGGTCATGTAGGCGAACGAGGCATCGGCCAGGGCGAAGAAGATCAGGCCGAGAGGCAGGAGGGTGAGGGCCCGACCTCGCCCACGGGTGACCGTGATCACCGAGAGCGTGACCGCCAGCATCACCAGGTCGCCGATGGGATAGGCCAGCGAGAGGCCCTGCTCGAGGACGCCCTCGGTGCTGGCGGCGACGGGTGAGAGCACCAGGATCCAGCCCACCCCACCGAGGCCGACGGTGATCAGGATCACGTCCATCGTGCGCTTGAAGGTGCCGACGGTGCGGAACGAGGGCCCGAGCAGGACGATCCCGATCAGCGCCAGCGGTACGAAGCCGAGATAGCCGATGTCAGCGGGGGACGGGAACGGGGCGTCCCGGTCGAGGACCAGCTCGTAGACGGCCCACACCGCGTTGCCCGCGGCCCACGAGGCGCAGGCCAGCCCGACGAAGCGCCAACCTCGTCGGGTCCGGGCTGCGGTCGGGTTGTACGGCCCGGAGCCGGGCAGGGAGAACCACAGGCAGGTGACCGCGGCGAGCGCGGCGGCGGACGTGGTGCCGATGTCATCGACGAGCAGCGCCAACTGGGTGTCGGGCGCGAGGTTCACGACGAGGCCGAAGGCGATCATCGCGACCGCGGCACATGACCACGCGAGCGTCCGGGAGGGTCCCACGCTGACCCATCGGCCGCGACCGGCTGAGGTTCAGCGAGTGGACACCGTTGGCCCGGGGATCGGCCTCCCACACAGGAGGGAGGCGGCACGATGGGCCAGGGCCACGATGGTCAGCGTCGGGTTGTAGCCGGCCGAGGTCACGAAGACCGAGGAGTCGGCGCAGAGCAGGTTCTCGATGTCGTGGAACCGGCCCTCGGAACCCACCACGCTGGTCGCCGCGTCCTGGCCCATGCGGCAGGTCCCCATGACGTGCTTGGACGCCGGGGCGAGGCCGAGGGGGTGCTCGAGGGCCGGATCGAGGTCGCCGATCGGCGGCGAGGTGCTCGAGAACGACCACTCGGCGCCGGCGTCGAGCATCACCGCCTCGAGGAGCGGCGCCCAGTGGGCGGAGGCCACCAGCTCGTGGCGGTGCGGGGCGTAGGTGACCCGGCCGGCGGGGAACCCCCAGGCGTCGCACCACCGTCGGGTCCAGGTCGATGCGGTTGCGCGGCCTGGGGCAGGTCCTCGCCCTGCATGGTGAAGACCCACAGCCGTCCCGCAGCGCCGAGTCGCCGCATCGGCCGCGGTTGTGCTGGCGGGCCCGGCGGGTGGTTGCGGGCCTCCTGGATCGGCAGGGTCGAGGAGCCGTGCTCGACGATGCCGCCCCGGATCCACGGCAGGCCGGCCGCGCGGGCGGCCGCGTCCTCGGCCGGTCCGGGCACGATCGGGTCGTCCATGAGGTGGGTGACGCACCGGCCCCGTTCGCCGTGCAGTCGGAACGGGAAGCCGCCGACCGTGAAGGTCTGGAAGTGGTACGTGAGGTAGCGGCCGACGAGGTCCGAGGAGTTGCCGAGCCCGTTGCGCAGCAGCAGGCGGGGCGTCTCGAAGGCCCCGGCCGCCAGCACGACGTGGGCGGCCCGGACCTCGTGGTGACGGCGTTCGGCGTCGAGGTAGCGCGACGCCGGTGGCCCGTCGGCCGGTGGCGTCGACCAGCACGTCGGTCACGTACGCCTCGGGGCGGATCTCGGCCCGGCCGGTCAGCAGGGCCCGCCGCAGCGAGGCCACCGGGTCGCCCTTGGCGTCGATCGGGCAACCGAAGGCGCAGAAGCCGCAGTTGTTGCAGGCCGGCCGGCCGTCGTAGGGCGACCGTGTTGGCCCCCGTGGGCGCCCGGTAGGGGTGCAGGCCCCGACGCTCGGCCGGCTTCGGCGCTGAGGACGGCGCCGAACATGTCCGGCCCCGGCGGCATCGGGTAGGGGCCGGAGCGCCAGGCCGCGAACGGGTTGGCCCTCGGCGTCACCGGCGATGCCGATGAGGCGCTCGGCCTCGGCGTAGTGGGGCTCGAGCTCGGCGTAGTCGAGCGGCCAGTCGGCGAGCGTCGGCGCCCGTCGACCGGGCCCCGGGCGTCCAGGAGGGCGAAGTCCTCCTCGCGGAAGCGGGGCAGCTTGCCGTCGGCGTGGAAGCCGCCACCGCCCACCGTCGAGGGCAGGTTGTTGACGTCGCCGGTGTAGAGGCGGTCACCGTCGGCCTCGGTGCGGCGGAAGGTGCGGGGCTCGACGCAGGGGATCGGGACCGAGGAAGTGGCGCTGGGCGAACTTGATCTCGTCGTTGGAGAACTCGCCCTTCAGCCCGTACGGCGGCTCGAGGTCGAGGAGGTGGTTGCGGCCCTTCTCGAGCATGATGACCGACCAGCCCGCCTCGGTGAGGACGTCGGCGAAGGTCGCGCCGCCGGGCCCGCTGCCCACGATCACCACGTCGGCGTCGAGGTCACTCACCGGTGCGCACCTCGTCGTCGGTCTAGCCCCGGGGCTGGACGTCGCCGCCGAAGCCGATGGCGACCCAGCCGGCGCCGTTCGCGGTTGCCGCCGTAGACCGGGTCGCCGTACATCCCCTCACAGGCGTGCTCGTAGAGCAGACGGGAGAAGGCGGGGTCCTCAGCCAGGCGGGCGTCCTGCGCGTCGGGGTCGAGGGCCGGGAAGTCGCCGCCGAGCCGGTCGAGGCCCTCGGTGTAGCGCTGCTGGAGGCCGACCACGGGTCCGTTGAACTCGCGTTCCGGCGCGGCCCTGGCTGCCCTCGATGCGGGTCCGCCAGGCCAGCTCCTCCACGGCGCCGAGGGGGAGGAACTCCTCGAAGCCGGCCGCGCCGCCATGGCGGCCCGAGAACGGCCCGCCCGCCCAGATGCGGGGCGGGTCGACGAGGAAGGCCCCGAGGAGCCCGTCGACGTAGTCGGCCACCCCCGTCGCCCTCGCCCCGGGCGCGCCATCGTCGTCCGGCGGGATCAGCCGGTCGACGGCCGCCTCCAGGACGGCGTACTGCTCAGGGGTCAGCCAACTCGGGATGGCGAGACCCTAGGACCACGGTCCACGGGGCCCCGGACGGCGGGCTACTCCGAGCGCAGGACGCTGCCGGTCGCCGAATGGGCCAGCCATCGCGCGGTCAGGGTGGCCACGACCGCGGCCAGGAGGAGGGCGGCGGCGGCCGAGGACCACGACCTCGTGGGCCTGGACGACCGGATCGGGCACGACGCCGAGGCCCTCGGCGTAGCGCCGCCAGGTCAGCCGTCCGACGACCAGGCCCACGGGAACGGCGACGGCGAGGGCGGCGACGGTGAAGGCGGTTCCGGCCCACCGGGCCGTGCGGCGTTGGAGGCGCGGGCTCATCCCGAGCGCCCGGGCGACGGCGAAGTCGTGGCGGTTGCGGTCGACCGAGACGCTCACGCCGTAGACCAGCACCAGGGCCGCCAGGGCGGCCATGAACAGGCCGAGCAGGTCGGGCGCCGACTCCGTGCTCGTCCGGTCGATGGAGACGATGTTCTGGAGGATGAACTCGAGGTCGAACTCGTCGGGGTCGAAGTCGACACCGGCCGCGGTGAGGCGCCGGACGATCTGCTCGTCGGTGGTGCCCGGGGCCCGGACCATGGCGAGGAAGTCCACCCGGCCGCGGTCCTCGGGGTCGATGGCCTCGGGCGGGTAGTGGGCGACGAGGCCGTCGACGGTCATGACCGTGCCCTGGTCGAAGTTCCCGTCGCCGAGGGGGACCGGACCGGTCCCCACCACCTCCAGCGGGAACGGCCCGGCGGTGATGATCTCCGGCCCGTCCTCGCCGAAGACCTCGACCTCGATGGTGGTGTCGACGAGGTCGCCGACGCCGACGCCGAGGTCCCCCGCCAGGAGGGGGCTCATCAGGATCTCGTCGTCGGTGCGGGGGCGCGGCCGTCGATGACCGTCGGGTTGACCGCGTCGACGCCGGTGTCGATGGCCAGCACCCGGCCGGGAACGTGGTTCGGGCCGAGGATCAGGCCGGGGGTGAAGTAGAGCACCCCGCTCACCGCCTCGACCTCCGGCCATTCCCGGGCCTGGGCGAGCACGTCCGCGCTGTTCTCGGTCTCCGACAGGTAGACGAAGTCGTCCCAGGGCACCCCCAGGCGCTCGCGGTGCTCGCGCAGGTACTGGGCACTGCTGGTGTAGGCCAGCACCCCGATCACCGCCGCGGTGCCGACGGCGACGGCGAGGACCGTCGAGCGGATCGGTGCCTGCCGTCGGGCGGGTTCGAGACCGATGCGGATGCCGAGGACGGCCGGCGGGTGAAGGCCGAGGCGGGCGGCCAGGGCCGGCCACGGGGCGTCTGGCGGGGCCGAGTGGGGGGCCGGGTCGAGCGGCGGGCGAGGAGGGCGAGGAAGCCCACGACGAGGACCGTCAGACCGACCGCACCCAGCAGGAGGACCAGCAGGTCCACCTCGATGCCGGGATCGGGCTCGATGGTGCGGGCGTCACCGATGGGCGTCCAGCGGGACGCGAACGCCATGACCACCACGGCGGTCGCCACGGCGACCGAGGGCGACGACCGTGCCGTGGGCCGCACCCGCGCAGCATCCGCTGGGGGCGGCCCCACCCCATCGCCGCGAGGGTGCGGTCCTCCTCGGCCAGCTCGCCCGCGAACCGGGCGAGGGTCGGGCCGAGGACGGCCAGGGTGGCCAAGGTCGCCGACGAGGGCGACCAGCCACAGGGCGTTGGCGTCGGTCTGCAGCCCGGCGTCGACCGGTTCGGCGATGAGGTCGGCGGTGATCACCTCGGCGAAGTCCGGGACACCCGGTGTGTCGGCGAGGTCGGCCAACGTGGTCCCCGGGTCCAGCCGGAGAGCCACCCCGGCGCCGGCCTGCTGCTGGACACCGATCTCGTCGGACAGGTCGGCCAGCCCCTCGGGGAGGAGCCCGACGAAAGCCGGCGTGGTGTGCAGGCCCTGGAGGTAGAAGCCGTTCTTGGGCGGCACCTCGATGGCGGAGAGGCCGATGCCGACGACCCGGACCTCGACCGGCTCAGGCCAGTCCTCACGGGGGTCCTGGCAGTCAGTGGGGAAGTTGACGAAGAGGTGGTCGCCGACCTCGACGTCGAACTCGTCGGCGATCAGGGGCGCGATGACGACCTCGTCGGCCCGAGTCGGGTCCGCGGCGCGACCCTCCAGGATGCGGACTCGGGCCATGGTGGAGCCGAACTCGGGGCCGCGCGGCACGAGGAGCTGGAGGCCGCCGGAGCCGCTGTAGCACGGGTCGTCCTGGAGCTGGACGAGTCGACCGTCGGCGTCGGTGACCGGTACCTGTGGGCTCAGGAACAGCGCGGCGTCTGCGACCCCCGGGAGGGCGCGGATCTCCTCGACGGTGTCGGGGCAGGCAGGGGCGCGCTGGGGGTTGCAGGCGAAGAAGATGGCCGCGTCCATCGCATCGGTCTCCCGGCGGAGGTCCTGGTACGCGGACTCCGTTCGGCGAGCCCCCGCCGCGGCCGCGCCCAGCGCGCCGGCCGCCAGCCCGACCAGGAGGCCGAGGGCCAGCCAGGTGGGCCAGCGTCGCCGCGCTTCGGCCCGCACCGTGTACGCCACGACGCCGCGGCTGGATCTCACCGCACCGTTGTCCCCCGGATCCGCCCTCGGCGCAAGGGGGGGTGCACCCACCCGGTCTCGGGGGGTCACCACCCCTCCGGTACCAGGACTACGTTGGCGACGGCCGCGAGCAGGGAGAGCCCGAATGAAGGTGCCGCTGACCGTCAACGACTTCCTCGAGCGGGCCGAGCTGGTCTACGGCGACCGGGTCGGCGTCGTCGACGAGCCCGACCAGCCGGCCCGTCGCTGGGGCGCGATCACCTACGCGCGAGGTGGCGGCCAAGGCCCGGGCGCAGGCGGCCGGCGCTCGACGCGCTCGGCGTCGGCGTGGGCGAGCGGGTGGCGATCGTGTCGCACAACTCGGCCCGGCTGCTCACGTCGTTCTTCGGCGTCAGCGGCTCGGGTCGCGATCCTCGTGCCGATCAACTTCCGGCTCGACGCCGACGAGGTCGCGCTACATCGTCGAGCACTGCGGGGCGTCGGTGCTGCTCGTCGACCCCGAGCTCGACGACGACCTCGCCGGCGTGACCGCGCCAGCACCGCTTCGTGATCGGCGCCGAGAGCGACGAGGCGCTCTTCGGCTCGACGGCGCCGAGCCGCGGCCGTGGGACGCCCGACGAGGACGCCACCGCGACCATCAACTACACGAGCGGCACGACGGCCCGGCCCAAGGGCGTGCAGCTGACCCACCGCAACCTCTGGCTCAACGCCACGACCTTCGGCTGGCAGGCCGGCGTCGAGCGACCGCGACGTCTACCTGCACACGCTGCCGATGTTCCACTGCAACGGCTGGGGCATGCCGTACGCCGTCACCGGCATGGGCGGCACGCCACGTCGTGCTGCGCAAGGTCGACGGCGCCGAGATCCTGCGCCGCGTCGAGCGCGCACGGCGTCACCCTGCTGTGCGGCGCGCCGGCCGTGGTCGACGCTGTCCTCGACGCCGCCGCCGACGTGGGACGGCCCGATCCCCGGGCGCGGCCGCGCCCGGATCGTCGTGGCCGGCGCGCCGCCGCCGACGCGCACCATCGAGCGGGTCGAGACCGAGCTCGGCTGGGAGTTCATCCAGATCTACGGCCTCACCGAGACCTCGCCGCTGCTCACGATGAACCGCGGCGCGGGCCGAGTGGGACGACCTCTCGCCCGGCCGAGCGGGCCGAGCGGCTCGGCCGGGCCGGCGCGCCGGCGCTCGGCGTGCGGATGCGCGATCGACGACCAGGGCGAGGTGCTGGCCCGCGGCAACCTCGTGCTGGACGGCTACTGGGAGCAGCCCGAGGCGACGGCCGAGGCGATCGTCGACGGCTGGTTCCACACCGGCGACGGCGGCACCATCGACGACGACGGCTACCTGACGATCTCCGACCGCAAGAAGGACGTGATCATCTCCGGCGGCGAGAACGTGTCGTCGATCGAGGTCGAGGACGCCGTCTGTCTCCGCACCCGGCCGTGGCCGAGGTCGCGGTGATCGGCGTGCCCGACGAGAAGTGGGGCGAGACGGTGAAGGCGCTCGTCGTGCTGGCGCCCGGGCGCCGAGGCCACCGAGGCCGAGCTGATCGCCCACTGCCGCGACCGGCTCGCCCACTACAAGTGCCCGACCGTCGATCGAGTTCCGCGACGAGCTGGCCCGCACCGCCACCGGCAAGCTGCAGAAGTTCAAGCTCCGGGCGCCGTACTGGGAGGGCCAGGAGAAGCAGGTCTCTTGAGCCCGCCCTTCGTCCTGGTCCACGGGGCCTGGCACGCCGGGGCGTGCTGGCAGCCCCTGGTCGACGAGCTCGAGGCCCGGGGCGAGCGAGTGGTCGCCGTCGACCTGCCCTGTGAGGACCCCGACGCCGGTCTGGCGGACTACGCCACCGCCGTCGTCGAGGCCGCGGCGGGCTTCGACGAGCCGGTGGTCGTGGTCGGCCACTCCCTCGGTGGTCTGACCATCCCGCTGATCCCCGACCGACGCCCGGTGGCCGCCCTCGTCTTCGTCGCCGCCATCCTGCCTGCGCCCGGGCGACCGGCGGGGGAAGGGCTGGGCGCCGAGGCCTTCAGCGCCGGCTTCCCGGAACTGACCGCCGCCCACCAGAGCGCGGGGGAGGACGGCGCCAGTCGATGGGACCGGGAAGGCGCGATCGCGGCCTTCTACCACGACGTCCCGGAGGCCCTGCTCGACGGCGCCGTCGGTGCGCTGCGGGGCCAGCAGTGGAAGCCGGTGTCCGAGGACTGGCCGCTGACGGCCTACCCGGACGTGCCCATGGGCTACGTGGCCTGCTCGGACGACCGGATCATGGACCCCGCCTGGCAGGTGCGGATGGCGAAGGAGCGACTGGGGATCGAGCCGGAGATCATCGGGGGCTCCCACTCCCCGATGCTGGCTCGCCCCGCCGAGCTGGCCGACCTCCTGCAGGATCTCGCGTTCTCACCCGGACAGTGGTCGTCAGGGCGACCGGAGTCCGGGTGAGGATCGCTCAGGCGAGGGGGGTGAGGGCGCCGGTCTCGACGTCGTAGACGAAGGCCCCGATGGTGAGGTCGTCGGGGAGCAGGGGATCGTGGTGCAGCCGGTCCACGTCGGCCTGGAGAGTGGCCACCTGGTCCTCGACGGCGAGGGGGTCCCAGTCGTCGGTGACGTGCCCGGCGGTCGTCGCCACGCTGGCCCGCAGGTCCTCGGTGGACAGCTTGTTCATCGCGCAGTCGGTGTGGGCGATGACCGCCACCCGGTCCACGCCGAGGTTGGCCACGACGATGGCCAGTGACCGCACGACGTCGTCGGTGATCCGGGCCCCGGCGTTGCGCAGGATCTTGGCGTCACCGGGCTCGAGGCCCAGCACCGCCAGCGGGTCGATGCGGGTGTCCATGCACGCCACCACCGCCAGGCCCCGCCGGGGGCGGCCGGTCAGCTCGCCGAAGGCGAAGTCGGCCTGGTTGCGCCGGTTGGCGTCGAGGAGGTCGTCAAACGGTCCAGCCACTGCGGCAGACGGTAACGGCGCCCACGACTGGTGGGTCAGCGCTCGACGAAGTCCTCGTACTCACTGAGGTTGCAGGTCTCCTCGCCGGTCAACACGGGGCGCAGCGCGACCTCCACGACCGTGGTCCCGGTGTCGAGGTAGGTGAACGGGTCATCGGTGGCCAACGCCTCGAGGACGGCGGTTGCGTCCTCACCGCTGACTCGGGTGCAGACGCTCGGGGTGGCGGCCGTCGCCGCCCGATCCGGATCGAGGGGCCAGGGCACCGTCTCGGTGACATCGGCGCCCTCCAGGGTGGCCGTGGTGAGCACCAGCCACTCGTCGGGGACGAACGGCTCGGCGGAGCCGGCGGCGGCCAGGTCGTCGAGCAGGGCGGTGACCGAGGCCCGGGCGGCCTGCTCCTCGGCGGTGAGCTGCTCGTCGTCGAACCCCAGGGCGTAGACCTCGAGGGTCCCGTCGTCGCCGTCGGTCGTGAGGTGGATCGTCGTGGTGGGAAGGTCGGTCACGTTCGGGAACCCGACGTCGGGCCCGGCGATGACCGCCCCGGTCTCATCGAGCAGGGCCGCCACCTCGTCCTCGTCCAGCTGGGCCACCTCGAGCTCGGGGACCACCGCGCCGTCATCGCTGGTCAGGCGCACCAGACGTCCGTCGTCGAAGAGGAGGACCTCGGGCACCTCGCGCTGGTTGATGATGAGCGGCACGAACCCGCCACCGGTGTCGACCCGGAGCCAGACCTCGTCACCTTCCCCGAACACCAGGGGCGTCGTACGGACCTCGTCGGTCGTGTCCGCCGCCTCGCCACCGCCCCCGTCGTCCCCGCAGGCGGCGAGCAGGAGGACGGCGACGAGCAGAGCGGTGATCCGGCGCATGACCATCAGACGATGCCACCTCGGGCCCTGGTTCCCGGTGCCGGAATGAGCGGGGGGGCGGGCCAGACTGGCGGGGTGGAGCTGACGGAGCGGTCGACCTACGGCCACTGGAGCCGGGAGAAGGTGCGCTGGGGTGACCAGGACGGCGCCCGGCACATCAACAACGTGGCCTATGCGGGGTACTTCGAGGACGCCCGGCTGGAGCTCCTGCTCGAGCGGGTCATCCCCCACAAGGCGAAGGGCGACAACTTCATCGTGCGTCGGGTGGCGATCGACTACCTGGGCACGGCCTCCTATCCGGCGCAGCTCGACGTGGGGTCCTGTGTGCTGTCGGTGGGGGAGTCGTCGTTCACCATCGGCCAGGGCGTCTTCCTGGGCGACCAGTGCCTGGCGACGGGGGAGACGGTTCACGTCCACCTGACGAAGGGCGTTCCGTCGCCGCTCACCGATGTGCTGCGGTCGGTGCTGGACGGCGAGCTGCCGTCGTGATCGTGCGCCGGGAGCGTCCGGGGGACATCGCCGCGACCCGGGCGGTCCAAGCGGCCGCCTTCCCGATCCCGGACGGGGCCGACGAACCGGTGGAGGCCGGCCTGCTCGACCAGCTCCGCGAGGACGAGGGCTGGATCGACGGACTGTCCCTGGTGGCCGAGGTCGACGGCGAGGTCGTGGGCCACGTCGTCTGCACCCGCGGGACCGTGGGCGCGGACCGACGCCCGGCGCTCGGACTCGGTCCGATCGGGGTCCGGCCGGACCGCCAGGGCCAGGGCATCGGCTCGGCGCTGGTCCACGCCGTCGTGGCCGTGGCCGAAGACCGGGGCGAGACCCTCGTGGCCCTGCTGGGCAGCACGGAGTACTACCGCCGTCTCGGCTTCGTGCCGGCGGCCGACCACGGGGTCGAGGCGCCGGACCCGTCCTGGGGTGACCACTTCCAGGTGCGGGTGCTGGACCCGTCGGCCGTCGTGGCCGGACCCTTCGCCTACGCCGCGCCCTTCAACCGGCTGTGACCCGGGATCGCTGACGTGGACCGCCTGCAACCGCTGCTGCGCCGCGCCGCCGAGCTGCTGGACCGCTTCTCGGCCAAGACCGAGACCCCGCGGGGGCGGAAGATCTCGATGGCCGTTTCGGCCGTCGTGTTCGTGGTCGCCATGGCCCTCGGCATCAAAGGCCTCCCGTCGGGAGATCGGGAGCTGCAGTGGTGGGCCATCCTGCTGACCAGCGTGGTCGGGGTCCCGCTGCTGATCGGGTTGAACGCGTTGGAGTACATGGCGTCGGGAGCGGTGCTCGGGCACAAGATCGGCCTGCGGGTCGCCATGCCCATCGCCATCTACGCCCGCGCCGCCAACCTCCTGCCCCTTCCCGGATCGGCCCTGGTGCGCATGCAGGGCCTCAAACGGGAGGGGTCCTCCTACGGCCGGGCGGCATCGGCCACGTTGGCCACCGCCCTCTTCTGGCTCGGCGGCTCCCTGCTCGTGGGGGCGGTGGTCCTCATCGGTATCCGCCCGTGGTTGGCCCTGCTGTTCGGCGCGGGCGGGGTGGTGGTCAGCCTCGTGGGGCACACGGCCGTGCGCTCGCTGGTCGCCCGCCGGGAGGACGCCCCACCCGGTGAGGCGATCCGGCGGAGTGGCGTGCTGCTGGGCGTCGAGATCCTGATGGTGATCGTCCGTGGCGTCCGCTTCTGGCTGGTGATGGTCGGCTTCGACCTCGGCGGGTCCTTCGCCGGCGCCATGCTCCTGCCCCTGGCCGGGGTGCTGTCCTCGGCCATCGGGTTCTTCCCCTCGGGCTTCGGCATCCGGGAGGTCATCTCCGGCGCCCTGAGCCGCCTGGTCGGCGACCCCGCCTCCAGCGGCCTGCTGGCCAGCGGCTTGGACCGCCTCGTCTCCCTGCCGGTCATGGCCGTGATCGCCCTGATCGTGGGGGTCATGGGCCGGCGGGAGGTCCCGGGTGAGGCGGAGGTGGTGGCGGGCGAACACGTCGTCGACGTCGAGGACGAGGTCGCGGTCGAGGTCGCACCGGATCCCGAGGCCGTGTGACCGACGTCCTCTACCTCCTGGGCAAGGGCCGGTCCGGATCGACCCTGCTGTCCATGGCCCTGGGTGAGCTGGACGGCTTCTTCGCCGCCGGCGAGCTCCGGTTCTTCTGGCGGCGAGGCCTGGTCGAGGACCGCCGCTGCGCCTGTGGCGAGCACATCTCCGGCTGCCCGGTGTGGGGTGCAGTGGCCGAGCGGGTGGCCGACCTCGACGCCGAGGCGCTGGCGCGCGACAGCGAGGCGGTCTTCTGCTGGGGAGCGGTTCCCCGCCTGCTCGTCGGGCGGACCCGTGGCTGGGATGCCTTCGAGCGGTGGTCGGCGGCCACGACCCGCCTGGTCGAGGCCGTGGCCGAGGTCACCGGCGCGGAGGTCGTCGTCGACTCCTCCAAGTGGCCCACCGAGCCCGGGGTCCTCGGCCGGGTCGACGGCATCCGCCCGCTGTCGGTCCTCCTGGTGCGCGACCCCCGGGCGGTGGCCTGGTCCTGGAAGCGGACCAAGACCCACCACGACATGATCGAGCCCCGCGAGATGGACCGCTTCCCGGCCTGGCACTCGGGGCTCAGTTGGACCAGCCGCAACCTGGTGGTCAGCCTGGCCACCCGCCGGTCGTCCGGTCCCCGCACGACGCTCCGCTACGAGGACTTCACCGCCGATCCCCGTTCGGCCCTCGTCGACCTCGGGGCGTTCACCGGCCGGGCCCCCGACGTCGACGCCGTCCTCGCCGGCCGGACCCTCACCGTCACCCAGGGCCACACCCTCGCCGGCAACCCCACCCGCTTCAGCAGCACCGAGGTCACCATCCGCGAAGACGAGGAATGGCGGGACGAGCTGCCGGCCCGGGACCGCTGGGTGGTCGACGCACTCACCTGGCCTCTCCGCAAGCGCTACGGGTACTGACCCCCTGTTCCGAACGCGGTCGACTCGTCGGGCGGGGCCAACCAATGGCAGGGATGGGGCGGGGGGTCGAGCTGCGGCTCGTCGGGGGCGGTCGAATCCCATGCCCCGTGGCCGCCCGTCGTTCTGGCACCGGATCTGCGGGCCAGGGGCCGCAGATCCGGTGCCAGAACGGGATGGACGGGTGGCGCGTCGCACGCCCCATCCCTTGCGATCGGTGTCGGTGGGACCTACGGCGGGGTGAGCTCGTAGCCGTACTCGGCCGCTTCACTCGCGGTGAGCTCCTCGAGGCGGGCCCATTGGGCGGGGGTCCAGTCGCCGGCCTTGGGCTGGCTGGCGTTGACCCGCTTCTGCACGGCGGCGGCCAGCCCATCGGGCGCCACGGACAGCCCCAGGTCGGCGGCCAGGCGGCCGAGCTCGGCGGGGCCCCGCTCGGCGTCGGTGAGGTCCTCGAAGCGGGCGGTGCGGAAGCGATCCGAGCCTTCGCCCTGGGTGCGCATGGCCCGGTTCATGGCGGCCCAGGCCCAGGCCAGGCGCTCGAACTGGTCCTGGCCCACCCAGCGGGCCCGCTCGGCGACGTTCCACCGGTCGAACTGCGGTGGGGCCAGGCGGCGGTACGGGAGGAGGTTCAGGGGCCGGCCGCCGAAGCGGTAGGCGCCCCAGTCCTGGGCGGACCGGACGTAACCGACGGGGTGGCGCACGACCTGGACGACCGTGGCCTCGGGGAAGGCGGTCAGGAGGGGCCCGACCAAACCGTGGTCCAGGCAGCTGGCCTCGAACCAGGGCTCGTCGACCGCCAGGGCCTCGTCCCGGACCCGGTGCAGCAGCCGCACCGCCCGCGCCTCGCTGACCGCGCCCGACGCGTGGGCGTTGGAGAGGTGGCGGAGCCACCAGGGCCCGGGCTCGTGGTGGCTGCGGGCGCCCCATCCCTCGACCGTGCGGGCCAGGAACTGGGTCCCGGTGCGCCCGGTCGACACGACGAAGACGGCTCGGGCGCTCACGGCCGACGGCCGATCAGGTCGGTGAAGAGGGCCGAGAAGGCGTCGGCCGAGGCATCGGCGGAGAAGCGCTCGACGGCCCGGGCGCGTCCCGCTTCGGCCACCCGGGCGGCGAGGGTGGGGTCGGCGTGGAGGCGCCGAACGGCGTCGGCCAGCTGATCGGGCCGTCCCTCGCTCACGACCAGGCCGGTGACCTCGTGCTCGACGGCGTCGCCGATGCCCCCGCTGTCGCTGGCCACGACCGGTCGCCGGGCCGCCATCGCCTCGACGATCGACAGCCCCTGGGCCTCGGCCCAGCCGTCGGGGGCGGTGCGGGAGGGGGCCACGACGACATCGGCGGCCCGCAGCCAGGCCGATACGTCGGCCGGGTCGATCCAGCCCACGAAGGACACGTGGTCGCCGAGCCCGAGCTCGGCGGCCCGGGCCTCGGCCGCGAGCCGGTCTTGACCTTCACCCAGGACCACCGCCCGCACCTCGGGGAGGTCGGCCCGAAGGCGGTCGACGGCGTCGAGCAGGTCGAACACCCCCTTCTCGGCCACGACCCGACCCACCAGCGCCAGCAACGGACCGTCCCCCGAGCGGTGCTCGGCCCGCAGCCGGTCCACCGTGGCCGGGTCGACGACGGGATCGATGTCGATGCCCATCGGGATGCGCTCGAGGCGACGGGGTCGGGTCAGGTCCAGGACGGCGCGCTCGGTCGCGGAGCTGTTGACGGTGACGGCCGCGGCCCGCCCGAACGCGAATCGCTTCGCGGCCCGCAACGGCCCCTGGTCGAGGGCGAAGACGTCCCCGCCGTGGACGGTCACGACCACGGGCACCGTGCGGGTGGCCAGCACCCCGACCAGGCCCTGGGGCAGGACCCAGTGGGCGTGCACCGCGTCGTAGGCCCCGGTGCGCAGGCGGCGGACCACCGTGGCCCACTCCGCCCCGACCAGTGCGGGCAGCTTCAGGAGGTTCGACCGGTTCTGGCGGAGGTTGACCAACGCCCCGCCCTGGTAGCAGACCGTCTGCGCCCGCTCCGGAAGGAGGTAGCGGAAGCGGTGCACCGGGATGCCCGCCAGCTCCTCGTCCCGGGCGGCGCCGGGGGCGTGGGGAGCGAGGACGTCGGCCTCCCATCCGCGATCGACCAGGGACCGGGTGAGGTCGGCCACGAAGGGGGTGGTGGAGTCACCCGCCCAGCGCGGGTAGTTCGAGGTGACGACCAGGAGACGGCCGGGGGCGGGCCCCGACGGGGTCAAAGACCGGTGCCGGCGACCTCGTCACGGGGCCGGGTCACCCGCACGACGAGGTCGGCGAGCAGGCCGATGACCAGCACCTGGAAGGCGGCGAAGAGGATCAGCAGCGTGTTGGTCGGGACCCGCCAGGCCTTGTCGGCCAGGTCGAAGCCGAGCTTGATGAACCCGACCGCGGCCAGGATCCCGAAGATGGGACCGAAGGCCCGCAGCGGGTTGTAGGACAGGACCAGGCGGACCACCTGGACCAGGTAGCGGGTGGTGTCCTTGCGCCAGTGGAACTTCGACTCGCCCGCCCGGGGGGCGTAGTCGATGGGGATGTACTTCACCGTGTAGCCGTTGGCCAGGAAGGTCATCGTGATGGTGGTCACACACGAGAACCCGGTGGGCAGCAGGTGCAGGAACTGGGCGGCGACGTCGCGGCGGAACGCCCGGAAGCCGGAGTTGAGGTCAGGGATGTCGGTGTTGGCCAGGTACGCCGCCAGCTTGCGGATCGTCCACTTGGCCGGCACCCGCATGGCCTTGTGGGTGCCCTGCTCGGAGGTGCGGGCGCCGACGACCTGGTCGTAGCCCTCGAGCTCCTTCACCAGCTCGGGGATGCGGTCGTTGGGGTAGGTCATGTCGACGTCGGTCCACACCACGACATCGCCCAGGGACTCGCGGGTGCCGACCTTGCGGGCCGTGCCCGAGCCCCGGTTGACCGGGAGGCGGATCAGCCGGATCCCCTCGATGCTCTCGAGAGCCTCACTGGAGCCGTCGTCGGAGCCGTCGTCGACCACCACGATCTCATAGGAGAAGTGCGAGGCGTCCATGGCGAGGCTGATGCGGTCGATCTCGGCGCGCAGGTGCCCGGCCTCGTTGTAGACGGGGAGGACGATCGAGACGTCGACGGTTGCGGGGGACTCGCTCATGGGGCCGCAGAAGGGTACCCCTCGGCGGCGGAGCACTACGCTTCGGCCCTCCTGGACACGCCCAAGCTCTTCGGTGTCGGCTTCCACAAGACCGGAACCTCGTCGCTGGGCCGCGCCCTGGAGCAGCTCGGCTACCGCGTCGGGGGGCCGTTCGGCGTGCGGGACCCCGGCATCGCCGGGTCGGCCTGGGCCGAGGCCCAGCGCCGCCTCGAGGGGGTGGACGCCGTGCAGGACAACCCCTGGCCCCTGCTGTACCGGGAGCTGGACGAGGCCCATCCCCACGGCCGCTTCGTCCTCACCGTGCGCCCGACCGACGACTGGTGGGCCAGCGTCCTGGGCCACTTCGGTGGCCGCTCGACCCCCATGCGCGAGTGGATCTACGGCGAGGGGAACGGGGACCCCGTCGGCCACGAGGCGCTCTACCGGGAACGCTACGAGCGGCACAACGCGGCGGTCAGGGCGTACTTCGCCGACCGACCCGACACCCTGCTCGTGCTCCGCCTCACCGAGGGTGAGGGCTGGGCCGAGCTCTGCGCCTTCCTCGGCCGCCCGGTGCCCGACCACGCCTTCCCTCGGGTCAACGCCGCGGGACCGGTGACCGCAGTGGTCAACCGGAGCCGGGACCGGGCCCGCCGCCTCCTCCGCCGATGATCACCGACCGCAACGGGCCGCTGGAGGCCCCGACCCCCCTCGAGCTCGGCGGCCTCGTCGTCGTCACCTTCGCCGCGGCCGTCGCCGTGCTCAGCCTGGTCCTGGCCACCGTCGGTGCCCACGAAGGTTGGGTGGCGCTGGCCGGCGGCACGGTGGTCACGGTCATCGCCGTCGCCGTGGCGGCCCGTCGCCGCTCCTGGTCACCCGCACCGTGGTCATGGCCGGCCGCGCTCGCTCTCGGCGCCATCGTGTTGCTGGCCGCGGTCCAGTTCTTCCCCGGTTTCCCGCTGGCGGCCAAGAACCGGGACCCGGGGGTCTACGTCAACCACGCCGTGGCCATCGCCCGGCAGGGCGACACGACCCTCACGGACCCGGTGGCCGAGACCGGCGCCGAGCTGGTGGTCACCGACGACATCGCCCGGATCGTGACCGATGCCGGGGAGGTGGCCTGGCGCAAGCTGCCGTACCGCAGCTTCCCGACCGATCCCGACGACCCGGACCACATCCTCCCGGACTTCTTCCACCTCTGGCCCGCGACGCTGGCCACCGCCTACGACCTCGGCGGCACTGCGGGGTTGTTCAACCTGACCCCGCTCTTCGCCGTCGGCGGGGTGGGGCTGTTCTTCCTCGCCACGCGCCGGGCCTTCGGGTTGTTCACGGCCACCGCCTCCGCCGGGCTGCTGGCCGTCAACGAGCTGATGGTCTGGCAGGCCAAGTTCCCGACCGCAGAGTCGCTGTCGGTCTTCTTCTACGCGGGTGCGCTCCTGGCGGTGGCCCTGGCCCTCTCGACCCGGTGGCGGGTCGCGGCGGCCCTCGGTGGCGCCCTGATCGGTGTCGGCTTCGTCGCCCGGCCTGAGGGCATCGTCGTGGTCGCCCTGGCCGCCATCGTCCTGGCCGGGCTGTGGGTGCTCGAGCGCCTGGACGGGCGGGCGTGGGCCTTCGCCGCCGGGCTCGCCCCCCTGCTGCTCCTCGGGACCTACCAGGCCTACGGCCGGGGCTCACGTTACGCGCGGCTGCAGCAGGGGCTGCCGTCGTTCAAGGAGGCGGTGGCCGGCGCGGTGCTGCTCGTCGTCCTGGCGGTCGTGGCCCGTCTCCTGCGCCGCCGGGTCCTCGCCGCCGAGCCCGGCGGTACCGGGCTGTTCGCCGCGCTGGGTCGGCGTTGGGCCGCGCTCGACCGGGAACGGGCGCTCCGCCTCGTCGGCTACGCCCTGGTGGCCCTCTTCGTCCTGTTCCTCCTGGTGGCGTTGTTCCGGGAGGATCTCCTGGGCCAGAACTACCGCATCGACAAGCGGGGGGAGCGGTCCCGGGGTTACGACGAGCTCAACCTGATGCGCCTCGCCCTCTTCATCACGCCGATGGCGCTGATCGCCGCCGTCGCCGCGCTGGTCGTCGGTGTCCGGGCCCGTTGGTCGGCCGCTCGTTGGGTCCTGGTGCTGCCGGGCCTGGTCATCGCCCCGGTCTTGATCTGGGAGCCCCGGATCGCCCCCGACCTGATGTGGTGGGGCCGCCGGTACGTCCCGATGGTCGTGCCCACCCTCCTGCTGCTGACCGCGGTCTGCCTCGCCTGGCTCTGGGAGCGGCGGGGACGGGCGCAGGTGCTGCGGGTCGGGGTGGCGCTGGTCCTGGTGGCCATGGGGGTGTGGATGCTGCGCCAGTCCTCGGACCTCTGGGGCCACGAGGAGTTCGGCGGTTCCCTCGGGGTGATCGAGCAGTTGGAGGCGGTCGCCGACGGCGAAGACGCGGTCTTCGTCTGGGAGGGCGGCAGCACGATGGGGCCGAACTTCGCAATCACGCCCTTCACCTGGCTCGGCCTACCGGGCCTGTCCGGGCCCGAGGACCCGTCGGCCACCACCCTCTTGGCCCTCCAGGAGGCCCTCGGCGACCGGACGCTGTACCTCGTGGCCGACGGCGCCGAGCCCCCGCCCCGGGCCGCCGGGGTGCTGGAGGAGGAGCGCCGCATCGTCACCGAGCTGAGCGAGTTCGAGCACGGCCTGGCCAACCGTCCCCGCCGGGCCCGTCCCCTCCCCGTGGACCTGACCGTGTGGCGCCTCGTCGAGGACGAGCCCTGAGGGCCTGCCCGGTACTGTCGCGACCGTGAGCGAGCTCGACTACGACGCCTTCGACTGCGACAACCACTACTACGAGGCCCTCGACGCCTTCACCCGTCACCTGGACCCTGCCCTGGGCCCGCGCTGTGTGCAGTGGTGCGACATCGACGGCCGGAAGTACCACGTGGTCGGCGGCAAGGTCAGCCGGGCCGTCACCAACGCCACCTTCGACCCCATCGCCAAGGCCGGCGCCATGCACGACTACTTCCGGGGCAACCCCGACGGGAAGTCGCCGCTGGAGTTCCTCCGCGAGCGGGAGCCGATCTGCGCCGAGTACCGGGACCGCGACGCCCGGCTCGTGAAGATGGACGAGTTCGGCCTCGAGGCCATCTGGCTGTTCCCGACCCTGGGCGTCCTCTACGAAGAGCTGCTGAAGGACGACCTGTTCGCGCTCACCACCACGTTCCGGGCCTTCAACCGCTGGATCGACGAGGACTGGGGCTTCGCCTACGAGAACCGGATCTTCGCCGCCCCCTACCTGACCCTGGCCGATCCCGAGTGGGCGGTCGAGGAGCTGGAGTGGGCCCTCGACGGTGGCGCCCGGGTCATCGTGATGCGCCCCGCGGCGGCGTTCACCGCCGACGGGCCGACGTCGCCGGCGGACCCGGTGTTCGACCCGTTCTGGGCCCGGGTGGCCGAGGCCGGCATCACCACGGTCGTCCACGCCGGGGACTCCGGCTACTCCTCCCAGGGCTATGCCGATGACAAGTTCACCGCCCAGTTCTCCGGCGGCTGGGCCCCGTCGGTCCGCATGTACGCCATCGAGCGGGCGGCGCTGGACTTCCTGCTGACCCTCAGCCTGGAGAAGCTCTATGACCGCCACCCCGGCCTGCGCATCGCCTCGGTCGAGAACGGCTCGGAGTTCCTGCCCGACCTGCTCCGCAAGTTGGCCTCGACGGCCAAGAAGTACCCCGGGTACTTCCCGGAGAACCCGGCGGACACGTTCCGGCGCCACGTGTGGATCAACCCCTTCTGGGAGGACGATCCCTACGAGGTCACCGAGCTCATGGGCGCCGACCGGGTCATCTTCGGCTCGGACTGGCCCCACATCGAGGGCATGCCCCGTCCGCTGGACTACGTACCCGAGGTCAAGGAGCTGGCCGACGCCGACCAGCGTCGTGTGCTGCGGGACAACACCTGGGAGCTGACCCGCCCGCCGGCGTGACGCCCGACCCATGACCGACACCCAGGACCGCGAGCTCACCAACGACGCCCCCGTCGGCTCCACGATCGAGACCGGCCCGTTGGGCACGGCCACGATCCCGGCGTCCCGCTACACGTCCCGGGCCTGGGCCGATCTCGAGGCCGAGCGCCTCTGGCCCCACAGCTGGCAGATCGCCGCGGCCCGGGGTCAGGTGGCCGAGCCCGGCGACTGGTGTGAGTACCGCTGCGGGCCGATCTCGGTCCTTGTCGTGCGGGGCGACGACGGTGAGCTGCGGGCCTTCCAGAACGTGTGCCTTCACCGGGGCAACGAGCTCTGCTCGGGCGAGGGCCGACATCGGACCGAGATCCGATGCGGCTACCACCGGTGGGCATGGAACCTGCGGGGCGAGCTGCGGGAGATCCCGTCCCGCAAGGGCTTCGGCCCGCTGCGCAACGAGGACCTGCCACTGGTCCCGGTCCAGGTCGACACCTGGGGCGAGCTGGTCTTCGTGAACCTGGACCCGGAGGCCGAGCCGCTGGCGACCTACCTGGAGGGCGTGCCCGACGACGTGGCCTGGGCCCGACCCGACGAATACCGCATGCAGGCCGTGCTGCGGGTGGCCCTCGACTGCAACTGGAAGGTCGGCATCGAGGCGTTCAGCGAGACGTACCACGTCCAGGGCATCCACCGCGAGATGCTGGCGTCGACCGACGACGTCAACTCGCCCCAGCGGCTCTGGAACCGCCACGGGAAGCTCAGCCAGCCCTACGGCGTGCCGTCGCCCCGGCTCCGGGGCGGGGCCACCGACGCCGAGATCTGGCGCAGCTTCATCGAGACCCAGGGCGCCCGGATGGGCGTGACCGACCCCGAGGCCCCGGCGCCACCGGTGCCCGACGGTTCGACCATGCGGGCGGTCATCGAACAGGCCGTGCGGGACGAGGCCGCAGCCAAGGGCTTGGACCTGAGCTCGTTCGACGCCGAGCAGGTCCTGGACCTGCACCAGTACAACCTCTTCCCCAACGCCACGGTCATCTACCTGAGCGACGCCGTGAGTGCCATGACGGCCACCCCCGGGCCCACACCGGACGAGTGCGTCCTGACCTTCTTCGTGGCCTTCCGGGTCCCCTCGTCGGACGCCCCGACGCCGCGACCGGCGGTCATGGACATCGAACCGGGCGCCGTCAGCCTCGGCCTGATCTTCGACCAGGACGTCGAGAACCTCCCCAAGGTCCAGCGCGGCCTCCACCAGCCCGGCTTCACCCACCTCCGCCTGTCGGCGGAGGAGTGCCGCATCATCAACCTCCACCGCCACCTGGAACAAGCACTAGGCCTGCAACCCGGCGCCGAAGCGTGAAGGTCGTTGCGGGGATGGATCCGCGGGCGCCGTTGGCGGACATCGGGGCCCATGCCCGGCGGGTGGAGGCGCTCGGGTTCGATGCCCTGCACGTGGCGGAGACGACCAACGACGCCTTCATCACCTGTGCCCTGGCCCTGGAGCACACGTCGACCTTGGTGGTGCGGCCCGCGTTGGCCCTGGCCTTCGTGCGCAGCCCGATGCAGGTGGCGTACTCGACGTGGTCCCTGGCGGCCTTCGCCCCCGGCCGCTTCGAGCTCGGCCTCGCCACCCAGATCAAGCCCAACATCGTCGGGCGCTTCGGCGTCGAGTGGACCGACCCGGTGGCGCGCATGGCGGACTACGTCGCGGCCATGCGGGCCATCTTCACCGCCTTCCGGGAAGGCGGCCCGCTCCGCCACGAGGGCCCGCACTACCGCCTGACCCGGCTGCAGCCCGAGTTCAACCCCGGACCGTTGCCCGGGGACGCCACCGTCCCCATCTGGTTGGGCGGGGTGAACAAGCGGGCCTGCCGCCTGGCCGGCGCCGTGGGCGACGGCTACGTGACCCACCCCACCAACTCCGATCGCCGGTACCTCGGCGAGCTGTGCCTGCCGGCCATCGAGCAGGGGCTGACCGACGCCGGCCGGGACCGCGCCGAGATCCAGGTCGTCGCCGGGGGGATGGTGGCCACCGGCCGGGACGACGCTGCGGTGGCCGAGGCCCGCTCCCGCAGTCGCTACATGCTCGGCTTCCTCTTCTCCACGCCCGCCTATCGCCGCACCCTCGAGCTCCACGGCTGGGAGGACCTCGGCGACCGGCTCCGGTCGATGACCAAGGAGGGCCGCTGGGAGGACCTGGAGGCCACCGTCACCGACGAGGTGCTCGACGCCGTCATCCCTGCCGGTCGCTACGACCAGCTGGCCCAGGTCATGGGTGACCGCTACGCCGACCTCGCCGACGGCATCCTCCTCCATCCCCCCACCGACCCCGCCGACGACGAAGCGTTCTCAGCAGCCGTCCGCGAGCTGCAAGCCCTCTGACCGGCTCGGCCCTCCGGGGGCGGGGGTCGTAGTGTCCGGGGCATGACCGACACGCTCGACATCGCCGTCGACGCCGAGACCGCTCGGGTCGAGGCTGCTCTCGACGAGTTCATCGCCGCCACCGACCCGGCCGTACTGAGCGCCCACGAGTACCGGGGCGCCCGCTACGACCTCGGACTGGCCTGGGTGCACTTCCCCGAGGGGTGCGGCGGGCTCGGCGTGCGGCCCAAGCTGCAGCGGTGGTCGAGAAGCGCCTGCGGGAGGCCGGTGGTCCGCCGCCTGAGGAGACCCACTTCTTCGGCCTGACCATGGCCGGCCCGACGGTCGTCACCCACGGCACCGACGAGCTGCAGGGCCCGCCTGCTGCGGCCGATGTTCACCGGCGAGGACGTCTGGTGCCAGCTCTTCAGCGAGCCCGGCGCCGGGTCCGACCTGGCCGGGCTGGCCTGCAAGGCCGTGCGCGACGGCGACGAGTGGGTGATCACCGGCCAGAAGGTGTGGAACACGCTGGCCCACCTCGCCGACCGGGGGATGCTCGTGGCCCGCACCGACCCCGACGTGCCCAAGCACAAGGGCCTCACCTACTTCGCGCTCGACATGCACGCCCCCGGCGTCGAGGTGCGGCCGCTGCGCCAGATCACCGGCGAGGCCGAGTTCAACGAGGTCTACCTGACCGAGGTCCGCGTCCCCGACGCCGACCGCATCGGCGACGTCGGCGAGGGCTGGCGGGTCGTCGATGACCACGCTCATGAACGAGCGCACCACCATCGGCGGCGGGCGGCGCGCCCCGGCCCGGGGCTCGGGGCCATCGCCGAGGCCGTGCGCATCTGGAAGCGAGGAGACCGATCGAGCGACCGCCGTGGCCACGCGGACCGGCTCATGCAGGCGCTGGATCGACGGCCGAGGTGCTGCGCCTCACCAACATCCGGGCCTCGCAGAAGCGGCGAGGCGGGCAACCCCGGCCCCGAGGGCTCGATCGCCAAGCTGCATGTTCGCCGAGGTCAACAAGGACATCTACGAGCTCTGCGTCGACCTGCTCGGCGCCGCCGCCCTCGTCGACTACGACTACACGATGCGGCGCTCGGAGTCACTCGGCCTCGCCGGGCCCCCCGGGTTCGTCCCGCAAGATGTTCCTGCGCTCGCGGGCCAACTCCATCGAGGGCGGCACCTCCGAGATCCAGCGCAACATCCTCGGCGAGCGCGTGCTCGGCCTGCCCGGCGAGCCCCGCACCGACAAGGACCTGCCCTGGATCGACGTGCCCCGCAACTGAGTCTCACTTTCGAGTGGCTGATTCTGCTACTTTCTGCGACGTCGCCGGACGGTGACCGGATCGGCAAGAGGACAGGGTGATGAGGCGGAGGGTGTGGACGGCGCTGACGGCCGTCGTGGTATTGGCGGCGGTCGGCCCGGCCGCGGCGGCACCGGACGGGCAGTCCGACGACGTCCCCTCCTACTATGACGCCACCGCCCCCACGGGGTGGATGACCTCCGCGGCGACCGACCGCGTCCACGACATCGCCCAGATCGGCGACACGGTGTACGTCGCCGGCGCGTTCGGTGGCATCCGCCCGACACGCACCGGCACCGTCGTGCCCCAGGCGTGGCTGGCCGCCTTCGACGCGGTCAGCGGTGCCCCTCGAGCCGGCTTCGCCCCGGTCCTGAACGGCACGGTCTACAACCTCGAGCCCTCGCCCGACGGCACGCGGCTCTACGTGGCCGGGGCCTTCACCTCGGTCAACGGGGCCAACCGCAACCGGATCGTCGCCCTCGACCCTGTCAGCGGGGCCACCGTCCCGGGCTTCACGCCGAACATCGGCGGCGGATCGGTCCGCACCATCGTCCTGAGCGGCGCCACCCTCTACGCCGGGGGCAGCTTCGCCTCGGCGAGCGGCCAGACCCGCAGCCGCCTGGCGGCTGTGTCGACGGTGAACGGCCAGCCCCTGCCATGGGCGCCGGCGGCGGCCGGCGGGACCGTCAACACGCTCGAGCCTTCGCCCGACGGCAGCCGCCTGTACGCCGGCGGGACGTTCAGCGGGGTCAACGGCGCCCCCGCCACTGCCTACCTCGCCGCCCTGTCGGCCACCACCGGCCAGGTCGACTCGGGCTTCACCGCCCAGCCCGGGCGGGAGGTGTTCGACGTGCTGGCCGACGGCAGCGGCCTCGTCTGGACCGCACTCGGCGGAGCCCTCGGCCGCGCCGACATCTACCGGGCGTCCGACGGCTCGCTGGTCACCCGCCACGAGACCTCGGGTGACGTGGAGACCGTCGAGGAGATCGGCCGCCTCGTGTACTTCGGCGGCCACGACATCGGCATCACCGACCTCGAGCACGTCGGCGTGGTCGATCCCGCGGCCCCGGCCATCCTCGAGACAACCCCCTTCGACGAGCCCACCACCGGGGGCGACGGCGTCTGGGCCCTCCACAGCACCGGCCGTGACCTCTGGGTCGGTGGCAACTGGGGCAATCCCTACTTCGGCCTGGCCCGGTACCCGGCCATAGCCGAGCCGCCGGTGCGTACGGAGCTCCTGCCCGTGCTGTCGCGGTGGCGGTACCTGGACACTGCTGCCGCGCCGGCCGGCTGGAGCCAGCCGGGCTTCGCCGACGGCCCGTGGGCGTCGGGTGGCGCCGAGCTGGGCTTTGGCGACACCGGTGAGATCACGACGCTCCGGTCCGGGCGCACCAGCTACTACTTCCGGGCCACCTTCGACGCCACCGACCTGTCGACCCTGGACGACCTTCGTCTCGACCTGCTGGCGGACGACGGGGCCGCCGTCTACCTGAACGGGACCGAGGTCGTGCGCCAGAACCTCCCGGCCGGCACGATCACCGACACCACTGTGGCCCCCGTGGGGCTCTCCAGCAACGCCGAGGACACCTTCCTGCCCTTCTCGGTGCCGGCCTCGGCGTTGGTCGAGGGCACCAACACCATCGCCGTCGAGGTCCACCAGAACGCGGCGGCCAGCAGCGACGTGAGCTTCGATGCCCGTCTCAGCGCCGTGCGCAACGTGCCGCCGGTGGACGACACGACGCCGCCATCGCCCCCCACCGGCTTGGCGGAGACCGTCCGCACCGACACGACCGTCGGGGTCAGCTGGACCGCGGCCACCGACGACATCGGTGTCGCCCGCTACGACGTGTTCGCCGACGGCACCCTCGCCGGCCCGACCACCGACACCAGCTTCACGATCACCGGCTTGGCTCCGTCGTCGACCCATGTGGTCACTGTGGAAGCCGTCGACGCCGCCGGCAACCGGTCACCGCCCTCGGATCCGCTCTCGGTGACAACGACCGCGACGCCCACCGGACCGGTCACGGTCATCGAGCGCGGTGCCGTCTGGCGCTACCGGAACGCCGGCACCGCACCGGCGGCCAACTGGAACCAGCGGGACTTCGACGACTCGACCTGGCTGCAGGGACCAGCGATCCTCGGCCGTGAGGAGGGGGGCGAGGGAACGGTCCTGACGGCCGGCACCGGCGTGCGCTGGTTCCGGCGCACGTTCGCCGCCGGCTCGTCGGCGTCGGTGCTGGCGCTGGACCTGTCGCTGGTCGCCGACGACGCCGCCGCCGTCTACCTCAACGGGGTCGAGGTCCTCCGGGACAACCTGCCCGCCGGGGCCCTGACCAACGCCACCGTGGCGACGGGCTACCGAACGGGCACCGAGGAGCGCCGGGTGCGCACCTTCTCGTTGCCGACGGCGCCGCTGGTCGACGGGGTGAACGTCCTGGCCGTCGCCCTCTACCAGGCCTCCGGCAGCGCGGACGCCAGCTTCGACGCCGCCCTGGTGACGACCGGCGGGACCCCCGACACCTCGGCCCCCTCGGTCCCCGCGGGGCTCAGCTCGCCGGCCCAGGGCGCGGCCACAGTCGATCTGACGTGGTCTCCGGCCACGGACGACATCGGCATCGACCGCTACGAGGTCACCGCGAACGGGGCAGTGGCCGGCTCGACGGCCGGCAACGCCTTCCGGGTGGACGGGCTGGCGGCGGGCACGACCTACTCCTTCCAGATCGAGGCGATCGACGCGGCGGGCAACCGGTCGGGCCGCTCCGCACCGCTGTCGGTGAGCACGACGGCCGCGCCAGCCGGCCCGGTGGAGCTGATCGCCTTCGGCGCCACCTGGCGCTACCGGAACGCGGGGACGGCTCCGCCCGTGTCATGGCCCGCCGTCACCTTCGACGACTCCACTTGGTTGCAGGGCCCGGCGATCCTCGGCCGGGAGGAGGGCGGTGAGGGCACGGTCCTGACCGCGGGCACCGGTGTGCGGTGGTTCCGCCGGGGCTTCGCCCTCGCCGATGCCGATCTCGTGGCGGGCCTGGTGCTCCAGCTCGTCGCCGACGACGGCGCCGTGGTCTTCCTCAACGGGACCGAGGTCCTCCGGGACAACGTGCCCGCGGGCGCACTGACGGCCGCGACCCTGGCCACCGATTACCGCACCGGCACCGCCGAGCGCGCCCGTCGGACCTTCACGCTGCCGGCCAACCTGCTCGTCGACGGGGCCAACGTGCTGGCCGTCCAGCTGCACCAGGCCAGCGGCAGCACCGACGCCTCCTTCGACGTGAGGCTGGCGACCACCTGACGCCCGTCGGATCGGAGTAGGACGGGGAGGTGCACGAGCCCGTTCTGCTGCATGAGGTCCCCACCATCGACGACTGGTGGGAGGCCGGTGGTGGCATCGGTCTCGACCGGGCCCAGGAACTGGGGCCCGGCGGGACCCTCCAGGAGCTGAGCCTCTCGGGCCTGCGGGGCCGGGGCGGCGCCGGCTTCCCCACGGCCCGCAAGTGGCGCTCCATCGCCCAGGCCCGGCCCGAGACCGGCGAGCGCTATGTCGTGGTCAACGCCGCCGAGGGCGAGCCGGGGACCTTCAAGGACCGGGCCCTGATCCGGGCCAACCCGTACCAGCTCATCGAGGGCACGGCCATCGCCGCCGTCACGGTGGGGGCGGCCAAGGCCTACATCGGCCTGAAGCGGACGTTCCGCACCGAGATCGACCGCCTGGAGCGGGCCCTCACCGACATGGAGGCCGCGGGGCTCACCGCGGGCGTCGAGTTCGAGTTGGTGGCCGGCCCCGACCACTACCTGCTGGGGGAGGAGACCGGCCTCCTCCAGGTCATCGAGGGCGAGGAGCCGCTGCCCCGCTGGGCGCCGCCCTACCTCCAGGGCCTGTTCGCCACCGGCCCCCAGGCGGGCTGGTCCTCGGCGCCCAAGAAGGACGCCGAGCCGCTGAACAAGGCCAACCCCACCCTGGTCAACAACGTGGAGACGCTGGCGAGCGTCCCCCAGATCCTGGCCCTCGGCCCCGAGTGGTATCGCTCGATGGGCACCGAGGAGTCGCCCGGTCCGATCGTGTGCACGGTCGTGGGCGACGTGGTCCGACCCACGGTGGTCGAGGTCGAGATGGGCACCCCGCTCATCGAGCTCATCGCCACCCACGCCGGTGGCCTGGCGGAGGGTCGTTACGTGAAGGCGGTGCTGTCGGGTTTCGCCAACCCCGCCCTCACCGGCGCCGACCTGGATGCCCCGGTGAGCTACGAGGGACTGCGGGACGCCGGCGGCGGGCTGGGCTCAGCCGGCTTCATCGTCTACGACGACCGGACGAACATGGTCGAGGTGGCCCGCTTGGCCAGCAACTACCTGTACGTCGAGAGCTGTGGGCAGTGCTCGCCCTGCAAGCTCGGCTCCGGTGAGATCACCGAACGCCTCGACCGCATCGCCCGCTCGGGAGGCGACGACAACGACGTCGAGGCCATCGGGGCCCGGCTGCTGACCGTCACCGACGCCAACCGCTGCTACCTGGGGACCCAGGAGCAGGTCCTGATCTCCAGCATCCTGCGCCTCTTCCCCGAGGACGTGGTCGCCGCGCTGGAGGGCGGGGGAATCGAGGGCCGAGGCCTGGACGTCCCCAAGCTCGTGGAGATCGACCAGTACGACCCGAACCAACACCTGAAGCGCCCCGACTGGACGTATGCACGGTGAGGTCGTCTGGATCCGACCGTCGAAGCTGACCGCCCTGGCCGACATCAGCGGCTAGTTGGTGACGATCTCCTGGAGGAGGCCGGGGAACGTCTCGTCGAGGTAGTCGGGGTCGAGGGAGGCGGTGGCCACGTCGGTGTCGATCCCGAAGACCTGGTTGAGCTGGGCCACGGTGAGGTGGTCGATGAGGCCCCACACCGCCTCCGGATCGGTGTCGGCGGGCAGGCAGCCGTTCTCGCCCAGTTCGACCAGGGGCACGTCGTCGGGGTCGAGGCCGAGGGACTCGACGAAGCCGCTCGAGCCCGCCCTCCTCGCGGATCGGCACGCACGGGTCGACGAACACGGCGTGGCCGCTGTCGGCGATGACGGCCAGGCGCTTGGGCGAGTCGAGCCAGTCGTAGGTCTGCATCGACCCGATCGAGCGTCGACGATCGTGTCGCCCTCGGCGGCGATGATCAGCGAGGGCACGTCCGGCGGCGTCGGTGGCGTCGAGCAGGGCGTCGTAGTCGAGCTGCTCCGCGGGTCTCGCCGTCCTCGTCCTCGACCTCCTCGGTGAACGGCGTCGAGGTCGGTGTCGGGCTCGAGCGGCGTGACCGGGGCCTGGCCGATCCAGAGGTCGACCCGGTCGTCGTAGGCCGCCGTGCCCGAGGCGCTGCCCCCGGCGCTGTGGCCCTCGGCCGCCACCTGCTCGGTGTCGACGGCGCCGGCGATCGGCGAGTCGGCCTGTTCGTTGGTCTCGGCCAGCAGGTCGAGGCCGGCGATGAGCTGGTCGCTGTCGAGGTACTCGTCGGGCCGCTCCCGCTCGTCCGCGTCGCCGGCGAGGAACGCGTCGAGGATCGAGGCCAGGCCCCGCTCGGGGTGATCGACGGCGGCGACGACGTAGCCCCACGAGGCCACGGCGGCGTTGTGCTGGTTGCCGAAGCGGAGGTTGCCGGAGAAGCCGTGGCTGTGGAGCACGGTCGGGAAGGGGCCGTCGCCGCTGGCCGGCAGGCCGACCCAGGTGTCCGCCGGGGCCACCTCACCCGACAGCGAGCCGGGCAGCAGGGCGCTGATCGTGGGATCGAGGATGTCCTCGCCGGAGTACGAGTACGGCTCGGCGTCCGGGCGTGCACCGCGTCAGCGATCGACCGGGTAGAAGACGGCGACCTGGTGCTCGGGGTCCAGCTGCAGGTCGATCTGGCCGACGGCGTAGGGGCCGCGGCCGGAGAAGTCGGCCGGCTCGGCGTCCGACGGCGGAGCGAAGGTGGCCGGCGGCGCGGTCGCCTCGGTGGCCTCGTCGTCGCCGGCACCGTCATCGCCCCCGCAGGCCGCGGCCAGGAGGGCGAGGAGAGGATCGAGGAGCACAGGGGCGCGAGTCGGCGACTAGCATCGGGAGGCGACGTCGCAGCACCCGGTCGGGCCGTCAGAGAGCAGCCGAGCACCGCCGTCGGGTCCCGGTGGCCCGGGGGCTGCCAAGATCTCGGCCCATGGCCTACGTCGAGGTGACCGACCCCCGTCCGCACGTCCGGCAGATCACGCTGAACCGGCCCGAGCGGATGAACGCCATGTCCTTCGACACGATCATCCCGCTGCGGGAGGCCCTCGAAGCCGCCGGCCGGGACAACGACTGCTGGGTGGTGATCCTCACCGGCAACGGCGACGGCTTCTGCTCGGGCCTGGACCTGGAGGACGCCGGCGTCCCGCCCCACGCCGACGGCCTGACGCTGTCGCGGCTGGCCATCCGGGCCATGGAGTACTTCGGCGACATCGTCCCCCAGATGCGCAAGCTGCCCCAGCCCGTGATCGGGGCCATCAACGGCCCGGCCATCGGCGGCGGCATGTGCCTGTCGATGGGCACCGACATCCGCATCGCCGGCGAGTCGGCCTACTGGCGGGCGGCGGGGATCAACAACGGCCTCGGTGCCGTCGAGCTCGGCCTGTCCTGGACCCTGTCCCGGGCGATCGGCTCGTCGCGGGCGTTCGAGATCTGCCTCTCGGGCCGGGACGTCCACGCCGAGGAGGCCGAGCGCATCGGCCTGGTGTCCCGGACCGTGCCCGACGACCAGCTCCTGGAGACGACCTACGAGCTGGCCGAGCGCATCTGTGGCTTCTCCACCCACGGCGTGTCGATGACCAAGAAGGTGCTGTGGTCGGCCCTCGAGGTGGGGAGCCTGGAGGCCGCCCTCGACATGGAGAACCGCAACCAGCTCCTGGTCCGCCTCACCACCCAGAACCTCGAGGAGTACATCCGGTCGCGGCGCGAAGGCCGCACCGCCGACCTACCTGGACTGAGGCACTCAGCCCCGGGAGGGGTCGAACTCCATCACCTGGGTGAGGCGGACGTTGTTGCCGCTGACGGGTCCCGGAACGAGGTGTCGATGCCGTAGGGCTGCGGCGTGGGCGGGTCGTTGAACGCCAACCCCCGCGCCGAGAGCTCGTCGTAGGTGGCCCGGCAGTCCTCCGTCGTCGAGGAACAGCGTGCCGCCGGCGCCCTGGGCGACGAGCTCGGCCAGCTGTCGGCTGGCTCCTCGTCGATCATCGGGCGGCCCGGGCACCGGCATCAGCACCAGGCCGACGTCGTCCTGGCCGACGGGGCCGACGACCAGCCAGCGGAAGCCCCACTCGTCCATGGTCACGTCAGAGCGGACCTCCCAGCCGAGCATCGCCGGTGTAGAACTCGAGGGACTCGTCCTGGTCGTGGACCCAGAACTGGGCGTTGGCGATGTTGGTCATATGGCGATCTCCTGGTCGTCGGGTTGCTCGTGAGCCGACGCTACGGACGGGGCGTGCGCCGCCGGCTTCTCGAAACGTGCGGTTCTGCGGACGCCCGTAGGCGCGGGCCACGCAGCGCGGGATGCGGATGTGCCGCTGGGCCGGCGGGAACGACGCCCGGTACTCGCCGCGGCGTCAGCGCCGTACACCCGCCGGAAGCTGGTCGTGAACGACCCCACGCTCGTGCAGGCCGACGGCGAAGCAGACCTCGGTGATCGACGCGGTCGGTGTTCCGCAGCAGCGCGGCCGCCCGTTCGAGCCGGCGGGTCAGCAGGTACTGGTGGGGCGACTCGCCGAACGTCCGCCGGAACTCCCGGCTGAAGTGGGCCGGCGACAGTCCGGCGGCCCGGGCCAGGTCGGCCACCGAGAGCGGCTCGGCGTAACGGGCGTCGGCCAGGTCCTTCGCCCGCAGCAGGTGCCGGGCCGGGTGTGCCTCCGCCATCCCCCGATCTTCGCGTGGCTCCCGCCGTGTCGCGGTAGGTCTGATCCTGACGGGCCGCGGGTAGGACGCCGGGCGGGCGGATCCACCGCAGGGGGTCCCGTTCCATGTCATCGTTCGATCGTCGCCAGTTCCTGCAGCGCCGCCACCGTCGACGGCCGGCGGGGTCGCCCTCGCCGGGCCCTTCGGCGGGTTCCTCGCCGATCCGGTCGCCGCCCGGTCCTCGTCGCGTCCCCGTGTGACCCTCGGGCCGGTGCCCGACGAGCGTGACCGGCGTGGTCCGCCTCCTGCTACCCGCCGGCTTCAGCTACCGCTCGTTCCACGACACCGCGTCCCCCGTGATCCTCGACGACGGCACCGTGCTGCCCGCCCGCCACGACGGGATGGCCGGCCTTCCCGGCCGGCGGTGGACGGGTCTGGCTGGTCCGCAACCACGAGGTCAACGGACCGGGCCGGCGTTCGGCCCGGGCACGCCGTACGACTCGATGACCCGCGGCGGCACGACGACCGTGCTCGTCGATCGAGTTCGGCGTCGTCGACCGCGCCTTCACCAGCCTCAACGGGACCCAGATGAACTGCGCCGGCGGGCGGATGCCCTGGGGCAGCTGGATCACCTGCGAGGAGACCGTCAACGGCCCCGACGTCGGCCCGGACTTCACGGGCGCGCCCGAACACCGCGCTTGACCCAGACGCCACGGGTTCATCTTCGAGGTGCCCGCCGGAGGGCAGGGGTCGCGGGAGCCGATCACCGACGCCGGCCGCTTCGCCCACGAAGCCGCGGCGTACGACCCCGCACGAGGGCGTCCTCTACCTCGACCGAGGACAACTTCGGCTTCCCGTCCGGCCTGTACCGCTACCTGCCCCGCCGGGCCGCCGCCAGCACGGTCGGCGCCATCCGTGACGGCGGACGGCTCGCAGATGCTCGCCGTCGTCGGTCGGCCGAACGCCGACCTGGCCGCCGCCCAGCCCGCGGGGCGCGACCGTACCGGGTCACCTGGGTGGACATCGACGACCCGGCCCCGACGCTTCCCCTACACGCCCGGCCAGGTGGCGCCGACGACCAACGACCAGGCCATCCGCTACGTGGGTGACCAGGGACGGGCCCAGGGCGCCGCGTACTTCTCCCGGCTGGAAGGTGCGGTCTTCGACCGGGGCACGCTGTGGTTCACCGCGACCCAGGGCGGTGGTCCGGCCGAGACCAGCGTCGGGCCCGATCGCCGACGGCTTCGGCAACGGCACCGGCCAGGTGTGGGCCTACCACCCGCGGAGTCGCATCCTGCGCCTCGCCTACGAGTCGCCGGGCCCCGACGCGCTGGACCTGCCCGACAACGTCACCGTCCGTCGTCGGGGCGGCGCCCTGCTGCTCTGCGAGGACGGCGGGCAACGGCAACTACCTGCGCGGGCTCTCGCCGTCGGGGCAGCTGTTCACGGTCGCCCAGAACCTGCTGCCCGGTCAGCTCAACGACGAGTTCGCCGGGGCCACCTTCAGCCCCGACGGTCGACACGCTGTTCGTCAACATCCAGGCCGGTCGCGCCCTGACCTTCGCCATCTGGGGGCCGTGGCAGCGCCTCGGCTTCTGACCCGTCGGGTGGCGCCCGTCCAGGCCTTGGTGACGGCGAGGACCGTCTCGAACTCGAGGAGGTCGGCGCCCATGCCGACGGGGCCGGAGCCCTCGCCCGGGCCCTTGGCCCCCTCGCCGTGGCCGGCGGGCGGGCCGCCGTGGCCTTCGGGAGCACCGGCCGTCTGGCCGGCGTGGCTCTCGGCGAAGCGCTGGCTCTCCCGCCAGGCCTGGAACGCCGCTTCGGACTCCCAGCGGGTGTAGACGAAGTAGCGGTCCTCGCCGGCGGTGGGGCGGAGCAGCTCGAAGGACAGGAACCCCTCGACCTCGTTCATGGCGTCGCCCCGAGCGGCGAAGCGCTGCTCGATCATCTCGCCCATGCCCTCGGGCACCCGGATGGCATTGATCTTCACGATGTCACTCATCGTCGGAGTGACCGTCACCGGCCGCCAGAAGACGTCCTCGGCACGCACGCCGCCGTGCCGCCACCGCCCCGGCGATCAGGCGCAGAGATCCACAGGCCGCTCCGCGCCCGGCGAGCGATCGGTGGTCTCCAGGGCGTCGTCGACGGACCACTCACCGGAGCCGAGCAGGGCCAGGCAGAGGCTGACCACGATGAGGGTGAGGACGTACTCGTAGCCCTCGCCCGGCCGGAAGATGAAGAAGCCGTTCTTCCAGTGGTTGGTGATGAGGGCCACGAGCATCACGCCGAGGACCCCGGCGCAGGCCAGCGGGGTGAGCAGGCCGAGCACGAGCATGGCGCCGGCGCCCACTTCGGTGATGCTGGCCAGCCAGGCGTGCAGAGGCCCCGGCTTCATGCCGAGGCTCTCGAACCACCGGCCCGTCCCCGCGATCTTGCCGCCACCGATGATGTGGTTGATCCCGTGGGCGAGCATGACGGCGCCGAGGATGAGGCGCAGCCCCAGCAGCGCCAGGTTGACCGCGTCCGGTTCGATCCCAGTTCCCATGGGGCCGACCCTACGCTGAGCGCCGGTGCACCTCGATCTCCTGGTCGACCCCTTCGATGCATCCTGGCCGCAGGTCCGGGACCTAGCTGTCGCGGCGGAGGCCGCGGGGCTGGGACGGCGTGTGGACCTGGGACCACCTGTCCGGGGTCGTCCACGGCCAGGGTCACGTGCTCGAGGGCTGGACGCTGCTGTCGGCCCTCGCCGCGGTCACCGAGCGGCTCATGCTCGGCCCGCTGGTGCTGAACCAGGCCAACCGGGACGCGGGGGTGGTGGCCCAGATGGCCGCCACCCTGCAGGAGGTCTCGGGGGGTCGGCTCCTGCTCGGCCTCGGGGCGGGCACCAGCCCGACCGGGTCCTACGCCGGTGAGCAGTTCGCCCTGGGCCGCCGGCCCGGCCACGACCCCGAGCGCCGGGCCGCCCTGGTCGACCACATCGCCACGATCCGCTCGGCCTGGGCCGGGACGGTGGGTGGGGTGGGGGGCTTCCTCCGGCCCGACCCGCCACCCCCGATCATCGTGGCGGCCTTCGGCCCGAAGCTGGCTGCGATCGCCGGCGAGGTGGCCGACGGCATCAACACCCAGGCCGCCCTGCCGGACCTGGAGGGGGTCGTGGCCGCCGCCCGCGGTTCGTCGGCGGACCCCGAGGGGTTCCTGGTCACGGTGTTCGCCGGCCTCGGCCCACAATGGCTCGATCCCGACAGTGCCGAACGTCGCCGATTGGCCGCCGTCGGGGTCGACCGCACGGTCCTGGTCGTCCGGCCGGGCCAGGACCCCGAGAACCTGCCCGGTCCCGGGAACTGATCGGGTGGCCACCGTCGTCAGATGCGGTGACGGCAACGGCGCCGTCACCCGAACCGAGGAGAAGCCCATGCGCCCGGTCACCCGAATCCTGTTGTCCCTGCTGATCGTCGTGTCGTTGGCCGCGGCCTGTGGCGGTGACGACGACAGCGACGTCGTCGCCGGTGACGGCGGGAGCAACACCGATGCCGACGCCGGCGATCCGGACACCGCGGTGTCCAGCCCGCCCCAGAGCGACGACGACGGCGATCCCGGGGTGACCTGGACCCGCATCGAGCCGACCGACGATCTGGTCGACCCCGTCGTGGCCACCCCCGACGAGATCGTCGCCGACCCCGACGACCCGAACGCCGTCCTCATCCACTTCTACGGCGGGGTGCAGGACTGCTACGGCGCCCGGGCCTCCGTGGTCGAGGAGACCGACCGCGAGGTCGTCATCCGGCTCGAGACCGGCGGCCAGCCCGACGCCGGCGACCAGGCCTGCATCGAGATCGCCGAGGCCCAGGAGCTCCAGCTCGTCCTCGACGCCCCGGTCGGTGACCGCACCCTCACCGCCGCCACCAGCTGACCCTGCCCCGCCCGTTCTGGCGCCCGATCTTGGTCCTCGGGGACCGAAATCGGGCGCCACTCCGCGTCAGGGGGGACCTACGGTCGGGTCATGCGCATCTTCCGGGCCACCGTGCGGGGCCAGTTCGACGGCCTCGACGAGGAGCGGCAGGCCTCGCTCCGGGCCCGGGCCGAGGAGCACGACATCCTGCTGGCGTCGTTCAGCCGGGAGGGCTCGTTCGTCTACAGCCCCGGCCTGACGTGGTTCAACCTCCGTTACGAACTGCGCAGCCCCGACGAGGCCACCGACCGCGAGGTCGAGGAGCAGGCCCTGACCCAGGCCGCCGAACGCCTCGACCGCATGGCGATCCCCTACAAGCGCCTACGGGTCGACCTCATGGACATGGCCTCCATCTGGCAGGACTGACCGGCTCGGCGGGCGGGCGGCCGGTCGACGGGGGCACTCGGGCTGATCGAGCGGGCCGAGCGACGCAAGGAATGGGGCGTGGGGGTGGGCCATGCGTCGTCGGGGGCGGCCAGGCCGGTCTGCCGGGCCGAACGAAGGCACGAATCGGGGCGTGGGGTGCGGCCGGGGTCGTCCTGGGCACCCGAATCCCACGGGCCGTGACCAGCCCTCGTTCTGGCGTCCGATTCCCACGCCCAGGGGCCACGAAATCCGGGCGCCGGTTCGGCGAGCGGGCGTGGATCGAGCTCGGTTCCGCCACGGAGCGTGGTGGACGAGGTCTGAACGGAGGTCGTCGCCGGCGTTCTTTGAGGCGGCGAGCCGTCGTCAGCGGTTTCCCTGACACCGAGCAAGCGCGCAGCCATGCGGTCTCACCGTGTCAGTGGGAACAGAGTCCGAGTGCCCCTCGACGACCGGTAGCTCGTCCCCACGCCCCGTGGTTGCCGTCGGTTTCCTCGGCTCGAGCGCTCCTACGCCCCCGACGGGGTGTGGCCCGACCCCACGCCCCCGTTCTTGCGTCGGTTTCCCGGGCTCGACGACGAGTGCGCCCCACGTATCGCGCCGCCCGACGACCGCGCAGGATGCGCTCAGGCCAGGAGCTCGCGCCCGAGGTCCAGCGTGGCGGCGTCGCTGGCGAAGAAGTGCTGGCTGCCGGCGTGGAGGTCCCGGAAGCCGCGCTGGAGGGGGCCGTCCCGCAGCGCCGTCGTGCCGGCCAGGAGGTAGGCCTCACGGGCGATGTCGGCGCCCTGCTGGGTCAGGAAGACGCTGGCCTGGCGGCAGGCGGTGATGGCGGACAGATCAGGCGCCCCCGCAACGGCCGACGCCTCGACCGCGGTCACCGTCTGGCGCATCCAGGCCTCGGCGGCCCGGAAGCGGGACTCGAGCTGACCGACGGCGTAGACGAACCGGTCGCTGTCCTTGAGGGGGACCGCCGCGCCCATGCGGTGCTTGGTGCGGGCCACCTCGGCCAGCTCGTCGAGGACCCGCCGGGTGACCCCCAGGGCGAAGCCGGCGTGGCCGATGGCGGTCAGGCACATCACGCCGAGGTCGTAGGCCGGGCCGCCGCGGCGTCGAACCGGGGCGAAGAAGTCGAACGTGGCCTGCTCGTCGATGAACACGTCCCGGACGGCGTAGTCGTAGCTGGCCGTGGCCTGGAGGCCGAGCACGTCCCAGTTGCCCCGCAGCTCGACCTCCTCGATGGGCATGATCGTGAAGAGGAAGCGGGGGTCGGTGCCCTCGGGCTCCTCGGTGATGGTGCCCGCTCCGACCCAGGTCGAGTGGTTGATGCCGGAGCCGAACTGGTAGTCGCCGGTGACGCGGTAGCCGCCCTCGGTCGGCACCGCGATGCCGTTGGGGGCGAACTGGCCGGCGGCGAGGGGCACCCCGTCGGCGAAGAGCTTCTCGACGAAGTCGTCGCCGGCCCACGCCCCGAAGAAGGCAATGGTGCCGGTGTTGGCCAGCAGGACCCAGCCCGCGGAGCCATCGGCCCGGGAGACCTCGGCCAGCACGTCCATCTGCTCGAGGAGGGGGAGCTCGGTGCCCCCGACGGCCTTCGGGCTGGAGATGGCGTGGAGATCGGCCTCGACGAGGGCGTCGATGGTCTCGGCGGGCACGGGCTCGGGCGACGTGCGCTCGGCGTTGTCGGAGATCAGGGTGAAGAGGTCACGGGCGGAATCGACGGCGGTGCTCACGGCGCCCTGTCTAGCCTTCGCCCGTGACCACCATCACCACGGCCTGCCCCCTGGACTGCCCCGACGGGTGCTCGCTGTCGGTGACCGTCGAGGACGACCGCATCACGGGCATCGACGCCGTGCCCGAGGGCGAGGCGGCCAACCCCCTGACCGACGGCTGGATCTGCCGCAAGGTCCGGCGCATGACCCGTCGCATCCACGGAGAAGGGCGGCTGACGACCCCGCTGCGGCGGGTCGGGCCGAAGGGCGCCGGCGAGTTCGAGCCGATCACCTGGGACGATGCCCTGGACGAGATCGCCGCCCGCATCCGCACCGCCATCGAGACCGACGGCCCGGGGTCGGTCGTGCCCTACCTCTACAACTCGTCGGCACCGATCCTGGAGAGCGACGGCCTCACCCCGTTGCTGTTCGAGGCGCTGGAGGCGGCCGAGGTCGAGCACACCATCTGCGCCGCCACCGCCGGGAAGGCGTGGCGACTGGTCTTCGGCGGCATGGCCAGCGCGGACCCGATCGACGTGGCCCACAGCGACCTCATCGTCCTGTGGGGCGCCAACCCGACGGTCTCCAACTCGCACCTGGCGCCCCGCATCGAGGAGCGGGTCCGGGCCGGGGCCAAGGTCGTGGTCATCGACCCCCGCCGCACGCCGGCGGCCGACCGGGCGACCCGCTTCCTGCCGGTGCGGCCGGGCACCGACGTGGTCCTGGCCATGGCGGCGGCGGCCGAGCTCGAGCGGCGGGGGGCGGTCGACCGGGCCTTCGTCGACGAGCACGCCGACGGGGTCGACGAGTACCTGGCGGCCTGCGCCGAGTGGACCGTCGAGCGGGCGGCCGAGGTCTGCGGGCTCGAGGTCGTCGGACGTGACCGGCTTCGTCGACGACATCGTGGCCGCCGAGGCGCCGCTGCTGCGGGTCGGCTGGGGAATGGAGCGCAACCGCAACGGAGGCTCCGCCCACCGGGCGACCATGTCGCTGTGGGTGCTGGCCGGTGCGTTCGGGCGGCAGGGGGCCGGGGTCGTCGGGGCGACCAGCGTCGGCGACGACCCGACCGGCGATGCCCTGCGCCGGGCCGTGCGGGGCGACATCCCGTTCCCGAACCGGCGCATCGTGAACATGAACCGCCTCGCCGCCGTCCTGGAGGGCGAGGGCGGCTCGGTCGACGTGCTCTTCGTCCAGGGCTCCAACCCCGCCGCCACCGCCCCCAACCAGGTCGCCGTGCACGAGGCACTCGGTCGGGAGGACCTCTTCACCGTCGTCCACGACCAGGTGCTGACCGACACCGCCCGCTTCGCCGACATCGTCCTTCCGGCCACGACCAGCTTCGAGGTCGACGACATCGTCGCCGGCTACGGCAGCTACTGGGTGCAGGACTCGCCGGCTGTCATCCCGCCGGTGGGGGAGAGCCGCCCGAACAACGAGGTCGCCCACGGCCTGGCCGTGCGCCTGGGCCTCGACGCCGACGCCTTCGATCCGTCGCCGGCCCGCCTGCGGGACATCCGGGTCGGCCCCTTCGAGCTGCCGCTGCGTCTGCAGCCCGAGGGCTTCGCCCAGTTCAAGGACGTCTGGCCCAAGCACGCCGGCACCGACTCCCAGCGGGCCCGCCTGGTCACCGAGGACCCGACGTCGGACCGGGTGCCGACCTACCGGGACAACGACGTCACCGGCGGGACGCTCACCCTGCTGACCCCGGCCACCAACCGGTCCATCACCTCGATGTTCGCCGAGTACGACCCGCCCGACCCCTCCGTCCACCTCCACCCCGACGACGCCGCGGCCCGGGGCCTGACCCACGGCCAGCAGGCCAAGGTCACCAACGGCTCGGCGACCATCACCGTGGCGGTCGCCGTCGACGACGCCCTCCGCCCCGGCGTGGCCTCCATCCCCAAGGGCCTCTGGTGCACCGCCACGCCCGAAGGCCTCACCGCCAACGCCTTCGCCCCGGATTCGCTCAGCGACCTGGCCGGCGGCGCGAGGTTCAACGACGCCATGGTCGAGGTCTCGCCTGCGTGAAGAAGCGGCGGCGGGCGATGTGGCCCGTGCCGACACCGCACCCGCACCTCGGATCCGGCCCCGGGCGCTTCGTCGACGGGCGGCGTGCGCCGGGCTCCCCCTTGAGTAGGCCTACGCTCTCGGACCCATGGGGGGACACCATCGCCGTCGGGTGCTGGTCGCCGCGGTCCTGGTCACGCTCGCGGTGCTCGCCGGATGCTCGTCCGACGATGCCGGCGACGGTGAGGAGGCCGTGACCTTCACGGCTCGGGCGCCCGAAGAGATCGCTCCGCCGCCGGCGGAGGGCAACGGCATCGTCCTGCCCCAGCCGGCCTCGGCGCATGCCGGACGGCTACGTCCAGGAGGAGTTCCTGGTCGCCGGCACCGCCACCCGCTTCGACGCCGTCGACACCCCCGACGACGGGGCCTGGACGGCGACGCCCGGCGAGGAGGCCGAGTACCGCACGCGGGTCATCGTGCGCCGGCCCGAGGCGGCCCGGGACTTCAGCGGCACGGTGGTCGTCGAGTGGTTCAACGTGAGCGCCATCGAGTCCTCGCCCGACTGGGCCTACCTGTCCCAGGAGATCGGCCGGCAGGGTCACGCCTACATCGGGGTCAGCACCCAGGCCCAGGGCGTGGAGGGCGGCGACACCATCCTCGACGTCGAGGTCGACCCCGACGAGGCTGACGGCCTCGGGGGTCGCCGCCGACACCAGCGGGCTGAAGAACATCGACCCCGAGCGCTACGGCACCCTGGAGCACCCGGGCGACGCCTACGCCTATCGACATCTTCAACCAGGTCGGGGTGGCGGCCGCCGACGGGGGGCTGCTCGGCGACCTCGTCCCCACGCAGGTCATCGCCGTCGGCGAGTCGCAGTCGGCCTTCTTCCTGTCCACGCTCGTCAACGCCGTGCACCCGCTCGACCCGGTGTACGACGGGTTCCTCATCCACAGCCGGGGCGCCACCGTCGCCCCGCTCGACGGCGAGCTCGTGTCGAGGGCCGAGCGGGAGGACGCCGAGGAGGCCTTGGCGGACGGCGTGCTCATCCGCACCGATCTCGACGTGCCGGTCATGCTCGTCGAGACGGAGACCGACCTGACCCTGCTCGGCTACGCGAACGCCCGCCAGCCCGACACCGACCGGCTGCGGACCTGGGAGGTGGCGGGCACGGCTCACGCCGACGCCCACCTCATGCGGGCGATCGTCGGCGGTCCCCGGGACCCGGGCCTCGGCTCGCTGATCGGTTGCCCCGAGCCGATCAACACCGGCCCGCACCACGAGGTGGTGTCGGCCGCCTTCCACAACCTCGTCACCTGGGTGGCCGACGGCACGACCCCGCCCGCAGGCGAACCGATCGAGCTGGTCGAGGGCGACGAGGTGGTCATCGCCCGTGACGAGGACGGCAACGCCCTCGGTGGCGTCCGCAACCCGCTGGTCGACGTCCCGGTGGCGACGCTGTCCGGTGATCCGCCGGGTGGGGCGTCCATCGAGGACGTGACCGACGACGGGGCCGACGTGTGCGTCCTGTTCGGCAGCACCGTCCCCTTCGACCGGGCCACCCTCCTCGACCGGTACGGCACGGCCGACGACTACGTGGCCGCGTTCCGGGCTTCGGCCGAGGCCGCGGTCGCCGCCGGCTTCCTCCTCCAGCCCGACGCCGACGAGCTCATCGCCGAAGCCGAGGAGAACCGCTCCCTCTTCGAGTGAGCGGTTCGCCAGCTTCTGCCGACGGAGATGGACGACGGATCAGACGGCGGTCAGCACGGCGTCGGCGATCAGATCCTCCAGGTGGCGGGCGTCCCACCAGTTGAGCTGCATGGCCTTGGCCCGGCGGAAGAAGAGCTGGATGTCGTACTCGAGGGTGAAGCCGACGCCGCCCCAGATCTGCTGGGCCATGGCGGTGATGTCCCGGAAGGTCTGGTCGGCGAAGAGCTTGGCCATGGGGGCGAGCTGGTCGACGGGGCGGCCCATCGAGCGGGCCCAGGCGGCCTCGTGGACCAGGACCTCGGCCCCGTCGATGCGGGTGACGGCATCGGCCAGGTAGTGGGACGAGGGACTGGAAGGCGCCGATGGGCTTGCCGAACTGGTGGCGGTCCTTGGCGTACTGGTTGGTGATGTCGAGGGCGTAGCGGGCCCCGCCGACGGCGGCCGCGGCCTGGAGGATGGCCCCGTCGAGCATCGTGCGGTGCCAGGTCTCCCAGGTGGCGCCCTCGACCCTGGTGCCGACGGCGCCGTCGAGGTCGACCCGGTACTGGGTAGTCGGAGGCGATGGTGAACTGCTGGGTGAGCGTGACGCCCTCGGCCCCCTTGTCGACCAGGAACAGGCCGACGTCCTCGGGATCGTCACCGGTGCGGGCCAGGACCAGCAGCACGTCGGCCGCCGCGGCGTAGGCGACGTGGCGCTTCACGCCGGTCAGGCGGTCGCCGTCGGCCCGGGTCTGGACGCCGGCGGGGCGGTAGGCGCCGTCGGGCTCCAGCCAGGCGACCGTGGCGACCTTCTCGCCCGAGGCGATGGCGGCCAGGAGCTCGTCGTGGCCGCCCGCCGAGGCGAGCACGCCCCCGGTCAGCACGGCGCTCACGAAGTGCGGCGTCGGGGCGAGTGACCGGCCCAGCTCCTCGTAGAGGACGACGCCCTCGAGCATCGACTGGCCGGAGCCGCCGGCCTCTTCGGGCAGCAGCAGGCCGACCAGGTCCAGCTCTCGGAGCTGGGCCCAGAGCGCCGGGTCGTAGCCCGTCGGGTCGTCCTCCAGCTCCCGCACCTTGGTCAGCGGGCTGTGCTGGGCCAGCAGGCCCCGCACCATCTCCCGCAGCATGTCCTGCTCGGCGCTGAACTCCAGATCCATCGTCATCCTCTTCTCGTCGGAGGAAATAGCCCGGCGGAATCCGCGGCTCTATTGCCTCCAATGGGGTCACTCGGGTGGGAAGGGGCGCCACGTGTCGCCGCGGCGGGCCCAGGGGTTGTCGTCCTCGGTGGTGGGCACGGCGATGCGGGCGTGGCCCGTGGTGCACGTGCGGTCGCCGACCTTCAGGGCCAGGTCGACGTCGACCCAGCCGTCGCCGGCCTCGTCGGTGGTCACGGCGATGACCGTCCCGGTCAGGACCATGCGGTCCTCGGGGAAGACCGAGCTGAGCATCCGGAACCGGAGCTGGCCGAGCCGACCCTTCGGGCCGGTCCAGTCGGTCAGGAAGCGCTCGAACCAGGCGGCCTGGTTGGGCGTGTTCAGGAAGATGTCCTGGGTGCCGTTGCGCTCGGTGGCGAACTTGTGGTCGTGGTGCATGGGCCGCCAGTCCCGGGTGGCCAGTGCGCCCAGGACGACGGTCGTGGCGGTGACGTCGTAGGCCAGCTCGGGCAGCTCGTCGCCGACGCGTGACGTCGCTCAGCAGCAGGCTCATGACTCCGCCCGCCGGTAGCCGAAGCCGGTGTAGGACTCGGTGCCCACCCAGGTGCCGTCCTGGGTGTGGTACTCGACGTCGATCACCCAGAAGCGGCCGGTGCCCAGCTTGGTCGTCTTCTCGTCGGACACCGAGCGCAGCACCTGGCGGGTGGTGATGCGGTCACCGGGCCGGACGGGCTCGCCGAAGGTGATGACGTTGTCGGACATCACGGCCTCGGGCAGGCCGAGGGTCTCCTTCAGGTCGAAGTGGACCTTCAGCGGGACCTGCGGCTCGGACACGCCCGGGCGCCCAGTTGTGCGGCCGGAACCAGACCGAGAGCATCGACGGCGGCGCGATCGGCCCGCCCGCCAGCTCCTCGGCCACGGCCTCGTCCCAGAAGAGCGGGTTCCCGTTCTCGACCGACGACAGCGACGTCCACACGTAGCCCATCTCGGCCGGGAACCCCCCGTCCTCCTCGTACTTCGGCTACCCCGATCCACGACCGGACCTCCGCCACCGCCGCCTCCGCGCTCACGCCGGACCCCCGTTCACCCGTTCTGGCGCCTGATTTCCCGCCTCTGACCGGCAAATCAGGCGCCAGTTCGACCGGTCCGCGTTCTGGCGCCTGATTTCCCGCCTCTGACCGGCAATTCGGGCGCCAGTACGACGAGGGGGGTCATGCGATGACGCCTTCGGTGAGGAGGGACTCGAGGTCGTCGGCGTCGTAGCCGGCGGCGGTGAGGATCTCGACGGTGGAGGTCTCGGACCAGTCGGGGACGGTGACGGCCTCGCCGGCGCCGGGCTGGCCGGCCAGCACCGGGCCGACCTGGCGGAACTCGCCCTCGGTGGGGTGGGTGGCGTCGACGACGGCGCCCCGGGCGGCGTACTGGTCGTCGGCGGCCACCTCGGCGATGGTCAGGACCGGGGCCACGCAGGTGTCGGCCGGGCCGAGCTCGGCGGCCCACTCGTCGCGGGTCTTGGCCTTGAAGGCGGCCCGGAACGCGGCCCGGATCTCGTCCTGGCGGGCGTCGTCGGTCTGGTGGGCGGCGAACTCGCTCGTGGCCGAGCAGGCGGCAGAGGTTGGCCCAGAAGTGGGGCTCGATGGCGGCCACCGACAGCCAGCCGCCGTCGGCCGCCTCGTAGAGGTCGTAGCAGGCGTACCTGCCGGTGAGCAGGTCGTGGCGGGGGCCGGGCTCGTCGCCGGTGGCCAGGTGCTGTTCGACGTAGAGCGACATGAGGGCGAGGACGCCGTCGGCCGCGGCCACGTCGAGGTGCTGGCCCTCGCCGGTGGCCTGGCGCTGGACCAGGGCGGCCAGGATCCCCATGACGGCCTGCATGCCGCCGCCCGCGGAGTCGGCGATGGTGGCGCCGGGGAGGGCGGGCCCGCCCTCGGGCGAGCGGCCCGAGCAGTCCAGGTAGCCGCCGACGGCCAGGTAGTTCAGGTCGTGACCGGCCCACTGGGCCCGGGGGCCGTCCTGGCCGTAGCCGGACGTCGAGCAGTAGACGATCCCGGGGTTGACCGCCTTCACGGCCTCGTAACCGATGCCCAGCCGGTCGACCACACCGGGCCGGAAGCTCTCGATGACCACATCGGCGGTCTCGGCCAGGCGGAGGAAGGCGGCCTTGCCTTCGTCGGCCTTCAGGTCGAGGCGGATGCGGCGCATACCCCGATGGGCCGAGTAGGCGTAGAAGACGGGCTCGATCTGGACGGCGCCGGCCCGGGCGGGGGCGCCGATCTTGACCACGTCCGCGCCGTAGTCCGCCAGCCAGCGCGCCGAGCGCGCCGCGGGACCCACCGTGCTGAAGTCCAGCACGGTCACCCCGTCGAGCGGACCACCTGCGGGCATCAGAAGTTCTTGGGGAGGCCGAGCTCGCGGCGGGCGATGATGTTCTTCTGCACCTCGGAGGTGCCGCCCCCGATGGTGTCGATGACCGTGTACCGGTAGGTCGACTCGGACCGGCCCTCCAGCGGCGCCTCCTTGGTCCGCACCCGGAGCTGGCTGCCCGGCCCGCAGATGTCCATGGAGGCATCGGCGAGCCGCTTGGACAGCTCGGTGGTGAACAGCTTGTACTCCGAGGCCTGCGTCGTCGGTGGGGCGCCTCCCTTCATGGAGGCGTGCACGACCCGGAGGCCGAGGACCCGCGACACCTCGAGGTCGGTGGCCAGGCGGGCCATGCGCTGGCGGATGATCGGGTCGTCCCGCAGCGGCTCGCCGTCCCGGGTCGCCGTCTTGACGTACTCGCACGAGGATGTCGAAGCGCTGCTCGACCGGCGAGAACGTGAACATGGTGAAGCGCTCGAGGTCCAGCGCCTCGGAGATGTACTGGAACCCCTTGTTGACGTCGCCGACCACGTAGTCGTCGTGGACCCAGACGTCGTCGAGGAACACCTCGTTGGTGCGCTCGTCGCCCATCGTCCAGATCTCCTTGATGGTGATCCCGGGATGGTCGAGGGGGACGAGGAACAGGGTGATGCCCTGGTGCTTGTTGTCGGGGTCGGTGCGGGCGCCGAGCCAGTACCACTCGGCGAAGTGGGCCGAGGTGGTCCAGACCTTCTGGCCGTTGAGCATCCAGCCGTCGCCGTCCTTGACCGCCTTCAGCTTCATGGAGGCGGCGTCGGAGCCGGCGTCGGGCTCGGAGTAGCCGACGGCGAACTCGACCTCGTTGCGCAGGATCTTGGGCAGGAACTCGGCCTTGAGGCGCTCGTTGCCGTGGCGGATGAGCGTCTTGCCGATGATGCCGACGCCCTTGCCGATCTGGGGGCCGCCCCGGCCGGCCAGCTGCTCGTTGAGCAGGTACTCGTAGACGCCCTCGCCCTCGGTGCCGCCGTACTCCTTGGGCCAGGTCATTCCCAGCCAGCCCTGCTCGCCCAGCTTGGCCATGAAGGCCCGGCGGAGGGGGGTGTCGACGATCTGGGCCATGTTCTCCCGGGTCACGTCGAAGACGTGCGGGATCGTCGTGTTCGTCCAGGAACGCCTCGACCTCCTTCGCGAAGGCCTGCTGTTCCTCGGAGAACTCGAAATCCATGGAGCCGGAGGCTACCGAGAATCTGACGACCCGTCAGAAACGCCTGATTCGGCCTGCCCGCACCCGTGGGTCACACTGGCGCCGTGCCCGACCGCCCCCCTTGGATCCGGCCGGTGCTGTCCCTGCTGGTCGTCATCGGTGTGGGCGCGTTCGTGCTCGCGGGAGGCGCCTGGCTGGCGGTCAAGGTGCTGCCCGACGGTGACGAAAGCGAGGACGATTCGGCGGCCGAGTCCGACGCCGAGGAAGACGTTCTGGTAGAGACCGGCCTGGCCGACCCCGACGACGCGCTGGTCCAGGTCGACCGGTGCGAGGTGGTCGACGACGTGATCGAAGCCGGCGGCCGGGTGCAGAACACCTCGGGCGCAACGCAGGCGTTCCTGTTCCAGCTCGCCGTCCTCGTCGACGACCGGCTCTACGACGGCACCACTACCGAGGTCCCGGTACCGCCCCTGGCCGACGGCGAGGACGGGGACTGGGCCGTGACCGTGGGCGCCATCGACCCCGACGCGCCGCCGCTCGGCCCGCCGGTGTGTGCGATCGACCGCATCGCCCTCGCCGACGTGCTCACCGACTGAGATCGATCGTTCTGGTTGCGCAATCGGTCGGCCCAGCGCGCGATTTCGCAACCAGAACGAGTCGGTCGCGGGGGCTGCGAGACTCGGGGGGTGGGTGACCCGTTCGCACCGCCGCCTCCGCCCGGGGAGTGGGGCTTCGGCGCGCCGCCCGGTCCGCCGCCGACCAACGGCGTGGCCATCAGCGCCTCGGTGGTCGGGGTGCTCGCCATGCTCCCGGCGGTCACGATCGTCTTCGCCGTGCTGGCGGTCTTCCCGGGGATCGTGGCCATCATCCTCGGCGTCGTCGGCCTGTCGATCTCCCGGCGCCATCCCGCCGCGCCGGGTCGGGGCCTGGCCATCGGCGGCATCGTGTGCGGGGTCCTGACCTTCGTCGCCCTCGTCATCGAGATCGTGCTGTTCGCCGTCGTCCTGGACAGTTCCGAGGTCGATCTGGTCGACCAGCGGGAGGCCGAGGTCGACGACTACGAGTTGACCGACCGCACCTGCACGGTCGAGAACGGCGGGTCGGCCGCGGTGGCCTCCGGCATCCTGACCAACCGCTCCGGTGAAGACCACGCCTTCGTCATCGAGGTCCGCTTCCTCGACCGGGGCCTCGACCTCGGCCGGAGCAACGACTCGCTGGAGACCCGACTCGGCGACGGCCAGTCCTGGGAGTGGGAGGTCCGCCTCGGCCTCGACCCCGATGCCGGCGTCGACACCGACGGCCTCCAGTGCCGCATCGTCCAGGTCGACCTCGCGGAGCTCGACCCGGCGGACTGACGGCAGGCCGGGTCGACCCGCCGGGCTCGTCGGTGCCGCTCCGGCGCTCGGGCCGGGGGACCGATGGCAAGGACGGGGGCGTGGTGACGGGCCGCCGGTCGTCGGGGCACGCGAGGCGCTTCCCGAACTCAGCGCAGTTGAGCCGCTCACAGCGGCTTTTCTGCGCTGGTGTCGCCACCTCGGCGGGCTCAGCAGTCGAGGGGTGGCTCGCCGTTGACGGCCTCGAGACCTTGGGCCTCGAGCTCGGCGTAGGCGCTGCAGGTCACGTCGGCGAAGTCCCGGCAACCGGCGCCGGCCGCCTGCGCCTCGATGGCCCGGAGCGCCTGGATCGGCAGGCGTACGGTGGTGGCGTCGGGATCCTCCGGCGTGCCTGCGCCGAGGGCGAAGAAGGTGTCGAGGTACTGGTCGGCCAGGTCACCGCAGGCCGGCGGCTCGGAGGTGGGCGGGGCGACGCTCACGGTGACGGCAGGGGAGGTGGTCGACGTGGGCGTGGCGGTGTCGTCGCTCCCGCACGCCGCCAGGAGGACGGCGGCGGTCACGAGGACGAGGACCCGCTTCAGGTGATGACCCCGTCGGCCCGCAGTTGGTCCAGCTCGACGCCCGAGAGGCCGAGCTCGGCCTGGAGGACCTCGGTGGTGTGCTCGCCGACCCAGGGGATGCGGGTCTCAGGGCCCTCGGCGACCGCCGAGAGCTTGACTGGGTTGCCCGGGATCAGGACCGGGTCGGCAACGCCGTCGGTCCGTTCCATCTCCACGATCATGTGCCGCTTGGCCACGTGCTCGTCGGCGATGATCTCCGGCGAGGTGTGGACCGGTCCGGCGGCGATGCCGACCTTGCTCAGCAGCTCGGTGGCCTCCAGCCGGGTCTTGTCGGCCAGCCAGGCCTCGATGGCCGGGCGGATGTCGCTCTCGAGGTGCTCGGCCCAGCCGATGCGCTCGGCGAAGCGGGGGTCGTCGGCCCACTCCGGCTTGTCGATCAGCTTCGACCAGGGCGACGAACTGGTGCTCCCGCACGACCTGCATGTTGAGGTAGCCGTCCTTGGCCAGGAAGGCGTCGAGGATCATCGGCAGGGGCTCGTCGGGGCGCTGGCCGAGCGACTACAGGTTGGACACCACGTCGGTCATGGCCACGACGGCGTCGAGCATGGCGATGTCGACGTACTGGCCGACGCCCGTCCGGTCCCGGTGGCGGAGCGCGGCGAGAATCCCGATGACGGCGAACAGGGCGCTGCTGATGTCGCCGATGGCGCCCATCGGGTTGGGCCGGGGCGGCTCGCCCGGGCGCTGGGCCCAGGCGTAGATGCCGGACATGGCCTCCACGATCGAGGCGTAGGCGGGCCACTCCCGGTAGGGGCTGTCGTCCCGGTTGCCGAAGCCCGACACCGAGACGTAGATGACGCCGGGGTGCACGGCCCGGATGTCCTCGTAGCCGAGGCCGAGGCGGTCCATCGTCCCCGCCTTGAAGTTCTCGGCCACGACGTCGAAGTGGGGCACCAGGTCCAGGAAGAGCTGCTTGCCGGCGTCGGCCTTCAGGTCGATGCCGACGCTGTGCTTGGACAGGTTGTTGCGCAGGAAGGTGGCGCCGACGGTGCGGCCCTCGGGGTCCTTCATGGCGGGCGCCGCGCCCCGGCCCGACTCGCCGTGGACGGGGTGCTCGACCTTGACCACCTCGGCCCCGAGGCGACCCAGGAGCTGGGTGGCGTAGGGCAGCGCCTGCATCTGCTCGGCCGCCAGCACCCGGATGCCCTCGAGGGGCTTGCCGTTGTCGGGTCCCTCCCCGGGGACCACCTCACCCAGTCGCATGCCCGGGAGGGTAGGACGGTGAACCGCTGACCTACGCTCGCCTCGGCATGGGGTGGGAGGGAGCAGGATGGGGTGAGGTGCCCAGCAGGGCGGTGACGTTCCTGTTCACCGACGTCGAGGGCTCGACGGCGCCCTCTGGCAGCAGGCTCCGGACGAGATGGCCGAGGCCCTGGCCCGCCACGACGACCTGCTGCGACAGGCGATCCGCGATGGCGATGGTCAGGTGTTCTCGACCGCTGGTGACGCGTTCGCGTGCGGCGTTCCCCACCGCCCCCCTCGCCGTCGACGCTGCCGTCGCCGCGGAACGCAGCGCTCGAAGGGGAGCCATGGCCGGACGGGGTGCGGATCCGGGTCCGGATGGGCATCCACACCGGCGTCGCGGTGGAACGGGGTGGCGACTACTTCGGGTCGACGCTCAACCTCGGCGCTCGGGTGATGTCGGCCGGACACGGCGGCCAGGTGCTGCTCACGGCCGACGACGCACCGGCTGCTCGACGGGACCCCGACGACGATCGACCTCGGTGAGCACTCCCTGCGGGACATCGACGGCGCGGAGCGGTTGTACCAGGTCGTGGCTGACGGAATGGCCACCGAGTTCCCGGCGATCCGGGCCTTGGCCGGGACTTCCAGCCGGCTCCCGACCCAGCGTTCGAGCTTGATCGGCCGTGAAGAGGACGTGGGGAAGGTCCGCGAGCGCCTGAGGGCAGGCCGGCTGGTCACGCTGACGGGGTCTGGCGGGTGCGGCAAGACCCGACTGGCGATCGAGGTGGGGGCGCGGGGAGAGCGAGGCTTTCCCTGACGGTGTGTTCTTCGTCGACCTCGCCAAGGTCGGTGACGACGACGCCGTTCCCGACGCGTTCGCTGATGGCATCGACTTCGTGCCCGACAGCGGCGTGCCGATCCCCGAACAGCTGCGGAGGAGGATCGAAGGGAAGTCGGTGCTCATCGTCGTCGACAACTGTGAGCACGTGCTCGACGCCGCGGCCGACCGGATCGATGACCTCCTGAGCCGGTGCCCGAACCTGCGCGTGCCTGGCGACCAGCCGCGAGGCGTTGGACCTCGATGGCGAGCTCGTCGTCCGGGTGCAGTCGCTCGGCGCCGACCTCCAATCGGGGGACTCCCCCGCGGTCCGGCTGTTCCTCGAGCGGGCCACGGACGCCGGCGCGGTGATCGAGCCAGGCGACGACACCACGATCGCAGCCCTCTGCACCCGGCTCGACGGTCTGCCGCTCGCCATCGAGCTCGCCGCGGCGCGACGACGGCGCCGTCCCCCGCCCAGATCCTCGAGCGTCTCGACGATCGCTTCACCCTGCTGACCGGTGGCCGGCGCCGCACCCGAGGTCGACAGCAGACCCTCGAGGCCGCCATCGACTGGAGCTATGACCTCCTCACCGCCGAAGAGCAGGACGCCCTCTGCCGGATCTCGGTGATGCCGGCGGCCTTCGACCTCCGCCTGGCCGGTGCCGTGATCGGGGCGACGCCGGCGGAGGCCGTGGACCTGCTCGAGACGCTCACGGCCCGCTCATTGGTGAACGCCGAGCGTGATGGCCGAACCGACGAGGTCCGCTACCGCTTGCTGGAGACCATCCGCGTCTACGTGTACCAACGGCTGGTCGATCGGGAGTGCGCCGAGGCGACGCGCTGACCGCCACGCGTTGCACGTAGCCGAGCGCCTCGAGGCCATCCCGGGCATGCCCAACTCGATGCTGACCGAGCACTACGTCCTGCGGACGACGTACTGATGGCCGTCGAGTGGACCCACGCCCGTGACGACCTCGTTCCGGGCGCCCGGTTGGTCTCCGGTGCCCACCCGATCTTCATCGGGCGTGGTCAGATCGAGCGGGGCAAAGAGCTCCACGCGTGGGCGGCCACCATCGATGACCCGGTCACGCGCAGCCGGGTGTTCATGACGCGAGCGGGATCGGCGATCGCCCACGGACGGTTCGGTGAGCCGTCCCACTACGCGGAACGCGCCCTCGATGCCGTCGACGACCGGGTCGTCCCCTGGCGCGTCAGGCGCACCTCACCCAGGCGCTCGAGCAGTTGTTCGTCGATCCGACCGCGACCGACGTCAGCTTGGACATGGCCCAAGCAGCGCTCGAGCCGGGTGCCCGCACCGAGGTGGCCATCCTCGAGCTGTGGCGGGCCGACCTGGCCCTCTGGCGGCGTGACTACCTGGCGGCTCTCGCGGCCAGTGATCGCGGCGTCCGGGCCGGCACTGAGGATCCTCTCAGCCTCATGAACGTCCACGGCGTCGACCTGCTCGTGCGGATGCTCCTGGACGACCATGACCTGATCGGTCGCCACCTGGCGGACCCCGCGGTCGAGGCGCTCCGCCGGAGCTGGCTCGACGGGGCCCAGCGCGGCGAGAACTGGCTGTTGAGCTACGAGGCGATCCGAGGCGCCGCCCGGGGCCAGGTGGGCGAGCCCGAGGCGGCGCGGCAGGATCTGGCCGATGCGCTGGCCCTGGTGACCACGGACTTCATGGCAGGCGTCCACGAGGACTTCCTCGGTGCCTTCGCTTGGGTGGGCCTCGCCTGTGACGAGCGGGAGCGGGCGGTGGAGATGCTCGAGGAGACCTTCTCGAGCGCTCGCTCGCCGAACACGCTCCTGCTGTTGACCGAGGCCCAGGAACGGGCGCGAGGGATCAGCGACGTCACGATCGAGTCGCGGACCGCCGAGCTCTTCCGGCGCTCCGAGCACTTCGATGCGATCCGAAGCGAACGCCGCGCCCTCTACATGCTCGACGACGAGCTCGCCCGCCTCCACCTGAGGTGAGGGCCCGCTTCCGGGCGGATCGAGCGGGGCCGGTACCCTGCCGGGCGATGCGAGGACTCCTGAGCGTGGCGGGCTACGTCCCCCACCACCGGCTCCAGCGGGGCGACATCCGGGGTGTGCTGGGCAAGGGCGGGGGCAAGGGCACCCGCTCGGTGGCCTCCTACGACGAGGACACGACGACCATGGGCGTCGAGGCCGGACGGCTGGCGCTGAAGGGCGCGCCGGACGCCTCGGTCGACCGGCTCTGGTTCGCCACCTCGGCCCCGGCGTACCTGGACAAGACCAACGCCACGACCGTCCACGCCGCCCTTCGGCTGGACTCGGGCGTGCTGGCCATGGACGCCGGCGGCGCCATCCGCTCCGGGATCGGCGCCCTGCGCTCGGCCCTCGAGTCCGACGGGACGACCCTGGTCGTCAGCGCCGACCTCCGCTCGGGCCGCCCCTCGTCGGCCGAGGAGGTCTCGGGCGGCGACGGCGCCGCGGCCGCGCTCGTCGGCGAGGGCGACGTCATCGCCGAGTACCTGGGCGGGGCATCGGTCACCGACGAGTTCGTCGAGCGGTGGAAGTCGCCCGGCGACCGCCACACCCGCTCCTGGGAGGACCGCTTCGGCGAGTCCGTCTACCCCGACCTCGGCCGCCAGGCCTGGGAGGCGGCGCTGAAGGCGGCGTCCCTCGAGGCCGACGCCGTCGGCAAGGTCGCCGTCCACAGCCAGAACGCCCGGGCCGCGGGCCGCATGGCCAAGTCCCTCGGCGGGGTCCAGGTCGTCGACGATCTGAGCGCCACCGTCGGCAACACCGCCACCGCCCACGTCGGCCTCCTGCTGGCCGCCATGGTCGAGCAGGCCGAGCCCGGCGAGGTCCTGGCCCTGGTGTCGCTGGTCGACGGGGCCGACGTCCTCCTCTTCCGGGCCACGGACAAGGTCACCGGCGCTGCCGTTCGGCCCGTCGCCGACCAGGTCGCCGCCGCCGTCGACCTGCCCTACGCCACCTTCCTGGCCTGGCGGGGCGAGATCGAGCTGGAGCCGCCCAACCGGCCGACGCCGCCCCGTCCGTCCAGCGCCGTCGCCCACCGCACCGAGGACTGGAAGTTCGGCTTCGTCGGTTCGCGCGACCGGGAGTCCGGCGCCCTGCACCTGCCGCCCGCCCGGGTGTCCTTCACCAACGCCCACCAGGACGACATGGACCCGGCGCCGATGGCCGACGTCGAGGCCACCATCGCCACCTTCACCGTCGACCGCATGGCCTACTCGCCCAGCCCGCCGGTCATCTTCGCCATCCTCGACTTCGACGGTGGCGGGCGCTTCCCCTGCGAGCTGACCGACTGCGACGAGGGCGACCTCCACATCGGGGACCGCACCGAGATGACGTTCCGGGTCCTGGGCACCCAGGACGGCATCCACAACTACTTCTGGAAGGCACGACTCCTTCCCGGCCAGAGCACGGAGGGCTGACATGGGCTCGCACGGCATCAAGGACCAGGTCGCCATCATCGGCATGGGCTGCACCCGCTTCGGCGAGCGCTGGGACACCGGCACCGACGACCTGCTCATCGAGTCGTCGAACGCGGCCTACGAGTCGGCGGGCATCACGCCCGAGGACGTCGACGCCTACTGGCTGGGCACCGCCATGTCGGGCACCAGCGGCATGGACCTGGCCGGCCCGCTGAAGCTGGTCGACAAGCCGGTCAGCCTGGTGCAGAACTTCTGCGCCACCGGCTCCGAGGCCCTGCGCCAGGCCTGTTACGCCGTGGCCGCCGGGGCCTACGACGTGGCCATGGCCATCGGCGTCGAGAAGGTGAAGGACGGCGGCTACCAGGGCCTGTCGGGCTACCAGCCGCCCGCCGACGGCACCGGCCGGACGCTCACCGCGGCGGCCATGTACGCCATGATCCTGCCCGCCTACGCCCAGCGCTACGGCGTCGACCCCGACGAGCTGCGCATGGTCGTGGCCAAGATCGCCGAGAAGAACCACTACAACGGCGCCCGCAACGAGCGGGCCCAGTTCCGCCGGGAGACCAGCGCCGAGCAGATCTGCGCCATGCCCACCGTCGCCGGCCAGCTCTCGGTCTTCGACTGCTCGGGCGTGGCCGACGGCTCCGCCGCCGCCATCGTCTGCCGGGCCGAGGACGCCCACCGCTACACCGACAAGCCGCTGTACGTGAAGGGCCTCGGCTTCGTGGCCGGGACCAAGTCCGGCAACCTCGACCCCGCCTACGACTACACGCACTTCCCGGAGTGCGCCCAGGCCGCCGCCGACGCCTACGCCCAGGCCGGGATCACCGACCCCCGCTCGCAGCTGGCCATGGCCGAGGTCCACGACTGCTTCACGCCGACCGAGCTGGTCCTCATGGAGGACCTGGGCTTCGCCGAGCGGGGCATGGCCTGGAAGGAGGTGCTGGCCGGCACCTTCGCCCTCGACGGCGACCTGCCGGTCAACCCCGACGGCGGCCTCAAGTCCTTCGGCCACCCGGTCGGGGCCTCCGGCCTGCGCATGCACTTCGAGAACTGGCTCCAGCTGCGGGGCGAGGCCCCCGAGGAGCGCCGCATCAAGACCGCCGACCGCGGCCTCGGCCTGGTCCACAACCTCGGCGGCTACCCCGGCGAGATGCTCTCCTTCGTCTCCATCCTCGGCACCGAGCTCGGCTGAGTCGGGGAGGTCCGCTTCGGCCTCCCGGCCGTCGAGCCCGAGACCGACCCTCCTGGCACGGCCGCCCTACCGACGCCCTCGAGCTGCGCATTCGGCCTGCCTGAGTCCTCCCGCCGGGCAGACCGATGGCACGTAGGGGGTGCTTGGGTCACGGGCCGTGGTCACTTCGGCGGCGACGTGGGTCGGTGTTGTGTCCTCGGCCGAACCTGCGGCAGATCGGTCCTTCTGAGGCCGGATCTGCCGCCGATTGACCCTGCGGCGATGCCCAGACACCCCGGCCCGGCCATTGTTCGCCACCCTCCGTGGCCAGATCAGGCCGTTCGAGCCGAGGCCAGCGAACTGGCGCCCGATCCTCCGCCTATGGGCGGAGGATCAGGCGCCAGAACGAGAAGTGGCCACGGGTAGTGGGATTCGGCGGATCGAGGGCCGGAATGCCCCCGACGACCGTCGGCCCGACCCCACGCCCCCGTGGTTGCCATCGGTTCTCCGGCCCGACCAGCCCGATGCCCCCGATGACCGTCGGCCCGACGCCACGCCCCCGTAGTTGCATCGGTCTGCCCGGCCGGACGACTCTAGACGGACCGCACCCCGTGGCGGGTCGCGGCGTCGCCCTTGGCCGATGCGGGGGCGTCGGGGTCGTTGTCGAGGGCGACCATCGCCCGGATGAAGGCGTCGAAGGGGGCGCCCATCGTCACCTGGAGCAGGCGGGCCTCGCCCTGGGGCACCCGGACGGTGTGCGCCACGCCGGCGGGCAGCACCTCGACGTCGCCGGGTCCGAGCCGGTGCCACTGGCCGTCGAGCCAGAACTCGACCTCGCCCTCGAGCACGTACTGGACCTCGTGCCACTCCTGGGTGTGGGGCGGCGGGCCGACCCGGTCGGCGCTGGTGATCTCGGCCACCTGCACGTCGCCCCGGCCGGTCACCAGCAGCCGGATCACGTCCGTCGGCGACCGCAGCACCTCCGCCGCATCGCCCCGGATCACCGCCGCCCCGGTCATCTCGACGTCCATGCCCCCACTCTTCCCGTTCTGGCGCCCGATTTCCCGCCTTTGACCGGCAAATCGGGCGCCAGAACGGGCGGGAATGGTCAGGGGTCGACGGTGACGGTGATGTCGTGCCAGCCGGTGGCGCCGTCGGGGGCGGGCGGGGCGGTGTCCTCGGTCTGGGTGTCGCCGTTGCCGTCGGTGGCCCGGACGCGGATCTCGTGGTCGCCGACGGGGGCGTCCCACTCGACCACCCACTGGCGCCAGCTGTTGTCGGTGGTCTCGTCGCCGAGGCGGGCCTCCTGCCACTCGCCGTCGTCGACCTGGACCTCGACCCGCTCGATGCCCCGGGTCGGCGCCCAGGCCACCCCGGCGATGGCGTTGGGGCCGGCGGTCAGCGAGGCCCCGCTGCGGGGCACGTCGATGCGGCTCTGGGTCTTGATCGGCCCCTCCTTGCCCCAGCCCCGGGGGATCCAGTAGCCGTCGAAGCCGTCCCAGGTGGTCAGGCGGATCTCGCTCAGCCACTTGGTGGCCGACACGTAGCCGTAGAGGCCGGGGACGACGAGGCGGGCGGGGAAGCCGTGGACCACGGGCAGCGGCTCGCCGTTCATGCCGATGGCGATCATCGCCGGCCGGCCGTCCATGGCCACCTCGAGCGGGAAGCCGGCGGTGAAGCCGTCGACCGAGATCGCCCACGACCTGCTCGGCGCCGTCCTGCGGGCCCGGCCTCGGCCAGCAGGTCGGCCAGCAGCACGCCCTGCCAGCGGGCGTTGCCGACCAGGTCGCCGCCGACCTCGTTGGACACACAGGACAGGGTCACGATCTCCTCGACCTGGGTGCGCTCGAGGATGTCGGCGAAGGTCAGCTCGATCTCGTTGTCGACCATGCCGGTGATGCGGACGGTCCAGTCGTCCGGCGAGATCTGGGGCACGGTCAGGGCCGTGTCGATCCGGTAGAACTCGTCGTTGGGGACGATGTACGGGCGTCAGGCCGTCGGCGCCCAGGTCGGTGGCGGCGACGGCCGGCTCGACGTCGGGCAGGGTCAGGGCGGTGCGGTCGCTCTCGACCGAGAAGCGGCGCTTGAGCTGTCGCCCGAACAGGGCGGCGAAGAAGGCGACGGCGGCCGTGCCTCCCGCGCCGATGAGGAACCGCCGTCGGTCGGCCCCGGAGCCGATGGCCGACGCCGCCTTCCCCTTCTCCGCCGTGACCGCCGTGGCTTCGGCCAGGTCGAGCAGCTTCAGCAGCACGGCGGCGCCGACGATGGCCGGGCCGAGGGTCGCCAGGAACGAGATGAACACCGCGGACTGCGGGTCGCGGGCCGTGGCCAGCGCCCCGAGGAAGCCCGCGGTCCCGAAGACGGCGGGGGCGATCCAGCGCCGCCGCAGCGACGCGGTGCCGACCCGCCAGCCGAGCAGGACCGAGATCAGCACGATCATCGTGACCAGGAACGGCTTGTCCGAGGTGCCCAGCGAGTCGATGCCCGCCCGGACCAGGGGTCCCGGCAGCCCGTCGATGAAGACGTCGCCCACCGCGGCGACCGGGGAGGGGATCTCGCTCGACAGCCCGGCGGCCAACTCGGTCAGCCCCAGGGCCAGGGCCGCACTGAGCGCCCCGGCCACGCCCGCGCGCCGGCGGACGTCGATGTCGTCGATCACCGCCCTACCACGCTGGGAGTCTGCTGCGAGTTCCCGCCCGTTGGGGTCGACCCGACCTGAAATTGCGTGAGTTGGTCACGCCCTGGCGTGACGAATCAGCGCAATTGCGGATCGGTTCGGCTGGTGCGGTTGGGCCCGGGGGCCCGGCGGCGCGTGACCAACTCACGCCGGATCCCTCAGGCCCAGCCGCCGGCGTAGGCGGTGAACTGGCCGGTGGTGAAGCGGCTGGTGCCGTCGATGTAGGGGCCGCAGAAGGCGGCGAACTCCTCCATGGTCCCGAGGCGGCGCATCGGGACCATGGCCTCGACCTTGGCCCGGCTCTCGTCGTCGGTGATGCGGTTGGCCCGCAGGAACTCGGGGAAGTCCATGAAGTTGGTGCCCACGGCGTTGACCTGGACGCCGGTGCGGGCCACCTCGCCGGCCACGTTCTTCACCAGCATCGTCGCCCCCGCCCGGGCCGAGGAGTACAGCGGCGCGCCGGGCGTGGGCTTGGCGGCCGACGCGCTGGTGATGACCAGGACCTGGCCCTCGCCCCGCTCGACCATGACCGGGACCACGGCCCGCAGGAAGTGGTACGGCGCCTCCATGCAGCCCTTCACCACGGTGTGCAGGTCCTCGACCGACGAGTCGAGGAACCGGCCCACCACGATCATCCCCGAGAAGGCCGTGGCCGAGTCGATGCGCCCGAAGCGCTCCAGCCCGGCGGCGACGAGGCGACCGGCGGCGTCGGGCTCGCTCAGGTCCCGGGCGCCCTCGACCACCTCGACCTGGGTCCCCGCCGGCGGTCAGCTCCTCGACCAGCTCGGGCTTGGGGTCGCCCAGCACCAGGTCGTGGCCCCGCTCGGCCATGAGCCGGGACAGGGCCGGGCCGACGTAGAAGCCGGCATCGGCGATCAGGGCGACGCGGCGGTCGGTGTCGGTCATGGGGACTCCTCGGTGGACTCGGTGGACTCGGTGGTGGGGTAGGGGTCGGTCGGGTCGCCGATGCGATCCAACCGGGCGGTGAAGCGGACGTAGTCCCAGACCAGCTGGTCGCCGTCGCGGCGCGCGGGTGATCTCCAGGGGCAGCCCGACCGGACGGAGGACGTGCACACCGTCCTCGTAGGTGGCGACCACGGTGATCGGCGTCGTGTAGTCGAACTCGGCCACGTCGTGGACGCCGTTCTCCTCGGTGCCGTCGACCCGCATGTCGTGGATGATGCCGCTGGCGGTCACCACCAGCCGGTCCCCGCACTGCTCGATGCGCTGGACGGCCCCGATCGCCGGGTGGTCCGCCACGACGGCCCCCTCGGCCTCGACCTCGACGACCTCCCAGAGCCCGGCCAGGTCCGGGGCGCCCTCGACCAGCGGCTCGGTGCAGGTCGCCAGCACCGGCGCCGGCATGGCCCCGGTCCAGCCCGCCGTCGGGCGTGTGGGCGACCGGGATGTCGTCGGCGGTGACCACTGCGGATGTGGTCGTGCTCCCCGCGATCGCTTCGCTCACCATCGCTCCCCTCGTCCTCGGGTCGTCCCCGCAGGCCACCAGCAGGAGGGCGGCGACGAGCAGTCCCACCGACCCGCCGCATGCCCGCACCCTAAGTAGTGGCATCGAGCGTGTCAATTGTCCGGCCCGGCGGCGACCAGGCGCCCTGATCTCGTGTGCCGGACCGTCTCCATCGGGCGGAACGTAGTCGTGACCCGGCCGGCCGACGGCCGACCTACGGTGGCGCTCGGCGAGGGGGTCGCCGTGGAACTGGGCAGCACCGAGGTCGAGGGTTCCGGATCGGGTACGCCCGGCGGGCAGGGCCCGGCGCTCCTGCTCCTCGCACGGCGGATGGAACGACAGCCGTGAGTGGCGTCGTCAAGCTCGAGGACCTCAGTGACGAGTTCACGGTCGTGGCCTGGGACGCGCCGGGCTGCGGCCGGTCGTCGGATCCCCCTGAGGTCTTCTCCCTCGCCGACTACGTCGACGTCGTCGCGGGCTCATCCGGACGCTCGACCTCGGCCGCCCCCACCTGCTCGGTCTCTCCTTCGGTGGGGGCTGGCGATCGAGGTGGCCCACCGCCATCCGACGGCGATCCGGTCACTCGTCCTTGCCTCCGCTTACGCCGGGTGGGCCGGCTCCCTGCCGCCGGACGTGGTCGAGGAACGGGTGGCGACCATCCTGGCCGAGGCCGACCAGCCACCCGAGGTCGTGGGTGCCGGCGCATCTGTCGGGAGCCTTCGCCGGTCCGGTGGCCCCGGCGACGGTGGCCGAGCTGGCCGAGATCATGACCGACGTTCGGCCCGCAGGCGTCAAGCCGATGGCGACCGCCTTCGCCGAGGCAGACCTGCGCGGGGCGCTCGGGTCGATCGCCGTCCCCACCCTCCTGCTCTACGGCGAGCGGGACGACCGGGCGCCACCGCCGGTGGGTCAGGCCATCAACCGGGGCATCCCGGGGTCGCGGCTGGTCATCCTCCCCGGGGTGGGCCACCTCCTCAACCTCGAGGCGACCGAGGCCTTCAACCGCGAGGTCCGCCGGTTCCTGCGCACCGTGCCCCCGAACCCGATCAGGTGAGGGCGCCGTAGACCGTCGAGCCGGAGCTGGCGGCGGATGGGGTAGGCGCCGGAGGGGACGAGCTGGGTGAGGAAGACCACGGCCAGGTCCTCGGCCGGGTCCACCCAGAACACGGTGTTGGCCGCACCGCCCCAGCCGTACTCGCCGGCGGTGCCGATGGCGCCGGCCAGCGCCGGGTCCATCAGGACCGACACCCCGAGGCCGAAGCCCATGCCCTCCATGGCCACCTCGCTGAAGGTGTCCTGGCCCATCTCGTTGAGCATCCGGCCGTCGGGCAGGTGGTTCGTGGCCATGTACTCCAGCGTCTTGCGTCCCGAGCACCCGCTGTCCGTCCAGCTCGCCGCCGCCGAGCAGCATGCGACAGAAGCGCAGGTAGTCATCCAGGGTCGACACCAGGCCGCCGGCGCCGGACAGGAAGGTGGGGCGGTGGCAGTGGCGCCCGACGTCGGGGGTCTCGACCCGGTAGCGCTTGTCGTCGGGGGTCTTGAGGTAGTTGCTGATGAAGCGGTCGATGTCCGCCTCGGGCACCCAGAACCCGGTGTCGTCCATCCCCAGCGGGCCCAGCACGTGCTCGGCCAGGTACTCGTCCAGCGACTGACCGGAGAGCACCTCGACGAGGCGGCCCACGACGTCGGTCGACATCCCGTAGTGGAAGGCGGCCCCGGGCTCACAGACGAGGGGCAGGCCGCCGAGGATCCCCATCGTCGTGGCCAGGTCGTGCTTCGACGGGCGCAGGTCCCCGACGCCGGCGTCGCGGTACAGGGCCGACACCGGCTGGCTGTACTGGAAGCCGGCGGTGAACCCCGCCGTGTGGGTCAGCAGGTGCTTCACCGTGATCGGCCCGGACGCCGGCACGGGTCCGCGTCGGCCCCGACCCAGACCGTCATGTCCGCCAGCTCGGGGATGTAGCGCCCGATGGGGTCCTCCAGCAGGAACTCGCCCCGCTCGTAGCACTGGAGCAGGGCCAGGCTGACGATCGGCTTGGTCATGGAGAAGATGCGGAAGATCGAGTCCTCGGCGATCGGTCGCCCGTCGGCCACGTCGGCCCAGCCGTAGACGTCCCGGAGGACCTCCTCGCCCCGGTGCAGCACGGCGGTCACCGCGTTCGGGAACCGACCCGAGTCCACGTACCCGTGGGTCACGGCGGTGACATTGGCCAGACGGTCGGGGTCGATGCCCCCGGACGACACGCTCATGGGCGAGCACCGTAGGTCAGACCGGCGCGTGGCAGAGTTGCGGCCATGGCGCAGACCTTCGTCCCCCGCTCCGACCTCACGGTCGACGAGATCGACCTCTCCGACCCGCTCTTCTGGGCGCTACCCGAGGAGGAGCGGGAGGGGGCCTTCGCCACCCTCCGGGCCGAGGCGCCCATCTCCTTCCACGAGGAGCGCGACTACGTCGTCTTCCCGCAGGGTCCCGGCTACTACGCCCTCACCCGTCACCGTGACGTCCTGGACGCCAGTCGTCAGCCGGAGCTGTTCTGCTCCGGCAAGGGCTCGAACATCGGCGACATGCCGGAGCCGTTCCTCGACTTCTTCGGCTCCATGATCAACATGGACGACCCCCGCCACGCCCGCTTGCGGCGAATCGTCTCCCGAGGGTTCACCCCCCGCCACCTCGCCGACCTCCAGGACTCCGTCGAGCGGCGGGCCACCGAGATCGTCGACCGCCTCCTCGAGAAGGGCTCCTGCGACTTCGTCACCGACGTCGCCGCGGCCCTGCCCCTGGCGATCATCTGCGACATGATGGGCATCCCCGAGAGCCAGTACGAGTTCGTGTTCGACCGCACCAACATCATCCTCGGCGCCGGGGACCCCGAGTACGTCTCGGACATCAACGAGGTCGTGCCCGCGCTCCTGACCGCCGGGTACGAACTGGCCCAGCTGGTCCAGGAACTGGGCGCCGAGCGGCGGGCGACCCCGACCGACGACCTCACCTCGGCCCTGGTCAACGCCGACGTCGACGGCGAGAAGCTCAGCGACGAGGAACTGGGCCCGTTCTTCGTCCTCCTCGTGGTCGCCGGCAACGAGACCACGCGCAACGCCATCGCCCACGGCATGCACCTGCTCACCCAGAACCCGGACCAGAAGGCGGCGTGGCTGGCCGATGTCGACGGCTTGGCCACCACCGCGGTCGAGGAGATCGTGCGCTGGGCCACCCCGGTCATCCACTTCCGGCGCACGGTGACCCAGGACGGGGCCACCCTCGGCGGTCAGGAGTTCAAGGAGGGCGACAAGGTCGTGCTCTTCTACAACTCGGCCAACCGGGACGAAGCCCTGTTCGAGGACCCCTTCACCTTCGACATCGCCCGGGACCCGAACCCCCACGTCGGCTTCGGCGGCCCCGGCCCCCACTTCTGTCTCGGCGCCCACCTCGCCCGTCGGGAGATCACCGTCATGTTCAAGGAGCTGCTGACCCGGACGCCCGACATCGCCGCGGTGAGCGAGCCCGACCGCCTCCTGTCGAACTTCATCCACGGCATCAAGCACCTCGACGTGGACGTGGCTCCGGGCTAATCGGTTATCGGTGGGAGGCCGTTGTAGGGGAGGCCGCGCTCCTGCCATTCGCCGTACTGGGCGAAGAAGGTCTCGCCGAAGGGGTCGTCGCCGATCAGCGGCAGGGCCGCCCGCCAGATGGTCAGGTCGTCGGGGGCCAGCGCGGTGGCGGCCAGCAGCTGTCGCTTCGCCCCGTCCTCGTCGCCCTCCCGGGCCAGGTGGGCGCCGATGCGGAAGCGGAGGCGGGCCTCCTCCAGCTCCGGCGTGAGGTCCTCGACCGCGGCCCGGGCCTCCTCGGGGGACACGTCGACCTCGCCGTCCCGCACCCAGCGGCGGACCGCGGTCAGGCCGGGCTCACACGAGATGCCGGTGAACTCGACGAACATGTCGTTGCTGAAGATCACCGAGTTGGGGCGCACGATGCGGTCGTCCTCGTCGATCCAGACCACCGAGGGCACGTTGGTGATGGCGTAGGTCTCGCTCAGCGTGTGCTCGCGGTCCAGCAGGATGGGGAAGGTGATGCCCTCCGCGAAGGGCTCGATGAGGTCAGCGGACTCGTCGAGGGCGACGGCGATGACCACGAAGCCGGTGTCGGCCAGTTCGTCGTTGAGGGCCTGCCACCCGGGCAGGTCGTAGCGGCAGCCTCACCAACTGGCGAAGGCGACCAGGACCTTCTTGCGGCCGTGCCACTCCTCGAGGGAGTGCCGCTCGCCCTGCAGGTCCGGCAGGGTGAAGGCCGGCGCCCGCAGGCCGTCGGTGGCCAGACGGCGAGTGGCCCGGGGCTCACCCATGGCGGCGATGCCGTCCTCGGCCAGGAACGGCCGGTCGAGGGCGTCGGCCACCCGGCCGAGGTCCAGTAGATCGCCGGCGAAGAGGGCGTCGCGGTCCCGGACGGGCACGCAGACATCGGCCTGGCAGAGCCCCTCGGGCTTGAGCGTCCAGCCGATGGCCGCGGGCAGGTCGGCGGGGTCGACGAGCACGGCACCATCCACGACCTCGGCGGTCGTGGGGCGGGCCTCGTCGGTGATCACGGTGACGGCCATGACCCATCATGGCCCGGATGGGGCGGGATACCGTCACGGGGAGCGAAGGGAAGGAGGCGACGCGTGGACCTGGACGAGCAGATGGCCCCCTTTGACGCGGCGGTCGCCTCGGTGCCCCTCGGCCGGGGGCCGGCGTGACCGATCCGTCCTCTGCCCCGGAGTCCCCCGACGAGCCGCCGGCCCTCGAGCCTCCGGCCCTCGAGCCTCCGGCCGCGCCGGCCGGCCCGCTGGCTCCGGACCACGTCCGCCGGCGCCGTGCGGGCCACCCGTGACGCCAGCCTCGGCTACGGCCTGGCCTTCGGCAAGGCGGGGCTGCGGGCCGCCATCGGCCTGGGCAAGGCCAGCACCGACGTCGCCCTGAAGGTGCTCGACCAGAGCCCGGTCGGTGACGCCGCGGGTTCGCTGGCGGACCGCCTGGAACCGGCCGCCGAACGAGGCCGCCGCCAACGGGAGGCCACCGCCGAGCAGGTCGAGGCCGTCGTGGGTCAGGTCGTCGACCAGGTCGTCGCCATGCTCGACATCAACGGGATCGTCAGCCAGGTCGACATCGACGGCATCGTCAAAGAGGTCGACATCGACGACATCGTCAAGCGGGTCGACATCGACGACATCATCACCCGGGTCGACATCGACGGCATCGTCCAGCGCACCGAGGTGGGCACGCTGATCGTGCAGTCGACCGGGGGCATCGTGACCCAGTTCCTCGACTTCGTCCGCAGCCTCGGGGTCACCTTCGACGACGTGTCCGACCGCATCGTGGACCGGGTGCTGCGGCGGGGCCGCCGACGGCCCGTGGCCCCGGTCCTACTCGGTGGCAGCGTGGCTGACGTGGTCGACGCCACGCCGTCGACCAGCCGGATCGAGGGCGGGGCCGCATGAAGGCCGACCCTCCCGCCACCTCCCTCGCCGGCAACTACGCCGGACCCGTCACCCGCCTGGCCGCGTACGTGATCGACGCCTCGGCGTCGGTCGCGGCCTACGGCCTCGCCCTCAGCCTGGTCGCCTTCCTCTGGCAGCTGGTGAGCCGGGACAGCCTGACCCTCCCGGGCCAGGACTCGGTGGTCTGGCTCGTCGGCCTGGGGTTCTGGCTCTTCTTCTACTTCGCCGGGAGTTGGGGGTTGGCGGCCAAGACCCCGGGCATGGCCGTGCTCGGTCTGCGGGTCGTCCAGCGCGACGGCGGCGAGATCACGGTCCGCCATGCCGTCGTGCGCACGCTGGCCCTACCGCTGAGCTTCCTGCTGCTCGGCCTCGGCTTCGTCGGCCTGGTGATCGGCAAGGAGCGGCGGGGCCTGCACGACGTCATCGCCCACACCACCGTGGTCTATGACTGGGACGCCCGAGCGGCCCGCTGGCGCTTGCTGAACCGCCAGGCCGCCGAGGCCTGACCGACCGGCGCTCGAGTCAGGTCCGGACCCTCCAGGCCACGGGCGCCGGGAGCTGGGTGAACAGGATCTGGGTCGGCTGGGCCTCCGGGGGGACCCGGAACGCCACCTTGCCCTCGACGCACTCGCCGGCTGCCACCTGCGCGGTCTCGGGCCACGGTGGGCGAGCCGCCCGGCTCGGTTGGTCCAGGGTCACCTGCGGGATGGTCTGCTCCCGGCCCTCGAGGCGGAGCTGCCAGGCGCCGGGCTGGACCGGGAGGGCGGGCAGCCCACCCTCGGCCGCGCAGGCCTCGGCGTCGGCCAGGAGCAGGTCGCCGGTCAGGCGGATCCCGCGCACCGTCAGGGTCACGTTGCCGCTCGGGTCCTCGTAGCTGGTGCCGACGGGGAGGGGCTCGCCGAGGGTCACCGTCACCCTCGTGCTCGCCGGCGCCGCGTCCTCGTCGTCGCTGCAGCCCGCCAGCAGCAGGGCCAGTCCTCCCAGGGCGGCCAGGGCCAACACGGCGCGGATCATGGTCAGCGAACCTACTCGGGGGCGGCGAAGTACGGTCCCGGCCCATGCGCATCGGAATCCACGCCGGCGCCCTGATGATCATGGGCGCACCCCTCACCGAGGTGGTCGACCACGCGGTCGACGCCGAGGCCGACGGCTTCGCCACCTACTGGCTGCCCCAGAGCGGGGCGACGGACGCGCTGACGGTCATCGCCCTGTGTGGCGCATCCACCTCGTCCATCGAATTCGCCACCGCGGTGATCCCGACCTGGGGCCGCCACCCTCACGTCCTGGCCGGCCAGGCCCTCACCGTGCAGGCGGCGACGGGCAACCGTCTGGCCCTGGGGATCGGCGTGGCCCACAAGCCCTCGGTCGAGGAGCGCTACCACATCGCCTTCGAGCGCCCGGTGCGGCACCTGCGGGAGTACCTCGACGTGCTCCAGCCGCTGATGACGGATCGGAAGGTCGACGTGGTGGGCGAGATCTGGTCCGCCACGACCGACATGGTGGCGCCGCCGGCCGAAGCCCCGCCCGTCCTCGTCGCCGCCCTCGGCCCCCAGTTCCTGCGCCTGGCGGGCAGGCGGACCGACGGCACGGTCCTCTGGCTGGTGGGCCCCACCACGGTGGCTGACCACATCGTGCCGACGATCGGCGATGCCGCGGCGGAAGCCGGGCGCCCGACGCCCCGGGTGGTGGCCAGCGTGCCCGTCGGGGTCACCGACCGTCCGGACGAGGTCCGGGCCTTCATCTCCGAGATCCTCGTGGGCTACGACACCCTGCCCAGCTACCGGGCCATGCTCGACCGGGAGGGTGCCGCCCGGGCCGGTGACGTGGCGATCATCGGCAACGAGGACGAGGTCCGCGCCGGGCTCGCCCGTTTCGCCGATGCCGGCGCCACCGACTTCGCCGCCGTGGAGATCGGCCTCGACGCCGACGAGTTCGCCCGGACCCGGGCGCTCCTCAAGGACGTCCACGCCGGCTGACTGGTCTGGGGGTGTAGGCACCCTTGTCGGCGTCAGCCGAACGGGGGACAACGGTCGAGTGGGGAGGAGGGTCTCATGACCGCGACCACCGAGGACCGCCCCGGCGTGCTGCCGGCGAAGCAGGACTGGTTGGTCCTGCTCGACCACTTCGGCGCCGCCGCCCTCGGCGGGCTCGCGGCCGGGTTCCTCGTCGGGCGGGCTCGGTGGTCGCCTGGCCATGTTCATCCTCCGGGTGACCTCCGACGACGGCGTCATCGGCATCCAGTCCGACGACGACTTCACGATCGGCCGGATCAGCACGGACTCGATCTTCCTCATCGCTGGCCACGACGCTGATCGGGACGCTTGCTGGCCTTCGCCTACCTGTTGGTCCGCCGCTGGTTGCCCGAGAGCCGCCGTCCCCTGCAGGCCGCGCTGTTCTTCGGGCTCGTCGGTGGGGCCGCGGTCATCAAGCCCGACGGGGTGGACTTCACCCTGCTGAGCCCGCTCTGGCTGGCGGTGGTCCTCTTCGTGGCGTTGCCGGCGACCTACGGCTGGCTGATGGCCTGGATCGTGGAGGGGCTGATCGCCCGACCTGGTCGTCTCCGCAAGGCCCGGGTCGCGGGGATCATCGGCTTCGCGGTCGTCGGGTTCTTCGGGTTGATGACGGTGATCATCGCCGTGGTGGGGATGGTCCTCGTCCTCATCGGTCGCCGCTGGCCGGCGGTTGCGGCCGCCGTCACCCATCCCGTCCCGACCTGGATCGTCCGCTTCGTCCTGATGGTGATCGCGGGGATCTCCCTCCAGGAACTGTTGATCGACGCCTCGGAGATCCTGTAGGCGACGACAGGGTCGCGGCGGCCTCCTACGCTTGGGTCATGGCGCTCATCTCGTTTCCCGAGGTCGGTTTCGGACCCCACGTCGACTGGATGCTGCAGCGTCCGGAGATGGCGGCGGGCATGGGCAAGCTGTCCGAGGCCGTCTACGGCCACTCCCAGCTGGGCGTGCGGGAGCGGGAGGCCGCCCGCTGGACCATCGCCCTCATCAACCACTGCGCGGTGTGCCAGGACACCCGGGCCGAGCAGGGCCCCGCGGCCGGGATCGACGACGGCTTCTACGGCGAGGTGACCAACTGGCGGGAGAGCGAGGTCCTCACCGACCGCGAGCGCCTGGCCGCCGAGTTCGCCCAGGCCTTCGCCCTCGACCACCTCACGATGGACGAGGCCTTCTTCGACCGCATGCGCACGGGCTACACCGACGAGGAGCTGGCCGACCTGGTCATCTGCTGTGGCATGTGGCTGGGCATGGGCCGGGCCATGGCCGTGGTCGGCGTCCCCGCCCCCGAGGAGCGCATCATCGTCTGATCCCCTGCGGCCCCGACCGCGGTGGGCCGTCAGGGCAGCAGGAGACGCCGCTGGGCGTCGACCAGCCAGGCCACGAACGCCTCGTGGGTCCAACCGCCGTCGGTGGTGAGGAGGTCGTAGACGTGCGGGTCCAGGAGGGCCCACATGGTGTCGACGGCCACGTCGAGGTCGACCCGGAGGGTCGCTCTTCGTCGCCAGGACCTCCACGAACTCCCTGGCCCCTCGCCGCCGGTTGTCCAGGCTCACCCGGAAGAGGGCGGTCAGCTCCTCGGACAGCGGCGCCGCCTCGCGGGCCACCCGGTCGATCACGACGATCCGTCGGGTGATGTCGGCGACGAAGGCGGCGTTGAGCTCGAGCAGCCGGTCGACATCGGGCTCGGCGATCATCTCGGCCACGGCGGGACGATCGATCATCGGCACCGGCTCGTCGTCGCCGGCGACGCGGACGTCGATCAGCTCCTTGAGCAGGTTGGCCTTCGTCGCGAACGCGGCCTCGACGGTCTTGACCGAGACGCCGGCCCGCTCGGCGATCGCCCGCATGGTCGTGCCGCCGTAGCCGTGCTCGGCGCATCTCGTCGTGCGCGGCGTCGAGGATGCGGAGCCGGCGTGCGACGGGCGGCCTCGGTCCGGTTGGGCTGTCGTAGGGGCGAACACCCTTGACATCGGGACCGGGTTCAGGTTCGATAGGGATATACCCTAGCGAATTGTGAGCGTGCCATGACGACCACCTTGGCCCCGACCGCCGACCGCCACGCCGACACGCTTCGCCGCCCTGGTCGACCTGGCCCGCCCGAGGCCGCCCACGGCGAGGAGCGCCGGGCCCTCGCCCCCGAGGTCGTGGCCGCGGCCAAGCGGGACGGGCTCTTCTGCCTGGCCCTCCCGGCCCGGTTCGGCGGGCTCGAGCGCCCGCCCACCGAGGTCGTCGACGTCCTGGAGCGGGTGGCCCATGCCGACGGGGCCGCGGGGTGGTGCGGCTTCATCGGCAACGCCACCGTGTTCTTCGGCTGGCTCGAGCCCGACGTCGCCGCCGAGGCCCTGAGTGCCGCGCCGGCCGTAGCCGCCGCCTCCATCTTCGGCCCGATGGGTCGGGCCGCGGCCGACGGCCACGGCGGCTATCGCGTCGACGGCCGGTGGGGGTTCGCCAGCGGCTGTCTCCACAGCGAGTGGACCCAGGTCGGCGTCATGGTCATGGACGGCGAGGCGCCGGCGTTCCGGGCCGACGGCACGGGCCCGGACTGGCGGTTCGCCTACGTGCCCACGGCCGACCTGGAGATCGTCGACACGTGGGACACCCTGGGCTTGCGGGGCACGGGGAGCAACGACGTCGTCGCCCATGGCGTGGAGGTGGCCGCCGAGATGTTGGCCATGCCGATGTTCGACGCCCCCCGGGCCGATGACCCCGTGTTCCAGCTCGGGTTCTGGGGGATGCTCCCGATCCTCATGAGCCCGTTCCTCCTCGGTGTCGCCCGGCGGGCCCTCGACGAGCTCGCAGGCCGTCCTCGTCGCCGAGCCGGAGCGCCCGGGCCGGGCCCTGCTCAGCCAGGACCCGCAGGTCCACCACGAGCTGGGGCGGGCCCGGGCGGCACTGCTCGCGGCCCGGGCCCTGCTCGACGACGCCGTCGACCGGTCCTGGACGACGGTGTCGGCGGGCCAGCCGGCCGGCCAGGAGGTGCACGACGACCTGGCCCTCGCCCTCCACCACAGCCTGCGCGTCGGGCTGGAGGTCGTCGACGTGGCCTACCGCTTCGCCCCGAGCGGCGCGGTCCGGCGCGGCGACGTGATCCAGCGCTGCTTCCGGGACCTCCACACCGCCCGCAAGCACATCGCCTTCGGACTGGACGGCTTCCGCGGCCCCACCCGGCGAGCCCTGGGCCAGGCGTAGGTCAGCCGGTCAGGCCCAGCTCGGGGCCGAGCTCCTGGGCGGCCACGGTGGTGCCGTGGTGGGCGGCGGCGTTGTCGCCGGTGGCCAGCCAGGCCACGACCACGCCGACCGAGGTCGGGGTGGCGCCCATGGAGGCGTCGAAGCCGAAGTCGGCCATGTCGATGACCATGCGCTCGGTGGCCACGAAGCCGGGGGACACGTTGACGACGTGGACGCCGGTGCCGGCCACCTCGTGGGCCAGGACGCCCACGACCCGGTGCAGGGCCCCCTTCGACATGGCGTAGCCGAGGCCCCAGCCCCCGTCGCCGGCGGCGGCGGGCGGGTCGGACCAGGCCACGTCGGAGGTCATGTTGAGGATGAGGCCCGAGCCCCGCTCGACCATCTGCGGCAGGAGGGCCTGGATGAGGACCAGCGGCGCCAGGGCGTTGGCCTCGAGGTGGCGCTCGAGCAGCTCGATCGGGGTGTCGAGCAGGCGGTCCATGTGCCCGGGGCCGATGTAGCGGCCGTTGTTGACCAGGACGTCGACGTGGCCCCACTGCTCGAGCACCGTGGCGGCCGCCGCGGTGAGGGTGTCCCGGTCGGTGAGGTCGGCGGCCACCGGCAGGGCCCGGCGGCCCTCGGCCTCGATGAGCTCGGCCGTGGTGGCGAGGCTGCCGGGCAGCGGCCGGGTGTCGGACTTCTTCACCGTCGAGGAGTGCTCGCGCTCCTCACCCTCGGCGACGGTGCGGGCGCTGATGGCGACGTCGTAGCCGACCTTGGCCAGCTCGACCGCACAGGCCTTGCCGATGCCGCGGCTGGCGCCGGTGACGAAGGCGACCCGCGCGGGGGCGCTCACGGACGCCCCACCGTGGCGGTGTCGGTGCCGCTGCGGAGCACGGTGCCGGGCAGGGCGCCGGTGACCTCACCGTGGCGGACGATCTCGGTGCCGGCGACGAGCACGTGGTCGACGCCGACGGCTTCGGCGTAGAGGCGGAGACCGTCGGCGGGCAGGTCGTGGCGGGCCCGGGCGGGGGCCGAAGCCACGGTGGCCGGGTCGAACACGACCAGGTCGGCGTGGGCGCCGACCTCGATCCGGCCCCGGTCGACCAGCCCGTACAGGCGGGCGGGCTCGTCGGTCATCATGCGCACGGCGTCCTCCAGGCGGAGCAGGCCCCGGTCCCGGACGACCTCGCCCAGCACCACGGTCGGGTAGTTGGCGTGGCACATCATGTCGAGCGTGGGCGCCGGCGTCGGAACCGCCGAGGAGGACCCGGGGGTCCTTCCAGACCTCGACCCGGGCGGCCCAGCCCTCGTCGGTGCCGCCCAAGCGACGGCACGAGGATGGGCAGGACCATCGTCAGAGCGGCGCCCTCGACGAGGACGACGTCGATGAGCACGTCGACGGCGTCGCCGCCCGGTGGCGGCCATGACCTCGGCCACCGTGTGGCCGGCCCACCGGTCGGACTCGGCCACCTCGACCAGCGCCCCGTCGGCCAACGTCGGCGCAGCGGGCCGCGGGTGGCCCGCTCGGCCGCGCCCCGCAGGCCGGCCCGGGTGGCGGGGTCGGTGACGGCACGGCGGCGCTCGTCGGCGGGGAGGGCGGCGATCGCGGCGAAGGCGGGCAGGCCGTCGAGCACCGGGCCCATGCGCAGGCGCATGACGTCGGGCAGGGCCAGGGCGACGACCTCGGCGCCCCGGGCGGTGGCCACGTCGGAGGCGGCCAGCTGCTGCTCGTAGATCTCGACGGGGGACAGGCTGCCGAGCAGGTTCCAGTTGAGGGGGCGGTCGGCGGCGAGCGACATGTCGGCCATGAGCTCCATGCGGTCCTCGGGGATCTCGCCCACGCAGGGGATGAACTCGAGGGTCGTGCCCGGGTGGTCGCCGACGGCGGCGGCCAGGGCGACGAGCTCCTCGGCGGAGGCGGCGAGGGACGGGACGTGATGGCCGTCGCCGTCGACGTGGGCCTCGCCCAGCGAGGACGAGAAGCCGAGCGCGCCGTCCTCGACGGCCCGGTGGACCTCGGCGACCATCGCCTCGACTGCTCGGGGGACGCCTGGTCGGTGACGGCGGCGTCGCCCATCACCACCCGCCGGATCGTCGAGTGGCCGACGAGGAACCCGGCGTTGACGGCGATGGCGCCCGTCGAGGCGGTCGAGCCACTCGCCGAAGCCGTGCCAGTCCCAGGCCGGTCCCGCCTCGAGGGCGGCGAGGGGCATGCCCTCGACCACGGCCATCATCCGGCGGATGTAGTCGGCGTCGCCTCGGGGCCGAGGGGCGCGATCGTGAAGCCGCAGTTGCCGCCGAGGACCGTGGTGACGCCGTGCAGGGGCGACGGGGTGGCGGTCGGGTCCCACAGGAGCTGGGCGTCGTAGTGGGTGTGGAGGTCGACGAAGCCGGGGGCCACGACCTGCCCGGTGGCGTCGATGGTTCGTCGGTGGCCGGCTCGGTCGAGCTCGCCGATGGCCACGATGCGACCGTCGTGGACGGCCACGTCGGCGCGCCGGCCGGCGCGCCGGTCCCGTCGACGACGGTGCCGCCGCGGATGACGAGGTCGAGCATGGTCATGCCGGCTCGCGTCGGTCGAGCCCGCGGACGGCGCTCGGCCACCGACGGTGCCCGTCGAAGAAGTCGGGGTTCACGTCGGTGAAGAAGCGGACCGGGTTGGTGAAGACGAAGTCGCGGAAGTCGTCCTCGTCGATGAGCCGTGCTCGACCAGCTCGTGCGCCTCGCTCGAGCACCTCGGCCATGTCGGGCACGTCCCAGTGGGCGATGTCGGAGCCGAAGATCGCCTTGAGCGTCGACCCGAACGGGTTGGCCGCGGTGTCGAAGGCCATGCGGACCATGGGGTCGTCGGCCTCGCAGCCGAAGAAGAACGGCGTGACGAACAGGTCGACGATGTCCTCGGCCCGTCTCGATGCCGCACGGCGCGAACTCGTCGAGCATGGCCGGGTCCTCGGTGCGGCGGGGGAGGGCGCTGAGGGCGGGGTCGAGGTCGACTTCGGGGCGTGGGCGGCCATGAGCTCCATGAGCACGGCCTTGTCGATGCGCGCCGGGTCGAGGTGGGCGCATGGCGTCCCGGTTGCGCTTCTCCCAGTGCCCGACGAGGTCGGCGTAGAGCGCCGCGGCCCAGGCCACCCCGCCCTCGAGGAACGCGAAGCGGAGCTCGGGGAAGCGGCGGGTCACCCCGCCGAGGAACGAGCGACTTGGCCAGCGCGTGCTGGCCCTCGGCCAGGTGGCCGATGTGGTTGTACATGTAGTTCGACGGCGAGATGCGGCTGCCCCAGCCCGATCGAGCCGCGAGTGGAACGCGACGGCCACCCCAGGTCCCGGCACCGGGCCCACACGGGGTCGTAGTCGTACGGGCTGTCGATGCCGTACGTGTCGATCCAGCGGGCCCACGGGGCGGCATCGGCCGAGACCGCCCTCGACGGTGCGCTGGACGTAGCCGGCCAGGAGCACGGCCTTGAACCCGAGTGGGTGACGGCCTCGTCGAGCTCGGCGACGGCCTCGTCGGGGGTGTGCATCGGGATGGCGGCGACGGGGCACGAGGCGGTCGCCGTAGGGCGCGAACGACTCGGCGCAGTACCGGTTGAGCGCCCGGCAGGCGCCGGCCCGCTCGTCGGCGTCCTCCAGGTGCAGGAAGGCGAGGCCCATGCTCGGGTAGACGACGCTGACGTCGATGCCGAGCTCGTCGAGGCGCTCGTGCAGCAGGCTGGGGAACAGGGCGGTGGCGAGGTCCCGGGTGTTGGCGCGCCGGCGCGCCCCACCACGGCGGCCGGGCGATGCGGAGGCGGGCCCGCTCGTCGGCGGAGGCCGCGTACCAGTCCTGGTCGCGGGCCGAAGCGGCCGGGCAGCAGGCGCTGCATCGTGGGGCCTGCCGGGTCGACGCCCTCCTCCCGGAGGTAGCCGGCCAGGGCGGGCAGGTACTCGATCAGGTGGCCGTCGCCGTCGACGACCGGATGGGGCAGTCGGGCCCGGATCTCCGCGGCGGACTCGGACCCCTCGGCGTTGGTCATCGAGTGCTAATGTAACCCCATTATGACCGGCGAGCCAGCAGAGCCGTTCGCGCTCGACCTGCAGCGCATGCGGGCCGAGCGAATGGCCAAGCTGCGAGCGCAGATGGCCGAGCAGGGCGTCGATGCCGTGGTGACCCTGACGACCGGCGGGGTGCTCTACACGACCGGGGCGCACACGCCTGCTGCCGACACGGGCCGGACCTTTGCCCGGCGGGCCGTGGCCGTCGTGCTGGCCGACGACCCCTCGCCGCACCTGTTCACGCCGTACCCAGGGAGTGCGCCCGAAGAGCTGCCCGCCGACCACCTTCACCCGGCGTTCCAACCGGAGACCGACGACGGGGCCCGGGCGATGGCCGCCGCCGTGGTCGACCTGCTGGGGGGGCCCAGGGCCGGGTGGCCGTCGACGACTACACGATGCCGATGTGGGCCACCTTCCCCGTCGTGCTGTCGGGGGCGGAGCTGGTCGACGCCGGACCGCTGTTCACCGCGGTCCGCCTGCACAAGACACCCGACGAGGTGGAGTGCCTGCGCCGCTCCTGGCGGATCACCGAAGCGGCGACCCGGGCGGTCGAGGCGCTGGTCCGACCCGGCGTGCGGACCTCCGAGCTGAGCGGCGCCTACCTCTCCGAGCTGTTCCAGCGCGGGGCGACCACCAACTTCCTCGACCCGGTCTTCCAGCCCATGCCCGAGCGGGTGGCCGACGGGCCGTGGAGCACCAACGGCGACATCCCCTTCAACCTGGTCACCACCGACCACGTCCTGTCCGAGGGCGAGGTCATCTGGACCGACACCGTCTCGGGCTACGAGGGCTATGCGTCCGACGTCGGCCGGACCTGGGTGGTCGGCCCGGTGAGCGCGGTGCGCCAGGAGCTGCACGAGCGCTGGGAGGCCATCACCGCTGCGGTGCTCGACGAGATCCGGCCCGGTGTCACCGCCGACGTGCTGACCCGGGTGGCCACCGAGGCCAACGGCGGGTCCAAGCCGTGGCTGGACCACTTCTTCCTCGGCCACACGCTCGGCCTGGAGGGCGGCGAGATGCAGCACATCGGCTCCGACAAGGGCCAGGCCTACGACGAGCAGCTGGTGCTGGAGCCGGGCATGGCCGTCGTGATCGAGCCGGTCACCTGGGCCGAGGGTCACGCCGGCTGGCGCGGCGAGGAGCTGGTCGTGGTCACCGAGGACGGCCACGAGCGCATCAGCGCCTACCCGACGGAGCCGGTCGCATGACCCGGTCGGTGGGGCGGGGCACGATGGCCCTCGAGGACGGGACGGGCGTGGACTTCGCCGCGCTGCGGGCGGGCCGCCGGGCGCGGGTGCTGGCGGCCATGGCCGAGGGCGGCGTCGACCTGCTCCTGCTCGGCCGACAGGGCAACGCCCGCTACGTGGCCGGGCACCGCCCGATCTGGCGGGCCGTGGTCACGGCGTGGGCGCCGTTCTGTGCCCTGCGGGCCGACGGCGGGGTCCACCTGCTGCACACGACGTGGGACGACGGGGTGCCCGAGGAGATCCCCCACGAGAACCTGTCCGGCCTGTCCTGGAGCCCGCGGACGATCGTGGGTGACATCGCGGGGATCCCCGGTCTGGCGACCGCATCCCGAGTGGCGACCGACGGCCTCTCGTCGGGCCTGGCCATGCTGCTCGGCCACCTGGCCCCGGAGGCCGAGCTGGTCGACGGTGAGTCGCTGATGCGCGACGCGCGGGCAGTGAAGCTGCCGGCCGAGGTCGACTGCATCCGCACGGCCGTCGCCCTGACCGAGGGCGCGCTGACGGCCGCCGCTCTGGAGATCCGGGCCGGAGTCGATCCGGGCCGCCTCAAGGGGGCCTTTCACGAGGCCATGGGCCGCTACGGCATCAGCCACCCCAACGCCGAGGGCCGCTTCGGCTCCGGCACACCGCTGGTCGACGGCGAGCTGGTGCCCCTGGAGGGGGCACTGACCTTCGCCGGCTACGAGGCCGCCGCCGGTCGCACCCGAGTGTGTGGCGGGGACGTCGCCCCGTCGGCGGCGGCATGGCGGGCGGCGATGGACGAGGCGATCACCCAGTGCCGAGCCGGCGGAGAGGTCCCGTTCGCCGAGGGGTTCGACATCTACGGCGTCGGGCTCGGCGTCGAGACGTTGGTCGCGGGCGAGCCGCTGCGGGAGGGGATGGTCCTGGGCGTCCGTGGCGAGCTCGACGGCTACATCGGCACCGACACCGTCGTGGTCACCGCCGGGACCCCGAACGTCTGACCCGCCTGTCCCCCTGAACGGAGGGTTCAGGGGGCGACCGTGATGCGGTGCGCGGCGACGGGACGGTCCTTGCCCTTGAGCTCCACCTCGATGCGCTCGGCGCCATCGTCCAGCCGGGTGCCGACGGCCCGTTCGGCCACGACGATCTGCCCCCCGGCGGCTTGTCCCTGGAGCCGGGACGCGGTGTTCACCACGTCGCCGACGGCGGTGAAGTCATAGACGTCCCGCTGGCCGATGTTGCCGACGAAGGCCTCACCGAAGTCGATGCCGACCCCGACCTCGACGAAGGGCCCGGCCGGGGTGCCGTAGCCGACGGCCCGGAGCAGGCGTCGGGCGTGGTCGACCATCAAACGGGGGATGTCGGCGCGAGGCAGCACGGGCGTGGAGGTAGAGCGCCATCACCTCGTCCCCGATGAGCTTGTCGATGATCGCCTCGGGGAACAGCGTCTTCTCGGCGCACCCGTAGAAGCGGCGGAGGACGCGGGAGACGTCCTCGGGGTCGGCGTGCTCGGACGAGCGGGTGAACCCCCGCAGATCGGCGAACAGCACCCCGGTGAGCATCTTGGCGCCGCCGGGTGGCGACAGCTCGATGCACATCGAGCACATGTTGGGGTTCTTCCGCGACGGGCGGAACCCGAGGGCGCGGGTGGCGAACCGTCCCACCCCCGCGAACGGGGCGGCGCACATCTGGCACCGTGGGTCCGCCGGAAGGGCCCGCCACACCCGATGGGTGAAGCGGTTGGTCAGGGAGTGCTCGAGCTCCCACAGGACAGCCCAGTCCTCGGCGGCCAACGGCTCGCCGTCGGCGCGGCCCGCCGCCTTGCGCAACCGGCGCAGAGCCGACCGTTGGACAAAGCCGAGCCGCTCGGGCGCGACGGGATCCTCGCCGTCGTCGTCGGGCACGCCACGACCCTACGACGACGTGTTGAGCGGCGCCCGGAGGGTCAGTGGGTGACGGGCGTGGTCATCATGGCGACGAACATGTCGACGAGGTTGTCGACCCAGCGTTGCGTCGTCGAGGGGGCCGGCGGTCGTCCCGGTCCAGGGCGCGGGCCCGGTCGGCGGCGGCCCGGCCGACGAAGGCGTTGCCGATGAGGGCCCGGACCCGCCAGACGTCCTCGGGCACGGCACAGCGTTCGGCGAGGAGGGCCATGACCTCGGGGCCGGCGGTCTCCCGGAAGAGGCGGCGCATCTCGGGGGTGGTCCGGTCGAGCTGGTTGGCCAGCTCGGCGCCGATCTGCAGGTAGGCCCGCTCCCGCCAGCCCCGCTGGGCCAGCTCGGTGACCGGACGGACGAGGGCCTCGGCCACCGAGCGCACGTCGTCGGGCGGCGTGGCCCGGGCGTGCTCGAGCAGCTCGAGGCGGCGGGCCCGGAGGGCGGGGACGTGGCGGGCCAGGATCGCTTCGACCACTTGGTCCCGACCGCCGAAGTGGTAGTGGATGGCCGAGGTGTTGCGCTGGTCGGCCGCCCGGACGATCTCGGCCAGGGACACGTTCGCCACGCCCCGCTCGGCGAAGAGGGCCGTCGCCGCGTCGAGCAGCTTGTCCCGCGTGGCGGCAGGGTCGGGGGGCACGGTCGGCCTAGGCCAGGGCCCCGCCGTCGACGACCAGCGAGGTGCCGGTGACCATGGCGGCGTCGTCGGAGCCGAGGTAGGCGACGGCGGCGGCGATGTCCGCGGGCATGGCGACCCGACCGTTGGGCGCGGCCGCCCGGGCCAGGAGGTCGACATCGATGCCGTCGGGGATCTCGAAGCCGCGGAGGAACGCGGTGTCGACCGAGCCGGGGCAGACACAGTTGACCCGGACGCCGGTCTTGGCCAGTTCGACGGCCAGCGAGCGGGTGAACATGACCACGCCGCCCTTCGACGCGCAGTAGGCGGCGTTGTAGGGCGTGGCCCGCAGACCGGCCAGCGAGGCCATGTTGACGATGGCCCCCGACCGCTCGAGCAGCGGCTCGAGGGCGGCCTGGCACATGAGGAACGTGCCGGTGAGGTTGACCCGCAGGGTCTGCTCCCACTGCTCGAGGCCAAGGTCGGCGGTGCGGGAGAAGGCCCCGACCCCGGCGAGGTTCACCAGCAGGTCGAGGGTCCCGGCGGCCTCGACCGCCGCGGCACACGAGGCCGGGTCGGTCACGTCGAGGGCCGTGGCCCGGCCGCTGGTCACTGCCGCCGCCGTGGCCTCAGCGGCCGCCAGGTCGAGGTCGGCGCAGACAACGGTGGCCCCTTCCGCGGCCAGGCGTTCGGCGGTCGCTCGCCCGATGCCACCGCCCGCCCCGGTGATGAGCGCTGTCCGTCCGTCGAAGCGAGCCACGGCGGCGACAGTACGCCTCGGGCTGGCGGCGATCGGTGGTCAGCTGACGCCGAGGGTCTCCCGCAGGCGGTCGAGGAAGTCCTGCTCGGGCTCGCTCACGGCCGGGCCCGCCACACCGGCGAAGCCTTCCTTGGCCGCGCCCGCCGCGATCTCGGCGATCTGGACGATCCACGCCCGGAAGGCGGCGTTGGTGTCGGCGTCGACCGTGGCGTCGAGCACGGTGGGGAGATCGGCCATGACCGCCAGCACGCGCTCGGGCAGCGGACCGTCCTCGGGCAGGTCGGCGGGGGCCACCCCCGGGTCCGTCGCGGCGTCGTCCTTGAGCGAGTTGGCCACGAGGCGCACGAGGGAGTTCTCCTCGGGGTCATAGCGGACCCGCTCCAGTTCGCCCTCGACGGCCTTGAGCTCCCGACCGGTGGCCAGGGTCCCGCTGGGGTCCGCCTCGATCACCGCCTCGGTGACCTGGAAGGGGGCCGCTCGCAGCCGGTACCACTGCTCGTCGGTGAAGTCTCGCCTGGCGATCATCCCCGCACCCTGCCACGTCCGGGCCCGCCGCACACAGGAGGGGGTGGCCGGGGCGTTGCCACAGGACTGCCACAGCTGTCCGGGAGGGTGGCGTTGTCCGGATTAGCGTCGGCGAAGGGGAGGGCGGATGATCCGAGTTCCAGGCTCTGGGCGGGCTCACCGTCACCGAGCACGGTGAGGAGGTCGCCGTCGGTGGTGCCCGCCAGCGTCGTCTGCTGGCCATGCTCCTGATCCACCGCAACGCCGTGGTCTCGGTCGACCGGCTCGCCGACGCCGTGTTCGCCGGTGAGCCCACGCCGGCGGCGAGCACCACGCTGCGCAGTTACATCGCCCGGATCCGGAAGGTGGCCGACGGGGTCGACCCCGAGCCGCGGGTGGTGACCCAGGCGCCGGGCTACCTGCTGCGGCTCCCGGCCGAGGCCTTCGACGTCGCTCGCTTCGAGAGCCGGCTGGCGGACGCCCGCGCCCGATTGGCCCGCGAGGACCCCGCCGGTGCCGTGGCGCTCCTACGGGAGGGCCTGGCCCTGTGGCGGGGGGAGGCCTACGAGGAGTTCGCCGACGAGGACTGGGCCCGGCCGGAGGCCCAACGCCTGGGCGAGCTGCGCCTCGTGGCCTACGAGAGCCTCTTCGACGCCGAGCTGGCCTGCGGACGGGCCGCCGAACTGATCCCCGAGATCGAGGCCCTGACCCGGGCCCATGAGATGCGGGAGGCCTTCCGCGCCCAGCTGATGATCGCCCTCTACCGCTGCGGCCGCCAGGCCGAAGCCCTCGCCGTGTTCCGGGACTACCGGGAGGTCCTGGTCGAGGACCTCGGCCTCGACCCCACGCCCGGCCTCGAGGAGATCGAGCGGCAGATCCTCGCTCATGACCCGTCGCTCCTGCTGGCCCAGCCCGCCGGACTTCCGTTGCGGGGCTACCGCCTGGGTGAGCGCCTCGGCACCGGCCACGACGGAACGGTCTACGCCGCCCGCCTCCCCGGGGTCGACCGGGACTTCGTGATCCGGGTCATCCAGGAGTCGGTCGCCGATCGCCCCGACGTCGTGCGCACCTTCGACGAGCGGGCCCAGCGGTTGGCGTCCCTGCACCACCCGGCCATCGTCGCCCTGCAGGACTTCTGGCGGGAGCCCGGTGCCGCCTACCTCGTCATGCGTCGGCTGCACGGTGGCACGTTGACCGATCGGCTCGGTCGGCGCCCGATGACCGAGGCTGAGGTGGCCACGCTCGTCGACCGGGTCGGCGGCGCGCTCGTGGCGGCGGCGGAGGTGGGCATCAGCCACGGCCGGTTGTCGGCCGACAACGTCCTGTTCGACGACGCCGGCGAGGCGTGCGTCGCCGACTTCTCGCCCGTGGTCCCGGAGCCCGGCGAGAACGGCTCGGGACGACGTGGCGGCCCTCGCCGCCCTGGTCCGGGCCTGTCTGCCCGACGCCCGCGGTGCGGTGGTCGAGGTCCTCGAGCGAGGGGCCACTGCCGCCGACCGCCCGTCGGTGGCCGAGTTCGTGGCCCTGCTGACCGAAGCGCTGACGGGGTCCGACGACGGCCCAGGGGCCCCCGCCGAACCCCTACAAGGGCCTGCGGGCCTTCGACGAGGCCGACGCGCCGGACTACTTCGGCCGGGCCGACCTGGTGGAGCAGGTCCTCGGCCGGCTGGCGGGCACCGACCCGGGCAGCCGCCTCGTGCTCGTGGTCGGTGGCTCGGGCACCGGCAAGTCCAGCGTGGTCCGCGCCGGTCTCCTGCCCCGGCTCCGCCAGGGCGCGGTCGACGGTTCGGCGGCGTGGTTCATCACCACGATGCTCCCCGGGGCGTCGCCGTTCGAGGCGCTGGCGGAGGCGCTCCGCCAGGTGGCCGTCGTCGAGACCGATGGCCTCGCCGACGAGCTGGCCGAGGACGGGGGGAGCATCGACCGGGTCATCCGCCGGCTCCTGCCCGAGCACGGCCAGATGCTCCTGGTGGTGGACCAGTTCGAGGAGCTGTTCACCGCGGCGAGCGAGCGCGACCAGCGCGCCTTCCTCGACGGGGTGCTGCACGCGATGGCGACGTCCGACAGCCGCCTCCGGGTGGTGGCGACCCTTCGGGCCGACTTCTATGACCGTCCCCTCGCCGTCCAGGGCTTCGGGGCGGTCGTGAACGACGCGACGGTGACCATCGCCGCCATGGCCGCCCGCCGACCTCGAGGCGGCGATCGTGGAGCCTGCGGAGCGGGTCGGGCCGGCGGGTCGAACGGGCCCTGGTGGCCGAGCTGGTCAGCGCCGTCGCCGACGAGCCCGCCGCCCTCCCGGCCCTCCAGTTCACCCTCTTCGAGTTGGCGGCGGTCTGTCCCGACACCCTCACCCTTGCCGCCTACCGGGAGCTGGGCGAGGTCGACGGCGCCATCGCGGCGCGGGCCGAGGCCCTCTACCGATCCCTGGACGACGACGAGCGGACCGCGGTCCGGCGTCTGTTCGAGCGCCTGGTCGTGGTGGGGGCCGACGGACGAGCCGACCCGCCGGCGGGCGGTCCGGGCCGAGCTGGTCGGGGTACCCGCCGATCCGGTCGTCGACGCCGCGATCGAAGCGTGGGCCGAGGCCCGCCTCCTGGGTCTGGACCGGCATCCCCAGACCCGCGAGCCGACCGTCGAGGTCGCCCACGAGGCCCTGCTGCGGGAGTGGCCCCGCCTGCGGCAACTGGATCGACGAGGACCGGGAGGCCCTGCTCGCGCTCGGCCACCTCCGCGAGGCGGCGGCCAGCTGGGTCGAGCTCGACCGTGACCCGGGCGCCCTCTACCGCGGCGCCCGGCTCCAGGTGGCCCTCGACGTCACCGAGGCCCACGCCGACCACCTCGGTGCCGGGGGAGCAGGAGTTCGTCGACGCCAGCCGGGCGGCGCGGGACCGGGAGCAGGCGAGCGTCCGCCGAGGCCGCCGCCCGCCAGGTGCGGGCCAACCGTCGCCTCCGGGTCCAGCTGGTGGTGATCGGGGTGGCCCTGGTCGTCGCGCTCGTCGGGGGCGTCGTCGCGTTCGACCAGCGGGGCCAGGCCGAGCGCGAGCGTCGGGTGGCGACGATCCGCGAGCTGGCCGCGGCGTCGGAGGCCAGTCTGACCGATGACCCAGAACGCAGTGTCCTTCTCGGCCTGGCCGCGGTCGGCGCCGCCGGGGACGAGGAGGTGTTGCCCGAAGCCGTGGAGGCCTTGCACCGAGCGGTGGCCGAGCACCGCCTCGTGATGAGCGTGCCGGACATCGGTGGGGCGGTGGACTGGAGCCCGGACGGCTCCGTCTTCGTCACCGAGGGCCCGGAGGAGTCCGGCCTGGTGGACATCCGGGACGCCGACACGGGCGAGACCGTGCTGGCCTTCCCGGGCCACGAGATCGACGTGAACGACGTGGCCTTCAGTCCCGACGGCGCCCGGTTGGCCACGACGGGCGACGACGGCGCGCTCCGGGTGTGGGACGTCGCCACGGGCGACGAGGTCGCGGCCTTCGAGTACCCCGACGCGGGTCAGGTCTGGGGCCCCTCGTTCAGCGGCGACGGCTCGGTCCTGGCGGCCTCCTGGGTCGACGAGGGGCTCGTCCGGGTCTTCGACCTGGCGTCGGGCGACGCTCCGCTCCCAGGTCCTCGCCGACGGGGCCGTCGCCACGTCCCTGCGGCCCGACGGCGAGGAGATCGTGGTGGGGAACCTCAACGGCGACGTGGTCACCGTGGCCGACGTCGACACGGGCGCTCCGCTCTTCACGGTCGGTGCCGGCCAGATGTGGGTCCGGGATGTCGCCTACAGCCCCGACGGTCAGTGGATCGCCACGGGCGGCGGCGACGCAACCGTCCGGATCTGGCGGGCCGACGACGGGCGCCAGCAGTTCACCATGGCCGGTCACACGGGAGCGGTGAACGGGGTCGACTGGAGCCCCGATGGCTCGCGCCTGGCGTCGGTGAGCGACGACTCGACCGCCCGGGTGGCCGAGGTCACCGACGGCGGGGCGCGGGAGCGCCTGACCCTGTCGGCCCAGGACACGGGCAACGGGTTGCAGAGCGTGGCCTTCTCGCCGGACGGGGAACGGATGGTCACGGGCGACTTCGGGCTGGCCGCGGCGCTGACCTGGGACGTGAGCGCCACCGGCGGCGCAGGAGTGGGGCAGCGTGCAGGGGCTGCCGGTCGTGCCCGGCGGGCGGGGCTCGCTGTCCTTCACCGGCGACGGCGACGGGATCACCGTGGCCACCGGTGGCGGCACGGTGACCGCCTTCGACATCGTCACCGGCGAACGGCGGTGGGCGGTCGGTCCGGGCCGACGGCGCGGCGCTGGAGCGATTTGCGGTGAGCCCCGACGAGACCGTGGTCGCCACCTCCAGCGACCAGATCCCCGTGGACCTGTGGGATGTCGCGACGGGCGAGCACCTGCTCGCCCTGCGCCCCGAGGCCGGCAACTACGTGACCGACCTCGACTGGAGCGCCGACGGTGAGCTGCTGGCCATCGCGCTGGCGGACGACGTCGGCGGTTCGATCGTGGTCGTGGACCGCTCCGGCGCGGTGCAGGCGGAGCTGCGGGAGGACGAGGACGTCTACATCCAGTCGGTGAGCTTCAACCCCGCCGGCGACCGGTTGGCGACGACCCGGGACCCCTACCGGGACGACCCGTCCAAGCGCGGGGTGCAGATCTGGGACTGGGAGCGGGGTGAGGTCGTGCGGACCCTGGGGATCGCCACCATCGACGCCGTCTTCGCTCCCACCTCGGACCGCGTGGTGGCCATCGGTGAGCTCGAGGGGATCGCCACCGTCTGGGACGCCGCGACCGGTGACGAGGTGGCGACGCTCCCCCAGAGCGACGCCTCGATCTACGACGTGGCCTTCAGTGGGGACGGCAGGCGGCTGGCGACGACCGGCGCGGACGGGACGATCCGCCTCTGGGACGCGGCGACGGGGGAGGAGGAACTGGTGCTGCGGGGCCACGACGTGCCGAACCGCACGGTCACCTTCAGCCCCGACGGGTCCCGCCTGGCGGCGATCGACTACACCGGCGTCGTCCGGGTGTGGGCCCTCGAGTTGGACGATCTGGTCGACCATCGCCACCGAGCGGCTGACCCGCACGCTCACCGACGACGAGTGCGCCCAGTACCTCCACGTGGAGACCTGCCCCGAGGACTGAGGTGCGCGTGCGCCGGTCCGGACGGCGTTGCCACGGATCTGCCACGGCGTCGTCGCCCTCCCGCCACCGCCCCGTCGGAGGGTTCGGGTCGAGCAGCTGCACACCGCAGCCCGACCCGAAGGAGCCGACATGGCCGTCATCGAAGAGCAGGTCCGGGTGGAGGAAGCGACCACACCGGAGCCGACCCCGCCGTCGAGCGTGAGGAGCGGCGGGGGCCTCGGCTGGCTCGTCGTGGGCCTGGCCGTGGCCGCGGCGGTCCTGGCCGTCGTCCTGGCCGTGACCTCGGCGGTGACCCCGAGGTCACCACCGGGATCCAGTCGCCGGGCCTGATCGACAACGGAAGCATCACCGCCATCGACCACGCCGCCGAGACCGCCCCGGGGCAGTCCCCGGGCCTGGTCGAGAACGGGAGCATCACCGCCGTCGACCAGGCGGCCGCCGGTGGTTCGGCCCCGACCGCCGCCTGTCGGTTCCTCGGGTGGGAGCCACGCCCTGATCATCGAGAACGGGAGCATCACCGCCGTCGACCACGCCGCGGCACCCACCGGCCCGTGAGGCCCTGACCAGATCTACCCGGAAAACAGCAGGGGAGGAGGGTCGGCCCATCCGGGTCGGCCCTCTTCTCTGCGTCGCCGGGTCGACCGGGGCCCGATCGGTCAGAGGCGGTAGACGCGGCGGGCGGTGCCGCCGAAGAGGGCGTCCTGCTCGGCGTCGTCGTAGCGCTCGGCGATGCGGCCGAAGGCCTCCCACACCACCGGGTAGTCGACGCAGAGCTTGTCGACCGGGAAGTTCGACTCGAACATCGCCCGTTCGGGTCCGAAGCAGTCGAGGGCGTGGCGGTACCAACGCTCCTGCTTCGCCAGGAACTCGTCCACGTCGGGGCGGTCGTCGGAGGGACCGACGGGCCAGAAGCCGTTGTCGGGCATGGCCAGGCCGCCCAGCTTGGCCACCACGTTGGGGCAGGCGGCGAGCGCGGCGAGGGCCGGCTTCCAGGCCTCGAAGACCTCGTCGTGGCGGCCGGCCCACGGCCCCACGCCGATCGGGGTGGAGAAGTGGTCCAGGACGATCGTCGTGCCGGGCACGGCCCGGGCCAGGGCGAGCAGGTCCTCGATCTGGGTGTGGTACTGCCAGGTGTCGTAGGTGAAGCCCCGCTCCCCGAGGTGGGCGACGCCGCGCTGGAAGTCGGGGTCGTGGGCCTTCCCCGGCGTCCCCCGGCCGGCGATCATGAGCGGCACGTCGGGCGGGGCCGACGGCGAGGGCGTCCCGGATGCCCCGGAACCGCCCGCCGCCGGCGCCTCGTGAGCGTCGAGGACCTCGTCGAGCTGGTCGAGGGGCAGCGTGAGGTCGGCGTGGCCGACGATGCCGACGATGGTGGCGCCGTCGGTGGCTTCGCTGGCTCCGCGATCGCCGCCACGAACTCGGTCTCACCCACCGGGCGCAGGTGCTCGGGCCCGTCGGTCCGGTACGACGCGCCGCACTCCATGAAGACGGTCTCGACCACCTCGGGCACGGTCGCGGTGTCGGCGTGCAGGTCGTCCAGCCCGTACGCGCCGATCGCCCCTCCGGCGAACTCCGGACCCCACAGGTGGTGGTGGGGATCGACGACGGTGCGTCCCTCCAGGCTCACGGGGTACCTCCCTGTTCCCGGTGCGGCAGTGGAGGGACCCTACGGCTCGCAACGAGGTCGTCGGGACGGAAGCGTCCTGCTATCCCTGAGAAGCTAGCATCGAGTGATGGCATCTACCCGCACCACCTTCACCCTGGAGGAGTCGCTGGCCGAGCAGGCCCGGGAGCTCGGGATCAACATCTCGGCCGCGGCGCGTGACGGTGTCGCGGCGGCGGTGCGGACGGCACTGACCGAAGCGGATCGGGAGGCCTATCGCCGGGAACCGGAGCAGCCGGATCCCTTCTGGGCCGAGGCTGAGACCTGGGGTGAGCCGTGACCCGGGGTGAGATCTGGCTGGCCGAGGCCGGCGGGAAGGTCCGTCCGGTCGTCGTGCTGACCCGGTCCGAGGTCTTGGACGTGCGGCGCCTCGTGACGGTCGCCGAGGTCACGACTGCTGCTCGTGGACTGTCGGTCGAGGTGCCCGTCGGCGAGGGCGCCGGCCTGGACCGCCCCTCGGTCGTCAACTGCGACGGTCTCCACACGCTCGCGCAGGCCACGCTCACCGAGCGGCTCGGTGCTCTCGACGCCGACACCATGACCCGGATCTGCAGGGCCACGAGCAACGCCCTCGGGTGCAGGTGAACGGCGATTGGCGTTCCGCGGAACGCTCGCTAGCCTCGCTCCTGCGGGGTGGAGCAGTCTGGTAGCTCGTCGGGCTCATAACCCGAAGGTCGGCAGGTTCAAATCCTGCCCCCGCCACCAACTGAAGTACCTGGTCAGAGGCCCTTTTCGAGAGATCGAGGAGGGCCTCTCCCATGCCCAGGCAGCCAAATTTCTACTGTTTTTCTACTGTGCGGTCTGGGATCGACCACGCGGCACCGGTACGCAGCGCCACGGGACGGGATCTCGGACGTCCTCGCGACGGCCGTCGCCGAGGGGCCCGATGCCGGCACCCCGATCGAGCCCCGCACCGACTTGGGGGTCGATCTTCGGGTTCTCGAGGCGTATCGTCGATGGTGCAGCGCCAGATCCCCGCCGGACGTCGCGGGATCGCCGGCCTCGTCCGCTGCTCGATGTCCCCACCCGGTTCGATCCGAAGGGGACGCTGATGCGCGGAACCATCCAGAAGAAGGGCAAGAAGTGGTACGCCGTCGTCTACGACGGTGTGAGAGTCCGAGTGGGGGTAGTCCATCTCGAGGCACACGATGTCCGAACCGATCAGGTCGAGCAGCCGCAGGCCGGCAGCGTCCTCGATGAAGCAGGCCACGAAGTGATCCCGGAAGACCTCGGACGGCAGGCGGCCGCCGAAGTCGGAGCCGGTCCAGCGGCTGTGGTGCTCGTAGACGTAGTCGGCCCGCTCGAGCAGGTACGGGATCCACCCGATCGAACCCTCGGACAGGGCGAAGCGGATGTTGGGGAACTCCCGGATGACCCGTGACCACAGCAGGTCGGCAGCGGTGTCCATGACCGCCGTGGGCTGCAGGTTCATCATCGTGGTGAACGGCGCCTCAGCGGACGGCAGCTTCACCGCCGACGACGAACCGATGTGCAGGCACACCACCATCGAGTGGTCGTCGCAGGCCCGCCAGAACGGGTCCCAGTGCTCGCTGTGGAAGCTCGGCACGCCGAGCTTCTCGGGGTTCTCCGACCAGGTCACCGCCCGGACGCCCTTGGCCGCCACGCGTCGGACCTCGGCGGCCATCAGCTCGGGGTCCCAGTACGGGACCAGCGCGAGCGGGATGAACCGCCCGGGGTGGGCGCCGGCCCACTCCTCGATGTGCCAGTCGTTGTAGGCCTGCAGCACGGCGAGAGCGAGGTCCTTGTCGGCGGTGTTGGCGAAGATCTGTCCGCAGAACTGCGGGAACGACGGGAAGCACATCGACGCGGCCACGCCGCCGGCGTTCATGTCGTCGATGCGGGCGTCGACGTCCCAGCAGCCGGGGCGGATCTCGTCGAAGCGGGTCGGCTCGATCCCGTACTCCTCCTGGGGGCGCCCCGAGACGGCGTTGAGCCCGAAGTTGGGGATCTCCACGCCCTCGAACAGCCACATCTCCCGGCCATCGTCCCGTTCGATCACCTGCGGGGCGCGGGGTTGGAATCGGCGGGAGACGGCCCTCGAACATGTCCGGGGGCTCGACGAGGTGGTCGTCGACGCTCACGATGATGAGGTCCTCGATCGCGGTAGGTGTCGCTTCGGTCATGACGGCAGTCCTGTCTTCGTCGGGGTGACGCGAAGTCGCCGGTGACGGCACATCCTCTGACCGGCGGCGCGTTCAGGTCGGGGTTCTGGTGGTCGGGCTCACCCGGGTGACGGGAAGGCTGGTGAAGCCGCGGAGGATGGGGTTCGTGGTCCGGCTCGCCGGCCCGCCCGGGGCGAGGGTCACCGTTCGACGGCTGAGGCCTCGGAGCACCTCGGCGGTCTCGAGGCGGGCGAGCTGGGCGCCGAGGCAGTAGTGGACGCCGTGCCCGAAGGCGACGTGGTCGCGGCTGTCGCGCTCGATCTGGAAGGTGTCGGCGGCGGGAAAGACGTGCTCGTCGCGGTTGGCGGAGGCGAAGAGCACCATGACGATCTGGTCGGCGGGGATGGTGACGCCGCCGAAGGTGCATTGCTCTGTCGTGGCCCGGAACAGCCCCTGCACCGGCCCGCAGTACCGAAGGGCCTCCTCGATGGCGACGGAGACGAGTTCGGGCCGTGACGAGAGCAGGTCGGCCTCATCCGGATGGGCCCACAACGCCTCCTGCAGGTTGCCGAGCAGGTTCGTCGTGGTCTCGTTGCCCGCCACCAGCAGGAGTACGCAGAACATGACGACCTCGAGCGGGTCGAGCACCTCGCCGTCGGGCTCGGCGACGGCGATGGCACTGATGAGGTCATCGCCGGGGTCCTGTCGCCGCCGTTGGGCGATGTCGAAGAAGAACTCGAACATCTGCTGGATCTCGACCCTGGCGGCGACGAGGTCGACGTCGCCGCCCAGGGTGCCCACGAGGGCGTCAGACCATCGACGGAAGTCCGCCAGCCGCTCGGCGGGGATGGCGAGGACGTCGGCGATGACCAGCACCGGGAGCGGGATCGCGAGATCACGCACGAGATCAGCCTCGCCTTCATCGAGCCGTTGGACGAACTCGTCGATGACCTCCTCGGCTCGCGCGGCGATGCGTGGCCGCCACGCCGCCATCGCACCTTTCGTGAACGGTCTCGACACCAGCCGGCGCAGCTTGGTGTGGTCGGGCGGGTCGCTGGCGATCAGCACTCGGGACCCGATGACCTCGTCCAGTCCTACTGCTGCTCCCCGACCCCTCGCGGCGGGCGGGCCGATCGAACCGCCCATGAGAGCCGCGGAACCCGCCCTGGGACGACAGCAGGGCGGGCTGGTGCAAGGCTTCGACGACGTCGTGGTGGCGGGAGAGGATCCAGCAGCCGTTCCGCTCGTCGTACACGGGACCGATCCGCCGAAGGGCGGCGTAGGCCCCGAACGGGTCCTCGATGGTGGCCGGGTCGAACAGGTCGGGGAGTCTCCGGAGGAGCCAGGGGGTGGGCTGTGCTCATGGACGTTCGGCCTCGGATGCGTAGTCGATCGGGTTCTCCTCGTGGTCAGTGGCTGAGTGGTCGAGGTGGGGTAGCGCCGTGTCGAGCCAACTCGGCAGCCACCAGTTGCGATCGCCGAGCAGGGTCATCGTTGCGGGGACGAGGACGAGTCGGATGATGGTGGCATCGATGAGTACGGCGCTGGCCAGACCGACCCCGAACATCTTGATCTCCACCGAGTCGCCGAGCACGAAGCTGCCGAACACGCTGACCATGATCAGGGCGGCGGCGGTGATGACCCGAGCGCTCTGGGCGATGCCCTGCACGATCGAGGACTTCGTGTCACCCGTCTTCACCCAGGCTTCTCGGACACGGGAGAGGATGAACACCTCATAGTCCATCGACAAGCCGAACAAGATCGCGAACATCATGACGGGCAGGAAGGCGATGACCGGCACGGTCTCCTCGAGGCCTACGAGGCTCGAGCCCCAACCCCATTGGAAGACGGCAACGACCACGCCGTACGCGGCGCCGATGCCGAGGAGGTTCATCGCGGCGGCCTTGAGGGCGACGACCGGTGCCCGAAAGACGATGGTGAGGAGGATGAAGGAGAGAAGGACGACGGCGCTGATGAACAGCGGAAGGCGGGATTCCATCCGCTCGGAGAGGTCGATGTACGCGGCGGTGGCCCCGGTGATCTCGATGGTTGCTCCGGTTGCCTCCTGGAGGTTCGGGGATCGTCTGCGCCCTGAGGTCATCGACCAACTGTCGGGTTTCGGCCTCCTGGGGCCCTGTGGTCGGAACGGCCCGTAGGACGGCGGCGTCGCCGGCCGCGTTCACGATGGCCGGTGTCACTTGGGCGACGCCGGCGACCTCGGCCAGGGCGGCCGCGATCTGCTGGGCCGCGTCGCTTTCGGCTCCGTCGAGATCCGCCACCACCAGCAGCGGGCCGTTTGTCCCGGGCCCGAATCCGTTCGTCAGCAGGTCATGGGCGACTCGGGCCGGCGTACCCTCGGGCCGGTTGCGGGCGTCGGGCCAGCCGGTCTCGAGGGACAGGGCGGGGAGGGCCAAGGTGATCAGCGCGAGCAGTGCGACGCCGAGCGCCAACCACGGACGGGTGCTCACGCGCCGGGCCCATCGCGCGCTGAGGCTGCTCGATGTCGTGGCGTCGACCTCGACGCGGAGACGGACGCCGGGCACTCGGTAGCGGTCGATGCGGGAGCCGACGAGACCGAGCAGGGCGGGCAGCAGGGTGACGGCCAGGAGCACGGCCGCCGCGACGGTGAGGGACACCGCCACCCCCATCGTGGCGATGAGCGGAACGCCGATGAGGGCCAAGCCCAGGATGGCGATGACCACGGTCGCGCCGGCGAACACGACGGACTGCCCGGCCGTGGCGTTGGCCAAGGCAATCGAACGTCTCGAGGTCATGTCCCTCGGCGAGGTGTTGGCGGTGGCGGGCGACCACGAACAGCGCGTAGTCGATCCCGACCGCGATCCCGATCATCGACGCCAACGTGGGGGCGACCTCGGAGATGTCCAGGACCGTGGCCACGAGTCGGATTGCGGCGAGACCGAGAGCTACGCCCAGGATGGCGTTGAGCAGCGGGGCCGCCATGGCCAGAACGGAGCCGAAGGCAGCGAGGAGGACGATGACGGCGACGCTCAGGCCGATGAGCTCTGACCGACGGGACTGCTCGGGTTCGAGTTGCTCCACCACCTCTCCGCCGAATCCGATGGTCAGGTCGGCCTCCTCCGCCAGAGATCCGGTCGCGATCAGCGCCTCGATCTCCGAGTCGCTGACCTCCCGCGCCTTCACCTCGTAGACCACCTCGGCAAAGGCCGTCCTGCTGTCCGGTGAGACGAAGAACGCGGCGGCCGGGCCGAACGGGTCGATGACCTGCAGGACGCCCGGCGCGTCGCGTACTCCCTCCAGCACCGCTTCGATCGAGGCCCGGTACGAGGGTGCCGTGATGTCTCGGTCGCCGTCGACGGCGAACACGACACGGGCGCGGCCGCCGAACTGCTCCGGGAACCGCTCCTCCAAGAGGTCGAACGCCCGTTGGGAGTCGGACCCGGGGACGCCGACGGACTGGGTCGGTTCTCCGCCGTAGGTCACCGACAGCGCGCCGACCGCAACGACGACGAGCATCCATGCGCCGATCACCCGCCAGGGGTGTCGAGCGCCCAGTCCGCCCAACCGGTGGAGAACCGAGGTCACCCCACTGGCCTCGGGTGTCTCACCGTCGGCATCGGACGTCGTTCATGGGGTGAGGGGCTCCTACGAGGGACTTGGATGTGGAGTTTAGACGCACCGGTAGCATTGAGGCCGTGGACCCCGATCCAATGGCAACCGGCGATCCGTCCACCGACGACCGAGACGGGTCCCCTGTCACCCGACGGCTTCCTGTGTCGACCGGCCCTCTCGGGGTGTTGGACTGGGGCGGCGACGGCCCGGATCTCGTCTTCCTTCATCCGAACGGGTTCTGTGCGGGGCTCTTCGACCCTCTCGCCCGGCGGTTGCGTGATCGCTGGCGTGTGGTCGGAATCGACTTGCGGGGCCACGGGGGCAGTGACGACGCACGGTCGCCGGTCGACCTCAGGTTCGACCGTCTCGCCCGGGATGTCGTCGAGGCCCTGGATCTCCTCGGCGTCGATCACCTCGATGTCGTCGGCCAGTCCCTCGGCGGCGGGGTCGGCGTTTTGATCGACCGACTGTGCCCCGGTCGCATCCGGCGTCTCGTCCTGGCCGAGGCGGTCGCGTTCGCCCCGACGGGGTTGTCCACGGGTGACCTTCGGGACAACCCCATGTCCGCCGCAGCGCGGAGGCGCCGGTCCCGATGGCCCAACGAGGCGGCTGCCCGCGAGCGTTTCCTCGCCCGGTCCCCGCTGCGGGACATCGGACCCGAGTTCCTCGACGCCTACCTTCGGTGGGGAACCGACGTCAACGGCGTCGGAGAGGTGGAGTTGTGTTGTCGGCCCGAGACCGAAGCGGAGGTGTTCGAGATCTCCGCCACACCCGACGGAGCGCCCGACGCCTGGTCCCACCTCGATGACGTGACCGCCCGGGCTGCGGTGGTGGTGGGTGCGGGTTCCGACCTGCCTCGCGTGTGGTTCGATGACCAGGCCGCTCGGATGGGCGCCGGCGTGACGTCGCTGAACGGCGGGCACTTCATGCTCCAGACCGATCCGAACGATGTCGCCGAGATCCTGAACCGACTCCTCACCGACCTGGAGGGTGACCGCGAGTGACCCGAGAACGTCGAGGCCTACCTGAAGGTGTCGATCCTGACGCCCGGGTCGAGGCGGCCACCGCACTGCGACGACTGGGTCATGCCCTCGTCGGGCACAACCCCGATTCGGCCGTCCTCGATCGGATCCGCGACCTGGCCTCGGACCTGGCGGACTCAGTCGAGTCGTCCCCCAGGAGATCGCGGAGCGAGGAGATGGCGCTGAACGGGCGATTCGCCGAGGCCATTCGAGCGGGCTCGCTCCAGGATCTCGTCGCCGACGGCGATGTCATGGAGCTCTTTCGGGACTCGGTCGTCTCGGGCGCGGCCAATCCCATGGGCATCGGGCTGACCGCTCGGCGCGAAGGCGACGAGGCCGTGACCGAAGTCGTTCTCGGCGCCGCGTTCGAAGGGGCGCCGGACCGCTCCCACGGAGGGGTCGTCGCCGCCATCATCGACGAGACGATGGGCTTCGTGCTCCCGATCATCGGGCTGGTCGCTTTCACCGGGCACCTCGGCATCGACTTCCTCGCTCCGACGCCATTGCACCGTCCTCTCGAGTTCCGGGCCCGACTCCGGGGGAGGAACGGTCGGCAACTGAGCATCGACGCAGAGGGTCGAGACGGTGAACTCGTCTTCGTACGGGCAACCGCAAGCTTCATCGAGATCCCCCTCGCCGGCTTCACGAAGGGTGCGAGGGCCGCGGCTGATCCCGATTGAGAGCGGCCGCCGTCTGACTGAGGTAACCCCGATTCGGCCGTGCTCGAGCGGACCCACGACCTCGCTTCCGTACTCAACGGTTGGATCAGCAGTTCAAACCACCGGTAACATCGGATCCTGATGTTGGTGGACGATCTGATCCTCGTGAGCGTGGACGACCACCTCGTCGAACCCCCGGGCCTCTTCGACGGCAGGTTGCCGGCGCGGTTCGCCGACAGCGCTCCACGGGTGGAGCGGAAGGCCGACGGCTCCGATGTCTGGGTGTTCGAGGGCCAGGAGATCCCGAACATCGGGCTGAACGCGGTGGCTGGCCGTCCGCCGGAAGAGTACGGCATCGAGCCGACGCGCTTCGATGACCTCCGCCCCGGGGCCTATGACGTCGATCGTCGGATCGACGACATGAACGCCAACGGTGTGCTGGGTTCGATGTGCTTCCCGTCGTTCCCCCAGTTCTGCGGCCAGGTGTTCGCCAAGGCGTCGGACCCGCAGCTCGGCCTCGCCGTGCTCCGGGCCTACAACGACTGGCACATCGACGCCTGGTGCGGTGCCCACCCTGGTCGCTTCATCCCGTTGGCCGTCGTGCCGATCTGGGACCCCGACCTCATGGCCGACGAGGTCCATCGGGTGGCCGCCAAGGGCTGCCATGCCGTGACCTTCTCCGAGAATCCCGAGAAGCTCGGCCTGCCGAGCTTCCACCGGGAGCACTGGGATCCCTTCTGGACCGCCTGCGCCGATCTGGGCACCGTCGTCTGCCTGCACCTCGGGAGCTCCTCGGAGGTCGTGATGACCTCTCTGGAGGCCCCGATAACGACCATGATCTCCCTCCAGCCGATGAACCTCGTACAGGCGGCTGCCGATCTCCTCTGGTCGAGGGTGATCCGGGAGTTCCCCGTGCGCATCGCGTTGAGCGAGGGCGGCATCGGCTGGATCCCGTACTTCCTCGAACGGGCGGACTACGTGTACGAGCGCCATGCCCGCTGGACCGGCTCGGACTTCGGTGGGCGGCTCCCCAGCGAGGTGTTCCGTGAGCGCTTCCTGACCTGCTTCATCGACGACGGGGCCGGCATCGAGCTCCGTGACCACATCGGGGTCGAGTCGATCTGCTGGGAGTGCGACTACCCGCACTCGGACTCCACGTGGCCGAACTCCCCCGAACGGCTGCTGCGTTCACTCGACGGGGTTCACCGGACCGAGATCGAGGCCATCACCCACCGCAACGCCATGCGTGAGTTCCAGTTCGACCCCTTCAGCCACCGACCGTTGGAGCAGTCCACGGTCGGCGCACTCCGAGCGGAGGCGACCGGGGTGGACACCCAGGTCCGGTCGTCCGGCCAGGGTCGACCAGCGCCTGACGAGCCGGTGACCCTGCTCGCCTTGATGGAGAAGGCGCAGGGCGTGCTGGACGCCGCCAGCGGCACCGGTCCCACTGCCTGACCGAGACCCTCGGCCGACGTGGGGAAACATGACACCCCGTTTGTAGCATGTGGTCTTGGGCGCGATGGCGGACACAACGGGGAGCGGTGCCGTACGACGGTCCGTGCTGACGCGCTCTGGTCTCGCGCTGGCGGTCGATGTCCATGACTCGTCTGGTCTCGGAGCGCCCGTCATCCTGCTGCACGGTGGCGGACAGACCAGACACAGCTGGTCGAACGTCGCGGACATGCTCGCCGAAGGCGGCCACGAGACATGGACCGTCGACCTCCGGGGCCACGGTGAGTCCGACTGGTCGGTGGACGGCGACTACTCCACGGAGAGCATGGTCGAGGACCTGGTGGAGGTGTGCGACCGCCTGCCGGCGCCGCCCATCGTGGTGGGCGCGTCGATGGGCGGTCTGGTGGCCTTGGTGGCCGAGGGGCTCCTGCATCCTGGTCGGTTCCATGCGCTGGTCCTGGTCGACATCGCGACGCGGATCGAGGCGGCGGGCGTCGAGCGGATCGTCTCCTTCATGGGCGCGGCCCCTGACGGCTTCGCGTCGCTGGAGGAGGCTGCGGAATCCGTGGCGGCCTACCGACCCGACCAACCTCGAAGGATCGGGGTCGACGGGCTGCGCAAGAACCTCCGCCAGGGGGCTGACGGGCGCTGGCGTTGGCACTGGGACCCGGCGTTCCTCGAGGTCCGCAACCGGGACAGTCGCCGGGACCCCGAGGTGCTGGGTCGCGCCGCCGCCGGTCTCGGTCTGCCCGTGCTGCTCGTGCGCGGGCGGATGTCCGACATGGTGACCGAGGAGAGTGCGCACCTCTTTCTGGAGCAGTGCCGCCACGCCCGCTACGTCGACGTGGCCGATGCCGGTCACATGGTGGTGGGGGACCGCAACGACCACTTCTGCTCGGCTGTGCTCGACTTCATCGCCGAGATCGACGGATCGCCCGAGGTGAGCGGCTGAGGGCGCCGGAGATCAGCCGCGACCGGGGGCCACCAGGTCGGCGAACGGCTGGTCTTTGTCGACCCGCGGCTCGGGCGGCAACCCGAGCACACGCTCACCGATGATGTTCCGCTGGATCTGGTCGCTACCCCCGGCGATCGAGATGGCTGGGCTGAACAAGGCCAGCGCCTGGATCATCCCGCCCTGGGGGGCATCGGGACCCATGAGCATCCCGTCGGCGCCCTGGGACCGAAGCCCGACGTCGCGGAGCCGGCGCACGATCTCAGACGCCACGAGCTTTCCTGTGGAGACCTCCGGCCCCGGGCCGTGACCCCGATCGAGGGCGGCCTGGACGCGGAGGCCGGTGAACCGAGCGAGCTCCAGCTGGGTGTACAGCTGCATGACCTCGTCCCGGAGGACCGAGGCCGTGCCGTCGGCGAGGGCGCCGCCGAAGAGATCGAGCACGGCCCGACCGCCCCCTCCGAACGCCGCAGCCATGCCCGCCATGGCGCCGGCCTCACCACCTGTCCCCCGGCCCGGGTCGCCCACCTTTCGATCGAGGTCGTTGCTTCCGATCATCGCTCCGCCGGCACCGCCCATGCCCGAGGCCCCGAGGCTGTTCCGCTCGTGGGCGAGCGTGGTGACCGCCACGCCCCACCCACCGCCGATCGGGCCGATGACGTTCTCAGCCGCGACCCGCGCATCGGTGAAGAACACCTCGTTGAAGGTCGCGCCACCGGTCATCTCCTTCAGCGGGCGTACCTCGACGCCCTCCTGGTCCATGTCGATGACGAAGTAGGTGATGCCGCTGTGCTTCGGGACGCTCGGGTCGGTGCGGGCGATGAGGATCCCCCAACGGCTGTACTGAGCGCCCGAGGTCCACACCTTCTGACCATTGACGATCCACTCCTCACCGTCCTGCACGGCGCGGGTCTGGATGCCCGCCAGGTCCGAGCCCGCTCCGGGCTCGGAGAACAGCTGGCACCACACGTGGCGCCCCGTGACCATGTCGGGCAGGAAGCGTCGTTTCTGATCCTCGGTGCCGTGGTCGACGATCGTCGGTCCGGCCATCATCACGCCGATGCCACTCGGCGGCCCGACGGCTCCGACCTCACCGTGGGCACGGCCCACCAGGCGGGCCTGCGCCGAGCTGAGCCCCTTCCCGAACCAGTCGACCGGCCACCCGGGCAGGCCCCAACCTGACTCGGCCAGGCGTTCCCACCAGTCCCCGAGGGTGAGCTCGGGATCCCAGCTCTCCTCGAACCACGAGCGAGCGGCCGCGTAGAGCTCATCGTCGGTCATCTCGGCGGTGCGATCAGGCACGAAAGATCCTTTCGTCGTCGTGGCGGGCTCCGGTCGTCACGGACTCCCGTGGACACAGTGTACGACAAACAATAAGGGATGTCTCATGTGCCGCCCCTGCGGGGGCCACCGTCGGTCACCGGTTGCCTGTGCCCGCGATGAACAGGGCGGCACCGATGATGGCGAGGGTGATCGTGGCCAAGCCGCCACTCACCATGATCGGCATCTGCAGGGCGACGACGGCCCGATCCGAGACCCCGCTCCACGTGGTGCCGATGAGCGCGAAGCACCCCAGCCAGCAGGCCACGGCCCCGATGAGCAGGGGGCGCCGAGGTGCGGTGCCCCCTCCCGCGGGAGGTGTGACATCGGCCACCAGCTCCCGAAACGCCGACCAGTCGACCTCCCGCTGTGACACGTCCTCAGACATTGGTCTGCTCCCCCTTCTTCTCGTCACCGAGATAGGCATCCGCGATCTCGGACCGGACACGCTCGCCGATGTCGGCCACCGGACCACCGAGCCGCAGCCGTCCCTGATCGAGGACGTACACGTGATCGACGTGATCCAGCACAGAAGCGTTCTGCTCCACGGCGAGGACCGTCGTCCCCGTCTCGTGGAGTCGGGCCAGCCGGGCGAAGAGCTGAGCGACGACGATCGGTGCCAGCCCGAGCGACGCCTCGTCCACGAGCAGCACGGTCGGTCTCGCCATGAGCGCGCGCCCGATGGCGAGCATCTGCTGCTCGCCGCCCGACAGGTTGCCCGCGGCCTGGTCCCGGCGGCGGGCCAGGCTCGGGAACTCCTCCATGATCTCGTCCAACACGGCCCGGCGGCCCGGCCACTTGTCGGCCCCGAGCGCCCCGCACTGGAGGTTCTCCGCCACGGTCAGGGAGCCGAAGACCCGGCGTCCCTCGGGTACCAGCGCGACACCCGCCCGGACCCGCATCGCGGTGGTGAGCCGATCGATCCGCCGGCCGGCGACCTCGACCGCCCCGCTGAGGATCTCGGCCCGGCCCATGATCCCACGGAGCGTGGTGGTCTTCCCCGCGCCGTTGGCCCCGAGGACGGCACCGAACGCGCCCGCCGGAAGCTCGAGGCTGAGGTCGCGGACGACCGCCCGCCCGCCGTAGCCGACGGTGAGGCCCTCGAGGCGAAGCGCGTTCGTTCCGGTCACGTCGGCCCGCCGGGGATGGGAGCGAGCGGAGCGGAGACGCCCAGGTAGGCCTCCCGGACGGCGGGATCCTCGATGACCTCGTCGGGGGTGCCCTCGGTGACCTTCTCCCCGAAGTTGAGCACCATGATTCGGTCGGCGACCTCTCGGACGAAGGGGACGTTGTGCTCGATCACGACCACGGCCAGGCTCAACTCCCGCCGGAGCGCGGCGACGACGCCGGCCAGGTCGGCGGTCTCGGTCAGCGTCATCCCCGCCGCCGGTTCGTCGAGGAGCAGGACCCGTGGGGCGGCGACGATCGCGCAGCCCAACTCCAGCAGACGGCGCCGGCCGTACGGAAGGTCGCCCACGAGCACACCGGCCACGTCGTCGAGGTCGAGGATCGACAGGGCCAGGTCGGCGACATCGGCCCGCTCCGGCTCGGTCCGCCGGGTCCCAGGGGCAGCACCGATCATCGACCCGTCGCCCACCGTGAGGTGTTGAGCCAACAGCAGGTTGGTCCGGACGGACTCGGACGGGAACCCGCCGCCCTGCTGGAAGGTCCGGCCGAGGCCGAGGGCAGCCCGAGCCGCCGGGCCGAGGTCGTCCACGACGCGGCCTCGGAACCAGATGGTGCCCTCGTCGGGCCTCAGCGCGCCCGAGAGGCAGTGGAACAGCGTCGTCTTCCCCGCGCCGTTTGGTCCCACGACGCCCACCACCTCGTCGGGTAGGAGGTCGAAGTCGACGGCGTTGAGCGCTCGCACCGCGCCGAACTGCACCGTGATGCCCCGCGCCCCGAGCAAGACGGGACGCGCCAGCCGACCATCACCCATCCGGATGGCCAGTGGTGGGGGCGTCGGCCTGGCGGCCACCTGGCTCCGAGGACTCGAGCTCGCCGGACCCGTCTGTTCAGCGTCGACCCTCGGCGGGCGTCGACGGACCAACGAGGCGATTCCGCCCGGGTACTGCGCGATGGCGAGCACCACCACCGCCGAGCCGATGAGGACCAGCCATTCCGAGCTGTCTCCCGTACCGGTAGCGGTGGTCGACCAGGTGAACACGCCGACGGCGAGGACCGCGCCGACCCGAGAGCCCACGCCCCCGAGGACGACCCAGATGAGGAGGCTGAACGACAGCGTGGCGGGAAAGGCGCTGGCGACCACGACACCCTGGCGATAGGCGAAGAGGGCACCGGCCAGACCCGCCAGCGCCCCGGAATAGACGAAGGAGCCGACCGTGAACGGTGGCGACGGGATCCCCAACGCGGCCGCGGCAGCCACGTTGTCGCGTACGGCGACGACGCCACGACCGAACGGCCGGCCCATGACCCAGCGATCGACGAGCAATGCCAACAGCAGAACGCTGAGGCAGAGAGCGAGGAACGTCGTGTCGTCGGCGAGGTCGAACGGGCCCAGGGCCGGCCGGGCGACGAACAGTCCTGCGCCGCCCTTGGAGAAGAACGGTTTGGGGAAGAGGAACCGCTCGAGCACGAGGGCGAACGACAGCGTGAGGACGGCCAGGTAGAGGCCCTGCACTCGGCGCGCCGCCAACCCGAGGATGCATGCGGCGAGCGCAGCGGCGGCGATCCCGACGAGGACGGAGGCGACGAAGGGGAGCTTCCAGGTCGTGGCGCTGACCGCAGCCATGAACGCACCGAGGCCGAAGAGACCGACGTGGCCGAGCGACAACTGGCCCGAGGTCGCCAGCAGCGAGTTGAGGCCGAGGGCGAGGAGCCCGAAGATCGGCAGGCTGGCTAGGCGGAAGGCGTCCGATCCAGAGAACGGCGCGGCGACCAGCACGCTCACGCCCACGACGACGGCGATCGCCAAAGCGGCTCGGATGAGACGCGATGTCGTCACCCGCGACCTTGCGGATCGGACCAGCGGCGGCACCCGGACGAGTGGATTGGCCTCATCCGGCATGACCGAGGTGCGCCGAGGGGTGAACAGGCCCTCGGGCCGGAACGCGAGGGTGAGGAAGATGATGGCGAAGACGACCAACTCCGAAGCCCCCGGCGTCCCGCCCCAGTACCGGCGGGTCAGGCTCTCGGCCACCCCCACCACCAGGCCTCCGACCGCCGCCCCGGGCAGGCTCCGCATCCCGCCGACGATGGCCGCGGCGAAGCCACGGATGAGGGCGAGGGTCAAGAACGCCGGCGCGATCGACTGGGTTGTCCAGCCGAGGAGGATCCCCGCCAGGGCGCCCAGCAGGCCGGCGATCACCCACGCCGTGCCCTCGATCCGCACCGGGCTCAGGCCGATGATCGTGGCCGCCTCGCGGTCGTCGGCTCCGGCCCGCAGCGCCAGGCCGAACCGCGTGTGCTCCAGCAGCAGGTACAGGCCGACCGACACCACGGCGACGGAGCCCAGCACGAGCAGTCGGGTCGGTGTGAGGACCACGCCGGCCAAGGTGATCCCGTTGCCGCCGAGCGGCGTCGGGAACGACCGGTTGCCTCCGAGCCACTTGGCTTCGACCACCACCAGGAACGCCAGCAGGGCGACCGTGCCGACCAGCGGTGGGACCCGACCGCCGGACGGGTTCCGCATCAGCACGGCTCCTGCGGCCCCGCTCGTCGTCGCCCCCACGGCGAGGCCGACGCCGATGGCGAGCGGCCAGCCCCACCCGTGGTCGACGACCAGCGATGCCACCACGAAGGTGGCGAGGGCGCCGATCTCGCCCTGGGCGAAGTTCAGGATGCGTGAGGACCGGTTGACGAGGACGAGGCCGAGCGCGAGCAGGGCGTACGAGGCCCCTCCCGCCAGGCCGGAGACGACGAAGGTCAGGAACTCAGCCATCGGCGCCGGCGATCGGCCCGCGGTCGGGCTCGGGCGCGGGCCTCGCGGTCACGGCTCGAGGTACTCCGACACGACCTCGGTGAACCCCTCGGTGGCGGCCTCGGCCTGCCAGATCACGACACCGGTGCCTCCGACCCGGCTTCCCGGTGCGAACCGCACCGGGTTCGACAGACCGTTGTCGTACTCGAGGGCATCGACAGCCTGGAGGAAGGTGTGCGTGGTCAGGTCATCGCCCGCCTGGGTCATGGCCTCGCGGTAGATGTCGAAGAGGCCCCAGAAGCCTTCGCCGTTCTCGGGGAAGTCGACGCCCGGGTTGCGGGCCTCCCACTCGGCGTGCGCCTCCTCCACGAGGGGGGAGTCGCTGGCATCGGGCAGTCGGGAACCCGACATCTGAAGGCACCCGTCGAAGGCCGGTCCGTAGAGCGGCGGCCGGGTCGAGCAGCCCGCGGTGTTGGCCGCCATGAGGTAGGTCGGCTCCACCCCCTGGGCCGCGCAGGCGTCGACGAGGACACGGGTCACGCTGGGCGCGGCGACCACGAAGACGAACTCGACACCGTTCTCCTCCAGCTTGAGGCACTCGGCGGTCAGTTCGTTGGGATTGCCGTCCTTGTCCACCGCGTCATCGACGGCCAGGCTTCCGCCATAGCCCTCGATGGCCTCGACGAATGCCTCGTGGGCCCCGTCGGAGTTGGCTCCCCCGAAGCGGATCATCGCCGTGGTGGCGGGCTCCGCGCCGAGCTCGTCCACGAGGTAGCGGGCCGCGATCGGCGCCTGCCGCGTCGTAGGGCAAGGTGATCGCCCGGTAGCCGGGGGTATCGGTGAGCCCGGCGGCGGTCACCCCGAGGGACAGATAGGGGATGCCCGCGCCCGTGACGACCTGGGCGCAGGCGACGACCTGGTCGGCCCCCGAGGTCCCGGAGACGAAGAGCAGGTCGTCGTCGACCAACTGGCGACAGGCATCCACCGCCCCGGTGGCGTTGTACTGGTCGTTGACGAGGGTGACGTCGACCATTCGGCCGTTGATCCCTCCGTTCTGGTTGACCGTGTCCCAGTAGGCCTCGGTGAGGGGACGCAGCCCGAGGATGCTCCCGATGTCGATGCCCGACAGCGTCTCGGGGGCATGGATGCCGATGTGGATGGTGTCCTCGGTGACTCCGGCGTCCGAGTCCGGGATGACCTCGAGGTCGCCCGGGACACCGGGTGTGTCGTCGACCGGGGCCGACGTCCCGGACCCCGCGTCGGTGGTGGCGTCGAGACCGTCGCCACCACCCTCGGAGGCGATCTGGTCCTCGTTGCTACCGGCACAGGCCGCAGCCAGCACCACCATGGTCAGCGCGACGAGCACGAACGCGACGCGAGGTCGATTCCGGATCGGGACCCTCATGTTGATTCCCCCTTGGTTGTCGACGCCCGCCGTGGCGGTCGTCGTGGATCGACTCAGATCTCGAGCCGGTCGGCCATGAGACCTCGGTGATAGGTCGGGTCGCCGAAGAGCAGCTCGCTGCTCTTGGCCCGCTTGAAGTAGAGGTGGGCGGGGTGCTCCCAGGTGAAGCCGATGCCACCGTGGACCTGGATGTTCTCCGCCGCGTTGTGGAAGTAGGCCTCGGAGCAGTAGGCCTTGGCCAGGCTGGCCACGACGGGGAGCTCGTCGCTGCCGTCAGCCGCACACCGCCCTGCGTAGAGCGCGGCCGACCGAGCGGACTCGGTGTGGAGGAGCATGTCGGCGCACTTGTGCTTGATGGCTTGGAACGAGCCGATGGGCCGGCCGAACTGGACGCGGACCTTCGCGTACTCGACCGCCATGTCCAGCGTGACCTGGGTCCCCCCGACCTGCTCGGCGGCGAGGGCGACGGCCGCGAGGTCGAGCACGTCGCGGAGTACCTCGCCGCCGGTGCCCGGCTCGCCGATCAGCTGCGCGGGCGTGTCCGACAGCACGATCGAGGCCTGCTTGCGGGTCTGGTCCATGGTCTGGAGCGGAACCGTCGCCAGCCCGACCGCGCCACGCTCGACTGCGAAGAGGCTGATGCCTTCGTCGGTCCGGGCCGAGACGATGAGCAGGTCGGCGACGTGGCCGTCGAGCACGAACCACTTCTCGCCGTTGAGTGTCCAGTGGTCGTCGGTGGCGGTGGCGGTGGCCTCAGCGGTGTCGGGGTCCCAACTGCCCGAGCGCTCGACGAAAGCGAGGGCCGCGATCGTGTCCCCACTGGCGATGCCGGGCAGGTGGGCGGCGCAGGCGGCTTCGTCACCGCCGAGGAGCAGGGTGTTGGTCGCCAGCACGACCGTGGAGAAGAACGGGGCGCAGAGGAGGCGTCGGCCCATCTCCTCGAGCACCACCGCGAGCTCGAGGTGGCCGAAGCCCTGACCGCCGTACTCCTCGGGGATGATCAGCCCTTGGAGCCCGAGCTGGGTGGCCATCTGCGTCCAGACGTCCCGGTCGAAGCCGTCCTCGGTCTCCATGAGCCGACGGACCTCGGCCTCGTCACTCTTGCGTTCGAGGAACTGGCGCACGACGGTGCGGAGCTCCTCCTGCGGTTCGGTGAACGCCAGGCTCATGGCGCGGCCCCTTGCTCGATGATGAATGAGACACAAAACATGTCATGTCTAGTTGGCCACCGTCAAGTCCGCGCGGGCTCCAGCTCGAGTTGAGCGGCGTGATACGATATCTGTCGAATGTATTGTCAACGAGCCGTAGGGGGCGCGTCATGAGCGGGATCTGTGAAGGGCGAGTCGTGGTCGTGACGGGCGGTGGCCGCGGCCTTGGTCGGACCCATGCCCTCGAGTTCGCCCGACAGGGCGCATCGGTCGTGGTCAACGACCTCGGCTCCGAGGTGGATGGCTCGGGAGCCGCAGGGGGTCCGGCCGCAGAGGTCGTCACCGAGATCGAGGCCATGGGAGGCCGAGCCGTGGCGGACGGCTCCGACATCGCCGACTGGGACGGTGCGGCCGCGCTCATCCAGCGGGCGATCGACACCTACGGTCAGCTGGACACGTTGGTGAACAACGCCGGCATCCTCCGGGACCGGATGCTGACCAACATGTCGGTCGAGGAGTGGGATTCGGTCATCCGGGTCCACCTCCGGGGTACCTTCGCCCCGACCCGTTGGGCCGCGTCGCACTGGCGGGAACGGGCGAAGGCCGGGAAGGCGAACGACGCCCGGGTGATCAACACGAGTTCGGCGTCGGGCCTCTACGGCAACCCGGGGCAGACCAACTACGGGGCGGCGAAGGCGGGCATCGCCGCCTTCACCCTGATCGCGGCCAAGGAACTGGTCCGCTACGGCGTGACGGTCAACGCGATCGCTCCCGGGGCCCGGACCCGGATGACCGCGGGCCTCGGCATGGCGGTGATCGACGAGCCCGACACGGGCGCGTTCGACACGTTCGCGGCGGAGAACGTGTCGCCGCTGGTGGTCTGGCTCGGGAGCAACGATTCGGCCGCGGTCACCGGCCAGGTCTTCAACGTCGCAGGGGGCAGGATCAGCGTGGCCGAGGGCTGGCGGGCCGGCCCGTCGGTCGACAAGGAGGACCGCTGGGACCCGGCCGAGTTGGCGGGAGTCGTCCCCGATCTCGTCGCCCGCGCCGCGCCGCCGCCCGACATGTTCGGCAACGCGTGAGGCCTCAGTCGCCCACGATCTCGTCGGAGATGGCGGTGAGGAAGCACTCCCCACCGAACTCCTCCTTCTGGGGGCTGCTGAAGTAGTCCGTGCTCGGTACCCGGGACGCCGTCTCGGTGGCGTCGTCCCACTCCCATTGCCCGATCCAGACGACCTCGGAGCCAGTCTTGCAGTCCGGGGCCATGGAGATGATCGGTGGCGTGACCCCGATCTCGTAGTCCTCGACCCCCTGGATCCAGTCGGTCACACCGGCGGCGGTGACGATGTCGCCCTGCGCCTCGAGCGCGTCCACCATGAGCTTGGCCCCGGCCCAGTAGCCGAGCACGGCGGGCGAATCGAGGTGGGCAGGGTCGACGAGGTCAGGGGCGTACTCCTCCAGGGCGGCCAGGAACTCCTCGTGGGCGGGGGTGAACTCACGGGGGGCCCCGTCGGGCTGGTCCCCGTTGGATCCTCCCCACACCCCGTCCACCGCCGGGCCCGCGATGGAAGCGATGGTCGGGACGCTGGCGGGCCAGCCGCCCCATCCCAGGCGCGGCTCGAAGCCCTGCTGGTCGCCGGCCTGCACGCAGAGGTACCACGCGGCGGTCTGGAAGTCCCAGTAGTCGACGCCGAGGTCCCGGTACTTGAGCACGAGGCTGTCGCAGGTGCCGGTGGCGAGGGTCAGGGGGTCGACGGTCACGACCTCGGCCCCGACGTTCTCCCAGGACTCCTGGATGGCATCCAGGTAGGGGCTGATGTCGATGAGGCCGTTGTCATAGATGATCCCCACCCGCATGCCGTCCTCGATGACGCCGGCCTCATCGAGGCCGGCGATCGTCTCCTGGGTCCAGAGCAGCGCGTTGCCGACGATCGGGAAGACCGTCTCGTAGCGAGAGGCGAACGACGTCGGCGACACGCCGAAGGTCAGCGTCGGCACCGAGTGCTGGTCGATGTAGTCGAGCGCGACGTCACCGAGCCCGGTGACCAGCGACACCACCTGGTCCTCCTCGACCAGGCGGCGGATGTTCGCCAGGAGCTGGCCGGCGTCGCCGCCGTCGTCGTAGGTGATGAGGCGCAGCGTCCTCCCGTTGATGCCGCCTTCCGCGTTGACCATGCCGAAGTAGGCGTTTATGGCCCCGGTCACCTCCTCGCCGAGGAATCCCGTCGGCCCGGAGAGGGTCACCGACGCGCCGACCAGGATCTCGTCGTCGGTCACCCCGGGGTCCGACTGGGTGGGGCCGCTGACGCTCGTCTCGGTCGCGGATCCGGGCGAGTTGTCGGGCTCCGCTTCATCCTCGTCCCGACCGCCGCACGCTCCGGCCAGGAGCGCGGCGACGAACAGAAAAGCGATGATTCGTCTGGTCATGGGGCCTTCTCCTCATTGGGCGAAAGGTAAGCAGTGAGCAGTTCGGCGGACCGGGCCAGGTCCTGGGCGTCGCCGTCGAGGGCGACCCGGCCTTTGTCGATCACGACGGCCCGGTCGGCCACGCTCAGGGCGACGTCGGCGTACTGCTCGACGACCAGCAGCGCGAGCCCAGCAGCGCGGAGCCCGGCGAAGAGCTCGTAGAGCATCTCGACCACGATCGGAGCCAGCCCGAGCGAGGGCTCGTCGGCCATGAGGAGGCGGGGCCGGCTCATCAGGGCACGGGCGACGGCCACGAGTTGCTGCTCGCCACCGGACAGCGAACCGGCGGGCTGGAGCAGCCGTTCCCGCACGCGCGGGAAGTCCTCGGTGACGATCTCGATCTCCTCGGCGATGGCCCGGCGCCGGAGCTTGCGGTGGTAGGCGCCCATGGCCAGGTTGTCGGCCACGGTCAGATCGGGGAAGAGGTGACGGCCTTCGGGGACGAGCACCACCCCGTGGCGCACGCGCTGTTCCGCCGGCAGACCAGTCAGGTCCTCGCCCCCCAGCTCCACCCGACCACGGTCGGCCGCGACGGCCCCGGCGATGGCTCGCAGGGTCGTCGTCTTGCCCGCCCCGTTCCGACCGAGCACCGCCAGCATCTGCCCGGCCTCGAGGTGGAGGTCGATGCCCCGAACGGCAGGGATCTCGCCGTAGCGGACCGCGAGGTCGCGGACGTCGAGCATCAGGACCCGGTGCCGAGGTAGGCGGCGACAACGCGGGCGTCGTCGAGGACCTGGTCGGTCGGGCCGGACGCGATGACCGTTCCGAAGTCCAGGACCGAGGTCCGGTCGGCCAGTGATCGCACGAGGGTCATGTCGTGCTCGACGACGAGGACGCTCAGGGCGAAGGCCGCGACCGCCCGACGGATGAGGCGCCCGAGGTCCCTGGTCTCCTCCGGTCCCATGCCCGCCGAGGGCTCGTCCAGTAGCAGGAGCCGGGGGGCGAGGGCGAGGGCGCGCGCGAGCTCGACGCGCCTCCGGTCGCCATAGGACAGTTCGGACGCGAGCCGGTCGGCGGCGGCGGCCAGCCCGACGAAGTCGAGCGCCGCGCGGGCGATCTCGTCGAACCGCCGGTCCTCGACCCGGGCGGAGGGCAGCTGTAGCACCGCCCCGGGGAGGCCGGTCCGTCGGTAGCGGCCGAGGCCCACGGTCACGTTTTCGGCAGCCGTGAGGGCATCCACCAACGACAGGTTCTGGAACGTGCGGGCCACGCCCCGCCGGGCGCGGAACGACGACGACCGAGCGGTGATGTCTTCGTCGCCGAACAGCACCTGACCACGGCTCGGCGTCTGCGCCCCGGTGATGACGTTGAACAGGGTCGTCTTGCCTGCCCCATTCGGTCCGATGAGGGCGGTGACCTGCTCCGCCGCGACATCGAGGTCCACGTCGCTGTTGGCGAGGATGCCGCCGAAGCGGACGGTGACGCCGCGCACCGAGAGCAGCGCGGCCCCACTCACGGGTCGCCTGCCTCATCGGTGGTCTCCGATCCCGGTCCCGGTCCCGGTCCCGGGTCCGGCGCCGGCTCCGGCGGGAGGTCGGCGAGCCAGTCGATGAGGGCGTCCAGGCGCGCGGCCAGCGCCGCCACCTCGTCACGGTCACGGCGGTGCTCGCGTGCGAGGAGGAGCGCCAGCCCGCAGATCACGAGCGCCAGCCCGGGGATCGTCCCCGAAGCGAAGTAGGGGAGTTGCTCCCCGGGGTTGCTGGTGCCCGAGGCGCCCCAGTAGCCGGAGAAGAGGAGCAGGGCCCCGCCGACCACGGCAACGACCGCGAGGACCACGGGCAGCCGGTTGGCCGGAGGCCGGCGGGCCGGCGCCGACGAGCTGAGCGGGTGGGTTTCGAGATCCGTGGACATGGTCACCTCGGGATCGACTGACGGACAAGGGTGTGGTGCCGGCCAGCGCGGAGGCGTCGAGCCACCGCCGCGGGCGGGGCGGCGTGGAGCCGGACAGGCGGCGCTGGACCGAGAGGTAGTGGTCGGAGGCCGCTGACGGAGGCGGCACCGGCGGCGTCGGGGACGCGAAGAGGGACGCCAAGCCGAGCGGCCGGACTGCGAGGAGGAGGACGACCGCGGCGCCCGCGACGATGGTGGGAGTGGCACTCGCCGTCGTCCCGGCGTCGGACTGCAGGACCTGGGGCAGGACGCCGAAAGCGAGCCCGGCCAGCACCGGCCCGAGGAGGGACTGGCTGCCACCGACCACGTAGTACACGAGGAGGGTCAGTGAGAGGAAGGGGCCGAAGTCGGCTGCCGACAGCCCGGTGAGGAGGACGGCGTAGAGCCCGCCACCGAGGGTGGCGACGAACGAGGCCAAGAGGAACGCGCCGAGTCGGGCCCGACGGGCTGAGGCGCCGAAGTGGTCGACGGTGGTGGCCGCGTCACGGGCTGCCAGCAGCAGGCTCCCCTGGCTGGATCGCCGGAGGTTCCAGAGCAGGAGCATGACGACGGCAGTGGTGGCCAGTGTGACGAAGTAGACGGCGATGTCGCTCTGGAGGTCGAGTCCGAGGAGATCCCCGCGGGGCATGGATCTCGGCAACTCGTCCCATTCGAACAGCCACGCCGTGGCGGCCGCGGCGAAGGCCAGCGACGCGACGGCGAACTGGAGCCCGCTCAACCGCAGCGCGGGCAGGCCGACGACCGCTCCGAGTGCGGTTCCGGCGACCGACGAGATCAAGAGCGCCAGGGCAAGGGGGAGCCCGTGTTCGACCACCAGCCAGCCGGTGCCGAAGGCACCGATGCCCACGTAGGCGCCTTGCATCAGGCTGACCTGACCCGCCCAACCCACGAGCAGGACGAGCGCGAGTGCCTCCAGGACGAAGAAGAGCGATCGGGCGCCGACGAAGGACCAGTACGGCGAGACGGCCGGGACCACGATCGCCCCCACCAGGCCCACCGCGGCCAGCGGGGGACCGGCCATGGCCAGGCCACGCGTCAGCCGAGCGGTCCTGGGCGAGGGGCTTCGCTGGACCGGTACCGAGGTCGATGCCGGCCCGGCTGGCCAGTTCCGGCGCAACACCAGCACCAGGACCACGACGACGACGGTCATCAACTCGGGGGCGCCCGGTGTGGCCGAGCGGACGATGGTCACGTTCTCGATCACGCCGAGGACGAGCCCGCCGGCGAAGGCCCCGATGAGTGAGGCGAGGCCACCGATGAGCGTGGCCGTCAACGCCTTGGCCAACAGGAGGGTGAACGTGCCGACGTTGACCGACTGCAGCGGCGCGATGAGCACACCGATCAGGCCTGCCAGTCCCGCACCGAGGGCCCAGTTCAGGCGGGACACCGCGGTCGGGGAGACGCCGTGGAGCCGGGCCGCTTCTGCGTCCTGGGCCACGGCGCGGACCCCGGTCCCGAGCCGGGTTCGTTCGAGGAACACCGCCAAGGCGATGGCAGCCACGACGGCGAGGACCAGGACCGCGACCTTCTGGTAGGCGATGGCGACGCCGCCGATGTCGACCGATCGGTCAGGGAACAGTGGCTCAGCCACGATCGGGGAGAAGCCGTATTGCCAGAGCAGCACGCCCGTCGTGAAGGTCAACACGCCGAGCGTGGCGATCAGCCGGGTCGCCGGGTCGGCATGACGGACGGGGCGGACAGCCACCCGCTCGACCACGATCCCGTACGCGGTCGCGGTCGCCACGCCGGCGGCTGCGGCCAGCGGCCTGGCCCATCCCTGGTCGACCAGGTCGATGTAGAGGTAGGCGGCCACGGCGGCGAACGCCGCGTGGGCGAACGAGAGGACGCCCGTCGAGCGGTACATGAGCGTGATCGAGACGGCGATCACGCCGTAGCCGGCTCCGGTGAACAGGCCGCTGATGCCTGCCTCGAACTCGAGCATGAGCGGTCCCCCGACCCCCCTTGGGGCCCTGACCTCGACCCATGAGACAGATTACAAGAACTGTTGTATTTCCACAAGCGCCGCCGAGGTCCTCCTTCAGATGGCGCGACCCTCTGCGTCCTGCCAGTACTGGTCGCGGAGCTTGCGCTTGTAGAGCTTCCCGGTCGGTAGTCGCGGCAGCTCGTCGACCACATCCACGGAGCGGGGCACCTTGTACCCAGCCAGGTGCTCCCGGGCGTAGGAGATCAGGGTCTGTTCCAGCGCCACGGCGTCCTCGTCGGCATCGACGGTCTGCACGATGGCCTTCACCGCTTCGCCGAACTCCGGATGCGGGACCCCGATCACGGCCACGTCGAGGACGGCGGGGTGCCCGATCAGCAGGTTCTCGATCTCCTGCGGGTAGATGTTGACCCCGCCCGAGATGATCATGAACGAGGACCGGTCGGTGAGGAACAGCCAGCCCTCCTCGTCGACGAAGCCCACATCGCCCAGGGAGGTCCATGTCGGGTGCTCAGGGTGCTGGGAAGACCTGGTCTTCGCCTCGTCCTTGAAGTACACGTAGGCCACATCGGGCTGCTCGAAGTAGATCTCGCCGGCCTGGCCTGCCTCCAGTTCGACGCCGTCGTCGTCACAGATGTGGATGGTGCCGAGCAGGGGGCGACCGACGGATCCCTTGTGGGCGAGCCATTGCTGGCTGTCGATCAGGGTGAAACCGTTGAGCTCGGTGCCCGCGTAGTACTCCATGAGGATCGGGCCCCACCAGTCGATCATGCCCTCTTTGACCGCCACCGGACACGGCGCGGCGGCGTGCACCGCGACCTGGTGGCTCGAGAGGTCGTAGGCGGTGCGATCGGCCTCGGGGAGCTTGAGCATCCGCACGAACATGGTGGGTACCCACTGGCTGTGGGTCACCTGGTGCTGTTCGATGAGGGCGAGCGCGTCGACCGGGTCGAAGTGCTCCATGACCACGACGGTGCCACCCACCGCCGTGGTCGCCACGCTGAACCCGAGCGGGGCGGCGTGGTAGAGGGGGGCGGGCGAGAGGTACCGGGCCTTCTCGTCGATGCCGAACACCCCCATGAGCATGGTCAGGGACCCATCGCCGTCCTCGACCTGGCGTCCGGAGAGGGGACGGTGGATGCCCTTCGGGCGTCCGGTGGTTCCCGACGAGTAGAGCATGTAGGCCCCGAGGGGTTGGTCGTCCAGCGGCTCGGGGGCCTGGGACCCGATGGCGTCCTCGTAGCGCTCGAAGCCGTCGATCGCGCCGTCCATCATCAGGTGCATGCGGCACCCCTGCGCCCGCGCCGGGAGGCCCGCCGCGACATCGGCGAGGGTGCTCGAGGTGACGAGGGCCTGGGCCTCGCTGTCCTCGACGATGTACCCGGCCTCCTCCTCGGTCAGGTACCGGTTGACCGTCGTCAGGTACAGCCCGGACCGCAACGCGGCCCACACCACCTCGAAGTACCGGGGGTGGTTCTCCAAGAAGAGGGCGACGTGGTCGCCCGGACGGAGCCCTGCCTCGTGCCAGAGGCGGGCCAGGCGATTCGAGCGCTCATCCAGTTGGGCGAAGGTCACCGTGTGTCCCGAGGCGCCCATGATGACGGCGGGCTTGTCAGGATGGGAACGGGCGTGCAGTCCTGGATACATAGAACCAATACTGTCTCATGGCTGGCCGCGGTGCCAGCGGCGCCTCAGCCGGGACCCTGCGGGTCTGCGCCGCCCAGACCGGGCACCACGAACGCGAGGATGTAACGGCGGAGGCCGGCGGGGTCACCCCACCGACCCGGCGGGAGCGGGACGCAGAGGAGCGACACGATGATCCGGAGCACGTAGTCGGCAGCGTCGTCGAGGTCGAGGCCATCCCGAAGTCGGCCAATCGGTCGAGTGTCGCCGACGAGCGGGCGGAGGAACTCCCGGGTCAGGTCGAGCAACGCGGTGGACGTGCCGGCTATCGACCCCGTCTGCCCGGCGACCTCCGGGGCGAAGAGCAGCCTCAACGTGGGGTCCCGTGTCGCAGACTCGACCGTGAACGCGATGCCCTCGGTCAACGCGGACGCCGTGTCGGGCTCATGAGCGACCCGCTCAGCCAACCGGCCGAGGAACCGCCGCGCCTCGCGTACCAGGAACTCGAGCATGATCTCGTCGCGTCCGCCGTCGAAGTAGCGATAGACCGTGGCCCGCGACACGCGGGCGGTGGCGGCGATGTCCTCGATGGTCGTCTTCGCCACGCCGTAGTGTTCGAAACAGCCTTCGGCGGCATCGATGAGGCGCTCCCGGGCGTCCTCGGTCGATGTCGGGGTGTCAGATCCCCAGGTGGAGCGGGGCACGTTCCTCCCTCTTCGGCAGGATGCGGGCGGCTCGGCCAGCGGGGGGCCGGGCCGAGTCGCCCGCGATCTGAAGGCCTACGGTCCGTCGTCGGCTTCGGCTGCGGTGCGGCGGACCAGGTCGCTGATGGCGTCGAAGGCCTGCGCCTTCACCGCGGCCTCGCCGAGGGCGGCGAGGACACGCGCCCCGACCAGGTCCACGGCGTACTGGTGCTGCAGGTAGCGGAGAGCCTCGGTGACGATGGCCGCGACCGAGTCCCCGTCGAACGGAAAGTCCTCAGCCCCCCGCAACAGCGTCGGCAGTTCACCGAAGCCCTGCCCGAGCAGTCGCTGCTCGAGCGCCAGCATCTGGTCGTTCTCCTCGGTGCCGCCGGCAGCCGCGCTGCTCATCTGACGCCGACGGCGGCTTCTCGCTTGTCCCGGAGGGCGGCACCGAGCACCGCTGGCCCCGGCTTCGCGATCTTCGCCTCGCTCAGCAGCGTCGTGGGACCACAGACGCCCCCGGACTCGGCCAGTAGCACATCGAGATGGGTCTGCCATTCGCCGGCTCTCCGGCGTAGTGCCGCTGTCCGAGCGAGATCCTGGATGAGCATCTCGGCCTCGACCAGCTGGGTGTGGTCATCATCGAGGATGAACTTCAGCAGGCGGACCGTCGGGGCATCGACGATGTCGCTGGTCACGTGCTGGTGGAACGTGTACACCGCCAGGAGGTGGGGGAGCAGCACCCGGTAGACGCCCACGAGCTTCTCGATGGTCTGGTCGTGGTCGTCCGGGCCGGTCAGCTCATCCATGAACCGGCGGAAGGCCTCGTTGGGCGGATCGGCGCGGTCCTCGTTGGTCTCCCGTAGTTCGGGTAGGCGCTTGCGCCAGAGATCGGCGTGCCAGGCGTGCTGGTAGCAGTGCCGACCGATGACGGCTTTCACGTCGAGCTCGGGGATGGTTGCGCCCCATCCGCCCAGAGCCGCCGAGAGCTGCTCCTCGGCCCACTTGTAGTTGACGATGCGCTCGACGGACTCGTCGACGTCCCATTCGCCGATGAGGCGTCGTCGGTCCCAGTACGGGAACGGTTGGGCGTGTCGGCTCGGCCCGTAGAACCCGTCGTCGGCTCCGTTGTGGTCAGCGGTCACGAGGCCACCACCGGGCCGGCGGCAACGACGTCATCGATGTCCGCGTCGGTGAAACCGGCCATCTTGCGGAGCTCGACGGCCACCGGCAGGAATGCGCTCTCGTTGGCGTCGTCGTAGACGCCGCGCAGACCACCGAAGCTGAAGGCCCGGTCCACCTTGCGCTGGAAGGCGACCACCCGCTTCCGCCGCTCGGGGTCGTCCTCGGTGAGCACCTTGCTCCAGACCTGGCCGAAGCGGACATGGGTCACCTCATCGGCCGCGACGTAGTCGACCGAGCGCCAGATCGTCTCGTCGTCGGCTCGCTTGCCGAAGCGGATCGTGTCGCCGAAGACATCGAGGGCGAGGCCCTCGAGGCAACGGTTGACCCCGGTGACCCGCTCGGCGGGGTCGTCCGAGCAGCCGAACTCGAAGAGGAAAAGGTTCTCCGGGAACTCCCCGATGGCGCCCTCGAGGTGATCGAGGAGGGCAGAGTAGATCTCGACGTGACGGGACTCGTCCCAGCACTGGCGGGCCATGTCCAGTTGGAACTGCCACGGCAGCTCGTCGTCGTCGTGGAAGTCCCAGCAGCTGCGCCCTGCAGCCTCCAGGGCCTGCATCTCACCCATGAAGATGGCGTGCATCTGGGAGCGCATCCGCAAGGGTGCCGAGTCGTCGGTGGGACGGACCCGCTGGAGCATCTGGCCCGCGGCGCTGTTCTCCTCCATGAGCTGGCGGGTCTCGTCGTTGGCCAGCATCGTCTTCATGGTCTCTTCCACCTGCTCGAGGGTCACTTCCTCGGCCATGAGGAAGTCGAGGGGCACGTCGTTGTGCGTGAACCGGTCGTCACGGGCCAGTTCGTCGGTGGACATGAACTTCTTCATTCGGGGCCTCCTCGGCCAGCCAACTGAGGTCGCCAGTCGTCGAAGACGAACGGCAGGTTGGAATCACGTATGCGTGTGGCCCGGGGATCGTCCATCGGGACGATCGCGTCCACCGGGCACGGATCGAGGCACCGGTTGCAGCTCGGGCACGCCGCGCCGTCGACCACGAACTCGAAGCTCGAGTCCATGAAGATGGCGTCGTAGGGACACACCCGCTCGCAGATCCCGCACTCGATGCACCCGTCGATGATCACGTAGGGAGCGCCGTGCCGCCGACTGAACGTTCGAGCCACTGTCGTACTTTACACAATTCGTCTCGTGTCGTACAGGGCCGGGTCGATCAACCCGTTGATGCGGTGGCGGGCGACCTGAGGGGGCCGGCGAGTCGCATCGCCATGACGACGATGCCGAGCAGGATGGCGGCCCCCATCGTCGGCGCGCCGATCCGCTTGAGCGCCGTGACATCGGCCAGCAGCCCCGCCACGAACACCGCCAGTCCGAGGTTCATGGCCGGGAGCACCCAGCGGTCGGCCCCGGCCCACCGCGAGCTGGCGGCGAACCGGTCGATCCGGCCGAAGACCGAGTTGGTCATGACGCCGATGAACATGACGTGGTCGAGCGCGAGGAGCAGCCGTTGCGGCGCGTCGTCCAGCTCGCCTTGGTAACGGATGATCAGGAACGCGAGCAAGCCGATGTCGAAGACGAGGGCGATGATCGTGGCCCCGGCCCCGCGTTCCCATCCGCCGCCGATCCAGTCGATGGCGTGGAGTTGGGGCCAGAGGCGGCGGACCAGGATCACCACGCCCGCGATCTCGAGCGGGAGGCTGAGGCCGATCAGCGGCACCACGTCCAGGAGCGAGCCGACCATGAGCAGGACGCCGCCGACGAAGGGGGCGGCGATCTGCGCCCGTCCCCGTCGGTCGGCCACCACCTCCACCAGACTCGGCGCGAGGCGCCACTCCGCCAGAGCCATGCCCACGGGGATGAGGAAACCGACGACCATCGTCGCCGGGTGGGCGTCGTAGGCGCCGTCGGGCAGATCGACGTCGCCGGTCAGCTCGAGGCCGATGAGCACGCCGAGCACGGCCCCGACGGCGAGGGTGGCGAGGGCCGCGAGCAGTCCCAGGCGAGGCACGCTGAGCGTGACGTGACGGGCGCGGCCGACCACCCACGCGAAGAACACGACCATGACGAGCAGCGCGAACGTGCCGGTGATGGGCCGCCCGACGCCGGTGGTCGAGAAGAAGGCGACGACATAGGCGACGATGACCACGACGGACGCGATCGGCAGGCCGCGGGCCATCCGTGCCGCGTTCGGCGACTCATCGGAGCCGCCGAAGAGCCAGAGAGATGCGGCGAACACCGACAGGGTGATCCATCCGAGCGTGCCCGAGTGGACGTGGCCCATGAGCGTCTGGTGGTCGAAGTCGACCACGTCCATGCCGTTCAGGATCCCGATGGACACGGTGACGACGAAGACCGCCAAGGCCGTGCCGAACAGGAGGCGGATGCCGCCTGGGTGAGACGGACTCTCGTCGATCAGTGGCTCCTCCATGGTCCCTCCCGGGTCGTCCATCCGACGCTACTCCGAGGTGCCGGATGTCTCGCCGGCCGCGAAGCGGCTGAGGTCGACGCTGATGAAGATGCTGTCGGACTCGACGAAGAGGCCGTCGGGGCCGTGGCCTTCGCAGCGGATGTAGAGCTTGCGGCCGTCCCGGTCCTTCAGCCTGGCCCGGAACTGGATGGGCACGCCGAGCGGGCAAGGTGCCCGGTAGGTCAGGTCGAGCTGGCCGGTGAACGCCATCGAGCCGATGATCGGCAGGAGGCCGCCCACCGTCTCGTCCACACAGGCTGCGACGACGCCCCCATGGGCGCGGCCGGGTGCCCCTTCGAACCCGGGCCCGATGGTCACCGTGCCCACGGCCTCGTCGCCGTCCCGTCGGATCCGGAGCCCGATGCTCAGCGGGTTGGCCGAGCCGGAGACGGGGGAGTCCTCGAAGAGGTCCAGGAACGCGCCGTCATCGATCAGGGTGCCCAAGTCCCCCTCTTCGATGGCCCGCAGGAACCTCGGGCTCTCGTTGAGCTCCCGCCGCCGACGGCGCGGTCGTTCGTCGCCGATGCGGGTGGCGAGCTCGTCGGCACCCTGGGCGATGAGTGCGAGCGTCTCGTCGTCGACCCGATGGGACACCAGCGTGTGGGCCAGCCGGGAGACGGCCGCGGCCGCGGCGACGCGGGCGGACAGGTCGCCGGGCTCTCCGGTCGGGTGTCCAGCGGTGTCGCTCATACCGGGACGAACCCGAGAGCACCATCGGCTTCAGGGACGATCTCCACGGCCGCACCGATGAGCCGGCCGCCGGACAGCTCGCGGGCCAGATCGGCGTCGTCGGACCGTGCGATCGTGCGAGTGCCGTCCGTGAGCGTGGCCACGATCGGCACCGAGACCGGGCCGGCCGTCCGGTCGTGGAACACGGTGAACGCATCGACGGTGGCTCGCTCTCGCTGGTCCGGGGTCCGGAGGGGCAGGGCCCGCTGGTCGATGGACGCCTGCTCGGCTCGGAGGTCCGGGTGCCCGAAGCCGTCGTCGGGAGGCATCGTGGACCAGATGCCGACCGCGTGCTTGGTGACATACCAGCCGAGTCCGGTCGTGAGGCCCAGGCTGCCCGGCTCGGCCCGGCACCGGCGCACGACCTCCGCGATCGTGTGCGTCGTGTAGTTGTTGCCGGGGCCGCCGAAGTAGGCGTGGCCGCCGGTGACCGTGAAGCCACGGCTGTCATCGAGGGCGAGGCCCAGCGCCTCGGCGGTCATCTCCACCGCGCAGGGGAAGCACGAGTACACGTCGAGGTGCGCGATGTCGTCGGCCCCGCACCCTGCGGCGTCCAAGGCGGCGCGGGCGGCGCCCGCGATCGCCGGACTGCGGTCCAGTTCCGGCCGCTGCGAAGGAAAGAAGACGTCGTTGAGGTCGGCGGTCGAGCGGGGGAACACCCACCGATCGGTGGGCACGCCCGCAGCTTCAGCGACCTCCGCGGCGCAGAGGATGTAGGCCGCGCTCTGATCGACCGAGATGATGGCGTTCATCCACTTCGTGTAGGGCTCGGAGATCATCCGGTTCTCGGGGGTGGGGTCGGCCAGTTCGGCCGGCGTACGCTCGACGGGGAACCAGGCGGTGTCAGGATGACCGGCGGCGACGCGGGTGGCCGGGGCCATGAAGCCACCGAGGTGGGTCCGTTGCTCATCCAAGGATCGCCCCTCCCGGGCGGCGATCGCCGACTCGAACAGCGGGTAGAGCCGGGGCGGCGCCATGAGGCCGGCCGCGATCTCCATCGGCCCGACGCCGACCCGGTCGTCGCCGATGACCTCATCGACCCCGTCGACCGGGGCCGAGTCCGGCGTCCCCGCGACCCGGCGAGCGGACGCGCCCGCCTCGGCGCCGGCGACCAGGACCGCGTCACAGGTCCTCGCCAGGATCTCGTCGGCGAAGCGCCCGACGAGCCACTGTGGCGTGTTGCCCCCGATGGTCGTCGAGAGGTGTCGGGAGGGGGTCAGCCCGAGTAGCCGGCCCAGCCGGTGAGCCGGATCCGCCGGGGCCGGCGACAGGATGTTGATGACCACCAGGGTGTCGATCCGGTCGTGCATCGTGCCTCCCGCGTCCAGCAAGGCCCGTGTGGAGGCGTCACCGGCCAGGTCGACCGCGCCGATCGGTTCGGGCCCGCGGTGGGTGGCCTCGCCCACCCCGACCAGAACCGGCGTCCGGGGATGGAGACGGGTCACGGGGCTGGGGTGGCGGGTTCGAGCATCACCAGAGTCTGTCGAGGCCCGCGGGTACCGTGCAAACGTGAGACAGGATCTGTAGCACGATCAGCCGGCTCGACTGGCTGGGGTCGGCGCCGATGCCGGAGTGAGGGGAGGTCGGGATGACACTGCCGAAGACGACCGAGGCCCTGGTCCTCGAAGGGCCTCGCCGACTTCGTCGGCGCACGCTCCCACTGCCGGAGATCGGCGACGACGACGGCCTTCTCCGGGTCGAGGCCTGTGGGCTGTGTGGCACGGACCACGAGCTCTTCACCGGCGTGCTCGCGCCTGCCTTTCCGTTCGTGCCCGGCCACGAGGCGGTCGGCATCATCGAGGCCGTTGGCGACCGGGCGGCCGAGCGGTGGGGGGTCCGCGTCGGGGACCGGGTCGCGGTGGAGGTCTTCCTCTCCTGTCGGGCCTGCCCGCCCTGCCTCGCCGGGGACTACCGGCGCTGCGATCACCATGGCCTGGCCCACATGTACGGGATGACCTCGGTCGAGGAGGAGCCCGGCCTCTGGGGCGGTTACGCCCAGTTCCAGTACCTCCACCCGGACTCGATGATCCTGCCGGTACCCGCCGGACTGCCGCCGGAGCTCGCCGTGGCCTTCAATCCGCTCGGGGCGGGGATCCGGTGGGGGGTGTCGGTGCCCGGCACAGGACCGGGCGACGTGGTGGCTGTGCTGGGCTGCGGCATCCGCGGCCTGTGCGCCGTAGCCGCCGCCAAGGAGGCCGGCGCCTCCTACGTCATGGTCACCGGCGCGGGTGAGCGCGATCGTCCGAGACTGGAGCAGGCGACGCGCTTCGGGGCAGACCTGGTCGTCGACGTCACGGAGGAGGACCCGGTCGCCCGACTGCGAGCTGAGGCCGCGGTCGCGGGGGCTGACGTGGTCGTGGACGTCACGGCGAAGGCACCGGCAGCGTTTCTCCAGGGCCTGGCCCTCGTGCGTCCGGGCGGCACGATGGTCGTGGCCGGCACCCGGGGCAGCGGTGCCATTGCCGGTTTCGACCCCGACCTGGTCGTCTACAAGGAGATCCGACTCCTGGGTGCACTGGGTGTCGATGTCGCTGCCTACCGGGCGGCGCTGGACCTGCTGGCGCTGGGGGCCTATCCGTTCGCGGACCTCCCGCGCCAGGTCGTGGGTCTCGAAGGTGTCGGTGGCCTGCTCGAGACGATGGCGGGGGAACGGGGGACCCCGCCGGTGCACGCCGTCCTGGTGCCGTGACCAGGCCGACACCCGCGAGCGCAGATGAAGAGGGAGCGCAGAGTTGCTCCCCCTGTTCCGCGCATGAGACGCTGACTACTTCATGTATCGACACCGCGGCTCACGCCCTCCTCGCGCGGTCAGGCCATGACCGAGATCCGACCGACCGATCCCGACCTGTTCCGTCTCCCGGGCGCGGGTGAGGATCGACCCCGACTCCTCGGTTCGTTCGCTCCCGGGTCCGGGCTGTCGTTCTGGCCGCGCCGCAAGCGGTGCCCGGTGACAGGCGGCCCGGTCACCGACGTCGACCTGAGCCCCGAAGGAACGCTCTACGCGTGGACGTTCCTGCATGTGCCCCGCATGGGCGGCATCTCCTTCGCCGAGGCCGGTGGCTACGGGGTCGGTCAGATCGATCTCCCAGAGGGCGTGCGGGTCCAGTCGCCTCTCCAAGGCACCCCCGAGGACTGGCAGATCGGCTCGAAGATGGTCCTGACCCTGTTCCCGGTCGGTGTCGATGACGACGGACGGGAGCTGGTCACCTTCCGCTTCGAGGCCGCCAGGTGAGGCCCACCCGGATGGCGCAGAAGGTCTTCGTCCTCGGCGTAGGCATGCACCGCTTCAACAACGAGGGGCTCTCGTCGTCGTCGATGGCCGACGTGGCCGGGATGGCCGCGCTGGAGGACGCCGGCCTGAACTTCTCCGAGGTCGGCGCGCTGTACAACGGACATCTCGGCGGCGAGATCACCGCAGGGGTCCACATCGCCAAGCAGTTCGGGTTGACGGGGATACCGGTGACCCATGTCGAGAACGCCTCCGCGACGGGCTCCTGCGCCTTCGGCGAGGCGGTCCACGCCGTCGCCGGGGGGCGGGTCGACGTGGCCATGGCCCTTGGTTTCGACGATCTCAACCGGATGGCCGGTCGTCTCGGCCGTCGGCCGGGCGTGGGGGCCGAACAGGTCATGCTGCCCGCCGCGTTCTTCGGGATGTGGGCGACCCGTCGCATGCACGACATGGGTACGACCGCCGAGACGTTCGCCGCCATCGCGGCCAAGAACTGGAACCACGCCAGGGCGAACCCGCTGGCCCAGCGCCGCGCCGACCACGAAGTGACCGCTGACGAGGTCCTGGGTTCGACGATGATCGCCTACCCCCACACCTCGATGATGTCGTGCGCCTCGGGCGGCGGCGCCGCCGCGGCGATCGTCGCGTCCGAAGAGGTCGCCCGCCGCCTCGTGGGCGACCGGCCCCTTGTCGAGGTGATCGCGTCTCAGCAGCAGTCCGAGACCTACACCGAGGGGCACGTCTTCCTCGGCGCCGTGATCGGGCCGGCGCAGATGACCCGCGACACGGCGGTGGCGGCCTACGAACAGGCGGGGGTCGGCCCACGCGAGATCGACCTGGTCCAGGTGCACGACGCCTTCCCGATCGAGGAGCTGGTCTACTACGAGCTCCTCGGCTTCTGCGGCGACGGTGAAGGCGATCGGCTCGTCGCCGAGGGGGCCACGGCCCTGGGCGGGCGCATCCCATTCTCCACGGACGGTGGCCTGACGGCCCGGGGGCACCCGGGCGGCCCGACGGGCCTGGCTCAGGTGCATGAGACCGTGCTCCAGCTCCGGGGCGAGGCCGGCGCCCGCCAGGTCGAGGGGGCGCGGACCGGCCTCTGTCACATGGCGGGCGCCGGATCGGTCTGCGTCGTGCACATCCTCCGGGGCGGCGACGCCCGATGACCGGCCCGGCCAACCGGACCGACTGCTGAAAGCGAGCCACCCATGAAGACCGCCGTCACGGAGCTGTTCGGGATCGAGTTCCCCATTCTGGCCTTCAGCCACTGTCGCGATGTCGTCGCGGCGGTCACCAACGCCGGCGGGCTCGGTGTCCTCGGCGCTGTCGCCCACAGCCCGGAACAGCTCGAGATCGATCTCGACTGGATCGAGACCGAGACCAAAGGCCGCCCGTTCGGTGTCGACCTGCTGATCCCCCAGAAGTTCGTCGGCTCCGCCGAGGGCGGGTTCGACCGCGGTCAGCTCGCCGACCTCCTCCCCGAGGAGCACCGCCGCTGGCTCGATGCCCTGCTCGACGAGCACGGCATCCCCGCCCTCCCGCCCGCTGCGGACGGTGCAGGCTCGAGTCGTCAGTTCGGGGGCATGCGCATCGACCCGACCTCGATGGCGCCGCTGGTCGACATCGCGCTCTCGCGTCCGATCCAGCTCATGGCCTCCGCCCTGGGCCCACCCCCACCGTGGCTGATCGAGCGGGCGCGGTCCGCTGACATCGCCGTGGCTGCCCTCGCGGGCTCGCTGGCCCACGCCGAACGCCACCACGCGGCGGGGGCCGACCTCATCATCGCCCAGGGGACGGAGGCGGGTGGTCACACCGGCGAGGTGGCGACCATGGTCCTGGTCCCGGAGGTGGTCGACGCCGTCGCGCCCACGCCGGTGCTCGCCGCGGGCGGCGTCGCCCGGGGACGCCAGCTCGCGGCGGGGCTGGCCCTCGGAGCCGAGGGCGTCTGGTGCGGGTCGGTGTGGCTCACCACCCGAGAGGCCGAGACGACCCCGGTGATACGCGAGAAGTTCCTCGCCGCGGGTTCATCGGACACCGTTCGGTCCCGCTCGATGACCGGCAAGCCCGCGCGGATGATCCGGACCGCATGGACCGAGGCCTGGGAGTCCGAAGGCTCTCCCGGCCCCTTGCCGATGCCGCTCCAGCCGATGCTCATCGCCGACGCGCAGCGCCGTATCGCGCGCGTCGCCGCTGGTGACTCCGCTGCGGCGCGGGACCTGACGACCTACTTCGTGGGTCAAGTGGTCGGGTCGCTGACCGACGAGCCGCCGGCGGGTCGGGTCGTCATCGAGATGGTCGACGAGTTCATCGACGCGGTACAGCGCCTCGACCGACTGTGCGCCGAGTAGCGAGCATGCGCCCGCGGCGACCCGGGTCGGGCACACTGGTCGGATGGAGCCGATGGTTCGCCCGCCGGATCACCCTGGTCAGATGAGTCCATGACGACGCCGGTGCAGGATCTCGACCTCCAGGAGATCGACGTGCTCGGCCTCGACCGGGCCGAAGCGGTGGCGGCGTTCGAGGCCGCTCAGGAGCAGCACTGGCTGGCTCGCGTCCCCCTTGGCTACGCCGTCTCCCGGCACGAGGACGTCATGGCCGTGCTCCGCGACCGCCGGTTCCACTCGGCCCTGTCGGTGCTGCCCCAGATCTCCGGGATCGAGGGAATGGTCGGTGAGCGCCAGCAGCGTTCGATCCTCGCCATGGAAGGCCCGGAACACACCCGGCTCCGCCGGCTCGCCTCACCGGCATTCACTCCTCGGTCGACCGATCGACTGCGGCCGTTCATGCGTCAGGTGATCGATGAGCTGGTCGACGGCGTCGCCGACCGGGGACGCTGCGATTTGGTCGCGGATGTCTGCGAGCCGTACCCGATTCCGATCATCTGCGAGCTGTTGGGCGCGCCCAAGGCCGACTGGAAGTTGTTCTCGGACTGGGCGACGGACATCTTCCGGATCTTCAACAACGACGTGGCCAACGACCGCACCCGCATCGAGGCGGCGATGGCCCAACTCGACGACTACGTGCGGGCCATGGTCGACGCGCGGCGCAGTCGACCGGCGGACGACCTCCTCAGCGACCTCATCGCGGCGGAGGAGGAGGGCGATCGGCTCACCACCGACGAGTTGGTGATGATGACCGAGGCGGTGCTCATGGCCGGGACCGACACCACCCGCAACCAGCTCGCCTGCTCGGTGGCTCTCCTCAGCGGGTACCCCGACCAGTGGGAGCGGCTCGGCGCGGAGCCCGACCTGGCCGCCGGTGCGGTCGAGGAGACGATGCGCCACCTCGGAGCCGTGCGGGCCACGGCCAGGGTCGCGGCCGAGGACATCGAGTACCGGGACGTGCTGTTCCCCGCCGGCACGCTGGTGGTCACCAGCCTGGCCACCGGCAACTTCGACAGGGACGGGTGGGATGACCCCCATCGCTTCGACATCACGCGCCCGGTCACCGGCGCGTCGCACCTGACCCTCGGTTCCGGGACGCACTACTGCCTCGGTGCCTCCCTGGCACGAGCCGAGTTGCAGGAGGCCCTGCCGCTCCTCGCCCGCAGCATGCCCGATCTCGGCCTTGACGGCCCCATCGAGTGGAAGCCGCCCACGGTCGGCATCTGGGGTCCCAGCCGCCTCCCCCTCTGCTTCCGACCGCGGACGGAGGGCTGACCGTGGCGTCGGCTGCTCAGGCGATGGCGAAGCCCTCGTAGCCGTTGGCCGCAATGCTGTCGCATCGCTCGCGGTAGCCGCCCACGCCGCCCACATAGGGCATGAATACCCGCTTCTTCCCGGGGATGTTGGCGCCGAGGTACCAGGAGGATGCCTTCGAGAAGAGGGTCAGTTCGGCCAGTTCGGCGGTGTGGTCGCTCCAGGCACCCTCGGCCTCGGGGGTGGCCTCGATGGTCGTGGCGCCGGTGGCGCGCAGGTGGGCGACGCAGTCGGCGATCCACTCGACGTGCTGCTCGATGGAGATCGGCATGTTGGACAGCACCGAGGGGCTCTGCGGCCCCGTGATCGTGAACAGGTTGGGGAACCCCGCGGTCTGCAGGCCCAGGTAGGTCTGCGGGCCGTCGGCCCACTTGTCGCGCAGGGAGCGTCCCCCTCGGCCCCGGATGTCGATGGCGAGGAGGGCGCCGGTCATGGCGTCGAAGCCGGTGGCGAACACGAGGACATCCAGTTCGTGGTCCTCCGCCGTGGTCCGCACTCCGGTCTCGGTGATCTCGGCGATCGGGTGGCGGTGGATGTCGACCAACCGCACGTTGTCCCGGTTGAAGGTCTCGAAGTAGCCCGAGTCGATCGGCGGCCGCTTCGAGCCGTAGGGGTGGTCGTGCGGGCACAGCAGCTCGGCCACGTCCGGATCGTGCACCGTCTCGCGGATCCGCTCCCGGATGAACTCGGCTGCGGTGTCGTTGGCCCGCTCGTCCAGGAGGAGGTCGGAGAAGGCGCCGTACAGGAACTTGAAGCCCCCGTGCTCCCAGACCTCTCGGTACACGGCCTCGCGCTCCTCAGGAGAGTGGTCGAGGGCCGAGCGGTTCGCAGCATCGAACGGGAAGCCCCCGTAGGAGTGCCGTAGGCGCTCGTGGATCTGGGGGTAGTGGGCCCGGATGTCGGCCAGCTGCCCGGCTTCCAGCGGGCCATTGCGGGCCGGGACGCTGTAGTTCGCCGTGCGCTGGAACACGGTCAGGTGATCGGCCTCGGCGGCGATCACTGGCGTCGCCTGGATCCCTGTCGACCCGGTGCCGACGAGGCCGACCCGCTTGTTCGCGAAGTCGACGCCCCCGTGGGGCCAGCGCCCTGTGTGGTACCAGTCGCCGCCGAAGCGTTCGAGCCCGGGGATCTGCGGGACGTTGGCCGCGGAGAGGCACCCGACGGCGCTGACGAGGTAGGGGGCGCGGACCCGGGTGCCGTCCGCGGTCGTGACGACCCAGTGGGCGTCGTGGTCGTCGAAACGGGCCTCGATCACGGTGGTGCCGAGGCGGATGTCCCGTCGCAGGTCGAAGCGGTCGGCCACGTGCTCCAGGTACGCCCGGATCTCGGGCTGTTCTGGATACTTGGTCGTCCAGGTCCATTCCTGGGCCAGCGCTTCGTCGAAGGTGTAGCAGTAGTACCAGCTCTCCGAGTCGCAGCGGGCACCGGGGTAGCGGTTCCAGTACCAGGTGCCGCCGACGCCGTCGCCGGCCTCGAAGACGACGGTGTCGAGACCGAGCACGTTCCTGGCCCGGTGGAGCATGTAGAGGCCGGAGAAGCCGGCCCCGATGACGATGAGGTCGTGGCGCTCGACATCGGTGTCGAAGGTCATGGTGGAGCACCCTCCACTGGGGAGCGAGTCGAACTGATGTGACAGGCTATATCAGATGTCTCAACTCAGACCCACGCACGGGTGCGTCCGGTGCGTTCACGGCGACTCCGTCGGCCAGTGGTTGGCCCACGCCGAGATGGCGCTGATCACCGGATCGAGGGCTTTGCCCTTGGGGGTGAGGTTGTAGCGGACATCGTTCTGTCCTCGGCCGACCTGGGTCCGGGCCACGATCGAACGGTCCTCGAGCTCCCGCAGTCGCTGGCAGAGGAGCCGGTCCGAGAGGCCGGGCACCGTGTCGCGAATGGTGGTGAACCGATCCGCTCCGGACAGCGAGGGCGACGATTATCGGGCCGGTCCACCTGCGGCCGAGGAGCTCTATCGCCGCGTGGAACCTCGCGCAATAGCTGTGGGCCGGCGATGTCTCGGTCATGGAAACCAGAGTTTCCCACAGGTGCACAGCCCCAGATCGAGTTGGCCGGCCGTGGGGTCGCGCGTCGGAGGTTGACAAGCGACGCCCAGGGACTAACGTCGCATCCGCTAACCAATCGTAAGCATGGGTGCAGGGGGCTTCGACACAGATGAGCGGTTCGACCATCCTTCCGGCGACGGCGAGACAGATGCTGTCCGAGCCGGTGATCGCCACGCTGTGCACCGTTGGCGTGGACGGGTTCCCCCACGCGACGCCGGTGTGGGTCGATGTCGAGGGCGACCTCATCGCCATCAACACCGCCCGAGGCCGGAGCAAGACGTCGAACCTGACCCACGATTCGCGGGTCGCGGTTTCAGCCGTCGATGCCGCAGATCCGTTCCGGGCCGTTGCGGTGCAGGGCAAGGTGGTCGAGGTGACCGAGGAGGGGGCGGATGCCCACATCGACGCCCTGGCCACGAAGTACCTCGGTCTCGACGAGTACCCGCTCCGTCAGCCGGGCGAGCGACGCGTCATCGTGCGCATCGAGCCGACGCGGGTACTCATGGCCCCCGCCGACCCGGAGGAGGGGTCCTGATGGGTGACGTCGCCGGTGCCCTGCTCCTCGTCGGGCGCATCGTGTTCGCCCTCTTCTTCGTGTTCGCCGGGGTGAACCACATCACGAACGGGAAGCAGATGACCGACTACGCCCGACAGGTCGGGTTCCCCGTGCCGGCGCTGGCGCCGTGGCCTGCGGGGGTCTGGTTGGTAGCGGGCGGTGTCTCGATCGCCGCGGGGATCTTCGCCGAAGTCGGCGCCCTCATGCTCATCGTCTTCCTGGTGCCGGCGGCGTGCTGGTTCCACGCCTTCTGGAAGGCACCCGAGGACGCCAAGCAGACCGAGATGATGTCGTTTCTCCGCGATGTCACCTTCGTGGGTGCCTGTCTCGTCCTGTTCGCCGTCTTCGCTTGGCTGGACGACGGCCTGCGCTTCGCCGTGACGGGCGCCCTCATCGAGCTCGATTAGGCATCGCCGGTGACCGTTGCGCCGCTGCCGACGGTGTTCATCCCTCACGGCGGGGGGCCGTGCTTCTTCATGGACTGGACGATGGGACCGGCGGACACCTGGGACCGGTTGGCGGGCTTCCTGCGGTCCTTCGAGGCATGGCTCGGTCGTCGGCCCGACGCGATCGTGGTCGTCTCCGGGCATCACGAGGCACCCGTGGTCGAGCTCACCGGGGCGACGGCCCCGCCGCTCCTCTTCGACTACTACGGATTCCCGCCCCACACCTATGACTTGTCCTATCCGGCCTCCGGGAGCCCGGCGCTGGTGGCTCGGATGGCCGCCCTGTTGGAGGGGGCCGGGGTCGCTCACCGGGTCAACCCCGACCGCGGGTTCGACCACGGCGTGTTCGTGCCCTTCCTGCTCATGTTCCCGGACGCCGCGGTCCCGATCGTGCAGCTGTCGCTGCGCTCCGATCTCGATGCCGCCTTCCACCTCGATCTGGGAGCGGCGATCGCCGCCCTGCGGCAGGAGAACGTGCTCGTCGTCGGGAGCGGTATGAGCTACCACAACATGGCGACCTTCATGAGCGGTCAGGCGGCCGAGTCCTCCGGGGTGTTCGACCAGTGGCTCACGACAGCCTGTACCGCTGAGCCGCGTCGTCGTCGCGAGCTCCTGGAGGACTGGTCGAGGGCGCCCCGCTCGCGGGAGGCGCATCCACGCGAAGAACACCTGCTGCCGCTCATGGTGGCCGCGGGCGCGGCCGGCGACGACCCCGGGACCCGGCTCTTCACCGACGAGGTGATGGGCGCCACCGTGTCGGCGTACGCCTTCGGTCGGTGAACCGGTCGCCCGACCGCATGGCAGGCTTCAGGACGACGGCTCGGCCCGGAGCACGACCGACGCGGTGATGTCAGCGATCGCCGCGGCGAAGGTCGCGGAGACGGGCTGACGGCCGAAAAGGCGCTGCTGCAGGATCGGGCCCAGCAGGAGGCCGGCCACGATCCCGGCATCCGGCTCGTCGTCGAACTCGCCTCGCCCCCGGGCGTCTCGGAGGGCGGCGTCGACCGCGGTTGTCCAGGCATCCGCAACCTGCCGGCGGATCGTGGCGATCGCGGCATCCGCTTCAGCGAGATCCATCAACGCGGTGAGCAGGCGACGGCTGGACGGGTCATCGACGACGCGGACGAATTCGTCGGCCAGGACCTCCAGGTCGCGCCGGAGATCGCCGGTGCCGGGAGCTCCGGGGTCCGCGACCAGCGACGACCACAGCTCGGCCAGCAAGCCGCTCCGACTCCCCCAGTGACGGTACAACGTGGTCTTCGCGACTCCCGACCGGAGAGCAACCCGTTCCATCGTGAGCCCGGCGACGCCCCGTTCGCCGATCAACGTCCTCGCCGCGCCCAGCCCCGCGGCCCGGGACCGTGCGGGACGGGAGTCCGCGGGGCGCTCAGCCGCAGCCATCGGTGACGACCATCCAACGGCGGAGGTCGACCTCGAGGTTCCGTGTCTGTCGCCGCTGATGGTCCCTGACGGGCGTGGGCATGCTCCCAGGTTACGGCCGGAACGCCTCCCCGTCGACGGCCACCGCGTCCGGGGGGCGCGGGTGCAGTGGTCCCCGAGAGCGGGGCGAGGCGGCAGGTGGGGCGCGGGTCGTCTCGACGTGACAGACTCGTTGACATGTCTCAAGTGCAGGACGACCTCGAGGTTGTCACCGGCGAGGCCGCCGAGTGGCTGCGGGCCAACTGGGACCCCGATCTGACGCTCGGCGAGTGGTGGGAATGCATGGCCCGGTCCGGTTGGAGCTTCCCCACCTGGCCGGTCGAGTGGTATGGGAAGGGGTTGGCCCCCCACCTCGCGGGCGTGGTCAACGCCGTCCGCCGCGACGTGGGCGTCGTCCCGCCTCCGGCTGGGATCGCCCAGAACCTGGCGGGACCGACGATCGTCGCCCACGGGACCGACGAGCAGAAGCAGCGTTGGCTCCCGGGCATCGTCGGGGGCGAGGTCTGGTGCCAGCTGTTCTCCGAGCCCGGCGCCGGCTCGGACCTGGCGTCGCTGCAGACCCGAGCGGTCCGCGACGGTGACGAATGGGTGGTCAACGGACAGAAGGTCTGGACCTCAGGCGCCCAGTTCGCCCGGTACGGCATCCTGATCGCCCGTACCGATCCGGACCTGCCCAAGCACCAGGGCCTCTCGTACTTCGTGATCGAGATGGACCAGCCGGGTGTCGAGGTACGCCCCATCCGGGAGATGAGCGGGCGGGCGATCTTCAACGAGGTCTTCTTCACCGACGCCCGGGTTCCCGCCCGGAACCTGCTGGGGGAGCTGGGTGGCGGGTGGGGCGTCGCCCTGACCACCCTGGCCAATGAGCGCACGATGCTCGGCGCGGCTTCGTTCGGCAGCGCCGGTGGGGGGATGGCCATCACCCGCCCGTCGCTGGATGCTCGGGCCGGCGACCTGGTCCGTTCTGGCCCCCGCGCCGAGGCGGCTGGTTCCGGCGCGGGCGATCTGGTGGCCAGGGTGGTGGAGACCTACGGCGATGCCGCGGACCCCCTGACGCGTCAGGAGCTGGCCACGATCTACTCCCTCCTCGAGATCGCCCGCTACACCGACCTCCGGGTCCGAGCCGCCGTCGAGGCCGGAGGTCGTCCCGGTCCGGAGGTTTCGGTCGGGAAGCTGGCAGCTTCCCACCTGCTGCGGACGATGCGGGACACGCTGCTTCGCATCTGCGGTCCGGCCGCCACGCTCTGGGGGGACGACGCCCCCTTGGGGGGACGGGTGCACGACATCGGGTTCGCCAGCTACCTGATCTCCATCGGCGGCGGCACCGACCAGATCCAGCGCAACATCATCGGCGAACGTGTCCTCGGGCTCCCACGCGAGCCGCGGGCCGACAAGGACATCCCGTTCCGCGAGCTCCAGGTCGGTACGCGCCAGCCGGCCTGAGCCCATCGTCGGCGTCCCGTGGCGCCCAGATCCTCGCCCCTGATCCGCCGGCCAGGGTGGGGGTCAGGTGATGGCCGGCGTGGTGTTGGCCAACAGCGCGCGGAACGGGGTCTCCTTCGGGGGGCCGGGTTCCTTGGCCAGGCCCAGCACCCGTTCGCCGATGATGTTGCGCTGGACCTGGTCGCTCCCGCCGTAGATCGACGGCGCGGGCGAGAAGAGCGTCAGCTCCTGGACCGCACCCGCGCTGACGCTGCTCGGGCCGGTGAGTGTGGCGTGGGCCCCGAGGATCCGACAACCGAGATCGCGCGCCAAACGGGTGATGTCGCTGTTGCGGAGCTTGGCCAGGTTGCCCTCGCCACCGGTGGTGGCGTCGCCGGCCTTCATGCGCTGGACGTGCCAGTCGGTGATCGACACCAAGGACCGGAGACGCATGAGGTCCTGCCGGACGGCCGGATCGTCGAGGCGGCCCAGCTCGCCGGCGAGCTCGATGAGCTCACGGACCCGTCCGGGCCCGACCATGCCCCCGCCGAGTGCCCCGGGCTCGCCCTCGAAGGACCCCGCGGGACGGTCCAGATGAGCGGCGATCGTGCCCGGCAGGGCCGCACTGGGGGCGACCACGGCGTTGCCCCCGATGCTCGTCCGTTCGACCATGAGGGTCGTGTTGGCCACTCGCCAGCCGCCGTTCACCTCGCCGATCACGTCGGCGTGGGGGACCCGGGCGTCGTCGATGAACACCTCGTTGAACATGGCTCGTCCCGTCATCTCCCGCAGGGGCCGGACCTCGACGCCGTCCTGGCGCATCGGGAAGGCGAAGTAGGTGATCCCCTGGTGCTTCGGCGCGTCGGGGTCGGTGCGGGCCAGGAGGATGCCGTAGTCGGCCCACTGCCCCAGGGAGGTCCACACCTTCTGGCCGCTCACCACCCACTCGTCGCCGTCGCGCTCGGCTCTGGTCTGCAGGCCGGCCAGGTCCGAGCCGGCCCCGGGCTCGGAGAAGAGCTGGCACCAGCCGTGCCGGCCGTCGAGGATCCGCGGCACGAACCGCTCGATGAGGTCAGGGGAGCCGTGGGCCAGGATCGTCGGTGCCGCCAGGGTCAGGCCCAGCCCGGAGGGGGGACCGAGCGCCCGTCGGCTCATCATGGCCTTGGCGAGGCCCGTCGCCTGCTCGGCCGACCACCCTCGGCCGTACGGCTCGGGCAGTGTCGGCATGGTGAGCCCGGCTCCGCCCAACCGCTCCCACCACTCCGCCACGCTGATCTCGGGGTCCCAGTTCCCGTCGAGCCAGCCCTCGATGTCGAACTCGGTCATGGCCTCCTCCTGCCCGCGTGGTCCATCAGTCCTCCTCGGCCCCGACCGTATGAGACGGATCACACAATGTGTACCATGCGCTGCAATGCCGCCGTGGCCAAACGACCTCGGCGCCAAGCCACCGGCCCCCACGGAGATGCCAATGACAGCCACCGACCCCTCGCCCGAAACGGTCAGCGACTGGTCCCGGGACTTCGACATCCTCGATGAGGGTTACGTCACCGACCCGGCGTGGGTCTGGAACCTGCTCCGAGATGCCTGCCCGGTGGCGCACACCGACCGACGCGGCTCGACCTGGCTGCCCGTGTCCTTCGAGGACCTCCAGGCCATCGCCCACGACACGGATCGGTTCTCGTCCAGGGACATCGCGGTCATCACGCCCTACCGGGACCAGGACCCCACCCGGGTGATCAGCCTCATCGCGCCGCCGATAACCTCCGACCCGCCGGAGCACACCTCGGCCCGACGCCTGCTGCTTCCCCGGTTCGGCCCCTCGACCATCGACGAGATGACGCCGATCACCCGCGACGCGGCCAACCGGTTGATCGACGGCTTCCTCGATGCCGGCGCCGCGGACGCCGCGCTCGACTATGCGCAGCACATCCCGGTGCGGGTCATCGCCACCATGCTCGGGCTCCCCCCCGAGGACGAGGCCACCTTCACCGACTGGGCGGTGCGCCTGCTGCAGCAGGGTTTCCAGAACATCGAGTCCGCGACCGGCGCCATCAGCGAACTGATCACCTACTTCATCGACAAGATCGCCGAGCGCGAGGCCTTGGCCGCCGACCGGCGCCCGGACGACCTGCTCACCTTCGTGGTCGAGGCCGAGCTCGACGGGGAGCCCCTCAGTGGACGTCACCGGGTCGGCATCTGCTTCCTGCTCCTGATCGCGGGCATCGACACCACCTGGAGCGCGATCAGCTCGAGCCTCTGGCACCTCGCCACCCATCCCGAGGACCAGGCCCGACTCCGGGCCGAACCGGATCTCATGACCACGGCCGTAGAGGAGTTCCTCCGCTTCTACAGCCCCGTGACCATGGCGAGATACGTCACCGAGGACACCGAGTTCAACGGTTGCCCGATGCACGCCGGCGACAAGATCCTGATGGCGTTCCCCGCCGGCAACCGCGACCCCGCCCTCTTCGATGCGCCCGACGAGTTCCGCATCGACCGGGACCGGAACCGACATGTCGCCTTCGGCACCGGGATCCATCGTTGCCTGGGCTCCAACCTCGCTCGGATGGAGCTACGCGTCGCCCTCGAGGAGTTCCTGGGCCGGGTCCCGACCTTCGCTCTGGCCGATCCCGGTGCCGTCACCTGGTCCGGCGGCCAGGTCCGCGGTCCTCGCCAGGTGCCCGTGACCTGGGGGCAGTGAGCATGCCCCGCGTCCGGTTGCTCGACCTCGACGAGGCCCGAGCGGCCGCCGACCGGGTCGACATCCCGGCCGGGATGGCCGAGCTGGCCGTCTTCCGTGCTCTCCTCGCCCACGAGGAGCTGGCGGCCAAGGTGAACGGGCTCCTGCACCAACTGCTCTGGAACGGTGTGCTGGACCCGCGCTCGGCGCGAGTTGCTCATCCTGCGCATCGGTTGGGTGCGCGGATCGGACTACGAATGGACCCAGCACTGGCGGGTCGCCCGACTGCTCGACATCCCCGAAGAGGATCTCCTTGCCGTACGGGACTGGCGGTCGAGCCGGTGCTTCGACCGCGGCGACCGGGCGGTCCTGGCCGCCACCGACGAGACCCTCGACTCGGGCAGCATCAGCGCCGCCACCTGGGCCGAGATCGAAGCCGTCATCGACGACCCCCGCGCCCGGATCGAGCTGGTGATCGCCATCGCCAACTGGTCGATGTTCGCCCAGCTCCTGGGATCGCTCCAGATCCCCCTCGAGGCGGGCATCGAGAGCTGGCCGCCCGACGGGCGCTCGCCGCCGGCGGCGCTCGGCGCCCAGCCATGAGGGCATCGATGTTCTACCTGCCGTCCATCGGGAGCCGGTCCGAGATCGAGGCCGGCCATGCCGGTCTGCGGCCGGACCTGTACCAGCGCATGCTGGCCGAGTTGGCCGAGCAGGCCCGCTTGGGCGATCGCCTCGGCTACCACTCCGTCAACTTCACCGAGCACCACTTCCACATCGAAGGCTTCGAGCTCTCCAACAACCCGGTCCTGCTCGACCTCTTCATCGCCATGCAGACCGAACGCATTCGGGTGGGTCAACTCGGTGTGGTCCTGCCGGCCGACAACCCGCTTCGAGTCGCCGAGGACATCGCGATGCTGGACCACATGTCGGGGGGCCGGGCCGATGCGGGTTTCGCCCGCGGCTACCAGCGCCGGTGGGTCGACACCATGGCCCAGCAGACCCACGGGGTCGTGGGGGTCCAGCCCCATGAGCACGACGAGATCGATGAGACCAATCGGCGGGCGTTCGAAGAGTGTCATCGCATCGTGACCTCCGCCTGGACCCAGGACCTGCTCCAGGTCGACGGTGAGTTCTGGCGGGTGCCGGTCGCCGGTACCCCGTGGGATGTCGAGTCCACCGATCGGTACGGCAGCGGCGTCGAGCACGGCGAGGTGGTGGCCCTCGGCCCCGTGCCCAAACCACTCCAGGACCCGCACCCTCCGCTGTTCCAGCCGTTCGCATCGTCGGAGCGGTCCATCCGCTGGTGCGCCCAGGAGGGGGTCACGGCCATCCTGCCACCGCTGCACCCGGTACTCGAGCAGCGCCTCACCGACCTCTACGCGGGCGAGTCGGGCCGTCCGCCCGGCGACGGGCTGGCGCTGTTGCGCGATGTCGTGGTCGCGCCCACCGATGAGGAGGCCATGGCGCTCTGGGCGGAGGGAGCCCTGTTCGGCTTCACCTCCTGGTTCTCGCCGTTCGGCTTCGACCGCGGCCTGCCCCACCCCGACACCGGTGAGCTGCCCGACATGCTGGAGTCGTCGCTCGCGCTGGTCGGTTCCCCGGACACGGTGGCGCGTCAGCTCGACCGCCTGTTCGAGCGTCAGCCGTGTCGGTGGCTCTTCTGCTGGGAGTGGAACGGGCTCATCCCCCATGAGGCCCTCTGCCGGTCGATCGAGCTCTTCGCCACGGAGGTGATCCCTCGCGCCGGTTTCGACCTCGAACCACCACCACCGCCCCGGTTGCGGGCCGAGCCCGAGGCGGTACGCCCGTGAAGTTCGGTGTGCAGATGGTCTTCCAGTCCTACGGCTACCCCGAATCGGTGATCGACGGTCAGGTCGTCCACGAGGAGATCGCTCTGGCCGTCCTCGCCGAGGACCTGGGTTTCGACGCGGTCTGGCCGGTGGAGCACCACTTCGAGGACTATGCGTTCTGCCCCGACAACTTCGTGGTGCTCGCCCACCTCGCCGCACGGACCGAACGGATCAGCCTCGGGACCGGTGCGGTGATCCTTCCGTGGAACAACCCCCTCCGCGTGGCCGAAAAGGCGTCGCTGGTCGACCACCTGTGCGGGGGCCGCCTGTTGCTGGGCCTCGGTCGCGGCCTGGCCCGACGGGAGTACGACCGGATGGGCGTGGCCATGGACGAGTCCCGCGACCGGTTCGACGAGGCGGCGGCGATGGTGATCCGGGCCCTCGACTCCGGCACCATCGAGGGCACCGGGCCCTACTATCCGCAGCCCGCGGCGCCGATCCGGCCCCGCCCGGCTCGGTCGTTCGCCGATCGCCTCTACTGCGTCGCCATGTCGCCGGACTCGGTGCTCACCGCAGCAGACCTCGGCGCGCAGATGATCGTCTTCAGCCAGCGACCGTGGGCCGACCAGGCGGAGGCCTACCGGCAGTACGGCGACCGGTACGTCGACCGGCACGGCGGCTCGCCGAAGCCGCTGCTGACCTGTGACTTCGTGTACTGCGACGAGGATCCGGTGCGGGCCGAGGACATCGCCCGGGAGCACATCGCCGGCTACCTGACCAGTGTCCTGGCGCACTACGAACTGGCGGGCGACCACTTCAAGGAGGCCAAGGGCTACGAGTCCTACGGCGATGCCGTCGACCTGCTGAAGGCCATCGGCCTCGAACAGATGTGTGACATGTACCTCGGGGTGCAGGCGTGGGGCACACCGGCGACGATGATCGATCAGCTTGTCGCCCGCCGGGAGATCATCGGGGACTATGACCTCACGTGCTGCTTCCGCTTTGCCGGCCTCCCCTACGAGCTGGCCGAGCGCTCGATGCGGACCTTTGCCGAGAGGGTCATGCCGGTACTGCGTAGCGAGCTCGCGGCCCGGTGACCGGCGGGCGTGCCGATCAGAGACCCTGTAGTGCCTCGTCCCGCGCCTTCTCGTAGTCGACCTTGCCGTTGGCGGCCCGCCCGATGCTGTCCACCGGGATGACGCGGCGGGGGGCCTTGTAGGCCGCCAGTCGGTCGCGGACGTGAGCGATGAGGTCGTCCTCGGACACCTCGGCGTCCCCCCGGGACTCGACGACGGCCACGACCATCTCGCCGAACCGCTCGTGGGGCACACCCACGACCACGGCGTCGCGGACCGACGGATGCGTCTTGATCGCCTCCTCGACCTCCTCCGGGAAGACCTTCTCACCCCCGGTGTTGATGCAGACCGAGCCCCGGCCGAGGATGGTGATGGTGCCGTCGGCCTGGATCTGGGCGTAGTCGCCCGGGCAGGAGTACCGGCGGCCCTCGACCTCGATGAAGGTCGCCGCGGACTTCTCCTCGTCCTTGTAGTAGCCGATGGGCTGACGGCCACCGACGGCGAGCCGTCCGATCTCGTCGGAGCCGGGCTCGATCTGGCGGCCGTCGTCACTGACCACGATGCTGAGGGGTCCAGCCGAGAACGTCGCGGTGTGGGCCGTGGCGCCACCGCCCGAGACAGACTGGCCCATCCCCAGCGCCTCCGAGGACGAGAAGGCGTCGATGAGCAGGAGCTCGGGACGATGGGCCAGGAGGCCCTGTTTGGTCTCCTCGCTCCACATCACGCCGGACGAGATGAAGCCGACCAGTGACGAGAGGTCCCATCGTTCCGGATCGGCGTCGAGGGCGTCGAGGATCGGCTTGGCGAACGCGTCGCCGACGATGGCCACCGTGCTCACCCCGTGCTGGTCGACCGCGTCCAGGAGCTCGGCGGCCTCGAAGTGTCGCGAGGGCAGGCACACGACGCAGCCGCCCGACGAGAGGGCGCCGAACGAAGAGAACGCTCCGGTCCCGTGCATCAGGGGACAGGCGGGGAGCGCCACGGGCCCCGGTTCGGCGAACTTGGTGCTCAACACCTGCTCGTCCACCTCCTCGGGCAGCCCCAGCCCGAGTCCGGTGAGCACGACGGCGAGGTCGTCCTGACGCCACATCACCCCCTTCGGCGAGCCCGTGGTGCCGCCGGTGTAGAGCATGTAGAGGTCGTCACCGTCGCGGCCGTACTCCGGAATCACCCGGGCCGTGGGCGTCGCCGCGGCCTCTTCGTAGGCCAGGGCCCAGTCCGGACAGGGCCCGGAACCGTCGTCGACCCAGATCCAGGTCCGCACACCGGGCACGCGGTCTCGGATCGCTTCGATCCGGTCGCGGAAGCTGCCGTGGAAGACGACCGCGATCGCGTCCGCATTGTCCCAGAGGTACACGAGTTCGTCCTCGGTGTACCGGTAGTTCGTGTTCACGGGCACCAGGGCGGCCTTGAAGCAGGCGAACACCGTCTCGAGGTACTCCGGACTGTTGTAGAGGTACTGGACCACCTTGTCCTGGCGTCGGGCGCCGCGGGCCAGGAGCATGGCCGCCAGCCCGTCGGCGCGACGGTCGGCGTCCCGCCAGAGGACGGTGCGGTCCCCCTGCCGGCTGAAGGGGGCGTCCGGGAGTGCGTCCGCGGCCGCCTCCCAGATCTGGGCGAAGGTCCATCCGGGCATCCCTGGCTCCTTTCGGGGGACGTTGACCGACGGCCGGTCAGGCCTCGACGGGACGGAACATCGGGAGCCGGCGTTGGTCGCTCAGCTCGACGGACCAGTCGACGGTGACGCGCTGCTCGCAGTGGACGTCCTCGGGCTCGCAGCCCACGATGTTCGTGGTCATCCGCACGCCTTCATCGAGGTCGACCAGCGCGATCACGTAGGGGACCTCGTCGGCCATCAGCGGGTTGCCCGGCTTGCGCATCACGTTGTAGCTGTGGACGGTGCCGTCGCCCGCGGCGGTCTCCCAGCCGATCTGGGCACCGAGGCAGCGGGGGCACCGCTCGCGCGGGTACCAGAAGAAGGCATCGCAGTCCTGGCACCGGGGCAGGACCAGCCGGCGTTGCCGGGTCGCCTCCCAGAAGGGCTCGGTCAGCGGGACCACGGGTGGTTCGATGCGGGCCATGGCCCTCCTTCGGTTCGGGATGGGTTCGTCGTTCAGAGCGTTGCGGCGGTGCCGAGGACGAGGGTGGAGGTGCACGAGAGCACCCCGCCGCAACCGTTGGCCACGGCCACCTGAGCCGCGGGTACCTGGCGGTCCCCACCTTCGCCCCGCAGCTGGCGCACCGCCTCGACGAGGAGGAACATGCCGTACATGCCGGGGTGGGTGTAGGCGAGGCCGCCGCCGTTCGTGTTGGTGGGCAGCGAGCCGCCGGGTCCGAGCCGGCCGTCCTCGACGAAGGCGCCGCCCTCGCCTTTGGCGCAGAAGCCGAGGTCCTCGAGGGTCATCAGGGCGGTGATCGTGAAGCTGTCGTAGAGCTCGATGACATCGACGTCGGCCGGCTGGATGCCGGCCATGGCCATGGCCTGGGGTCCCGACACCGCGGCTCCGGTGGTGGTGAGGTCGCGCATCTGGCTGATCGACATGCCGTGGGTGTGGGCGGTGCCGGCGCCGAGCACGTACACGGGGGCGGACCGGAGGTCACGGGCCCGCTCGGCCGAGGTGACCACGACGGCGCCCGCCCCGTCGGTGACGAGGCAGCAGTCGAGCTTGTGCAGGGGCTCCGCCACCAGAGGCGACGACAAGACGTCGTCGATGGTGATGGGCTCCTGGTGATACGCGATCGGATTGTTCACCGCCCACTCCCGGAACGACACGGCGATCTGAGCGAGCTGTTCGGAGGTGGTGCCGAACTCGTGCTGATGGCGGCGGGCGGCGAGGCTGTAGCTGGTCGCCGGTAACCCGAGTCCGTAGGGCAGGTCCCACTGGAAGAAGGCGGAGGCGCTGTTGCCGATCGACGGGCCGCCGCCGCTGAACGGGTTGTCGCCACTGCGTGGCGTGGCGGCATAGACGATGACCGCCACCTCGCACAGGCCGGCGGCGATGGCCGCGGCGGCGTGCTCGACGTGGACCTCGAAGCTCGATCCGCCGGTCATCGTCGAGTCCGTGAAGCGCCCTTCGACCCCGAGCCGCTCGGCGAGGTCGAGCGACGCCATCATGCCGTTGTTGGACATCACGCAGTCCACGTCGGACAGGCCCAGCCCGGCGTCGTCGAGCGCGCCCCGGACCATGTCGACCTCGAGCGCGGGAACGGTACGGTCGAGGGCCCCGGTGGGGGATACGGCATCGACGGCCCCGACGATGGCCGCGGCGCCGCGCAGCGGATGGGTCATGGTCGGGTTGCCTCCTCGTCAAGGTCCGGGCCGCTCGGAGCGGACCGCCCGCGCCAACATAACACAGGTAACGTCTAGTGTCGCATCGAGGCTCGAGGATCCCCCTGCGGCCGGAACCGGCGGCCAGGTGGCGGCGGCGGTCAGTCGACGCTGACGGGGACGCCGGAATCGGCTGCTCCAGCGGCGGGGGAGGAGGGGGCGGGCGGATCGGCCATGCCGCCGCCGGGCTCCGCCGCGGCCGGCGATTGGATCTTGCGGCTGCCGGTGTATGCCGCGGCGGCAACCGCGACGGCGGCGGCCAGCAACATGGTGGGCCGCATGGCGTCGATCCAGGCGTGCCGAGCGGCATCGATGAGGGCGCCGCCTCCCTGTCCGAGCTGGTTGGAGACGGCGAGAGCCCCACCGATCCCCTCCTCGACGGGTTCGGCCAGCCCGTCGGGGAGGGCGCCGGCCACATCGGTGATGTTGGCGCGGTACTGCGCGTTGAGGATCGAGCCGAAGAGGGCGATGCCCATGGCGGCACCCATCTCCCTGGCCGTGTCGTTGAGGGCGGACGCGACGCCTTGCTTGTCCTCGGGCAACGAGGCGGTGATGGCGGTGGTCGACGGGCTCATGGCCAGGCCCACACCCACGGCCAGGACGAGGAGACCGGGTAGGACCGAGACATAACCGCCGTCGACATCGGCCAGCAGGGCCAGCAGACTGAGGCCGGCCGCGAGCAGGAGCATGCCGGTGACCACCGTGCGCCGATAGCCGAGGCGGTGGGCGATGGTGGGGGCCGCAGTGGACAGCGGCATCATCAGCAGGGCCATGGGGATCAGGCCTGCCGCGGCCCGGAGCGCGCTGTAGCCGAAGATGACCTGGAGCATCTGGATCACCACGAGGAACAAGGCGAACATCAGTCCGAAGACGACGAACAGGTTCACCGATCCCGTCGCCAACCCGCGATGGCGGAAGAGGCGCACGTCCAGCAACGGGTGATCGCGGCGGAGCTCGGCCCGTACGAACGCGATCGCCGAGACGATCCCGATCGCCAACCCGGTGACGGTCAGCGGGTCCGTCCAGCCCCGCTCGGGACCCTCGTGGATGCCGAGCACCAGGCCGCCGACGGCGACCGCGGACAGGACCGCTCCGGGGATGTCGAAACCGGCTTCGGTGTGCTCCCGGGAATGAGGCACGACGATGACCGTGGACACGAGGGCCGAGCCGGCGAGGGCCAGGGGGACGGCGAACACCCACGGCCAGGTCGCGTTGTCGATGATCGCCGCGGAAGCCAGAAGGCCGAGGATGCCCCCGGCCCCGGCGACCCCGGCCCACGTCCCCACGGCCCGAGCCCGTTCGTGGGCCGGAAAGCTGGTGGTGATGACGGCGAGGGTGACCGGCATGATCATCGCGGCCCCGATGCCGGCGACGATGCGCAGACCGATGAGCATCTCCGGGGTGTTCGCGAACGCTGACGCGAGGTTGGCGGCCGAGAACACGACCAGCCCCAGGATCAGGATCGGCTTTCGGCCCCATCGGTCACCGATCGCCCCGACGGGCAGGAGCAGCGCCGCGAGCACGAGGGTGTACCCGTTGATCACCCACAGCAACTGGCTCTGCGACGCCCCGAGGTCCTCGGCTATCGCCTGCTGGGCGACGTTGAGCCCGGAGACCGAGGCGACGACGCCGATGAGCGCGACGCACATCGTGACCAGGATCAGACGGCGCCGGCGGGGGTCGGCCACGGCCTCGTCGTCGGTGTGGGGATCGGTGGGTTCGAGGATGTCGATGTCGGTCGGCTCGGGACGTGGGGGGGTCACGGGATTCGTACTCCTGGGGGCGGGGGGGATCGCGGCAGGTTGCTGCTGGGTCGGGACGGCCACGGACGACTTCGTCCTGTCGGCCGACCGTTGGAACCTACAGTGAGATCCGATGTCTCACAACTCGTGTGAGACGGTTCATCTCGCAAGTCGCGGCACAACATCTAGAGTGCGCGCCATGGGAGACTTGGACCCGAGGGTGGAGCGAACGCGTAGAGACGTGCTCGCCGCGGCACTCGATGTCCTCCACGAGGAAGGTTGGGATGCACTCACCCAGGCGCGGGTGGCGGAACGGGCCGGTGTGGGCCGCGCCACCGTCTATCGACACTGGCCCGATGTCGGTGACCTCCTCTTCGACGCCCTCGCCGCGGCCGAGCTCGAGGATCACACGGTGCCGACCGGCGACCTACGGAACGATCTCATCGACGAGCTCCAGGCGTTCAGGCGGTCGATGACGAAGGGACAGACCGGTCGCATCATGACGGCCCTGATCGATCGTGCCGAGTGGGACGAAGACATCGCCCGCATCCGCCGGAGGCTGGCCGAGAGCGGCACCAGCGTGCTCCAGGGCATCCTCCGGGCCGCTCGGGAGCAGGGGGACCTGCCCGCGGTCGGGGACGATCAGCTCCTCATCGCCCAGCTCGTCGGACCGCTCACGTTCCGTCGGTTCATGACCGGTGATCCGATCGGCAAGCGCTTCATCGCCGATGTCGTCGACCAGGCGTTGGCCGCCACCCGAAACGATGGGCCGGCGTGTTCCCCGGGGCCGGGTCAAGGGCCGGGCGCAGTCACCTCGCGGGCCACCGCCGCCCAGCGGCTGAGGGATGCCGGGTCCGCGGCAGCGTCCATCCCTGCGAAGTAGTGCACCACCCGCGTGGCCAGTCCCTCGTACCGGTCCCGGATGAGCCCACCCAGCGCATCCCATGGCCCCTCGACGACGAACGACGCGAGCAACTCGTCGTCGATGACCGAGGCCATGGCGGCGAGGTCACCGGCCTTCTGGTGCTCGCGGATCCGGGCGGTGGTGCCGTCCCGGCCGAGCTGGTCGAAGATGAAGCCGTAGTTCGGCGTGGACCCGTAGAACGCGACCTGCAGGCGGGCCATGTCCCGCCAGCGTGAGCGTTCCGCTTCATCATCGCCGGGGATGATGAAGCACGGGACGATCACCTCGAGGTCCCCGATGTCGCGGCCGGAGCGTGCCGCGCCCTCGGCCAGGTTCGGGAGGACGGTCTCCCGGAGGTAGGTGGGGTGGTTCAGTGGGTGGACGTGGACGCCGTCGGCGACCTCGCCGGCCATGCGGAGCATCCACGGGTTCACGGCCGCCACGTCCACCGGGGGATCCGCCGCCGCGATCGGTCCCGGGGACCACATGGTGGGGAGCAACGAAAAGCGATAGTGCTCGCCGAGGAACTCCAGTGGCTCTTCGCCGCGGAAGGCCCGGAAGATCGCCCGTAGGGCGAGCACGTATTCCCGTAGTCTCGGGCCGGGGGGGTCGAAAGGGGCGTCGTATCGACGCTCGACATGGGCCCGGACCTGGGTACCGAGGCCGAGCCGGAATCGGCCGTCGGATGCCTCGGCCAGCTCCCACGCGGTCGCGGCGGTCACCATCGGGCTGCGGGGAAAGGCGACGGCCACGCCGGTGAGCAGATCCAGGCGCGAGGGCGTGGCCGCGGCCACCGCCGCGGCCAGGTAGGCCGTCCGGCCGGCCTCGGCCAGGACGAGGCCGGAGAATCCAGCCCCGTCGGCGGCAGCGACCAGGCCCGGTACCCCGCGAAGCGGGATGCCGCCGGTCATCAGGTCGAAGCGCATCGGTCGAGAAGCCTCCCTGGTGGGCCGAACTCCACCAGAGCCTAACGTCTCGAGAAGACGTGATCCGCAGCGTGTTCTATGTGCCGGCGACGGGAGTAGGCTGATGCGCATGCGAGTCACCGTTGATCCCGCGAAGTGCCAAGGGCACAACCGCTGTGTCGCTCTCGCTCCCGACATCTTCGAGGTCGACGACCTGGGAACGGCATCGGCGATCGGCGATGGGGAGGTGCCGACGGAGATGGAGGCCTTGGCGAAGCTTGCGGCGGACAACTGCCCTGAGTTCGCCATTGCCGTGACCGACGGCTAGGAGAGGCCGTCGGCGGCCCGATCCGGGCTGGTCATCAGGGTCCGGTGTCGCCTTCTCCCAGCGCGATCAACTCGGTGACGAAACGGGCCAGGAGTCGGCTCAGGTCCGAGACATCCGCGGCTGTCCAAGCGGCCGTGATCTCGCCGAGGGCCTCGCGGCGGGCCGACGCAGGCCCGCCAGCAGCATTGCGCCTTTGAGGGGTCCGCCGGCGCGGCAATGCCCCGCTGGACCGGCGCCCCTTCCTTCGGAGCGTCGGTCATCCCCTACGCTGCAGCCATGGCTCGAGCCGGGCGTACCTCATGGCGGCGAGACGCGCCGACCACGATCGACGGGGCGCGACTGAGGCTCGTCGACGCCGCCGAGGCCTGCTTCGGACGATTCGGTGTGGCCAAGACCACGCTCGAGGACATCGCTTCGGAGGCCGGCGTGTCGCGGGCCACGGTCTACCGGTACTTCGAGGGGGGCCGGGACGAGATCGTCCTGGAGGTGGTGCTCCGCGAGGCCCGCACCTTCCTCGACTCGCTCCGCCGACGGATCGACCGCCAGCGGTCGATCGACGACGCCATCGTCGAAGGGGTCCTCCACACCGTGGCCTCCGTGCGCAAGAGCGAGCACCTCGCCCTGCTGTTCGCCCCTGAGGTCGTGGGGCAGACCGGTTCGATCGCCGGGGCGTCCACCGCGCTCTTCGAGTTGACCTCCGACTTCCTGCGGCCCCTCTTCGAGCAGGCGCGGGCCGATGGCCAACTCCGTGTCGGCGTCGAGGCGGAGGATGCGTCCGAGTTCATGCTTCGCATGATCCTGTCGCTGCTCACGGTGGCGGGGCCGCGCGAGCGCTCCGCCGCGCGGCAGCGGGACTACATCCGGGTCTTCGTCGCCGGGGCGCTCGTCCGCACGGGTTGAGAGCGGCTCAGCCGGGCTCTCAGCGGGGATCGACGATGGTGAGCGTGGCCTGCGCCGCGGCCAGCAACCGTCGGTCGTGCTGGCGCAGTACCTCACAGCGCACGACGGCCGATCGCCGGGTCATCGCCAGGACCGTTGCCTCGATGTCGACGGTCTCGGCCTTGAGCGGAGCGATGTAGTTCACCTTGACCTCGGTCGTCGCGGCCCATTGACCGTGGGTCATCAGCGGATAGACCACGACGCCGGTGACGTGGTCGACGACGGCTGCGGTAACACCACCGTGGGCATTGCCGAAGGGGGTGAGCAACGACTCATCGATGGTCGCCGTGCACCACAAGCGGCCGGGTTCGAAGCGGACGTGTTCGATACCGAGATAGGCCGGGAGCCCTCCGGCGGCATCGGTGGCGGACAGCATGGCCTCCGCCACGTCGGGGTCGTAACGATCCTCGAACTGCGACATTCGACAAAGTCTACATCGTGTCGTGTCACCGATGCGCCGCTCCGCCGCCGGGCGGTCACGGCGCGTCCTGGGCGTGGTCGAACAGCCGATCAGCGACCGTGGCCGCCGCCTCCGCCGGGCCGCCCTCCCAGACGAGACGGCCACGATCCATGAGGACGACCCGGTCGCAGAGCTCGAGTGCATTGCTCACGTGCTGCTCCACGATGAGCATGGCGGTCCCGGTTTCACGGATCGTGGCCAGGGCGCGGTACACCTCGTCGATCACGATGGGCGCCAGCCCGAGCGAGAGCTCGTCGGCGATGAGCAGCTTCGGCTTCTCGACCAGGACCCTCGCCATCGACAGCATGCGCTGCTCGCCGCCGGAGAGCGTTCCCGCCAGTTGGCCATGACGCTCTCCGAGGCGGGGGAACAAGTGGAAGGCCCGGTCGAGAGCGGTGCGCACCTCCCTGCGCCCGAGCGACCGTTCGAAGGACACCGAGAGGTTCTCGCTGACCGTCAGCGTGGCGAACACTGATCGACCCTCAGGAGCATGGGCGACTCCGGCTCGGGCGTAGCGGAACGTCCGTCGGCCGGTGAGGTCGTCGCCCGCCACGAGGACCTGACCGGCCGACGGCGCGATGAGTCCGCTCGCGACCCGGGCCACCGTGGTCTTCCCTGCCCCGTTGGGACCGAGGACGGCGAGCGCCTCACCGGGTCCGACATCGAGGTTGACACCGAACAGGGCCCGGAAGGGGCCGTAGCCGGCATCGACGGCCCGAAGGCTGAGGACCGGTCCAGGTGTCACGAGGTCTCCAGGTGGTCGACATCGCCCAGGTAGGCCAACCGGACGTCGGGATCGGCGAGGACATCTCGGGTCGGTCCGCTGGCGATCATGCGCCCGAAGTCAAGGACCACGGCCTGCTCGGTGAACGAGGCGACCAGTTCGACGTCGTGCTCGACGAGCAGGATCGCGAACCCCCGTTCCCGTTGCACGGCCCGCAGCGTGTCGGCCAGCATCCTCGTTTCGAGCTGGTCGAGGCCTGAGGAGGGCTCGTCCAGCAGCAGCAGCCGGGGGTCGGCCATGAGGGCTCGGCCGACCTCCACGAGGCGTCCCTGCCCGAGGCTGAGGGTCTCGATCGGCACCGTCGCCAACTCGCCCAGGCCCAGGAGCTCGAGCACCTCTTCGCACGGGTCCACTTCTGAGCGGCGGGGTCGCCCTCGTCCGGTCAGGTCCTGCCACAACCCGCCGCGGTGGCCGCGCACCCGCTCGGCGACGAGGAGGTGTTCGAGGACGGTCATGTCGCTGAAGAGCTCCATGCGCTGGAACGTCCGACCGAGCCCGAGGCGGGCCCGCCGATGGGGGGCCAGTCCGGAGAGGTCGCGCCCCGAGAGCAGGATCTCGCCCCGGTCGGGCTCGATCATGCCGAAGAGGCAGTTGAAGAAGGTGGTCTTGCCGGCGCCATTGGGTCCGATGAGTCCGACGCGCTGACCCTCGTCGACGCTGATCGAGACATCGGACAGCGCCTCCACTCCGGCGAAGGACTTGCCGATGTCGGTCGCGCGCAGGAGCACCGTCATCCGGGGGCTCCGGTCTCCCGGGGGCGTCGTGGGTCGACGGGGGTCTCCGGAGCGGGCGGCCCCACCTTCCGGCGACCGATCCGGTCGTCGAGACGGAGCAGCAGCCCGCTCCGGGACGATTCGAGGAGTCCCTCGGGATGTCGGGCGAAGGTGATCGCGGCCAGTCCGAACAGCACGAATCGCCAGCCCGGGCTGGCGGGGAACAGCGCCCGGTGGAGCTCGCCGAGGACGGGCAGATCCGTCAGCCCGGCGGGAAGGTTGAACCCGAGCTCCAGGACGAAGACCGGGAAGACGACGAAGGCGAGCGCGGCCCAGATGGCCCCTTCGACGGTTCGCGTCCCCATGATCATGACGAGCACGACCCAGAAGAGACCGGCGAACGGTTTGAAGTTGACCTCGTAGCCGACCCGGCCCGCCTGCATGGCCAACAGGGAGCCACCAAAGGCGGCGATGGCGGCGGACACGCTGAAGGCCAGGATCCGGGCGCGACCGCCCGCGATGCCGATGGCGGTGGCGGCGGGCTCCGAGCCACGCAGGGCGCGCAGGGTCAAGCCCACTGTGCCCTGGCGGAGGAGGACCACCGCGGTGGCGGTGAGGGCGAGCCCGACGAGGCACAGCGCGAGGAACGCCCGGTCGCTGTCCCCGAAGTCGATCGCCCCGAGGAGCGGCCGCGGCACGATCGGCTCCTGGAGGGCCTGACCGTTGACCCAACTGAACTTCACCATCACCGCGTCGAAGAAGAGCGCGAACGCGAGGGTGGCCAGCGAGAGCCACACACCGGCGAGACGCTGTACGGGAATGGCCAGGAGGGCGCCGGCGGCGGCGGCGACGCCGACGCCGACCACCGACGCCACGAGGACGCTCACATCCCAGCGGTCGGCCAACTGCATGGTCGTGAAGGCGCCGATCGCGGCGAAGGTGGCCTGGCAGAGCGAGATCTGGCCGGTGAAACCGGTGAACACGGTGATGGACAGGAAGACGATGGCGAGGATCACCGACTGGGTGAGGAGGAGCAGCCAGAAGTCGTTGGCCCCCGTGAAGGCCCACAGGCCGATCCCGGAGACGATCGCGATGGTGACGACGACTGAGGCCCGAGTGAGGTCGCGACTGTGGTGGGCCGATCCCGTGGCGCGGGCTGGAGGCTCCACTCCGGCCAGGGGGTCGCCGCTGTCTCGATGGTGTCGGATCGCCGGCCAGAGCACGATCACCGCGAAGAGGACGACGAAGGGCAGGGAGGGGCCGAGGTTCTGCTTGAGGATGCTCCAGGACCCCTCGCGCGGAAGGAACGTCTGGAGTTGCAGGCTGAGGATGCCGAGGCCGAGTCCTCCGAGCAGAGCCGCGGGGAGGCTCACCAGGCGTCCGATGGCGGCCGCCGCGATCGCCACCACCACCAACTCGAAGAAGAACGCCTGGTCGAGGTTGGCAAAACGCGGGGCCAGCAGCACCCCCGCCAGACCGGCAAAGGTGCTGGACAAGGCCCAGGAGAACGCCGACACCCGGTCGGCGTCCACGCCGGCGAGCTCGGCCATGCGGGGGCTCTCCACAACGGCCCGTACCTGCAGGCCGATGGCGGTGTACCGGAACAGCAGGGCCAGGAGCGCGGCTCCACCGACCGCGACGGCGATCTGGGCCAGCTCGTTGCGGTCGACCGGGTAGTCGCCCAGGAGCCGGTACACCGTGTCGCCGGCGGGCACGATGCCGACGGCTCCGAAGCTCGCTGTCCGGTCGAAGTCGAGGACCAGCACGACGAGTTGGGGAATGGCCACTGCCAGGCCGATGGTCACCACCATCTTGGCGGCCGCGGTCGCCGATCGGAGGTTGCGGAACACCAGTCGTTCGAGGGCCAGGCCGATGAGCGGTGCGAGCACGAAGACCGCCAGCGCCAGCGCGACCAACAGGGGCCATTCACGCCGGACCCGCAGCTCGTAGTAGAGCGCCGCGGACGCGAACGCCTGGGCGCCGAAGGCGAGGTTGAAGACCCCTGAGGTCTTGTAGGTGAGGACGAAGCCCACCGCGATCAGCCCGTACACGGCCCCCACGGGCACGCCCTGCAGGAGGGCCTGCACGACGTCGTCCACGGTCCCGGCGCCGAGCACCGCGCCGATCACCCCGCCGATCACCGAGGGGTGGGGTGGAGCAGCGCGTCCGGGTGGGTGTCCCGGTGCCTCACGGGACAGCGCCCGTGGGGACGGGCTCGCTCCAGGTGTCGCGGGGCATCGGCCAACACAGGAACGGCTCGCTGCTCTCCTGGTTGAACGGCTCGAACTCACCGTCGACCACCCGCACCGCGCTGAAGCATTCCTGTTCGTAGTCGACCTCCGGCGTGTCATCGGTCGGGATGGTGAGCTGACGGTCCCAGTCGATGGGGACGCTGATGCCGTCGGCGTCGTAGTCCTCGAGCGAGCGCAGAGCACCGATGACGGTGGCCCGATCGAACTCCGGGCCCGCCGCGAGCAGTCCCGTGAAGGCGAGGTGGGCGTTCAGCCAGCCGATCATGGCCAGCTCCTCGTCAGCGGCGTCGAGCGCGCCCGCGTACTCGAAGAAGGCGTCGCGCAATGGGCTGTCCAACGGCGTCTCGAAGGGAACGAACTGGGGGACCATCACGTCACCTTCGAAGATCTCGGCGTTCTCGGCGACGAACTCGGCGTTGTAGGTGTTCGGGTGGTACATGTCGACGTCCATCTCCTGTCGCCGCAACTCCTCGCCGAGGGTTTGCATGCCGTTCAGGTCCATGCAGGTCGAGATGAAATCGACCCCGGCCTCCTTCATGGCTGACACCTCGGCCGCCAGCCCGTTCGGAAGTCCGAAGGCCAAGTCGTTGTCGAAGAAGCCGACCTCGATGCCACCGATGTCGCCGGAGAAGTGTTCGATGGAGTCCCGCTGCGCCTCGGCGCATCCCCGGGAGTTCTCACTGGTGCCGTACGCCAAGACCCCGACCGTCGTCGCCCCCAACTCCCGGGCGACATACGGGACCACCCGGGCGAAGCAGTCCGGACAGCTCGGTGCCACGTGGCCGAAGAGGCTGGGCTTGTCGGCGAACTCGGCGTGGATGTTCCACCCGAACGTGGGGATGCCGGCCTCGTCGAGCGTGGCTGCTCCGGTGAAGAGCAGGGTGGCCACGAAGACGCCGAAGGCACTGTCCTCGGACGCCACGGCCACGGCCTCGCGGTCGTTCGACCCCAACTCGTCGTCGCGTTGTTCTGCCAGCACCAGATCGCGTCCGTAGATCCCGCCCTCATCGTTGCGGTAGTCGAAGTACGCCTGGATGCCGGCGTTGTACGCGCCGCCGATGTCGGTCCCGAGTGGGTTGCCGGAGGTCGTGGTGATCGATGCGAACCGGATCTCGTCGTCGGTCACACCCGGCTGGTCGAGGGCGACGAACGTGTCGCGCTCCTCGGGGTCGGCGATCTCCACGTTGGTCGCCGGGGCGGCGTTGCCCGAGCCTCCGTCGTCACCCGAGTTGCCGCAACTGGCGGCGATGAGTGCGACGAGCAGGGTGAGACCGATTCGAGAACTGCAGCGAGACATCCGGATCCTCCATTGGTGCGGACGCAGGCTCTCCCCCCGGAGAGTGACGCGTTTGTCAGAAACGGAACCATACACCTTCCGCCCGGCCGCGGCGTCGGTTGACGAACGAGCCGCCTCAGGTAGGGTGTCGGCGATCGGAACTGACGCGGCTGTCAGAAAGGGGTGGAATGGTGCCGCTTGGCCACACGGATGCGAGCGGGGGCCTCTCGGCGAGCGGGCGAGACGCGGGAGCGACAGCTCGGTACCGTGCGTTCGGCTTCGTGTCCGACGAGACGACCGGCACGCTGCTCGAGCGGTCCGCCGACCGGTTCCCGGCTCGCGAGGCGCTGGTCGATCTCAGCGGCGGGGAGCCGGCCCGGTTCACCTATGCCGAGAGCCTCGACGAGGTGTGCCGCTTCGCCACGTTCCTTCGCCGGAGTGGGGTGGAGCGCGGTGACGTCGTGCAGATCCAGGCCCCGAACTCTGCCGCTGTCGTCTTCGCCTGCTGGGCGGCGTGGCGGATCGGGGCGGTGGTCAACCCGGTCGTCGACATCTATCACACTCACGAGCTCCGGGACATCGTCGCCCAGGCGTCGCCCGATGTCGTGGTCACGATGGCCGAGCACCGAGGATTTGCCCACGCGGCAGCCTTCGACGAGGTGCTCGCGGATCAGGGATGCGACCTGAAGGCCCGGGTGACGCTCGGTCCTGAGCGGGTCGCCGGCTGGACCTCGTGGTCAGCGGCCGTCGACAACGACGGCGCTGACGCGCCACGAGCAACGGTCGACCCTGATGCACCGACCCTCGTGCTGTTCACCTCGGGGACCACCGCTCGACCGAAGGGAGCCATCCACTCGCATCGCACGCTGATCGCCGAGACCATCCAGATGGCGAACGGATGGTCCATGGGGTGGATGGACCGGATGCACATGCCTCGGCCGATCGCGCACATCACGGGGGTGCTCTTCGCCCTGACCGTGCCCGTCTATCGGGGTGGGACAGTGGTGTTGTCGCGGATGGTCTCGATGCAGCAGGCCGTCGACGAGATCGTTGACCACGGCATCACGGTCACGGCCATACCGCCTCAGGCGATCCCCCTGCTCGTGGCCTCCTATGAGCGAGCGGGCATCGCCTCGGTCCCGCTCCGGGTGCTGGCCAGCGGGGGCACCAACGTCCCGGCCGCCCTTGTCGAGGCGGCTGAGGCGCTGGGGGTCCGGCCGTGCCGCATCTACGGGATGACCGAGATGCCCACGGTGACCATGCCGGCGCCGGCGGACACGGACAGGCAGCGGTTGCGAACCGACGGTCGGATCGCACCCGGTTGTGAGTGTGAGGCCGTAGATCCGGACAGCCGCGTGCCCCGACCGACCGGCACCGAGGGCGAGCTGCGGGTCCGGGGCCCGGAGCTCATGCTGGGGTACCTCGATCGGGGGCAGACCGGCGCGCAGGTCGACGGGGTCGGCTGGTTCTACACGGGTGATCTCGGGGTGGTCGACGACGAGGGCTGTGTGACCGTCACCGGTCGCATCAAGGACATCATCAACCGGGGCGGGGAGAAGTTCTCGGCCCGCGACATCGAGGAGGTGATCCTCGCGCTGCCCGGAGTCGCCGAGATCGCGGTGGTGGCGGCCCCGGATCGTCGTTACGGCGAGGTCCCCGTGGCCTTTCTCGTCCCGGCCGCGGATCCACCGCCGTCCGCGAACGAGCTCGTGGCCGCGCTCCGGGCCTCGGAGGTGGCCCGCCAGAAGACGCCGGTGCGTTGGCACGTCGTGGACGAGTTGCCCAAGAACGCGTCGGGCAAGGTGAAGAAGTTCGAGCTCGTGGCGCGCCTGGCCGCGGCCGCTCAGGATCACCCTCCACCACCGGCGGCCCACCGGGAGAGGAGCCAACCGTGACGGCCGCCGCGCTCGACCTCCCGTACCGCATGGTCGACGCCGACACCCACTACTACGAGCCCCGCGACTTCATCAGCGGGTACATCGAACCGAGGTATCGCGCTCGGTGCATCAACGTCCGGCGGACCGACGACGACATGGACGAGATCTTCTTCGGCGCCGAGCCGATGGCGTTCCTGAGGCATCATGCCGACTTCGATCGTGCCCCCCGCCCCGGCGGGCTGAAGGAGCAGTTCCGGGCGCTCAAGGCAACCGGGCGGCTGGAGAAGGACGACGACTTCGGGGTGCCCGTGAGGGCGGCATGGCTCGATCCGGTCGCCCGTCTGGAGGACATGGACGCGCAGGGGGTCGACGTGGCCTTGGCGTTCCCCACCCGCGGTGTCTGTTTCGAGTTCCTCATGGGTGAGGACCCCGACCTGCTGTACGCCCACCTCGCGGCCTTCAACCGCTGGCTTGACGAGCAGTGGGGCTACGCCACCGACGACCGCTTGTTCGCACCGCCGTTGATGAACCTCACCGACATCGACCGAGCGACCGAGCTACTCGACGTGGCGCTCGCGCGTGGGGCGCGGGCAGTGCACCTGGCCTGTGGGCCGCAAGGAGGTCGGGCTCCGGGCGATCCCGTGAACGACCCGTTCTGGGCCCGGATCGACGAGGCCGGCATCCCCGTTGCCTTTCACATCGGCCCCACGAGGCTCAACGAGATGTACGGTGCCCACTGGGGCGAGGACCCGGATCCACCGGCGCACCAGCAGTCGGCCTTCCAGTGGACGTGCACGTACGGCGACACGGCGATCATGCACACGTTGGCTTCGTTGCTCTACCACAACCTGTTCGGTCGGTTCCCGGGCGTGCAGGTGCTGAGCGTCGAGCACGGCTCGCTCTGGGTCCCCTACCTGCTCGCCGCGATGGACAAGATGAAGGGGATGGGCCGCAACGGGCCGTGGCCCGGTGGGTACGTCAGTGGCCGCCCGAGCGAGGTGTTCCGCCGGCATGTCAGCGTGGTCCCGTACCAGGAGGAGCCCATCGCCGAGCTGGTGGTCGCCCTGGGGGTCGACCGCGTGCTCATGGGCTCGGACTACCCCCACGCCGAAGGCGTGGCCGAGCCGGTTCAGTTCCTGGATGCGCTGGCCGGATTCGGTCCGGTCGACGTGGAGAAGATCATGCGTGGCAATGCCCTCGCGCTGTTGGGGCTGGACTGACGTGGACGGCACCCCGGAGGAGTTCCGCGGCACGGTCGCCCTGATCACGGGTGCGGGGGCAGGCATCGGGCTGGCGACGGCCAAGCGGCTGGCGGCTGGCGGCGCGACCGTGGTGCTGACCGACAAGCACGCGGGACGACTCGCGGATGGTGTGGCGGCGGTCAATGCCGGACGCCCGAGCCGTCCGGCGCAGGGTCATGTCCTGGACATCGAGGAGCGTCAGGACTTCGACTCCGTGTTCACCTCGGTGGCCGAGCAGTGCGGGCCCATCGGCGTGTACGTCTGGAACGCGGCCCTCAACGTGCCCATGCCCCTGCTCGACTACGACGTGGACGTGTTCGATCGGATCACGACGGCGAACGTCGCCAACTGCTGGTACTCGTGCCGGGCGGTCGCGAAGCAGATGGCCGCGGCCGGTGGCGGTTCCGTCATCCTCGTGGGGTCGATCGCCCCGGACATCGGCGCGGCCGAGCGGGAGGCCCCCTACGCCATGTCGAAGGCGGCGGGCCGCGCCCTCATGCTGGGTCTGGCCCGGGCAGGCGGACCCGACAACATCCGGTGCAACGAGGTCGTCATGGCCTACGTCGAAGGGACGAGGTTCGCGGCCAGGCGCCCGGACACGGCCCGGCAGTTCGCCGCCCGCACCCCGTTGGGTCGGAACGCGGGGGTCGACGACATCGCCGAGGCGATCGCCTACCTGGCGTCGGGTCGAGCGGCCTTCGTCTCCGGGGAGGTCCTCAACGTCACCGGCGCGTACTACGGAACCCTCTGATGCGGACAGCGGTGATCTCTGTGGCCCGGGCGCACCCGAGGGCCAGAAAGGGGCAGCGGTAGTGCGAATCGGCCACACCGAGGCCACCGAAGCGTTCCGGGCGGAGTTCGTCGAGTGGCTCGACGACCATCTCCCCGACGAGGTCGTGGCCGTCGACCGCCCGACCTCGAGCGCGGGTCCACCCGAATGGGCGCGGGCCTTCCAGCGGCAGATGTTCGACGACGGCTGGCTGGTTCCGGGCAACCCGAGGGGTCTCGGCGGCCGCGGCGCGGGCCTGTTCGAGCAGATGGTCCACCTCGAGGAGCTCGGCCGCCGACACATCGTCCGAACGTTCAACCCCCAGGGTCTGGGGATCATCGCCGCCTCGATCATCTCCTTCGGAAACCAGGACCAGATCGAGCGCTATGCCGTCCCGATCATGCGCGCCGAGAAGACCGCGGCGCTCGCCATGAGCGAACCGGGGGCGGGCAGTGACCTGGCCGGCCTGCGCACGCGGGCCGAGCTCGACGGCGACGAGTTCGTGGTCAACGGCCAGAAGGTGTGGACCTCAGGTGCCCATGACGCCGATGTCCTGCTCGCCTTCGTGCGCACCGACCCCCAGGCGGTCAAGCACAAGGGCATCTCGGCCCTGCTCGTCGACACGTCGAGCCCGGGGCTCACGCCGCGCCCCTTCCCTGACGTGACCGGACGGGACCACACCGATTTCAACGAGGTCTTCTTCGATGACGTACGGGTGCCCCGGGCGAACCTGGTCGGTGTCCTCAACGAGGGTTGGGCCGTCTGCAACGGCGCCCTGGGTCACGAGCGGGCGATGCTCTGGGTCATGTGGTCCCAGGGCCTCGACGAGCAGATCGCCGATCTCATCGAGGACCTGGCCTCGACCGGCGCCACCGATGAGATGAACATGGACCGGCTGGGCCGCTTGATCTGCGACGCCGAAGCACTCCGGCTGCTCGGGCACCAGTGCCTCGCCAAGCTCGAGCGCGGCGTCGATCCCGCGGAGCAGTCGCTCCTCAAGTTGATGGGCTCCGAGGCCCAGCGAGAAGCCGCCCTCCTGGCGGTGGAGGTGTTCGGGGCGCGGGGCCTCGATCAGCGTCGACCGGAGCGCCCACCGCAGCCGTTCGGGGTCGACCGGTCGAGCGAGACCTGGTTCCACCGCTATCTCTTCAGCTTCGCTGGGACGATCTCGGGAGGCACCAGCGAGATCCAGCGCAACATCATCGCCGAACGGGTGCTGGGCCTCCCGCGGGGAGCGCGACCGTGAACTTCGAGCTGACCGACGAGCAGCACGACCTTCGCCGGGCGATCCGGTCCGTGCTCGCCGAAGAGTGCCCGCCGACGCTGGCCCGGGCGGCGAACGAGGGCGACGTTCGGGCTGACGACCTCTGGCGCACGATGGTGGAGCTCGATTGGCCCGCCCTCTCGCTACCCGTGCAGCTCGGTGGTCTCGGGATGACCTGGGTGGACCAGGCGGTCCTCCTCGATGAGCTGGGTCGCGCTCTGGCACCGGTGCCCTATTGGGCGACGGTGACCCAGTTCGTTCCCGCGTTGCTCGAGCTCGGCACTGTGGTCCAGCAGGAGCGCTTCGTGGTCCCGACGGTCGCGGGCTCGTCGACGGGGGCACTGGCCATCGACGAGGGAGCCGGCACCTGGTCGCTCGACGGCGTGAGGGCCGAGGCTGTTGCCCAGGGTGACGAGCTGGTGTTGTCGGGGACCAAACGTTGGGTGGCCGACGGTGCTTCGGCCACCGAGATCGCTGTGGCCGTGCGTCTCGAAGGTCAGCTCCGTGTCGTGGTCGTCCCGGGCGCGTCCGTGTCGGTGACGCCGCTGCCTCCTCTCGACGGCACCACCCGGCACGCCGACATCGGCCTGGACGGCGTCCGTGTCGCCCGGGACCGCCTGTTGGGCGAGGGAGACGCCGGCAGAGGCCTGTCCCGGGCCATCGAAGCCGCGACTCTGGGGGTCGCCGTCTCGATGTGTGGTACCTGCGCCCGGATACTCGAGATGACGAGGGACTACGCCCTGGCCCGTGAACAGTTCGGTGTCCCGATCGGGTCGTTCCAAGCCGTGAAGCACAAGTTGGCCGACCTCCACCTCGATGTCCAGCGGGCCACGGCGCTGGGATACTTCGCGGCGCTCTGCGTCGCCGAGGACGACCCTCGCCGGACCATCGCCATCTCCATGGCCAAGGCGGCGGCAGGCGACGCCCAGCGCCGAGCGTTCCAGGACGGGCTCCAGCTGCACGGTGGGATCGGGTACACCTGGGAGCAGGACCTGCACCTGTTCCTCCGCCGCGCGAAGGTCGGCGATCTCCAGTTCGGCGGGGCGTCCCACCACCGCCGCGCGGTCGCCCGGGCCGCGATGGCCGGCTCGGTCGGCGCCCACAAGTGACCGAGACAAAGGAGAGCACGTGAAGGATGCACTGCAGTACGAGGGACGGAGGGTGCTCGTCACCGGAGCGGCGTCCGGGATGGGCGCGGCCACTGCCCGGATCCTGGTGGGCCTCGGTGCCGAGGTCCACGGCCTGGACATCCGCCCGGGGGCGAAGGCACTCGCAGCGTTCCACCTCTGTGACCTGGGTGACCCCGGAGCCGTCGACCGGGCCGTGACCGCGGTCGGTGGCCCGGTGGACTCCCTCTTCAACTGTGCAGGGCTGCCGACCACCGCCCCCGATCTCGCCGTCATGGCCGTGAACTTCTGCGGCCATCGTCACCTGACCGAGGCGCTGGTGGCGGACATGGTCGCCGGCGCCAGTGTGGCCTTCATCTCTTCGGTTGCCGGGATGGGCTGGATGGCCCACGCCGCCGAGGTGCTCGAGTTGGTGACCACTCCGGACTTCGACACGGCGCAGGCCTGGTGCGTCGCCCACCCCGATTTGACCGACAGCAAGGGCTACAGCCTTTCGAAGGAGGCGATCAACGCCTACGTGGCCCTCCGCGGCTTCCAGCTGGCGCCCGCCGGGATCCGGGTGAACAGCCTGAACCCCGGACCGACCGACACACCGATGATGCCGTCGTTCATCGAGAGCCAAGGCGAGGAGTACTTCGAGCGCTTCCCCAAGCCACTCGGACGAAATGCCACGGCCGACGAGCAGGCGTGGGCGCTGGTGATGCTCAACAGCCCCCGCTCGAGCTACATCACCGCCACCAGCATCTTCGCCGATGGCGGCTTCACCGGTGGTCTGTTCACCGGGGGCATCGACCCCGCGGTGCTGGTCCCCGGCGACTGATCACGGGAGGGTCGCCCGGGGTCAGAGGACCGCGCCGCGCTCCTTGAGCTCGGCGATCCGTTCCCACGCGATGCCGGCGTCGAGGAGGACCGTCTCGGTTTGCTCCCCGTGCCGGGGCGCCCGCTCGATCTCGATGGCCTCCTCGTCGAACTGGATCGGGCTGGCCACGAGCTGGACCTCCTGTCCGTTGGCTGCCACCATGCCGGGCAGGTAGCCGTTGGCGACGACCTGTGGGTCCTCGTACAGCTCCGGGAGGGTCTGCACCGGGGTCCAGACCCCGGTGAAGTCGGCCAGGACCGCCTGCCAGTGGGCCAGCGGAGCCGACGCGAAGATCTCGTCGAGCTGGGCCACGCACTCGGCCCGGTTCTCCGTACGGGCCGCGGCATCTGCGAAGCGGGGGTCCCGGGCGAGCTCCGGTCGGCCCAGGCGGGTCACCCAGTCCTCCCAGAACCTGTCGGATTGGAGCAGGATGAAGGTGATGAACCGGTCATCGGCCGTCCGGTAGGTGCCGACACCCGGATTGGGGGTGTCGGGTCGATCCCGGACTGGTAGCCGTTCGAGGCCGAAGAGCTTCGAGGCCACCACGAGCGGGGAGATGTTCCACATGGCGGTGGCGAGCAACGAGACGTCGACGACACTCGGTTCACCTGTCCGCTCCCGCTGGGCGAGCGCGGCGGCCACGCCGCCGGCGAGGGCCAGGCCGCCCATGACGTCGCCGAACGCCGGCGAGCCCTGTCCGGCGGGATAGCCGTCCTCGGAGGGTGGGAACACCGCGGCCAAACCGCCACGGGCCCAATACGACGCGCCGTCGTACCCGCCCTTCTCCGCGTCGGGCCCCTTCGGTCCCTGGCCCGAGCCCCGGGCCACGATGATCCCTGGATTCACGGCGCGCAGATCATCGACGTCGATGCCGAGGCGTCGGCGGACCGCGGGGAGGTAGTTGGTGAGCACCACGTCGGCGGTCGCGACCAGTTGGAGGAACGTCGCCTGCCCGTCGGGATGGGCGAGGTCGATGCCGACCGACTTCTTGCCCCGGTTGGGCTGCTCGACCATGAAGTTCACCCCGTCGGAACCGCCGGGAACCAGGCCCGACGTCGTGAGGCCGCGTTGGGGGTCGCCGGTCAGCGGGTGCTCGACCTTGATCACCTCGGCGCCCCAGTCCGCCAGCACGGAGCCGGCTGCGGGTACGAACATCCAGGTGGCCACTTCGATCACCCGGGTTCCCTCAAGTGGTCCTGTCATCGTCTCGTGCTCCTCCTGAGGGGGGTGGTGGGCGTGATGGTCGACGTGGCCCGGATCACGTGGTGGGGCCTGCCGGCCAGCCCACGGTCTTGGTCTCGGTGAAGATCTCGAGCCCCTCGAGCCCGCACTGGCGCCCGATCCCCGAGCCCTTGTAACCGCCGAACGGGGCATCGGGCCCGTACCAGATGGCGCCGTTCAGTCCCAGGGTCCCGGTCCGGATCTTCCGGGCGACGTCCTTGGCCCGCTCCACGTCGCCCGAGGTGATGGTGCCCGACAGGCCGTAGGACGAGTCGTTCGCGATCCGCACCGCGTCGTCGTCGTCCTCGTAGCCGATGATGCAGAGCACCGGGCCGAAGATCTCCTCTCGGGCGATGGTCATGGTGTTGTCGACGTCGGCGAACAGGGTGGGTTCGACGTAGTAGCCCCGGGGGAGGTGGTCGGGGCGGCCACCTCCCACGACCACGCGCGCCCCCTCGGCCCGACCCTGGTCGATGTAGCCGAGAACGCGGTCACGCTGCCGGGCCGATATCTGGGGGCCCTGGAGGACCGACGGATCCGTCGGGTCCCCATAGGCCCAGTTCTCGAAGCTCGCTCGCGCCAGCTCGACGGCGTCCTCGTAGCGGGACCGGGGGACCAGGAGCCGAGTGGAGATCGCGCAACCCTGGCCGCCGTGCATGCAGCACCCCGCGGCGCCCGCCAGCGTGGCCTCGAGGTCGGCGTCGTCGAGCACGATGTTGGCCGACTTGCCTCCGAGCTCGAGGAACACCGGCTTCACCGTTGCCGCGGCCGCGGCCATGATGCGTCGCCCGGTGGCCGTCGAACCGGTGAAGGCGACCATGTCGACTGCAGGGGAGGTCGACAGGACCTCGCCCACCTCGTGATCCTGTGCAGTGACGATGTTCACCACGCCGGGTGGGATGTCGGTGTGCTCGGCGACGAGTCGGCCCAGCCGGGCTGCGGTGTGGGGTGTGTCGGGCGCGGGCTTCACCACGCAGGTGTTCCCCATGGCGAGGACCGGGCCGAGCTTGTTCAGCAGGATCTCCATGGGGAAGTTCCACGGCACGATCACGGCCACGACGCCGATCGCCTCCTTCCAGACCTCCCGCTCGGCGTCGCCGGTCCCGAAGGCGTTCTTGACGGGAAGAGCGCGCCGCCACGGGAACGCATCGATCATCTCCGCCGGCCAGGTGAGTGCCTCGCGCAGGGGTGCATCCAGCTGCGGGCCATAGGTCAGGAGCAGTGGGGCGCCGGCTTCGGCGACCAGCTCCCCTCTCAGCTCCTCCTGTTCGGCCTCGATGGCGGCCTGCAGCTGGAGCAGGCCGCTCTTTCTGGCCTCGTGGTCGTGGGCCCACCCGGTGGTGTCGAAGGCCTCTCGAGCCGCCCCGACGGCCCGGGCCATGTCGGCCCGCGTCCCGTCAGCCACGGGGCCGATCACCTCCTCGGTCGCCGGGTTGACGTTGTCGAAGGAGGCCCCGCCCTCGGCGTCGACCAACTGTCCTCCGATCAGCATCCTCGTCTCGTTCACGCGTTTGCTCCTGACCTCATCGCGATCTCTGCGGTCCTCACCAGACCAGCTCCAGGTTCTCGACCTGGCGCAGGTTGGGCGTGTACTCGAGGGTGATGTCGTCGGCGATCCGGTAGTCGGGTACGCGCCGGTGCCACTCCTCCAGCACCACCCGCAGTTCCATCCGGGCCAAGTGGGACCCGAGGCAACGGTGGACGCCCCCGCCGAACGCCAGGTGCTTGTTCACCTCTCGGTCGAAGTCCACCCGCTCGGGCTCGTCCCACTCGGCGGCATCGACGTTCGCCGAGCCGAGGATGACCGAGACGGTCGACCCTCTCGGGACGGGGCAGCCCCGGAGCTCGGTGTCCGCCGTCGCGATGCGGATCACACCGGGTACCGGGGTCTCCCACCGCAGGAGCTCCTCGATCGCCCGCGGGATGACGTCGGGCTCCTCGGCCAGTCGTCGACGTTGGCTCGGGTTGGCGGCCAGGTAGGCGAGCATGCAGTCGAGTGATGCGGTCACGGTGTCGAGGCCGGCGAGGAAGAAGAGGTAGCCGATGTCGGCGACCTCCTCGGGGGTCAGACGCTCACCGTCCACTTCGGCGTCCAGGAACCCCGAGATGAAGTCGTCGCGGCGCGCCTGCCTGCCGCTCGGCGATGACCTCGTCGAGCACGGCGTAGATCGCCTGCCCGGTCTCGGCCACGGCTTCGGCTCGCTCCTCGGCGGTGTCGGCGTCGGGTCGGATGATGCCGTCCTTGAGGGCGATGAACTCGTCGCGGCGGGAAACGGGGAGGCCGAGGAGGCCGAGGAAGACCGTGGTGGGCAGGGGTTCGGCGATGTCCCGGTGGAAGTTGGCCCGGCCCTGGTCGACCACGGCGTCGATCATCTCGTTGACGAGGGCACGGGTCGTGGCCTCCACCGTCGCCACCCGCTTCGGTGCGAACAGGGGGTCGAGGAGGCGACGGAACGTCCGGTGTCGCGGCGGGTCGATCTGGAGTGGGATGAGCGGCCGGACCTGGCCGATGGCAATGGCGTCGTCGTTCGACGAGAAGAGGGCCGGATCGTGGAGCACCGCCATGACGTCGTCGTGGCGGAAGACCAACGTGGTCTCCATGAGGTTCCGCTCCATGGTGACCACGGGAGCGTCCTCGCGGATCGCCCGATAGAAGACCTGGGGGTGCGCTGCGGGATCGACATCGGTTCCAGCGGCGTCGATCGGATTCTCGGTCATGGCTTCTCCTTGCGGGTGTCAGTGGGACTCTGGGGATCGGTGGGGTCTGGTTTGTCGAGGAGCAGGTCGATGGCGGACTCGGGGCAGTTCGCCGCGGCGATTCGGGCTCGCCTTTCCATGCCCTCGGGGACCGGTCGGTCACCCCCCACGCTGTAGCCGTCGTCGTCCGCGTCGAAGAGGTCGGGAGCGAGCATGTAGCAGCGCCCGTGTCCGGTGCACCGGGCGGGGTCGACCCTCGCGATCATCGTTGGTCAGTGCCGCCGGTGAGATGGGCAGAGAACCGCGCGAAGGAGCAGGGTCATAGCGCCTCGGGTCCGGCGCTCGTCGAATCCCGGGAAGTTGGCGACGAGGTACGGGGCCCATTCGAGGAGGGCGAGCAGGGCGAGCGCGAGCACGGGGCGCTGTCGGCCGTCCGCACCCGTCACTCGTCCGATGTGCCCGAGGGCTTCGGAGGCGATCCGTTGGCTGATCTCTTCGGCTCGGGCCGTCTCGAACCAGACGCTGAACAACGCGCCGTCGGCCAGGAACGAGGTGATCCATCGCTCGGCCCACGGCGCGACCGACTCCGTCTCGAGGGCGGCAGGCAGATCCTCCAGTTGGGTGAGCATCCGCTCGGCTGCCCGCTCGGCCACGAGGGCGAACAAGTCGCCTTTGTCGTCGAAGTAGCGGTAGAAGGTGCCGTGGGCGACCCCGGCCTGGGCCACGAGGTCGTCGACTCTCGTGTTCTGCCAGCCGAGGGCGGGAAACACCACCGCCGCGGCATCGATGAGCTGTTGCCGGGCGCCCGGCTGGGGTCGGCTCGTCCGGTCCACGGATCGGCGTGGGGTGGGGAACTTCGCGGTGATCGGCGGGGTGCCGCCGAGGTCGGTGAGGCCGAACCACAGCACGTCGGTGAGCTGGTCGACAGTGCCCTCGTCGTCGACCTCGACGAGGGCACTGTCGAGGAAGGAGAGTGTGCTGGTCAGCATGGTCATGACCAGTGCCCCGAGCACCTCAGCGTCGGCGGCGTGCGGGGGGCGTGGTCGCACGGCCCGGGTGAGGGCCAAGCCGTGGCCGAGGGTCAGCTCACTGGCAGCCGCCATCATCTTGGGATCGCCCCGCAGGGCCGGCCGGAACGCGGCAAAGATCGGTGCCTGTCGTCGGTGGAGGGCGACCAGGTCCGCGACCCACGGCCGGAGTCGGTCGTGTGCCGTGGTCGTGGGCTCGATGTCCGGTACCGAGGCAGTGAGTGCGGTGAGAGAGGCGCCCAGGCGTCCCGCGAGGCGCTCGAACAAGGCCTCCTTCGACGGGAAGTACTGATAGAAGGTCGGTCGCGAGCAATTGGCTCGCTGGGTGATCTGCTCGACCTGGGTGTCGGCGAAGCCGAACTCACCGAACGCCTCGATCGCGGCCGCCAGGATGCGCTCCTGGGTCATCCGCCCGCGACGGCCGACCTCCGGGTTCTGACCGAAGCCGGACCGTCGTTGGACGGTCTCGTTGCCGCCTCCGAGCACGGACATCGGATCAGGCCACGCCGAGCAGGCCGCGAAGGTTGCCCCCCATGATCCGGGCGACGTCATCCCGGCCCATCTCGTCCGGCAACTCGTCGATGTAGCTCACAGGGTCGGCCAGGCCTTCCGGATGCGGGTAGTCGGACCCGAAGAGCAGGCGGTCGGCCCCCATGAGGTCGACGAGGCCCGACAGGTCGTCCTCCCAGAAGGGGTTGACGTACACGCAGCGGCGGAACGTGTCCACGGGGTCCTCAGCGAAAGACTGAGGCATCTTCTTGAACATCATGGCGAACTCGTCCAGCAGAGGTCGGACCCATGAGCCCCCGTTCTCGATGGTGGCGATGCGCACACCGGGGAAGCGGCTCAGCGCGCCGTGGCACACGAGGGCCGCCATCATGTCGTGGATCGGCCGGTTCATCATCAGCATGTTGCGGAACGGGTTGAAGATGAAGGGCAGGTACTCGCCCGAACCCTCCCACGGGGTGACGTGGTCGGCGTACCCCGAGTCCGAGGAGTGCATGCCGACGAGGACCCCGGACTCCTCGACGCGGGCCCAGAAGGGGTCGAACTCATCCGAGCCCGGCGACCGTGGGCCGCGGGGGCCCCAGGCCGGTGCCGGACGGATGAGCACGCACCGAGCGCCGCGCTCCAGGCACCACTCCAGTTCTTCGACGGCTCGCTCGACGATCGGCAGGGCGATGACTGGCGTGGCGAAGATCCGGTCCTCGTGGTTGAAGGTCCACTCGTCGAGGATCCACTCGTTGAGCGTGTGGGTGGCGGCATGGCAGAGGTCCGGGTCGTCACGCATGCGCTCCTCGAGGAGGCTGGCCAGGGTCGGGAACATCAGGGATCCGTCGAGCCCGAGGCGGTCGAGCTCGGGCAGCCGATCGGTCGCGGTGCGGGCCCAGTCAGGGCAGCGCATCGGCTCGCCGAAGATCTCGCGGAGCGCGAGCCCTTCGGGGTTTCCGTTGCGGAAGAACGATTCCTGGGCGCCCGGCCGGGCGACGACCTCGAAGGTCGGATTGGGGATGTAGTCGCTGATCAGGCCCCGGATGGCGATCTTGGTCCGACCCTCGACCTCGACGTACCGGATGGCGTTGCGGTGGGCCTTGGGCAGGTGCCGGGTGAAGGCGTCCTCGGTTTCGTACAGATGGTTGTCGGAGTCGAACACGGGGAAGTCAACGGTGTGGATCATGTCGTGGGACCTTTCGCGGTTGATGCCCTGCGAATCTAACATAGACGTCAGCGCGATGGTGGGTTCGGGGCTTCCAACGGTCCGCTGATGATCGGTGGGCCATGCTCCAGATGGGGGCCCCACGGTGGCGGGTTGGCAGCGACGGTGAGAGCCACTATTCTGACAGTCACGTCAGTCGCGACCTGGGGGAAACCATGGAACTGGACGACCTGATCCTCGTGAGCGTCGATGATCACGTCGTGGAGCCCCCCGATCTCTTCGAGGGTCGGCTTCCGGCCCACCTGGAGGACAGGGCGCCTCGTCTCGTGAAGCTCCCGAGCGGTGCCGATGCCTGGATGTTCGAAGGGCGGCCGCTGCCCAATGTGGGCCTCAACGCCGTCGCCGGCCGGGTACCGGAGGAGTACGGCCTCGATCCATTGGCCTTCACCCAGATGCGGCCCGGGTGCTACGACATCCACGAGCGGATCCGCGACATGAACGTCAACGGTGTACTCGGCTCGCTCAACTTCCCGAGCCTCGCCGGCTTCGCCGGTGGCCTCTTCCTCGGTTGTAGCGACAAGGAGGTCGCGCTCGGCCTCCTCGAGGCGTACAACGACTGGCACGTCGACGAATGGTGCGGCACCTATCCGGGGCGGATGATCCCGCTGGGTGTCGTCCCCGTGTGGGACCCGGATCTGATGGCGGCGGAGACCCGGCGCCTGGCGGCAAAGGGCTGCCACGCCGTCACCTTCACCGAGTCACCGGAGAAGATCGGCCTCCCCAGCTTCCACACGGACCACTGGGATCCGTTCTGGGCGACCTGTGACGAGCTCGGCACCGTGGTCTGCATCCACATCGGCTCTTCGTCGAGCACGGTCGTGACGTCGTCGGACGCACCGATCGACACGTTGATCACCGTTCAGCCGGTGGCGCTGCTCAACTGTGCCGCGGACCTGCTCTGGTCCCCGATCTTCCGGAAGTTCGGCAACCTCAAGATCGCGTTGTCCGAAGGCGGGATCGGCTGGATCCCGTACTTCCTCGAGCGTGCCGACTACGTGTACCAGCGCCATCGGGCGTGGACGAACCAGGACTTCGGGGACCGTCTGCCCAGCCAGGTCTTCAACGAGCACGTCGTGACGTGCTTCATCGACGACGCGGTCGGGATGGAGGTCCGGCACCACCTGAACATGGACCAGGTGTGCTGGGAGTGCGACTACCCCCACTCCGACTCGACCTGGCCGAATGCGCCCGAGATGGCGATGAAGTTCCTCGGTGGGCTCCCCGACGAGGACATCGACCGGATCACCCATCGCAACGCCATGCAGGTGTTCTCCTACGATCCGTTCGCCCACCTGGCCCGTGACGAGTGCACCGTGGGTGCGCTGCGGTCGCGGGCCACCGACGTCGACACGACACCGGTGAGCCATGGCACAGGTAAGTTCCAGGAGGAGGGACTGGTGACCGCGGTCACGCTTGCCGAGCGCATCGCCGCCCAGGCCAGACCAGAGGTCGACCCCTGATGGACGACCGAGGCGGGCCCGCTCGGGTCATCGACGCCGACAACCACTACTACGAGCCCCGTGACTGCTTCACCCGGTTCATGGCGTCGAGCCACATGGAGGATGCGATCCGCGTCCAGTCCACCGCCGCGGGCGATCAGGTGGTGGTCGGCGATCGGCCATTCACCTTCCTGCCCGATCCCTTCGGCGAGGTCCGGGCCCGGCCAGGGGCGCTCAGAGAGAAGCTGCGCAACCTCAAGGCGGGGATGGATCCCGACAGCGATCCGGTGATGGAGCCCGTGCAACCCGCCTACGTGGATCGCGAGGCCCGGTTGTCCCTGATGGACGAGCAGGGCATAGACGCCGCGCTGCTCTTCCCGACGCTCGGGGTCTGCGTCGAGCACTTCATGGCCGACGACCCTCGCCGAACCTCCAGGAACCTCGCCGCGTTCAACCGATGGTTGCTCGAGGACTGGGGGTTCGGAGGTGACGGGCGGATCTACGGCGTGCCGTTGGTGTCACTGCTCGACGTCGATGCCGCCGTGGCCGAGTTGGCGTGGCTCATCGACGAGGGCGCCCGTTGCATCCACCTGCGACCCGGCCCCCAAGCGGGCAGGTGTCCGGCGGACCCGGTGTTCGACCCCTTCTGGGCCCGGGCCGACGAAGCGGGGCTGACCGTGGCGTTCCACATCGCCGAGTCCGGCTTCAACGAGCGCTACTCCACGGCATGGGGCGAGGTCGCCAACCCCCCGGCCCACCAGCAGTCGGCGTTCCAGTGGACGTCGTTCTACGGCGACCTGCCGATCATGCAGACCCTCGCCGGCCTGGTCTTCTACAACTTCTTCGGACGCTTCCCCCGCATTCGGGTCCTCTCCGTGGAGAACGGCTCGCTGTGGGTCCCGTACCTGCTGGCCGCCATGGACAAGATGAAGGGCATGGGTCGAAACGGCCCGTGGCCGGGAGGGTACGTAGCCGGCCGCCCCAGCGAGATCGTGCGGGAGAAGGTCTTCGTCTCCCCGTACCACGAAGAGGACATCGGCACGTTGGCGGAGGCGATCGGGGTTGGGCAGGTGGTGTTCGGCTCGGACTTTCCCCATCCGGAGGGCCTCGCCCGCCCCACGGAGTTCCGCGAGCTGCTCACCGGGATGAGCGCGGCCGACCAGGATCTCGTGATGGGCGGAAACGCCGAGCGCCTGGTCGCCGCCCGCCAATGAGGTCGACGCCCGCTCCGTAGCGACGGGGTACGTCTTTCGCCCCACGGTTCAGGTCAAGCGGGTCGGATCCGGCTCGTGGGTGTGCTCTGTTGCCGTTTGCGACAGAGTACGAGGACTGTTGTATGTTTGCTGCAGCCCGAGTAGCCGGCGGCAAAGTGGCGACGGCCGGTTGGCGGGAGCTGTGCGTCAGGTCCGGCGACGCAGGTACCATCGACGTGTTCGGCAACGACAAGAAGTAGGAGAGCCGCGATGCCCCTCAACCTCGACGCCGTCGGGACCGTCAGCGAGCCGACCGAGTCCTCCTGGGACTCCAAGGACGCCATCCTCTACGCCCTGGGCGTGGGGTCGGGGACCGATGAGCTGGCCTTCGTCACCGAGAACTCCATCGACGTGGACCAGAAGGTCCTGCCGACCATGCCCGTGGTGCTCGCGGCCATCGGCGGCGGCCTGACCAGCCTCGGCGACTTCAACTGGGCGATGCTGGTGCACGGCGAGCAGGGCGTTCGGCTGCACCAGCCCCTTCCGGTGAGCGGCACGGTCTCCAGCCAGACCGAGATCACCGGCATCTACGACAAGGGCAAGGGCGCCCTCGTGGTGATGGAGACCCGCTCGACCGACGTCGCCACCGGCGAGCCGCTGTTCGACACCATGATGTCGGCCTTCATCCGGGGCGAGGGTGGCTTCGGCGGTGACCGTGGTCCCTCCGGGCCCCAGAACGTCCCGCCGGACCGGGCCCCCGACCACTCGGTGACCTACCAGACCCGTCCCGACCAGGCCCTGCTGTACCGGCTCTCCGGTGACCGCAACCCGCTGCACTCCGACCCGCAGTTCGCGGCCCTGGCCGGCTTCGACCGACCGATCCTGCACGGTCTGTGCACCTTCGGGTTCACGGGTCGTGCTCTGCTGCACACCCTCTGTGACAGCGACCCGGCCCGTTTCACGGCCATGGACGGGCGCTTCTCATCACCGGTATTTCCCGGCGAGTCGCTCACCGTGAACATGTGGGTCGACGGCGGCGAGGCCGTCTTCCAGACCACGGGCGACGACGGTCGCGTGGTCCTCGACGCGGGGAAGTGCCAGTTCCGTACCTGACCCGCCGCTCCGGTCAGGAACGGGCTTCAGGTCGTCGGTCCCGGGGCGAGGAGTGGTAGCAGTCGCGAGACCAGGTCGTCGTCCTTGAGGACGGCGAGGGCCGGAAGGGCGGCGTGGGTCCGACCCACGGCGATTCCTACGATGAGCGCGACCGCCAACTCGGCTTCGACGCGCAGGTCGCCATCGGCTCCCGCGTCGCGCAGCGCCGCGGTGAGCGGGGCGATGACCCGGAGGTCGAGGACCCGACGCAGTTGCGCGGTCACCTCGGGAGACAGATCGGATGCCGTGAGCGCCGTAGCCACCGGAGATCGCCCTCGTTGGCTCCACCGAGCGAGCAGGAGCCGCAGGCAGGTGTCGAGATCCTGATCGGCGAGCGCGACCGTACCGGCCCGTTCGGGGTCCTCGAGCACGGCGAGGTACAGGCCCTCCTTCGTTCCGAAGTAGCGGGCGATGAGGGCCGGGTCTGCGCCGGCGCGTGCCCCGATCTCTCTGGTCGTCGCGCCTTCGAAGCCCTTCTCGTCGAACAATGATCCAGCGGCCTCGACGAGGGCCCGTCGCGTCGCGTCGGCGTCGCGTCGCCGAGGGGATCGAGCGGAGACTTCGAGGGACGGTCGAGCGCTCACCGGTCGTCTTCCCCGTCGAAGGTCGAAGGCCCGGTGCCCGCCCCGGCCGCCGCCTCCTCCATGAGGAGTTCGAGCTCCTCCACCGCCGCGCCGGCCGGGGTGGAAGCGGCGGAAGGCGGCACGACCGCCAAGCTGACGATCAGTCCGCCGACACACGCGAGTGCCCCGACGAGGAACGCCGTGGTGAACGCATCCTCACTTGGGAATCGCTCACCGTGGGGTGTGTGGGAGGCCAGGATCATGGCGGCGAGGGCACTCCCCAGCGCCCCGCCGACCGTCCGCAGGACCTGGTTGAGGCTCATCGCGCTGCCTGTCCGGTGTTCAGGGACCGACGCCACGATGAGGGCCGGCATGGCGGCGAAGGTGGTCCCCACCCCGACGCCGAGCAGGACCGTCAGCAGCGCGAGCTGGGTCAGGTGATCATGGTTCCCCGCGGTGTAGGCCAGCGAGAGTCCGACGACGAGGCAGCCAACAGCAAGAACCGTCCTCATCCCGAACCGGCTTGCCATGGCGCGAGCGATCCGCTGGGACACAACACTTCCGACCGACAGGGGGAGGAGCACCAGTCCGGTCACCACCAACGAGGTCGAGAACCCGTAGCCCTGCGACGTCGGCGTCTGAGCGAGCCGATTCACGAGCGCCAAGCCCATGAACATACCCATGCCCACGAGCACCGCCGTGAGGTTCGCACCGAGGACGGGGCGCCGGGCCGACAGGCGGAGATCGACGAGCGCATGGGGTGTCCGCCATTCGACGACACCCCAGCACGCCAACGTGAGGAAAGCGAGCGACAGCAGGCCGAGGATCGGCGGCTCACTCCACCCCCAACCCGCACCCTTCGTGATGGCCAACAGCAGGCTTCCCAAGCCGACACCCAAGAGGACGGCACCCGCCCAGTCGAGCTCCACCGGTTCGTGCTCGGCGGCGGATCGGGGTAGGTGCCGTCGTAGCAATGCGATCGCCATCAGCCCGAAGGCGGCGGCGACCAGGAAGGCGGTGTGGTAGTCGGCGTACTCGGCGATGAGCCCGGTCACCGGGAAACCCAATCCAGCGCCGACGGCAACCGTGATGGAGAGCGCGGCTATCGCCCGCCGCTGCTGTTCGCCCTCGAGGAGCTCACGAGCCAGGGCGATGGCGAGCGGAACCGTGGCGTAGCCGATGCCCTGGATCGCACGACCGGCCAGGAGCTGGGGGAAGCGTTGGGCCGTTCCGGCGACGAGTGAGCCAGCGACGACCGACCCCAGGGTGAAATGCAACAGGCGCGCCCGCCGAGCTCCGTCACCCAGCCGGCCGATGACCGGCGTCACGACCGCACCCACCAGCATCGTGATGGTGAGCAACCACTGTGCGGTCTCGAGCGACACCCCTTGGCTGTCTGCGATGGTCGGGATCAACGGCGTCCCCAGCGTGGAGGTCACCGAAACCGTCAGCGCGCCGATCACCAGGGCCACGGTGATGTTGCGTGGCTGGTGATCCGCGGTGCCTAAGTCAGCAGTTGTTGACATCAAGCGGAGACAATACCGCGTGGCGTGGCGTGGCTAGGCGATCAGGCCAGTCACCGGGAGCCCGAGCCGGGCGCCGACGGGTAGGCGATTGCCCGGCGTTGCTGCTCGCCGTCGAACGGCCACATCTCCCGGCCGTCGTCCGGTTCGATCACACGCGGGGGCGCGGTTGGAATCGCCGGGTGAGGCGGCCCTCGAACACTCCCGGGGTTCGACGAGGTGGTCATCGACGTTCGGGCGACGTCCGAGTCGTACGGTGGGAGACGGGATCGGTCAGGCCGGGGTCACCTGCACAGGCAGCTCCTTGAGACCTCGGATGGTCAGGCTCGGGCGCCAGGAGGCTCGGTCGTTGACGAGGTCCATGCGCGGGAACCGATCGAGGAGCCGTTCGAAGGCGATCTGGCCTTCGACTCGGGCAAGTTCGGCACCGAGGCAGTGGTGTATCCCCCACCCGAAACTGAGCGGCTGGACGTCGGCGCGGCCGACATCGAAGGTCTCGGGCTCCTCGTAGCGCAGCGGATCTCGGTTGGCGGCGCCGAGGAAGGTGACCACGAGTGTCCCGGACTCGATGGGCTCGTCCAGGAGATCAGCGTCGTGCAGCGCCGTCCGAGCGTTGATCTGCACGGGGCTCTCATAACGCAGAATCTCCTCGACCGCGCCTGGCACCAGCATTGGGTCGGTACGCAGTCGTGCGAGTTCGTCGGGGTGTCGGAGGAGCGTGAGCAGCCCGTTGCCGATCAGGTTGGTCGTGGTCTCGAAGCCGGCGCCGAAGAGCAGGATCGCGGTCGAGACGATCTCCTCGCGGGTCAGGCGATCGCCGCCGGCATCCACCGCGAGCATCGCGGAGAGCAGATCGTCCGCTGGGCGCTTTGACCGGTGGTCGACCAGGTCATTGAAATAGGCCGTCATGGTGGCCAGCGCGGTCTCCGCCCGATCGAGCTCGGCTTCGGAGGGCGCAGCCTCGATGAACGCCGTGCTGTCGCGGACCAGCGAGCGGAACGCGCCCTGATCCGTGCCCGGCACGCCGAGCAGCTCGCCGATGACGGCCACGGGGAACGGAAAGGCGAACAGGTCCAGGACGTCGCCTGAGCCCGCGCCCGCCAGATCGTCGAGCAAGGGTTCGACGAGCCACTCGATCGTGGGGCGAAGCGCCTCGATGCGCCTCGGTGTGAACGCACGACTGACGAGTCCCCGCAGCCTTCCGTGCTCTGGCGGGTCGGCGAACAGCATGGTGTCGCCCATGGCCCGGAGCCGATCCCGTCCGGCGTCGACACCACCCACCAGACCAGCGAGCCCTGGGGCCCGCAGATCGCGGCCCCGCCCGAACCGCCGATCGTGCAGGACCGCCTTGACGTCGTCATACCGAGTGAGGCTCCACACGCCCGTTGCTACGGAACGGTGCACCGGCGCCTCCTCACGAAGCCGGCGATAGGCGTCGTAGGGCTCACGGTCCGGCCCCGGGGTAAGGATCTCCGCGACGAGGTCATCCACAGCGTCGTTCAGCATCAGCCGTCCCCCTTTGATCGTCCGTGCACCCAGGCCGAAAACGATCTCCGACCGAACTGTACGTTGTGATTGGATGACAAGTCCAACTTTTCTTGGATGCTTCGTCTGCACGTACGATGTGGGCCGTGAGCTCGTTGCGCCGGCCCGGCGCCGGCGCTATCGGCGGACCTCGGTGAGGAAGTCGACGATCACGTCGCCGAAGATGTCGTTCTGGTCGCCCGCCACCATGTGGCCGGCGTCGGTCACATCGACGAAGCGAGCTTGCGGTGCCGCTCGCAGGAACTCGTCCGCACCCTCCTGTGACACCACGTCGCTGAGGCCGCCGCGCACGAGCAGCGTGGGCAGATCGAGGTTCCGCGCCGCTTCGTGGAGGAGGTCGCTGACGACTTCGGCTCGGGCGGCTGCCGTGGCGTCGTCGCCATCGAGGAGCCGGCCGATGCCATTCAGCACGTGCGGGTCCCAGTGCCACAGCCACCGATCGCCGGCGGGCCGGAGCACTCGGTTGAGCCCGTCGGTCGTCGGAGGGCGGTCACGGTTGAGATAGCGAGCGATGGCTCGGGATGCCGCGTCGAGGGATTCGAACCCGTCGGGGTAGGCAGCCATGAAGCTGAGGACGCGCCGGGCGCCGCTCATCTCGATGCGGGGGGCGATGTCGACCAGCACCAGGGCTGTGGCCCTGACGCTTCGCCGTAGCCCGATGCCGATGAGTGCGGCGAGGCCGCCGAGGGACGCGCCGACGATGGCCGGTGGTTCCGGGGTCGACAGCGCGAGGGAGGCCGTGTCGTCGACGAAGGCGTCCATCTCGTAGCCGCCTGGTCCGACCCAGGTGCTCTCGCCGTGGCCTCGGTGGTCGAAGGCCTGAGCATGGAAGCCGGCTGCACCGAGTCGACTTCCAGTAGCGCCCCAGGCTTGGCGGGTCTGCCCGGCGCCGCCGAGGAGGAGAACCTCGGGACCCGCGGGTCCCCATTCGTCGCCGACCAGCGTGACCCCTGGCGTGGGTTCGAACTCCACGCGACGAGGTTCCTGGTGCATGTGAACGTTCTACCAGCTACCAATGACGAGTTTGGACGAGACATCCAAGAATCTGGGTAGCATTCGGCTCATGGTGTCCCCCTCGACGGAGCGTCGCATCGACCGAGCCGACCCGGCCGACCCGACCGCCTGCAACGAAAACATCCCCGTCGCCGCACCGGCACCGCGCGAGGATCGGCAACACTCGTGGACATGAAGGACGTCCCACAGGAGCTCGGCCAGCAGATCCTGGTCGCGGCGGAGTCCTACGGCACATCCTTCGACGACGTGACCATGGATGAGATCGCCATCGCCACCGGCGTCCCGCGGGCCACCCTCTACTACCACTTCCGCTCCAAGGAGCAGGTCCTCGCCTTCCTCCTGACCAGCATGCTCGGCGACATCGCCACCAGCGTCGAAGCCGCCGCGGCCACGTGTGAAGACACTCGGACCCGTCTCAGCAACGTCGTTCGAGCACAACTCGGTGCCATGGCGGCGCGGCCGGCCACGAGTCAGCTCCTGGTCGCCAACCTCGGTCGAGCGGGAAAGCTCCCCGACATCGCCGCAGGTATGGACCGGGCGTTCCAGGCACCCGTGCGCAAGATCCTCAGCGAAGGTGTGGAGTCCGGAGAGATCCGGCCGGTCGATCCCGACCCGACGGCAACCGCCATCTTCGGTGCCGTGACCGTCGTCGGCTTGCACTCACTGATGCTTCACGGCAACCTCGACGTTGACAAGTCCCTCGACGCCTTGGTCGTGCTCTGGGGAGGACTCGCGCCGACCGGCGAAGTCACCTGAGTACCACGAGCGCAGTTCATCGGTTCGTTGCCGCGCAATAACCTCGTCGGGAGAGCTGGCGCGTGGTCAGCAGGTGTCGAGCTCGAGACGAAGGTGGTCGAGGCCGAACCGGAGGACGTCTCGGATCACTGTGCTCGGCCTCGACGCTCGATTGGCCGGTCCGAGCTCGACGTGGGTCCAGATCTCGGTGCCCGGCTGGAGGTACGGGTGCGCACCGGGCCGCATGACGGCTCGCACGGTGAGGTGGGCGCGAAACCAGAGGTCGGCAGTCGTCCCGACCACCAGGAGTGCGCCGTCGTCGGGCAGCCATTCCTCGTGGGCCCGTTCGAGGACGAGGTCGCCGGCAGCTGAGCCGATCGTGGTTCGAGATCCGCAGCCGTGGCCACCGAACCATGCGGCGATCGCCGTCGGCCCGTCCAGGCAGGTGAGCGCATCCTCGGGAGGACACGCCACGACCACGTGCTCATCGATGTAGACGATGCCCTCGTTCACCGTCGCCTCTCAGAGCCTCGGCGCCGCGGTGATGCCGGGTGATGGGGTGAGCGGAGCATCAGGCGGGCCCATGAGGAGCGGCACGTTCACGATTGGGAGGGAACGATGAGCACGGGGCGGTCGCAGCGGTGCACCAGGTGCTTCATGGTCGATCGTGAACCGCGGATGGAGCGGCGCCGAAGGCTGCGCCCGATGGTGACGCAGATCGCGTCGTGGTCGGCCGCGGCTCGGGCCAGCTCGGTGACCGGATCACCGTGGCGGGCCTCGAACTGCCAATCGACATCGGCACCGGCCAGGACCAGTTCGCAGTCCATGTGACACCGATCGGTGGCCTCGTCGTCGGCGACGGCGATCGCCCCGGCACCGCTGACCGGGGCCGCGGTCCCCAGGGAGTGGGCGTGGACGACGTGGACGGCGACGAGGCGGTTGCCGGTCGCGGCAGCCAGCCGGACCGCGGCGGCCAGCGCCGCCAAGGATCGCTCGGATCCGTCGACGCCCACCACGATGGCTAGCGACGCCATGACCTCACGCCGGCACCCTCACGGGTCGCTCGGCCCCAGGTCGGGCTCGGCGTCGGTCGAGAAGGTCAACGGGGCACTCCGTCCGCGTCGATGGCGACGGTCTCATGGCTGGTGAGCTCGTCGACGGCCGCTTCACCCCCGGCGATCTCGGCCACGGTGATCTCGGCGCCTTCGAGGGTGGAGCCGATGTGGGTGGTGTCCTTGAGCGGCAGCTCGGGAAGGGCGATGGCGATCGCGACGCCGATCGCCAGGAGCGGCACCGTGCACAGGAAGATCGCCGTGATCGACTCCGACATCGCCTGGGTCACGGGCAGGAGGATGTCCGGCGGGAGGGCCTGGATCTGTTCGGGGCTGGCCGTCAGCGCCTCGGGGTTCAAACCCGCCGAACCGAGTGCCCCCGGCGGGATGAGTGCGGCGAGCTTGTCCTCGAGCAGAGTGGCGAAGAGCACCCCGAAGAGCGAGACCGCGAAGGACCCACCGAGGCTACGGAAGAAGTTCACCGAGGAGGTGGCGACCCCCAGGTCCTTGAAGTCGGCGCCGTTCTGTACAGCCAGGATCAGGACCTGCATGACCATGCCGAGTCCCACGCCCGCGACCAACATGTAGAGGGAGCTGGCGACCCGACTGGTGTCGGGCTCCATCGTCGACAGCAGGTACATGCCGACCGCCGCGGTGCCCATGCCAGCGATGGGCCATCTGCGGTAGTGACCGGTCTTGGCGATGACGCGTCCAGAGAGGATCGAGGTGGTCATGACCCCGGCCATGAGTGGCAACAAGAGGAGGCCGGAATTGGTGGCTGTGGCTCCGGTGGCCACCTGGAGGAACAACGGCAGGAACACGATCGCGCCGAACATCGCACCGCCGAGGAGGAACGACAGGGCGACCCCGGCACTGAAGACGCGGCCGCGGAACAGCCGAAGCGGCAGGATCGGCTCTGGGGTGCGGTTCTCCCACCAGAGGAACGCGGCGGTCAACACTGCGGCGGCGGCGAGGAGACCGACGATGACCGGCGAGCCCCACGGGTACTCGCTGCCGCCCCAGACCAGACCCAGCAGCAGGGTCGAGACGCCGGCGACGAGCAGCGCCGCTCCGACGAAGTCGATCTCGTGGTCTTGGCGTGCGAAGGGCAGGCGCAGCACGGAGCTCGTGATGACGAAGGCCGCGATACCGATCGGTACGTTGACGTAGAAGACCCATCGCCACGTGAGGTTGTCGACGAAGAACCCTCCGAGCAGCGGTCCCGCGACGGAGGCGACCGCGAAGACCGCCCCGAGGTAGCCCGTGTAGCGCCCTCGCTCCCGTGGCGAGACGATGTCGCCGATGATGGCGAACGCCATGGCCATCAGGCCACCGGCTCCGATCCCCTGGAGGCCGCGGAAGGCGATGAGCTGGAGCATGTTCTGGGACAGCCCGCACAGCATCGATCCCACGACGAAGATGATGATCGCCGACTGGAACATGAGGCGGCGGCCGTAGATGTCGGAGAGCTTGCCGTAGAGCGGGGTGCTGGCCGTGGTGGTCAGCAGATAGGCCGTGACCACCCACGAGAGGTGGTCGAGGCCGCCGAGCTCGCCCACGATCGTGGGGAGCGCGGTCGAGACGATGGTCTGATCGAGGGCGGCGAGAAGCATGCCGGCCATCAGGCCGGCGAAGACCACGAGGATCTGCTTGTGCGTGAGACCAGGGGCAGGCTGGGTCGTCGTGGTCGACATGATTGCAGACTACAACCACCTACTTGCAGAGTACAAGTGACTAGGGTGGGGGCCATGCCCGAGGCGCCACCCCCAGGGAGTGATCTGGTTGCGGAGCGGATTCGAGCTGGGTGGCGGGATCTCCGGCGGGCCGGCTCGACGGGGCCGGTCCGGGCGTTCCTGTACGAGCCGGACCCGCCCCTCGAGGTCGCCCAGGCCGACGCCCTCGATCTGATCGTGTCCCATGCCCCGGTGCGGATGGGTGACGTGGCTTCGCTCTTGCACGTCGATCCGTCCACGGCCACCCGGACCGTGGCCCGGCTGCAGCAGCTGAAGCTGGTCGACCGGGCCGCTGACCGCCTCGATGCCCGTGTGGTCCTGGTCGTGCCGAGTGAGGCCGGTCGTCGTCTGCACGAGAGGGTGCGGGCCCGGGCGAACACCCTGCTGTCCGAGATGCTCGACACCTTCGACGCCGAGGACCGTGAACGCCTGGCGTCGTTGATGGAGAGGCTGATGGCCGCCGTCGACGCGTGGCGCGGGGTGCCCGGGGCCCCGGCATCGTCGCCTTCAGATCGAGCGATCGCCGTCGATTCGTGAGTCGGTCTGGTCGCTCGGATGCAGGCGCGGTTCGGAGCGAGACCCGCCGCCAGGTACAGCGCTGGGACCATGCCGTCGACGAAGGCCTCTCGGGCGGCATCGGACGAGCGCGGTGCCGTCGGCACCCAGCTGATCGGCCACCGCGAGCGCTCCGCCGATGCCCTCGGTCACCGGGTCGGCGACGGCAGGAGACAGGCCGGCGGCAGTGGGCTCGACATTGGTCCGGTAGGCGGAGTTCAGGACCGAA